>NZ_HE978617.1:176970-236843 GCF_000307225.1 Anaerococcus vaginalis
TTTGCAAGTTTCATTTTCTTTTCAAATATTTCTTTTTCTTCGTCTGTTAAATATATTTTAAGTTGATTTTTTCTTGTTCTATTATCCATAATTTTCTCCTTTGCTTATATCTTTTGGGGTCTTAGGGTTCTCCCTAACAAGGTAAAAATCATAAAATTATATAGCCTTAAAAGCTATTGATTTTTTGATTTTTTCGTAAGTGGGTACTCACTTACTGTGCTTGCTATTAATAACACGTCTAAAATTTATTTTCTAATAATTTTTCAAATAGAAATTAATAAGTGTAACTGTAACTTATAAAATAAAAACTTCCAAAATTAGGCGAGCTTGTTTTAATAGTCTGTGTCAACCCCATATTATCAAGCCATTAATTTATGTAATCCTAATTTAAGAAGATTTATAACGATGGGTTACAGGTTACAAAGTTACATTTGTATCTTTACTTGATTTGCTGTATCTATTTCTAATTGTTTTTCTTTTTGCCATTCTTCTGGCAAAAACTTCTTATCAACTTCTATAAAGTCAGTTTCGTTTTCTGTTTTCTTTTCATAGTATAGTTTTACTGGAATTGAGACCCCACTTGGTGATATTCTCTTAGTCTTAGATGACCTAACTGGAATCCATTCTTGAAAATAATTATCCATAATCTCTGAGAAAGATTTTGATTTTATTTGATAACCTTGCATAGTTAGTTCTTTGAAACAAGTTATATTTGTTTCTGCACTTTTTGGCTTATATTCTTCCAAGAAATACCTTATGTCTTCCACATCTGGGTTTAGATATTTGAATTTTTCTTGTTCCTTATACAAGTCTTTTAAAAGATTTTTTGGTATAGTCCATGCGTGAGTCTTGTTTTTAAATATTTCATATCCCAATGCTAAAGCCTGATTAAAATCTTCTCTTATACTAAATATATATTCTTTGTCTGAAAGTTTTTCTTTATTATTTTTATCTGGATATATTGTCCTTACTCTTTGATTCTGGTTACATTCAACAGGCAAATATCTTCTTTCTCCAGTATGGTCATTAAGAAAAGTTCTTTCGTTTAATGTCCCTATGAAGATACAAGTTCTTGGCACATCTGTTGCATATTTTTCATAGGGTATTCTTATCCTATCGCTTAATTTTGATAAAAAAGATTTAGCTTCATTAGCTGATTTTGCGTTTCTTAAGGCAACAAATTCTTCAATTTCGACAACAGTTTTACCCATAAGATTCATGATAGCATCCTTGCCTTGAATGTTTTCAATTGTGCAAAACCAATCATCTGTTATGGACAAGTATCTTGCAAAAGTCGATTTGCCTATACCTTGTCCACCAACTAAAACAATCATCTCATCAAACTTAGCTCCTGGATTAAAAATTCTTTTTATCATGCCCAATATCATATGTTGCATTATCCAATTGTTAAGCTCTGTATCATCTGCTCCCAAATACTTTGGTAAAAGTTTTCTAATGGCATTTTTATCTCCATTCCATTTTAAATTTTGAAGATATTGCTTTGGCGGACTCACTTCATATTGGTGAGCTACAAAACGAATAGCTTCCCACATTTTATTGGCGTTATAATTAATTCCAAAATGTTTTTCTATCTCTAAGCCCAGTCTATTGTTTAAAGAATCATCCCAAAGTCGTATTTGATTTTCCTTTATATTTCTTTCTCCGATAATTTTCCCCTGGAATTTTATTTCATTGGTAAATTTATCAAAGAATATTTGTCCCTCAATTATTTTTTGATTTTGACAATATTTGGGATTTAAAATAGCTGTTACAATATTCCCAGTAATTTGTCTAACCGTCCCCTTATCTGTAGTTTGTAAGTCTAAAAAGGCGTAAGTCTGATCTATTTCTGGGAATTTTAATTTAATATCTGTCATAAGCCTTACTCCTCTTCTTTTTACAACCATCTAATCTCTTTATTGTTTTATATTTATTCTCCATTTTATCCTCCTGTCTGGTATAAATAAGACTCCTGTGGTAAAATGAACTTGTCTAGAGAACACTTCTCACAGGAGTGCATGCCTTTACTCTTTGTAGTAGGGGCTTTTTTCTTTTTTGATTTCTTCATATATTTCTAAAATATAGATTAAAATATCAGTTTCATCGTCATTGAGTTTGCCAAACTTTTTAATAGCTTTTGCTAGTTGAAATATTTCCTTGGCTATATTATCAGAAAGTCTATAATCACTTACTAACTTAACTTCGTGATTTAATAGCATTTGTAGGAAATAATCTTGCTTTTTAAGTCCGCTTATTGCAATTTTTTTGTTTATTAGGTCATATTCTTCTTCAGATACTCTAAAGTTTAAAATTCGATTTCTTTTTCTATTTTTGTCTTTATTTCTCGTTTTTTTAGAAATTTTATCTAATGAATGTCTTCTAAACATCTTTATCGTCCTCTTCTAATAAATCTTTCCAATCATTTGCCTTGTTATTTCTTACTTGCGTTAAAGACAAAGCCATTTCTTTTTGCTTGCTAGGGAAGAGATGAGCATATCTATAGGTGATGTCAATTGATTCATGTCCAACCCTATCAGCTATTGCAGTTGCAGAAAATCCAAGTTCAATCAAGAGTGAAACATGAGAATGCCTTAAATCATGTATTCGAATTCTTTTTACTTGAGATTTCTTAGATCCCCTATCCATTTCATGGTGTAGGTAGCTCTTAGAAAAATTAAATATTAAGTCTTTGGGTTTTAACTTATAAAAACTTTCTATATATTCTTTGATCTCATCAGTTAAAAATTCAGGCATAACTATTGTCCTTATACTTTTTTTAGTCTTAGGAGCAGTTATTACATTTTTCCCATCTATCCTTTGTAAAGATTCATCAATTTTTAATGTATGCCTTTCAAAATCAAATTTCTCTTTTGTTAAGGCTAATAATTCTCCCATCCTAAGACCACACCAATACAAAAGTTCAAAAGCATAGAATGACTCAGGTTTATCTTTAATAGCTTCTATAAATCTTTCATATTCATCTTGAGTCCAAAATAGCATTTCATCAGCTTCTTTTTCTCCCATAGACCCAACATCACGAGCAACATTAGTTTTTAAATTGTAGTACCTACAGGCATGATTTAAGATACTTGATAATTGGGCATGAATAGTTCTCAAATAGGTAGGAGAGTACTTTTTCCCATTCTTATCCTTAATCTTCATAAGCTCATTTTGCCATTGAATGATGGTTACATTATTAATCTCATTAAGCATTAAATCACCTATATAGGGAAGTATTTTTTGATTTACAATTGCTTCTTTTGTCCTCCAAGTATTTTCTCTTATTCTTGGTTTTCTATCCCTCTTATAAAGTTCAAAAAACTCCCTAAAGCTCATCTCAATTGATTCAGAATGTTGATTTAAGAATTCTTGTTCCCATTTTAAAGCTTCTTTTTTTGTTAAAAATCCACGTTTTTTCTTAGTTAATTTTTCTCCTTTCCAGTTGGTGTAATTAAATTTACAAAACCAAGTCTTGTTCCCGCTTTCATCTCTAAATGCTGGCACTTTAAACCTCCTTTGCATTCGTTGGTTTATAGCAATACTTTTCCATAAAGTATTCTCTATTTACCTTTCCTCTTTGCACACGATACCCTAATTTAAGTAAGTCTTGATTCATATCGTTTATTATCTGATATGCTGTTGTCCTACTTACATCAAGAAATTCTTGTACATCTTTTACATTCATAAAAATACCTTTCATAATGTCCTCCTTTTATAGTTTGTAAGGTTCTACATCCTCAAAAGGGCGAGCATTAATTTATATGTCTTACAATTTCCGTTCAATATCGAACGGTATGTATATATAATAACAGTTCATATTTGTTCTGTCAAGTTTTTTCTATTTATTTTTTCCTAAAATATTCAGATACTTGCTGACATTTATAACAGAACAGTTTTGTTGAGCTTTTATTCGTTTTGTGATAAAATATTTATAGTTATTGTGAAATAAGGAGGAGTTAGTTTGATTTCTGGAGAAAAATTAAAAAAGTTAAGACTTATGCGAAACTTAACTCAAAAAGAACTTGCCATTAAGTCTGGTTTAACAGATGCTGCTATAAGAAATTATGAACTTGGAAATAGATCTCCAAGTAAAGAGCAGTTACAAAAAATATCTGAAGCACTTGATTGTGATATATCAGCATTAATTAATCATGAGCCTAATTCTATTTTTGAAATAATGCATATAATTTTTGATTATGAAAAAGACATGAAGTTTAGACCCTTAGCAGGCGATGGAGAAATTACAGGGCTATTATCAAATGATGTAGACTTCAATAATTTTCTTATAGAATGGAATGAGATTAGAAAAAAGCATTACAACGATGAGATAACAGACGAGGAATTTGAAGATTGGAAGTTATCTTATCCTAAAAAATCAAGATTTTTAAAATAAAAATATGTACTCAAAAGACCGTAGCTTGAAACTACGGTCTAATTTTTGTCCAAATGTAAACCACTTGGAACTATTATTTTAATTATTTTTTTTACTCCCAGTACCATTTGAGTACCAGTAGCCATTTTTTACAACTTTCCTCTCGAAAACCATTCTGGTTTTCTCGCTTAATTGGTATGGATACAATAAATAGCACAATTTATTGTATCCATACCAGATCGCCTGACAGATGATGATGATGTCATGCTGTTGTTGAAACTCATTTTTCACAGGCAGGACACGCAGGAACTATTGAAAAAACAGCTGTAACGGGAGAAGCCTGAAATCCCTTAGTTTACTAAGGGCGTAATTATACACCACCCAGAGGTTGGTGCATTGTGTTCTCCGAAGGCTCCTCGCCAGAGGGCTGTGATTTTCCGCAGTCATGGTCTGTTCCAAATCAAAAAGAGGACACTACGCTTCCCCTGCACTGGCTGCCGCCAGCTACCCTTTGAAAGGAAAAATTTATAGAAACAGTATTTACTACGAAATTCACCACTAAAATATTATTTTAAGAGATATAAACTTAAAAACAAATTAGTTGACGCATCAACTAATTTGTGGTATACTTCACTTATTATGAAAAGTGATGTAAGAGTAATGAAATATAAACGTTATATTTTCCCTATATTGATGGGGAGTACAATGAGTTGCATTATGTCTCAGATGAATACTGGAAAAATTGTTTTTCCGTCTATACTTTTAATGATGTTATTGCAATCTATAGTTGCAAGTATAGCATCTTTGATTTTTCCGGCTGGACTTATAGGTGCAAAAGTAACAGAGAAACTATATACTGGAAAATCATATATTGTTTTTTTAGTTCTTTCATCAATAATTCCAGCGATATATTTTACTACAATTATGTCTGTAAGCGGATTGTTAAGAATGAAGGGATATGATGAGAATTTCTGGAAAATATATTTTTCCTCATTTCCTATTAATGTTGTATTAGGATATTTTTCGAGTATTTTTTGGAATGTGATATTGGACAAAGTTTTAAGAAGAAAAGAGGCATAAAGTGGAGAAAAGTATCGGAAAACTTATAACTTATTTATCGAGATGTATTCAGCAAGAATTAAAAAATGTAGTTGTTCCATTTGACATAAGTGTCGGAGAAGAGCCTTATTACATGGCACTTACAAAACAGGATGGATTGACTCAGGATGAATTAACAAAGCTTGTGAAAGTAGATAAGGCTGGTACGGCTCGAATGGTTAAATCATTAGAGCAAAAAGGATATATCACACGAGAAACAGACCCTAAAGATAAAAGAAACAAAAAAATACATCTTACAGAAAGAGGACGATTAAAATATGAACCTTTAAGTAGAGCATTAAAAGAATTTAATCAGAAGTTGACATCAGAATGGACAGATGAACAACATGAAATCGTTTATCAAAGTCTGGAAATGCTAAAAAAAATTTTGAGATTGATAATAAATAACTTTCATTTATTGCCCCTCTACACATCGGGTCAACTTGCCTCGAACTTTTACACCTTGGATTGTCAACACTTATTTGTACAATTTAAAATCGAACGCACTAATTTAAGATTAAATGATAATTACTAGTTAATCTTGATTGTCTATATTTAACTGGGGCTGTAAATAATTTTGTGTATCAACCTAAATCCTGACATAAGGGTAAGGGTTGATACATTTTTTGCTTTTAAATATCTATACACTCCTATAGAAATAGAGCATATCGTAGTATTATAAAACTTTAATTATTGAACTAGAAGTTTAAATATTATCATAATTTCTACATTTTTTCATTCCCTCCTTAATAATAGTGAATGCACATCCCACAACTCCTTGGATATTTTCTCTATTTTTTCTCTCATATAATCTATATCTTTCTTATAAATGACTCCCGTTGTATTAGTTGCTTTTACGGTCTGGTTTATATTATTTGTTGCATTTGAAAGTGACCATTGTAAATCTCTAAATTGTTCTAGGTCTATAATATAAATTTCTTTTTCTTCATATGTTGAGTATATTTTTAGTTGATTTTTTAAATTTATTTTATACTAGATGTCGCTTTTAATTGTACAACCTATCAAATAAAAAAGACCATAACACTTAAGTTATGATCTAATTTTTTGTCCAAATGTAAACCACTTGGAACTATTATTTAGTTTATTCTTTTTAGCTTCCAGTACCATTTGAGTACCAGTAGCCATTTTTTATTCTCTATATAGCTTGTAATCAAGCCATTTTAGAAAATTTTGCTACTATTCCCATTCAATTGTTCCTGGTGGTTTTGAAGTTATGTCGTAGACTATTCTTCCTACTCCTTTTACTTCGTTTATCATTCTGTTTGATAGGGTTTGTTGGAGTTCGTATGGCATATCGAAGGCTTCTACTGTCATTGCGTCTTTGCTTGATACGGCTCTTACTACTACTACGTAGTCGTAGGATCTTTCGTCGCCTTTTACTCCTACTGTTCTTAGTGGGGTAAATACTGTGAAATATTGCCAAATATCTCTATCGAGTCCTGCATTTTTACTTCTTCTCTAAGGATTGCATCTGTTTCTCTTACTATTTCTAATTTTTCTTCTGTTATATCTCCTATAACTCTAATTGCAAGTCCTGGTCCTGGGAATGGTTGACGCCACACCATTTCTTTTGGAACTCCTATGCTTTCTCCGAGTGCTCTTACTTCGTCTTTGAATAATTCTTTTAGTGGTTCAACTACTCCTTCAAAAAGCATATCTTCTGGAAGTCCTCCTACATTGTGGTGGGATTTTATTACTGAACCTTTTCCTTTTCCGCTTTCTATTATGTCTGGATATATTGTTCCTTGTACTAAATATTTTGCATCGCCAAATTTTTTGGCTTCTCTTTCAAATACTTCTATGAAGTGATTTCCTATTATTTTTCTTTTTTCTTCTGGTTCTTCTACGCCTTTTAAAAGTTCAAGAAAATCTTTTGATGCATCTACCATTTTTACGTTTAGACCAATTTTTTTGTATTGTTCCATTACTGATTTTGCTTCGTCTTTTCTTAATAAACCATGGTCTACAAATATGCATTGAAGATTATCTCCGATTGCTTTGTGAACGAGAGTTGCTGCTATTGTTGAGTCTACTCCTCCTGATAGTCCACAAATCATTTTTTCTCCAGCGTATTTTTCTTTTATATTTTCTATTGTTTCTTTGGCTAAATCTTTCATTATCCAAGTTTTTTTTGCCTTACAAATATTTAAAACAAAATTTTCTAATATTTGAAATCCGTATTCTGAATGGGCAACTTCTGGATGAAATTGTACTGCGTAGATATTTTTTTCTTCGTTTTCAAATCCTGCTATCGGGCAATTTAAGGACCAAGCTGTTTTTTTGAAACCTTCTGCAATTTTTGTAACTTGATCTCTATGATTCATCCAAATTATTGATTCTTGTGCTACATTTTCGTATAATTTTGATCTTTGGTCAACAAATAAAGGTGTTTTTCCATATTCTCCTTTTTCTGCTTCGTTTATTTCTCCACCAAAATGAAATGCTAGGGCTTGCATTCCATAGCAAATTCCAAGAACTGGTACGTTTAATTTTAAAATTTCTGGATTCAATTTTAGGCTATCTTCGCTGTGAATTGATTGTGGTCCGCCTGTTAAAATTATTCCGTCCAAATTTTCTAAATTGAGAGTTTTTAAATCAACATCACAATCGTGTAGTGTTGCATATACTCCCATTTCTCTTATTCTTCTTACAATAAGTTGATTGTATTGGCCACCAAAGTCCAATACCATAATTTCGGATCTTTTCTCCATCTACCCCTCCTATATTTCTCCAAATATTGCAAAATATTTCATATAATCAAGATTATCCATCTTGTAGTAGCTATACTTTATATCTTTATCATACTTTTTAAAATGTAAATTTTCTATAATAGATTTAAAAGATTGATTATTTTTTTCTGCTTTTAAGTAAATTTCTTTTTTCTCTCCGAGTGTAAAGAAATAATCTATGACTGCCTCAAGGGCTTCTCGTCCATAGCCTCTGTTTCTTAATGATTTGTTTATTATTATAAAAATGCCTACTCCGTCGTCTTTTTCAAACGCTTTTATAACTCCGATTGAATCGTTCATTCCTTTTTTTACTATATGCCAAAAATTATAATTTTCTTTTTCTTTGTAATATTTTGAAGTTTTTTCAATTAATTCTTCTTTTGTTTCTGCTTTTGTCATATAGAAAAATTTTGGATCTTTTATAAATTCTAAATTTTTTTCAAGATCGGAATTTTCAAATTTTCTAATAATTAGCCTTCTTGATATTATAAGTTTTGTATTTTCCATAATCCTCTCTCTTTACATAAAAATAAGCTGCAAGAGCAGCATATTTTTTATGAAAAATTTTTCTTGTAATATTCTAGAACATTTGTTGCTGTTTGTTCTATTGTATTTAGTGTTACATCAAAAACTTTACAATCTAAATCTTCAAAAACGCCTTTAGCGTATTCTAATTCTCTATTTATTCTTTCTTTATCAAAATATTCGCTTTCTGATTTTAATCCCAAGCCTTTTGATCTATCTTCTCTTATTTTTGATAGTTTATCAGGGTTTATGGTAAGGCCTATAATTCTTTTTGGATCAATTTCAAAAACTTCTTCTGGTAATCTAATTTCTGGAACTAGAGGAAGATTAAAAACCTTGTAATCTTTTGTTGCAAGAAGCATTGTAACTGGTGTTTTTGATGTTCTTGATACTCCTAGTAATACAATATCTGCTTCTTTTATTCCTCTTGGATCTTTTCCGTCATCATATTTCACAGCAAATTCAATGGATTCTATCATTGAAAAATAATCTTTTGATAATTGTCTTGTGAGTTTTTTCTCTCTTAGGGGCTTTTGTCCTGTTACTTTCTCAAAAAGTGAAAGTGCTTGTCCTAATATATCTATAAATTTGATTCTTTTCTCTTTAGCTTTTTCTTTTAAATAATCTTCGAGTTTTTTCTCAGCTATTGTTTGAATTATTATTGAATCTTGTGGAATTTTCTCAAAAATTTTGTCAATTTTTTCTTGAGTGTCTATATTAAATTTTCTGTTGATATTAAATTCTACATTTGGAAAATGCATTACTACTGATTTTACAAATGTTTCTGCTGTTGCTCCTGTAGAATCGCTGATTATATAAATATTCAATACATCACAAGCCATATTATCTCCTATTTAACTAAATCTTTTATATTAAATATGCTAGAAATGTTTTTAGCTAGTTTATTTAATAAAGCTAACCTATTATTTTTTATTTCTTCGTCTTCAACCATTATCATTGTATTATCTAAATATTTATTACCTATTTCCATTGTTGATGCAACTTCTTCTAGGACTTTAAGGTATAGTTTTTGACTTAAATATTTTTCGCAATCAAGATTTTCTATTATACTGTAGTATTGTTTTTCTAAACCTTGATCAAGTTTTTCAACATTTACTTCTGTGTTTTCAAAATCTTTGGTAAAATTATTAATCCTTGTGAAATAATTTAGGATCTCTTCGCTATTTTCTTCTTTTGAAAATTCTACTAAAGTTTTCACTTTTTCAATTACTGAAAGTATATTTGTTTCTCCTGTATCTAAAACTGCATTTACAAAGTCATATCTATATCCCTTGTCAATCAGCATATTTTTTAGTCTATCTATAAAAAATTCTGTTATTTTTTCTAAGGTTTTATCATAATCAAAGGAAATTTCATTTTCTTCTGTATAAATAAAGAGTGCATCTTTGATTAAATCTTTTAAATTAACATCAATTTTATTATCAGCAATTATATTAATAACTCCTATTGCTGATCTTCTAAGTCCAAATGGGTCTTGGCTTCCTGTTACATAATTTTCTATTATATATAATCCTGTTATGGTATCTATTTTGTCTGCAATTGAAAGAACTATTCCTGCTACTGATTCTGGAAGTGAATCTTCTGAACTTCTTGGTTTATATGATTCTTCTATAGCCTTTGCAACTTGGGTATTTTCTTCAGAATCTATTGCATAAATTCTTCCCATTGTTCCTTGAAGTTCTGTAAATTCTATAACCATTTTTGTTACAAGGTCTGCTTTTGATAGGTAGGCTGCTCTTAATAAATTGTCTGAAACATCTTCTCCAAGTTTAAATTCTTCAAGATAATTCTTGGAAAGGGCAACAAGCCTTTGTGTTTTTTGATGAACTGAACCTAGTCCTTCAAAAAATGTTAATTTTTTTAATTCTTCTACATATTCTTCTAATTTTTTACTCTTATCTATATCATAGAAAAATTTTGCATCTTCAAGTCTTGCTGTTAAAACTTTTTTATTTCCATTTATTACATTTTCTTTTGCATAGTCATCACCATTTCTTACTAACAAGAAATATGGCATAAGATTTTCATTATCATCTACTATTGGAAAATATCTTTGGTGATCTTTCATTGGTGTTACAATTACTTCTTTTGGTAATTTTAAATATTCATAATCAAGCTCACCCATCAAAACTGTTGGATATTCTACTATATTTATAACTTCTTCAAGTAGGTCTTCGTCTTTTAAAAATTGACCGCCTATTTCTTTTGCATAACGGTTTAGACCTCTTAAAATTATTTCTCTTCTTTCTTTATATGATAAAATTACATAATTTTCTCTCAAAAAATCTAAGTAGGAATCAATTTTATCTACAATAATTTCGTTTTTTCCCAAAACTCTGTGGCCTTTTGTTATGTTTGAAACTTTTATTCCTTCTGCATCAAATTCTAAAATTTCATCATCTAATAGGGATAGAAAATATCTTATTGGTCTTGCAAATCTGATTGATTTTCCTCCCCATCTCATTGATCTTGGGAAATTTAATGATTTTACAAGTTCATATATATTTTTTTGTAAAACTTCTTTTATTGAAGGGCTTTCTTCTTTTTTTCTACATAAATATATTCTTCGCCCTTAAAATCTTTAATTACTACTTCAGAAAGATCTGCCTTTTGTCCTCTTAAAAATCCTAAAAGTGCTTTTGATGGATTTCCTTCTTGGTCGTAGGCAATTTTTTTGGAAGGTCCTTTTACACTAATAAGTTCATCTGATTTATTTTCGCTTAGTCCTTCAAGTAAAATTGCAAATCTTCTTGGAGTTGATTCTACTTTTATTTCCTCTAAGCTTAACTTATTTTCTTCAATTAACTTTTTAAATTTTTCTTCGAGTTGTTTTTTTGTTGAATTTATATAAGCTGAAGGAAATTCTTCAACTCCTATTTCTAATAAATATTTGCTCATTACTTATCCTTTCTTAAAAGTGGATATCCTAGTTCTTCTCTTTTTTCTATATAAGTTTTTGCAACCTTACTAGAGATATCTCTTACTCTTTTAATATAGTGACTTCTTTCTGATGCTGAAATTGCTCCCATAGCATCTAGGGTGTTAAAGGTGTGGGATGATTTTAATACATTATCGTAAGCTGGATAAACAAGTCCCTTATCAATTAATCTATTTGCTTCTTTTTCATAAATTTCAAATAAATTTTCCAAAACTTCGCTATCAGCATCTTCAAATGAGTATTTTGAATTTTCATATTCTGCTAGTTTGAAAACATCTGAATACTTTAAATCTTTAGACCACTGAATATCAAAAACATTATCTACATTTTGTAAATACATACAAACTCTTTCAAGGCCCATGGTTATTTCTCCACTTTCAAGCTCGCAATTTATTCCGCCAACTTGTTGAAAATAAGTAAATTGAGTTATTTCCATTCCATCAAGCCAAACTTCCCATCCAAGTCCCCAAGCTCCAAGAGTTGGTGATTGCCAATTGTCTTCTACAAATCTTATATCGTGTTCTTTTGGATTAATTCCTATTACTTCAAGACTTTTTAAATATAAATCTTGGATATTTTCTGGAGTTGGTTTTAGTAAAACTTGTAATTGATGATGTTGATATAATCTGTTTGGATTTTCTCCATACCTGCCATCTGCTGGTCTTCTTGATGGTTCTACATAAACAACTTTCCAAGGTTCTTTTCCTAAAGATCTTAAAAAAGTGTGAGGATTCATTGTTCCTGCTCCTTTTTCTATATCGTAAGGAAGCATAATTGATGCACCTTGTTCTTCCCAATATTTTATTAATTTTAGCATTAAATCTTCAAAATACATTTTCTCTCCTATTATTTGACTAATTTTATTACCCAATCAAGTGAGCTAAATTTTTTAATTTCTAAACATTCTAATACATAGCTTGTTACTAAATTTATCATTTTTTTCTTTTCAATATTCAAATTGATTTTTGAAACCAAATCGGTTGGAGTATAAATTAATTTAAAAATATATAAATACTCTTCTCTCGTAAGAAATACTATATCATTTTTTATTTTCTTGCAAGCTGAGTCGAGCATTCCCCCATCTTTTATAGAAAAATAAGCATCATTCGGGTTAATTTTCATCCCACACATAGAACATTCTTTTAAATTTGGTTTAAATCCTGAAAAAGATATGTACTTTAATAAAAAGCAAAGAAAAATATTAAAATAATTTTCACTTGCTTTCTCAAAGCTATCAAAAGTTTTGTCTAACAAATTATAGACAAAATCTTTTTGGTCAAAATCAATTGTTCTTAATAATAAATCACAAATAGCTGATTTGTATATTATTATATCAAAATTTTTGTTGGATTTCGAATAAGATTTTATTAATGATGCATCTTTTATTCCAAAAAATTTTTCACCAGACTTATAAAGATTGTATGAGGCTTTTACAAATCTTTGTGTTGAGGAAAGATTGGGACTTTTTTTGTTTAAAACTCCCTTAGCAATTATTGAAATTTTCCCATGATTTTTTGTAAAAACTTCTATAATTTTGCTTGATTCTCTGTATGGAAATTCCCTTAAAACGAAACCTTCTACATTTGAAATATCACTTGTAACCAAACCTGTTCACCAATTTTTGTTTTTTACGCCAATCTTTTTCGACCTTAACCCACAATTTTAAATTTATTTTGCTATCCATAAAAACTTCAATTTCTTTTCTTGCTTCCATGCCGATTTTTTTAATTTTTCTGCCGTTTTTTCCTATAACAATTTCCTTGTGGCTTGGTCTTTCTACAACAAGACTTGCATATATATCATAAAGATTTTTATCTTCTCTTTTTTTAAATTGATCCATTCTTACAAAAATCCCGTGGGGAATTTCATTTGATAAATTTTTCAGTGCCTTTTCTCTTATAATTTCTGAAACAATAAATCTTTCATTTTTGTCAGTTATCATATCTGATGGATAGTAAAGTGGACCTTCTGGTAAAATTTCTTTTACAGTTTCTATATATTTTCCGATATTTTCATCGTTTAGGGCTGAAATTGGAATTATATAATCAAAAGAATTTAGACCTATAAAGGTCTTTTTTATTTGATCAATTTCACCTTCTTCTAATAAATCACATTTATTTATAAGAAGAATTTTTGGAACTTTTACTTTTTCCAAAATTTCCAAAATCATCTGATCAAGCCTTCCAATTTTAAGGGAATTATCAACAATAAATGTTACTATATCTGAATCTTTTAGACTATCTTCTGAAACTTCTAAAAGATGTTCTTGAAGTTTATTTCTTGGTGTTTGTATTCCTGGTGTGTCAAGAAAAATTATTTGTGAATTTTCGTCGTTGTATATAATTTTAATTTCATCTCTTGTAGTTTGTGGCTTGTTTGAAATTATTGAAATTTTTTCTCCCAAAATTTTTTCCATCAATGTCGATTTTCCTACATTCGCCCTTCCTACTACTGATACAAATCCTGATTTCATTTTTCCTCCAAATCTTTTTTTGAAAAGCTATATGGAAGAATATCATCAAGTCCATATATCTTGTAATTGGCTGTTGAATTTGCTATTACAATTTTTGAATCTGAATCTAAAAATTCTGCCATAAATTGCCTACAAACTCCACAAGGATAGGTCATTGTGCTATCTCCTGTAATTACTATTGTGTCAATTTCTCTATCTCCTGCACTTATTGCTGATGAAAGGGCTGATCTTTCTGCACATAGGGTTACTGAATAAGCTGCATTTTCTATATTTACTCCCTTATAAATATTTCCTTTTTTTGTTAAAACTAGGCTTGATACCCTAAAATTTGAATAGGGAGAATAGGAATTTTTTTTATTTTCTATGGCAAGTTTTATTAATTCTTTTATATCTTTTTTCATGAAAATACTCCAAATATTAAAAAAGCTATCGCCGTTCCTAAAATTGCTCCTCTAATAATTTCTGGTAGGGAATGAATGTTTGCTTCAAAACGACTTTCTGCAACTATGGTCGCAAGTCCATAAAATACAAAAATCAAAAATCCTTCATCTATTCTCATAGATCCAATTGTTGCAAGGCAAAAGGCTATTGATGTATGGCCTGAAACAAAGCCTCCATGAAAAGCTGTCCCATGTCCCTTGTAAAATATTCCCTTAAAAAATATGGTCAAAATAATTACGATTGAAACTGTAATAAGGGCAAGGTGGGAGGGTTTTCTGGAAATTCTTAAAACAACTGATGAAGAAAAATTTACAACCTTATCAAAAAATACTAAATATGCTATAAAAATTGTATTTAGGGCTGATACGAAGGTTGCTGCTGCTGATAGGTCCTTGCTCGCCTTTGCTTCTTTTGATTTTTTTCCTCCTCCTCCAAGATTTACGGCTTGTTCCAAGGATGTATTTAAAAGTTCGCAAGATATTACAAAAGCTATTGAAAAAACTAAAAACATCATCTCAACTCTTGAAACATTCAAAAATAAGGAAACCAAAAGTACGAGAACAGAGGTTAGAATATGAAATTTCATATTTTTTTCATTGTTTATTGCAAAAACCAAGCCTTCAAAAGCATAGTCAAATCCTTTTACAAATTTTTCTCCAGCACTTTTTTTACTTGGAACATATTTTTGAGCCTCATCTTCTTTTTTCTTTTCTTCTTTTAATTCTTTTTTTACTTGGTCTTTAATTTCTTCAATTAATTGTTTTTCATCTTTCATTTGAATACTCCAAGATTTTTCATAACTTCTTTTTCTCTAGCTCTCATAATTTTCTTATCACAATCTTCCATATGATCATAACCCAAAAGATGAAGGATTGAATGGCAAGTCAAATACATTATTTCTCTTTCAAAAGAATGTCCCAATTCTTTTGCTTGCTTTCTTGCAACATCAAGACAAATTACAACATCTCCAAGCATAAGGTATGGTTTTTTTAGCAAAGTTTTTCTATCTTCATTAAAAAAATCTTCAATTGGAAATGACAAAACGTCTGTTGTTTTATCAATTGACCTAAAGTTTCTGTTTAATTCCCTTATTTTTTTCTCATCTACAAAAGAAATAGAAATTTCACACTTTTTCTCGTCAACCTTTTCGATTTTTAAAACTTCTCCAATGACTTTTTCAAGATCTTTTTCAAGATTCAAATCTTTCTTTGTTGTATTATTTATTATCAGATTCATTTTTTTCTTTTTCCTTATCTGCCTTGTCATAAGCTTCAATTATTCTTTGAACAAGAGGATGTCTTACTACATCAATTGCAGTAAACTCCATAAATTCTATCCCTCTCACATTTCTAAGAATACTTGATGCAGATTTTAAACCTGAATTTTTTCCACGAGGAAGATCAATTTGAGTTATATCTCCTGTTATAATTGCCTTGGAACCATAGCCAAGTCTTGTCAAAAACATCTTCATTTGCTCGAAGGTTGTATTTTGTGCTTCATCCAAAATCACAAAAGAATTGTCCAAGGTTCTTCCTCTCATATAAGCAAGAGGAGCAACTTCAATAACTCCTTTTTCGACCAAATTTTGATAAGTTTCAAAACCAAAAATTTCAAAAAGTGCATCATAAAGGGGTCTTAAATATGGATCAACCTTATCTTGCAAATCTCCTGGCAAAAATCCTAAACTTTCTCCTGCTTCAACGGCAGGTCTTGTAAGAATAATTCTATTTACCTCGTTATTTTTGAAAGCCCTTATTGCCATAGCAACAGCCAGATATGTTTTTCCAGTTCCAGCAGGTCCAATTCCAAAAACAACATCATTGTTTTCAATCATACTAACATAAGATTTTTGACCCAAAGTCTTTGGTTTAATTGGTTTTCCATTTGCAGTAGTTACTATCACTTGATCAAGTGAAGATTTTATAACATCTTTATTTTCACGAACAAGCATATCTGAAAAATATTTTAATTTTTGAAAATCAATATGACCTTCTTTTTTTATAAGATTCATTAATTCAAAAATAAGTTCCTTGCCAAGACCTACATTTATTTCTTCTCCAATAATGCTTATATTTCCATTTTCAGTTTTAATTTTCACATCAAATCTGTTTTCAATATATTTTCTATTTTTATCAAAATTACCAAATAAATCCATAATTAATTCGGTATTATTTATTTCTATAATTTCCTTAATTTTAATCACTCCTTTAGTATATTATACCATCTTCATAGCAAAAGAAAAAAGATGAGAAACTCATCTTTAAAATTTGAAAAAATATTTTTTATTAAAGAAAAAAGATATTATAAAATTTATAATTTTTTCATTTTTCCTAATATTTTTTTCTACTTTATAGACTATCAAATTTTTGTATCATTTATTTAAAATGATTCTTTCTTTTTTTAATTTGTGATATATATGATTTATCATATTCATAACTTCTGGTATTCTTGCGAATAAAATTGTTATTGCATAAAATAGTCCTGCTACTATTATCGCTATAAACATTGCCAATAGATAAGAAATTTTTGTGCTTAAACTTTCATAAATTCCCCATGCTATAAGTCCCATAAAAATTGATAATACTGTAATTTTTATTAAGGACTTTAGGGATGTTTTGAAATTTATTCTTCCAAAATTTTTCCTAAATTTTACTAGCATCATAAGTGCACCTAATCCTGCTGAAATTGTAGTTGCAAGTGCTAATCCTTCTATATCGAAAAATTTTATTAAAATAAAATTTAAGATTACATTTATTATTTGTTGGATTACAACAATTATTACTGGTGATTTTGAATCTCCAACCGCATAAAATCCCTTATCAATAACATCTGAAAATGATTGAAAAATTACAAATGGCGCATAGGCTATAAGCATAGCTGCCGTTATTATAACTGATTTATCGTCAAATGCTCCTCTTTGGTAAACTAATTTTATTATTGGAACTGACAAGGCCATCATTCCAATTGTTGATGGTATTACTAAAAACATTGTTGAAACTATGGCTGAATTTATATGATTTTTCATATCTTCAATTTTTCCACTTTGACCCAAGTGTGAAATTGTTGGAAAAATTGATGTTGTAACTGAAACTGTTATTACTCCTGTTATCAATGATAAAAGTGTTTTTGAATATCTTAAATATGATATTGATGCATTTCCGAAAAAATATGATGCCATAGAATTGTCAACTGTAAGGGCAATTTCCCCAGCAGCTGATGAAATTATAACTGGCACTGCTATTAAAATTAAGGACTTTATATATTTATTGTGTATGTCAATTTTATTTATATGCCTATATCCATGTTCTCTATTTGCTTTTGGAAACATTATATATTGCAAAACATTGCCCAACAAACATCCTATCGCAAGTAGGTATGGATTTTTTGCAAGACCTGAAAATATTGTAAAGGCAATTATTATCCCATTCATTATAAGACCAGTTATGGCTGGTATAAAAAAGTTGCCCTTTAAATTCAAATATCCCCTAAATACTGCTGAATATAAGTAGGCAAATATTGCAAACATTATGATTCTTGTAAATACTATTGCTGTATGCAAAAGTTCACCTTTTAAATCTGGTGAAAATAATTTACAAAAAGTTCCTGCAAAAATAAATCCTAAAGTTACTGATATAAAACCAAAAACCATCAAAATATTAAAAATATTTGAAGTAAATTCTTCTGCAACTTCTTCGCCTTCTTCATTTTTTGCCTTTGTATAGATAGGAATAAATCCAAAAATAATTCCAGATGCAACAAAATTTGCTATTACTACAGGAAGGGTGTTTGCTACTGCATAAATTGCTACTATATCTCCCGCCCCATAGAAATAAGCCATAACAGATTCTCTCAAAAATCCAAAAACTTTGGAAAGAATTGTTACGAACATTAACATCAAAGCAGTTTGTCCCATAATTACCTCTCTTTATTAAAACTTTTTTTCTTCTTGAACTTTTCTTAAAATTTTAATTTATAAAATTTTAAAAAATATAATTACTAATAAAAATAAGCACAAGAAATAAAGCTATTACTTGTGCTGTGATTTTTATTTTATTTTCAAATATTCTTCTAAAGAAAGATTATTCTCATACATTTCTTTAGCATTTTCGACACCGACATACCTAAAATTCCAGCATCTTTCTTTTTTGCCAGTAATTTTTTCTTTATCTTTAGTGTATCTTTGGATAAATCCATATTTATAAGAATTTTCCTTTAACCACTTATATTCATTTGTATCTTTAAATTTGTCTGAATATTTATTTGTATCGGTATAAAAATCAAAACTTGTTCCAGTTTGATGCTCACTTGTAAAAGGCTTGTCAGCACTAGGATTGTTTTGGTCTAATAATTTTTCTTCACTTTGACCCATCCTAAAATCTGAAGCAATTTTTATATCCAAACCCTCTCTTTGCATATCAATAAGCATAGTATCAAATGCCTTTTTGCTTGTAGGATCAAGACCTGGATTAAAATCTTGTGGCAAAGGATTTGCCTCATTTACAAAAACAACTCCCTTGATAACATTAATATTTTCATTGTCTTTTAGTTTTCCAAGTCCATATCTATTTACATAATAAAATTCATCATTTATTTTTATTTTTGAAAAAGAATTTTCTGTACCATAGTATTCAACATATTGGTTTTTATCTATAGTAACATCTGTTTTTGTAAAATCTCTTGGCTCTTGATAGCAATATTGACTTGTGAGGGCTTTTACATAGGATTTCATCACATCACTATAACCATCATTGTCAACTTTTTCTCCATCTGTAATTACTACACTTTCAAAGCCAATTGGAGTTGCGACTTGAGTCTTTATTCCCTTAAGTTCTTTTTTCACTTCTTCTTTTTTACTGTTCGCCTGAGCATACCTATTTTCTACAGGCTTTCTTATCTTAAATTCTTCTTCACCTTTTTTAAAATCTATATTTAAAGCCCCTGTAATTAAAAGAGCACATAATCCAACTTTAATTAAATTTTTTCTTCTTTTTAACTTTCTTTCTCTTATTTTTTTACGTCTTAAATCTCTAATACTTTTGTTTGCCATATTCAATTTTCTTCCTTAAAATTTATTTCAATATAACTAAGTTTACGTCTGTGGGGTTGTTTCAAAAATTATATAAATATATTTCAATTTATAGCTAAAAATTTTTTAAAACTTTCATAATATTTTCTTAATTCTATTATAGCATAAGTTTTAGAAAATATGTATAGTATAAAAGGTTTTTTTAGAAAATTATTTTAAAAAAATCGCTAATTATTAGAAATTCTAATTTAGCGATTTTTTTCGATTTATTTTATTATCAAAATTAATAACTTATATTCTTATGTAAAAATCTTATTAAGATTTTTATAAATTTTAAATTTTTCAATTTTTATTTTCAAATTTCAAATAAAAAGTCCCATAATATTTTTATCTTTAAATGATTTTGATTTTCATATTTTAGAAACTTATGAAAAAATATTAATCATCAAGACCTCTTATTTCAATTTCTCTTTCCATAATTTTATTAACCATTTTTTGTGAAACTTTATTCACATCTGTCATATAAATTTGAATATTTGTCTTTTCATTTTCCTCAAACTTTATATTTTTTGACAAAACCTTGGCAGGATCAATAATATTTGCCCTATAATTTAGATTTTTTTCAATTTCTTTTTCAATGATTGGATAATGTGTACAACCCAAAATTATATTTTTTATTTTTTTCTCATTTGCAAATTGCAAATATTTTTTCAAATCCCTATCAAGATTTTTTCCACTAACTATTCCTTCTTCAATAAGAGAGACTAAAGAGGGACAGGCTTGTTCATAGACTTTTTTATCAAAAAGACTTTTTATTTTTTCTCTATATCCATGTTTTAGGCAAGTAGCCTTGGTCGCCATAACAAAAACATCCCCATCTTTACCAAAAAGTCCCTTTATTCCCTCGTCTGTAATTGAAATAAATTTTTTATCAAAGCTTTCCCTGAGATATTCAATCGCTACAACTGAAACAGTATTACAAGCTACAACAAAAAAATCAATATCCTTACCCAATAAAAATTCAACCATATTTTTAGAAAGATTTTTTATTTCTTCATTGGATTTATCACCATAAGGAACGTTTTTATTATCTCCAAGGTAAAAATAATTTGCCTTATGTTTTTTTGATAGTTCATTGAGAACAGCAAGACCCCCAAGTCCAGAATCAAAAATTCCAATATTAGTCATCTATTAAATTCACCCTTTCAACAAATTTATAATCATTTTTAATTGAATCTAAAGCCTTGTTAATTTTATCTTCATCAAAAAATATAGCAAAAATACTCGCACCACTTCCGCTAAGAAGAGCCTTACTAGCACCAAGTTTTTCAAGCCTATTTTTAATTTCAAGAAGATGAGGAAAATTATCATACACTACATCTTCCATGACATTTTTAAAATCTTTTACAATATTTTTATCAGAAGACTTTAAACCCTCAATAATTTTTTCAGTATCAATATTACCATAATCCCCAAGTCTTTTATAAACAAAATTTGAAGAAATAGCAGTCCCATCATTTACAAGAAGAATTTTCATATCCAAATTAATATCAAATCCAGATAAAATTTCTCCAATCCCCTGAGCTCTCGCAGATTTTTTCAAAAAGAAAAAAGGAATATCAGCTCCCAAACTTTTGCCAATTTCAAAAATCTCTTCATCACTCATTTTCAAATCCCAAAGATCATTTAATGCCAAAATCATTTCAGCGCAATCAGTAGAACCACCAGCAAGACCTGCAGCAATGGGAATATTTTTTTCCAAAACAACATCAACACCACAAGATTTAACCCTGTCTTTTAACATATACCAAGCCTTATAAATCAAATTATTTTCAATATTTTCATCTAAAAGCTCTTGGCTATTTGTTTTTATTCTAATTCTATTAGTATCATTTTTTTCAATTTTTAATGTATCAAATAAAGAAATCCTAGTCATAATAGTATCAATTTCATGATAACCATCCTCCCTTTTATACAAAGAGTCTAAACTAAGATTAATTTTCGCATAAGATTTTCTTTCCATAATTACCTCAGTACAATTATACCATAAGGAATTTATAGTAAATAAAAAAACTAGCAAAAAGCTAGTTTTTTATTCCCCCTTATATTTTGAAGTTTCTGGCAAGAAAAATGATCCAATAAAGAACGAAAAAGACAAGGCAATAGTAAAATATAAGCCAACTTCGTATGAAAATTTATCAATCAAAACTCCAACAAAATAAAAAGCTATTGTTTCTAACAAATAAACTACTGCCCAATATATAGACATAATCTGAGTAAGTCTTGCAGGCGTCATATCCGGAAGTTCTTGTGGAATTGTTACAAAACTTGTAAGCGGAACATACATTAAAACTCCCATAAAAAACGCAAAAATTGATGCAATTAAACCATTTGAAGATTTAATCATAAAAATCGCCAAAATTGATAATAAAAAAGTACATATTTTTATAATAGGAACTCTTTTTTTAAGTTTTTTAGATAAAATAATAGCAATTATAGTTCCAATAACCCCACCAACAGCAAAAAGTGTAGAAATAGTTTTAGGATCAATAGGAGATAAATTAGAAATAGGAAAAATATTCAACATTACCATATACAAGGTCAAATGCCCAAAATAAGATAGGGGCATTACCCAAGCAATTTTTTCCTTCAATCCATCTTTTAAAGTATATTTGCCCTTAGACTTATCAACTATTTCAAAATCTTTACCAAAAATCAACCAAAAAATAAATAAAATAAAAGAAATTCCAGCAAAAAATAAAAGAGAATATTTCCAATTATTAAAATATTTTAAAACTGGAGAAACAAGCAAAAGTGCGAGTATTGATCCAATATTATAACAAACTGTATTTAAAGAATTAATTAAGGGTCTATCACTTTCAGAAAAATATTCAATAACAACAGGTGAAAAATAAACCACAAATAATGCTCCACCAAAACCCATAATAAATCTTCCAATTACAAATAAAAAATAAGTCGGAGCAAAGATAGCAATTAGAGAACCAATTACAATTAATATAGAACCGAATCCTATAGATTTTTTAGGATATAATTTATTTAAAATAGATGCCGCTAAAAAATTCCCTATAATTTTTGCAACAGTTACCGCATTTGAAATCAAAGTTGCCTGAGAAAATTCAGTGATAGAAAAATGTTTCATAATTTCTGGCGTAAGCGTTGAACCCGCTATCCAATTCACAGCAAAAAAAGCATAAGAAAAAAACATTATTGTCTCTATAAGGTATGATAATTTATTAGTTTTGTTTTTGTTCATAAAAAATCCTTTCAAAAATTACTTATATAAGTATATACCCAAAAACAAATTTTAATACAAAAAAGAGATTTTGCTTTCACAAAATCTCTTTTAATTTTTTTATATTTTTATTTAGAATAATCGTAGAATCCTTTACCAGTTTTTCTACCAAGATCTCCCGCTCTTACCATTTGTCTTAACAATGGATTTGGACGATATTTGCTATCACCAAACTCATTGAATAATACTTCCATAATTGCAAGACATGTATCAAGTCCTATAAGATCTGCTAAAGCTAGAGGTCCCATTGGATGGTTCGCTCCAAGTTGCATTCCCTTATCAATATCTTCAACGCTTGCAAGTCCATCATATAAAACTCCGATTCCTTCATTAATCATTGGAATTAAAAGTCTATTTACAACAAATCCTGGACCTTCTTTAACTTCTATTGGTTGTTTTCCAAATTCTTCAGCAAGTTCAAATACTTTTTTATTTGTTTCATCACTTGTGTGGAGTCCTCTAATAACTTCTACAAGTTTCATTACTGGAACTGGATTGAAAAAATGCATTCCTATTACATTTTCTGGTCTTTTTGTTGATGCAGCTATGTCAGTAATTGAAAGTGAAGATGTGTTTGAAGCAAGGATTGCTCCTTCTTTTACTACCTCATCTAATTCTTTGAAAATTTCTTTTTTAAGTTTTGGATTTTCTGTTGCAGCTTCTATAACTATATCACAATCAGCTAAATCTTTAACTTCTGTTGTGTAAGAAATATTTTTGATAGCTTTTTCCTTAGCATCTTCTTCCATTCTTCCTTTAGAAACTTGTTTAGCATAGTCTTTTTCAATTCTTGCTTTTGCTTTTTCTAAAAATTCATCTTTAATATCTCTTACTACTACTTCATGAAATTTAGCAGCTACTTCTACAATTCCGCCACCCATAATTCCTGATCCAATTACACCAATTTTCATATTTACTCCTTTGTTTTTTTAAAAAGTTTCGTTTGATTGTTAAATTAATAACTTATATATCTATTATAACATTGTTTTCCCGTTTTATCAAGAAATATTGACTTTTTTTTAACTATTTATTAGATTTTCTCCAAATCCTCATTTTTTCAGCTTCTTTGATTAATTCATCCCTAAATTCTGGATGGGCAATTGAAATTAATTTTTCAGTTCTCTCCCACAAAGATTGACCTTTTAAATTAACCATTCCATATTCTGTAGCTATATAATGAGTATTTGCTCTACAGCCTGTTGGTTGTGTTCCTTCTAATAAAGTTGGAACTATGTTCGAATGTCTTACACCTTTTTTGTCAACTCTTGATGAATGTAGGGTTACAAATGATTTACCTCCCTTTGAATTATATGCTCCAATCATAAAATCAAGCGCTCCACCAGAGCCTGAGATATGTCTTATACCTGAGCTTTCTGCAGATACTGTTCCATTCAAATCAATTTCTAAGGCTGAATTTATAGACATAAAATTATCTAGGGCTGAAATTTGTTCTATTCCATTACAATAATCAACTGGTGCTGCAGAAAGTTCTTCATTGTTATATATAAAATCATATAATTCTTTGCTACCAACTGCGAAAGAATAAACTTGTCTTCCCCTATCAATATTTTTCTTTTTACCATTTATTTTTCCAGCTTTTGATAATTCAACAAAAGAATCTACATACATTTCTGTATGAACTCCTAAATCTTTTAAATCTGAGTTTGCAATTTCTTTTCCAATAGCTGTTGGAAGTCCTCCTATGCCAATTTGTAAACATGCTCCATCAACTAGCTCTTCAACAACATATTTTGCAACTTCCTTATCAAGATCACTTGGTTCAGCCTTTGCCAAAGCTACCATTTCTGGATTTGAGCCTTCAATTATATAATCTACTTCTTTTATATTTACATAATTTTCATATCCACCAAGTCCTCTTGGAACATTTTTATTTACTTCGACTATAACTATGTCTGAATTTTCAATTGCTGCATAAAGATGTGATGCAGATACACCAAAATTAAAATTTCCATGCTCATCCATTGGGCAAGCTTGAGTTATAAAAACATTTGGTTTTCTTATAGATGTTCTATAATATTTTGGTAATTCTGAATACTTTAATGGTGAATAAAAAGCTCTTCCTTCTCCTGCTAATTTTCTAATAGGTCCTAATGAATGCCAAGAATTATATACAAAGTGTTCATTTTTTGGATCTGCATCAAAAATTTTAAATTTTTCAAGCTCTACTCCACCTCTGACAACGATGTCATTTAGATTAGTAATTTGTTTTGCAAAAGCTTCATCAAAATCATGTGGTGTTATAACTCCCCAAGAATAATCCACATAGTCTCCATTTTTTACTAATTTCGCCGCTTCTTCAGCACTTATCAATTTTTCCTTGTATAATTTATTATAATCCATAAAATCCTCCCGTTTTGTAGCTCTTTTTACAATAAAATTAATTATAAAATAATTTTTTTCATAAAAATTTAAGGATGAGAGAACTCTCATCCTTAAATTAATTTGAGTTACTAATAAAGATATACCCAAATTTAAAAATTTAATTTATTATTTTGCTTTTTTATTTTTTATTGCTTCAGTAAGTTTTGGTACTACTTCAAATAAATCTCCAACTATACCATAGTCAGCTCTTGCAAAAATTGGAGCATCTGGATCTTTATTTATTGCTATAACTTTATCTGCAGCATTTATACCTGCCAAGTGTTGAATAGCTCCAGAAATTCCTATTGCTATATAAACTCTTGGTCCTACAGTTTTTCCTGATTGTCCTACTTGGTGAGAGTGTGAAATCCAACCAGCATCTACAGCAGCACGACTTGAACCAACTGTTCCATCAAGTGCATCTGCTAAATCTTTAATTAGTGAGAAGTTTTTAGGATCTCCAAGTCCACGTCCACCTGAAACTATAAATTCAGCTCCAACTAAATCAACTTCATCTCCTTCGTCTCTTGGGATAAAGTCTAAGATTTTTGTTCTTGCTTCTCCTTCAAATTTGATATCTTCATCAATTATATCAATTTCACCTTTTGCACCAATAGCCTCTTTTGAAAATACTCCTGGTCTTACAGTACCCATTTGTGGTCTATGATCTGGGCATAAAATCATTGCCATTAAGTTTCCACCAAAAGCAGGTCTTGTCCATCTAACTTCTTTTGTTTCAGCATCAATATCAAGTTCTGTACAATCTGCTGTAAGTCCTGTGTGAAGTCTTGCTGAAACTCTTGGTCCTAAATCTCTTCCTTGGTTTGTTGCACCAATTAAAATTATATTTGGACTATATTTTTTAACTAATTGATCTATTGCGTAAGCGTAAATTTCAGTATTATATTCTTTATAAACTTCATTATCTACTGTGATAATTCCATCAACACCATATTCTTTTACTTCTTCTTTAGCTTTATCAACATTAGATCCTATGATTATAGCATAAAGTTTTTCATTAATAGCATCAGCCATTCTTCTTCCTGGATTCATAAGTTCAAGTCCAACATTTACAGCTGATCCATCTTCTTTAGTTTCTACAATTACCCAAAGATTTTTATTTTCACTCATCATATCCTCCTAAATAAGTTTCTCATCAGAAAGAGCATTCATTAACTTATCTACAGAAACGCTAGCATCTTCATCGTTGTAGATTTCTCCAGATTTTTTGTGTTCAGGTGTATAAGATTTTTTAACTCTTGTTGGTGAACCTTTTAGTCCTATTGCTGTTTCATCAATATTTTCTTTTAGTTCTTCAAAAGTAATTTGTTCTATTGTAGCCTTTTTAGCTTTCATTTTGTTTTTGATTTTTGGATATCTTAACTCTTCATCCCCATATTTTGTAAATGTGATAAGAGCTGGAAGTTTAGATTGAATATTTAATGCTCCACCTTCAACTTCTTTAAGAACTTTTATTCCTTCATCATTTAATTCTGCTGTATAAGCATAGGTTACTTGTGGAATGTCTAAGTGTTCTGCGATTTCTGGACCTACTTGAGCTGTATCTCCGTCAATTGCTTGAAGACCACAGAATATTAAATCATAGTCGCCTTCTCTTTTTGCAACTTCTTTGATTGCTTCTGAAATTATATAACTTGTTGCAAGTGTATCAGAACCACCAAATTTTCTATCTGTAACTAAATATGCCTTGTCAGCTCCAACTGCAAGTGTATCTCTAAGCATAGATTCTGCTTGAGCTGGTCCCATAGATATAACTGTAATTTTTACATTTTCTGGATCATTATCTTTTATTCTTAAAGCTTGTTCAAGGGCAAAAGCATCATAAGTATTTAAGATACTAGGAACTCCTTTTCTAATAAGAGTATTAGTTTCAGGATTTATTTTTATTTCATTAGTATCTGGAACTTGCTTTGCACATACAAAAATATTCATTTATTCCTCCTAAATTTATATTCTACCTTCAATTATCTTAATAAAGCTCCTGATACAACCATTAACATTACTTCTGAAGTTCCTTCATAGATTTCTGTAATTTTTGCATCTCTCATCATTCTTTCAACATCATATTCTTTGATATATCCATATCCGCCAAGAATTTGAACTGCTCTGCTTGCTACGAATGATGCTGTTCTTGAAGCTTTTAATTTTGCCATAGCTGCTGCTACTGAATATGATTCACCAGCATCTTTTAGGCTTGCTGCTTTGTAAACTAAATTTCTAGCTGCTTCTATTTCAATAGCCATTTCTGCTAATTTGAATTGTGTATTTTGGAATTTAGCTAAAGGACGACCAAATTGTTCTCTTTCTTTAGAATATTGAACTGCTTTTTCTAAAGCTCCTTCTGCAATTCCTAATGCTTGAGCTGCAATTCCAATTCTTCCTCCATCAAGAGTTGCCATAGCAATCTTAAATCCTTTACCTTCTTCTCCAAGTAAATTTTCTTTTGGTATTCTACAATCTTGGAAGATTAATTCCATAGTTGATGAACCATTGATTCCCATTTTGTTTTCAAGTGTACCAAAATCAAATCCTTTTGTTCCTTTTTCAACTATAAATGCAGAAATTCCATGATTTCCTTTAGTTTTATCTGTCATAGCGAATACTATATAAGTTTCAGCATATCCACCATTTGTAATAAATATTTTTGTACCATTTAGTACATATTCATCACCATCAAGTTTTGCAACTGTTTGTTGACCTGATGCGTCTGTTCCTGCGTTTGGTTCAGTTAGGGCAAAAGCTCCTAATTTTTCTCCGCTTGCAAGTGGTGTTAAATATTTTTTCTTTTGCTCATCATTAGCAAATTTATTAATACAATCAGCACATAAAGATGTGTGAGCAGATAAAATTACGCCTGTAGATGCACAATATTTTGAAATTTCTTCTACTGCAAGCACGTATGTAAGTGTATCAGCACCTTGTCCGCCAAATTCTTCGCCAAATGGGATTCCAAAGAAACCTAATTCTTGCATTTTTGCAACTGTTTCTTCTGGAAACATATGTTCTTCGTCAACTTTTTGAGCTAAAGGTTTAACTTCTCCTTCTGCAAAGTCGTGAAACATTCCTCTCATCTCTTCATATTCTTCTGATAATTTATACATATTTTCTCCTAAATAATTTTCTGTATTTATTATTTTTAAAAATAATAGTAAGAAACATTTTGATTGCCTATGTTATTATATTAACAATCGGGGTCAGACTTGTCAAGCTTTTTAGCTAATTATTTATCAAGCTAGCTAAGATTTTCATCTTATTTTTCTTAATAAAATTTTTTATTAGAATAAAATTTTAAAAATAAAAATTTATTTTAGTAAAAAGATTTCCCAAGAAAATATTTACCTACATTATAATAATATCATAAATAGGATAACTGTCAAATCCTTATCAATTTTATTTTTTAAAAAAAATTTTTGATAAGTTTAGATTTTTTCGAATTTTTTTTGAATTTTTTCTTTATTTCGAAATATTTTTTTTGCTTTTTTAGTAAAAATTATAAATTGAGATTTAATATTATTTATTCTTTATATTTTAAATAAAGGACAGGAAAACTTTTTCTATTGTTAAATTTATGATATACTTAACTAGAACACTAAAATGATAAGTTATTTCAACTTATTAATTCTCATTAATTTTTTAGGAGGAGAAATGAATTACAACAAAATTAACGATGAAATAATTGAAAAAATTAAATCATTAGTAAATGGAAAAGTTTATGTAGGAGATGAGATTAATGAAGATTTCTTTCATGATGAAATGCCAATTTATGGAGAAGGCATTCCTGATCTTTTAGTTGATGCAACTTCTAAAGAAGATGTTGCAAATGTTCTAAAAATTTGTAATGAAAATAAAATCCCTGTACTTGCAAGAGGAGCTGGTAGTGGTTTGACTGGTGCAGGTGTTGCTATTAAAAATGGTGTAATGATTAATATGCAATCTATGAATAAAATTTTAGAGTTTGATGAAGAAAATTTGGTTGTTAGGGTTGAACCTGGAGTTTTGTTAAGCACTCTAGCTCAAGCTTGTCTTGATAAGGGATATTTATATCCACCTGATCCAGGTGAAAAAAATGCTACTCTTGGCGGAAATGTTGCATTGAATGCTGGTGGTATGCGTGCTGTTAAATATGGAACTACAAGAGATTATGTTAGAAAAATAGAAGTTGCTCTTCCTAGTGGAGAAATCACCACTTTTGGATCAATAGTTTCTAAATCTTCAACTGGATATTCTTTAAAGGATTTGATGGTTGGAAGTGAGGGTACACTTGGTATTATTACTGAACTTACTTTAAAAATCGTTCCTAATCCAAAACACACTGTATCTTTAATTGTTCCATTCGAAGATTTGGATGATTGTATTTCTACTGTACCAAAATTATTCCAAAATAATCTAAATCCTCAAGCCATAGAATTTATGGAAAGAGATATAGTTATCGCAAGTGAAAAATACATAGGTAGAGAAACCTTCCCTAAGAAAATGGAAGGAATTGATGTTGGAGCATATTTGCTTATAACTTTTGATGGTGATGATGAAGATTTAATTGATAATACTCTTGAGCAAGCTGCTGAAGTTTTAGTTGAAAATGGTGCAATTGATGTTTTAGTTGCTGATACTCCAAATGCAATTAGAGATGCTTGGGCTGCAAGAAGTTCTTTCCTTGAAGCTATTGAAACTCAAAATAAACTTTTGGATGAATGTGACGTAGTTGTTCCAGTTACAAAAATCGCTGAATATATTAATTTTGTTAATAAAGAAAGCGAATCTTATATGTTTGATGTAAAATCATTTGGTCATGCTGGTGATGGAAACTTACACATCTATACCCTATCAAATGAAGAAGATAAAATAGATCAATTTAAAGAAGAAGTTGACAAGTTCATGGATGTAATTTATAAAAAAGCTTACGATTTGGGCGGAAAAATTTCTGGAGAACATGGAATTGGTCATGGAAAGAAAAAATACCTTAAAAATTTTGAAGGTCATGAAAATATCGAAATAATGAGAGGAATCAAAAAAGCTTTCGATCCAAATATGATTTTAAACCCTGATAAAGTAATCGCTTTATTAGGAGAGTAAAATGAATTATCTAAAAGAATTTGTCATTCTTTGTGTATGTTTATTTTTAGGAGCTATAACTAGAAAAATAATAAACTATCCTATACCAGAGCCTGTCTATGGAATGCTCTATCTTTTTATAGCCCTAAATTTTAACATACTTAAAACTGAAGACATAAAAGAAACTTCTGACGGTATTTTAAAAAATTTAGCCTTTCTTTTTGTCCCAGCAGGAGTTGGAGTTCTAGCTCATATAGACCTAATCAGAGGAAAAATTTTTCAAATAATAATCTTAGTGATATTGGGAACTTTAATTTCCATGGCTATCACAGGTATTCTTGTGCAATTTTTGCAAAGGAGGAAAAATGCTAGATAATCAATATTTCGGTATAGTTTTATCCTTTGCAGCCTATGAAATTGGAAAATGGATAAATCAAAAATTAAAAAGTCCAATAGCAAATCCACTTCTTATAGCTATACTTTTAATTGTAGGATTTTTGTCTATAACAGGAATTGACTATGAATATTATAAAAAAGGTGGAGATTTTATAGCATTTTTCATAGCCCCTGCAACTGTTGCAATGGTTTTGGATCTTTATGCTAATCTTGAAACTTTGAAAAAAAATATTCTTCCAATTTTTGTTGGAGTTGGATTTGGAACTATATTTTCCTTTGTACTAGCCATATTTTTATCAAAAATATTCCAAATTGATAAAAATTTAGTTGCAAGTTTAATACCTCAATCAGTTACAACAGCAATAGCAATTTCTCTTTCAGAAGAATATAAGGGAATAATTGGACTTACTGCAATTGTTGTAGTTATTAGAGGAGTTAGTGGAGCAGTATTTGCCCCTACTGTAATGAAAATTTGTAGGATAAAAGATCCTGTTGCCCAAGGAGTTGCAATAGGAACAGCATCCCACGCAGTTGGAACAAGTCAAGCAAGACTTATGGGAGAAATCCAAGGAGCAATGAGTGGACTTTCTATTGCCATTGCTGGAATTACTGCCGTAATAATAATGCCATTAGCTATGAAATTAGTTGAAATAATAATTTAATAGAAATAAAAAATGAGCCTTTTAAGACTCATAAGACTTTTTATAATTAGAAAATCTTAAGGCAAGAATATAAAATTTAATTTGATTTCAAATTAAAAATTCCCTCTAAAATCTTGCTTTAAGATTTTTCTAAATTAATGGAACTTTTACAAAGAATTTTATCTTTAGAGAAAGCTCTTAGAAGATTTTACTCAAATAAGCCATAAGCTTTTAAAATCTTCTAAGAAAATCTCTAAAGATAGGATTATAAATTGCAAGAGTTCCTTTATTTATTTTTTATATAAGATTTGTAACTTTCCAATATTTTTCTATATCCATCTTCTTCTAAAATATTTTCTACATATTCTTTAATTTTAGATGTTGGAATTATCCTTTGGTAATTTTCTTCCACAATTTTTTCTAAGTCATTTTTTAAAATTGATATATCAGAAGTATTTAATTCTATCTCTCCATTTCTTGCTGCATTTTTAATTGATCTTGAAATTTTTTCTATGTCAAATAATTCTATTTTTCCATTTTTCTTTTTCACATATAATTTTTTATCTAAAAAATTTTCAATAACCTCAATCTTTGCCTTATCCATTTGATCAGCTATTTCTTCTATTGATAGATTTTTTCCTTGATAATAATCAATAATTATTTTTGTAAGATCTAACATAAGCCCCCCTAAATTTTTCTTATTATATTATTACCCTAATTTTTGCAAAATAAAAGATTGGACAAAATCCAATCTTTCAGACTGTTAACAAAGTATACAAATCCTCATGCTAAGAATATCATACGGAAAAAATTGATTTGATTTCAAATTTAAAAATTCGTTAAAAATCGCACTGATTGAGCGTTAGCGAGTTTGTGATTTTAGAATTTTTAAATTTAGAAATCAACAATTTTTGGAGTCAGATATTCGTGCTTGAGGGTTTGTCTACACTCTGAAATTGGACAAAATCCAATCTTTTTTTACTTATTATTTTTTTGTATAATTTGGTGATTCTCTGGTTATTTGAATGTCGTGTGGGTGGTTTTCTACGAGTGTTGCTGGGGAAATTTTTATGAATTTTGATTTTTCTTCTAATTCTTTTAAATTTTCTGCTCCAACATAACCCATACCTGAACGAAGTCCTCCAAGAAGTTGATAAATTACATCTCCAACATATCCTTTTAGGGCAACTCTTCCTTCTACTCCTTCTGGTACAAATTTTTTGGTATCATTTTGAAAATATCTATCGCTTGATCCAGATTTCATTGCAGCAAGTGAACCCATGCCTCTGTATTCCTTGTATTGTTTTCCTTCAAATACTATTGTTTCTCCTGGTGATTCTTCTGTTCCTGCAAACAAAGATCCTGCCATTATTACACTTGCTCCACAAGCGAGGGCCTTTGTAATATCTCCAGAATATTTTATACCACCATCAGCTATAATTGGAATATCATATTTTTTTGCTGCCTTTACACAATCCATTATTGCAGAAATTTGTGGAACTCCTACTCCTGTTACAACTCTTGTCGTACAAATTGATCCTGGTCCTATTCCAACTTTTACTGCATCAACTCCGGCTTCAATCAAATCTTTTGTTGCCTCTCCTGTCGCAACATTTCCTGCTATTAATTGAAGATTTGGATATTTTTCTTTTATTTTTTTGATTGCACTAATAACTCCTTTTGAATGACCATGAGCTGTGTCTACTGTTACCACGTCAACTTTTGCACGAGCCAAAGCATCAATTCTATCCATCATATCACGAGTAATTCCTACTGCAGCTCCTACCAATAACCTATCATGCTCATCTCTTGCAGAGTCTGGATATTGTTTTGATTTTTCTATATCTTTAATTGTGATTAGGCCTTTTAATTTAAAATCATCATCAACTATTGGAAGTTTTTCAACCTTTCCTGATTCCATTTTTTTAACGGCATCTTCCATAGAAATTCCAACATGACCAACAATTAAGCCTTTTTTTGTCATAATATCATCTATTTTTACATTTTTGTCATTTTGAAATCTCACATCTCTGTTAGTTAAAATTCCCTTTAAGACCATTTGATCATCAACAATTGGAACTCCACTTATTTTATAATTTGCCATAATTTCTAAGGCTTCTTTTAAAATATTTTCAGGTTTTAAATAAAATGGATCTGTTATCACTCCATGTTCACTTCTTTTTACCCTGTCAACTTCTTTGGCTTGTTCTTCAATTGACATATTTTTATGAATTATTCCAATTCCACCTTGTCTTGCCATAGCAATTGCCATTTTTGATTCTGTTACTGTATCCATTGATGCTGACATCAAGGGAATATTTAATTTTATTTTTTTTGTAAGATTTGTTTTTAAAGAAACTTCGTTTGGTAAAATTTCTGATGGTCCTGGAACCAATAATAAATCATCAAATGTTAATCCTTCTCCTATTATTTGCATAAAACCTCCTATTTTTTAAAATAATTTATTGCGTTTTCAAATATTTTTTGCTCTTCTTTATCATAAATATTTTTGTATAAATCTTCATCTAACCTTTCAACATGGCCCATTCTGCCCAAAATTTTTCCATCTTTTGATAAAATTCCTTCAATATTATAGTCTGAGCCGTTTGGATTTATTTCATATACAGAAAAAATTTGACCATTTTCTAATAAGTCCTTATATTTTTCTTCATTCACAATAAACCTGCCCTCACCGTGAGATATTGGAATTTTATAGGTTTTTTCTAAATCAAGACCACTTGTCCATGGACTTTGGTTATTTAAAACTTTTGTATCGACTATTGTTGAAATGTGTCTATCATTTGTATTGTAAGTAAGTGACGGATCATCTTCTTTGATTTCTTTTATTTTTCCATAAGGAAGAAGTCCAGTTTTAATCAAAGTTTGAAATCCATTACAAATTCCAATTATTAATCCATCATTTTCATCAAGCATATATTCAATTGCATCTTTTATTTTTTTATTTCTTATAATATTTGCCAAAAATTTACCTGATCCATCTGGCTCATCTGCCATAGAAAAGCCTCCAGGAATAGCAAAAATTTGTGAATTTCTAATTGATTTAGAAAGATTTTCAATAGATTCTTCGATAGCTTTTTTTTCTAAATTTCTAAATAAATTTATCTCAACTTCTGCCCCATATTTTTCAAAGGCTTTCTTTGTATCCCATTCACAATTTGTACCAGTTACGGCAAGAATTGAAACTTTTACCTTGTCAACTGTTTTTTTTGATTTTAGAGAAACTTTCATTTCTTTTTGATTTATTTTTTCATAAGGAATTTCTTTTTTTGGTGCAAATATTTGATCTAGTTCATTCAAATAAGATTTTTCTAATTTTTCACAGTCTAATTTTTCTCCATTTACAATTAAATCTTTTGAAAATTCTCCGATTTTTTCAACAAAATCTAAATCTTCAACATATTCAACCACAAAAGATCCAAACATTGGATTGTATAAATTATCAAATTCTAGGGTGAAATTTGAATTTCCCAAGGCTTGTTCGTAAATATTTGATAAAATCCCCTTATTATCAAGGGCAATTGTAGAAATGATTTTTCCATCTCTCATAGCCTTTATTAATTTTTCCAATAAATTTTTATAATGATCAAGGTCAAGGGTCATATCTTCCTTATATTTTGCCCTAACTAGACCAATTTTTCCTTTTCCTTTTAAGTCATTTGATTTTATATTTTCAATATCTTCTGTAGTAGTTGCAAAAGAAATTAAAGTTGGTGGAACTTTTAAATCTTCAAAGCTTCCACTCATTGAATCCTTTCCACCGATTGGAGGCATTTTGAAAAAGTTTGTTACTTCAAAGGCTCCCAAAAGGGATTTCAATGGCTTGGACCAAGATTTTTCGTTATCCATTTTTTCGTAAAATTCTTGGAAGGATAATCTTATTTTTTCCAAATCACTACCAACAGAAACAAGTTTTGCAATTGATTCAATTACTGCGTAATATCCTCCCAAATATTGGCTTTTTTCTGATAAATATGGGTCAAAGCCGTAGGACATTATTGAAACAGTTTTAGAAACTCCTTCATTTACTGGAATTTTTGCAACCATAGCTTGGGATGGATTTACTTGTTTTTTTCCTCCAAGTGGTTGAAGGACGGTGTTTTGTCCAATGGTTGAATCAAAAATTTCTATTAGATTTCTTTGGCTAATCACATTTAAGTCTTTTATTTTCTCATAAAAATATTTTGGATCAGCTGATTTTTCTGTCAAATATTTTGGAACTTCTTCGCTTACAAAATGAACTTTTGCCTTTCTGTCTGCTCCATTTGTATTTATAAAATCGTAGGAAATATCTGCAATTTTTTTATCTTCATAAAACATTCTCATCCTATTTGTGTCAGTAACTACACCAACTAGGGCTGTTTCTACATTTTCTTCCCTACAATATTTTTCAAATTCTTCCCTATCATTTTTATCAATTAAAACCGCCATTCTTTCTTGGGATTCTGAAATTGCAATTTCTGATGGTTTAAGTCCTTCATATTTTAATTTAACTTTTGAAAGGTCAATATCAATTCCATCGTAAAGTTCTCCAATTGCAACTGAAACTCCACCAGCTCCAAAGTCGTTACATTTTTTTATAAGTTTTGCAACTTCACTTCTTCTAAATAATCTTTGAAGTTTTCTTTCTTCTGGAGCGTTTCCTTTTTGAACTTGGGCAGATTCTGTAATTATTGAAGTTAATTTGTGAGATTTTGATGAACCTGTTGCTCCACCAATTCCATCTCTTCCAGTTCTTCCACCAATTAATAAAACTATATCATCTTTTTTTGGATTAAGTCTTCTTACATTTTCTTTTGGAGCTGCAGCTATAACAGCTCCACATTCCATTCTTTTTGCCTTGTAGCCTTCGTGGAAAATTTCTTTTACAAATCCTGTTGCAAGACCAATTTGATTTCCGTAGGAAGAATATCCTTTGGCAGCAAGTTTTGAAATTTTTCTTTGTGGAAGTTTTCCCTCCATTGTCTTATCAACATCTTCTAAAATATTTCCAGCTCCTGTAATTCTCATCGCTTGGTAAACATAGCTTCTGCCTGAAAGTGGATCTCTAATCGCTCCACCAAGACAAGTTGATGCTCCACCAAAAGGCTCGATTTCTGTTGGATGGTTGTGGGTTTCATTTTTAAACATCAAAAGATAATCTTCAAGACTTTCTTTTCCATTTTTTTCTACCCTAACTTTTACATAAACTGAGCAGGCATTTATTTCGCTTGAAACTTCCAGATCATCAAAGTCATTTTTACTTCTCATATATTTTGAAAGAATTGTTCCAAAACTCATAAGATTTATCGGCTTTTTAATATCAAGCTCATCTCTCATTTTTAAATATTTTTCAAAAGAATTTTTTATAGCCTCATCAAGAACAGTTTTTGCCTTTATATCAATATCAAGACTGGTATTAAAAGTTGTATGCCTACAATGATCTGACCAATAAGTATCGAGAATTTTTATTTCAGTTTCGTTTGGATCTCTATTTTCTTTTTTAAAATAATCCCTAACCATTTTCAAATCATTTTTATCCATTGCAAGGTCGTGAGCTTTTAAAAATTCAGAAATTTTCTCATCAGAATAAGATATAAAGCCCTCATAGATTTCATTTTCAAAATTTTTTTCCCTTTTTGTATTCAAGCTTTCTGGCATTTCTCTTAAATCAATCTTGTGGCTATCAACTGGATTTACTAGATAATTTTCAATTTTTTTAAGGTCATTTTCATTTAATTTTGAAAATTCATAGACAGTTGCACTTTTACAATCTGTTTTTTCATCCAAAATTAAAGCTAGGGTATCAAGAACTCCCTTCCTTCTTTGGTCAAATTGACCAGGAAGATATTCAACTGCAATGGCAGATTCAAAAGAATTTTCAAGTTTTTTTGCCTCATCTTTGGCATAAACATAGTCGAGATTTCTTTCGGATAAGACATTATTAATTGCCTTATCCAAATTTTCATCGCTTATTTCAAGGTCGTATCTGTTGTAGATATTTAACTTTTCTAATTTTATTTTCAAGAGATTTTCTATTTCTTTTTTTACTTCCTTGGACTTATAATCAAACCTGTCTTTTTTTCTTACATAAATTCTCTTAACCAAATTTTTCATGATCTTATCCTTAATGTCTAAAGTGTCTGTTGTTGGTAAATACCATGGACATTTTATATTCGTTGCATTTTTCGATTGAATCCTTATCTCTTATTGATCCACCTGGTTGGATAATTGATTTTACTCCAATTTTATGGGCAAATTCTACGCAATCATCAAATGGGAAAAAGGCATCTGATGACATAATAGAATCTGTAAAGTCTACATCAGGATGATTATTTTTGATTGATTCCAAAGCCCAAATTCTTGAAGTTTGTCCACAACCAACTCCTAAAGTTTTTCCATCTTTAACAATTACAATTGCGTTTGATTTTGTATATTTTACAACAGTCATAGCAAATTTTAAGTCGTCAATATCTTTTTTATCTGGTTTTACTTCAGTTACAACTTCAAAATCATCTTCTTTTGTATCCCTATCTTGAACTAAAACTTTTCCTTCCAAATATTTTACATCTTCTTTTACAAAATCTTTTGAAAGGTCAACTTTTATTAGACGGATATTTTTCTTTTTAGATAAGATTTCCAAAGCTTCTTTTGTAAAGTCATTTGCTGCAACAATTTCAAGGAAAATTTTACTCATCATACTTGCAGTTTTTTCATCAACCACTCCATTTAAAGCAACAATTCCACCAAAAATTGATAAAGAATCAGCTTCGTATGCTTTTTTATAAGCATCAAAGGCATTTTCTCCAATGGCAGCTCCACAAGGAGATTGGTGTTTTAAAGCAACACAAGAATTTTCTCCCAACTCTTTTGCAAGTTCCAAAGCAACATTTAAGTCATTATAATTATTAAAACTCATTGCCTTTCCGTGAAGAATTTCTATATCTTTCAAAAGTCCCTTTGCATAAGTATCTTCATAAAGACTTGCCTTTTGACTTGGATTTTCTCCGTATCTTAAATCTTCAATTTTTCTAAGACCATAAGTTTTATATTCACTTTCTTTTTTGGTCAAATCTTTGAAAAATCTTGAAATCACACTATCATAATAAGCTGTAAGAGAATAAGCCTTCATAGCTAAATATCTTCTATATTCTAAGTCTACTTCATTTTTTTCTAATCTTTCTAAAAGTTCTTCATAATCTTTTGGATCTGTCAAAACTATGCAATCCTTGTGATTTTTGGCAGCAGACCTAATCAAAGTTGGTCCACCTATGTCAATATTTTCAATAATATTGTCAATATCATTACTCTTTAAGGCTTCTTCAAACTTATATAAATTTACAACAACTATATCAATATCTTTGATATTATTTTCTTCAACAGTTTTTTTGTGATTTTCGTCATCTCTTTTGTAAAGAATTCCTCCATGAACATAAGGAGATAAAGTTTTTACCCTACCATCCAAAATTTCTGGAAAATTTGTTATTTCTTCAATTTCCTTTACATCTATTCCACTTTCTTTAATTTTTTTGTATGTACCACCAGTAGATACAAGTTCAACACCCAAACGACTCAAACCTTCTGCAAGTTTTTCTACATCCTTTTTTTCAGTAACAGATATTAAAGCTCTCATTAATCCCTCCCTATGGTAAGCTTTTAGTCTAAATTAAAGACAAGAAAAGGGAAGCTAATAAACATTAGCTTCCCTATATAAACATTAATCCATTCATAGACAAATTTGGGCACAAAAATCCAAAGACATATCTTAGCCTTTCAATTTTTTTCATAGATAAAATCATATTTGTAAATTTTCTAATTTTAAAAACAAAATCCATGATTATTTCCCCCAAATGAATGTAAAATAATGATACCATAATTTTTTTAAAAAATAAAGATATTTTACTAATATTTTTTTAGAAATTTTTATCTTATTTTAAAGATTCAAGAAAAAAATAATTTTACAGACTGTTTACAAAGTATACAAATCCTCATGCTAAGAATATCATATGGAAAAAATTGGTTTGATTTCAAATTTAAAAATTCGTTAAAAAAATCGCACTCTAAAATTTAAAGCAATGATATTTTATTAAATAAATTAACTTCAATTAAATTTTAATTCTTCGTTTTATTCCGAGGGATAAATATTAAAATCGTGCCACTGGCACAATTTTAAGCTATTTATCTGTCATCGCGTTAGCGAGTTTGCGATTTTAGAATTTTGAAATTTAGAAATCAACAATTTTTGTAGTCAGATATTCGTGCTTGAGGGTTTGTCTATGCTCTGTAATTTTATTGCGATTTTAAAATTTATAAATGTAATTTTTAAATTTACTACTAAAAAAGCATCCTCAGATTATTAATCTAAGAATGCTCTTTTTCATCTTTAAATTTTTTATATTTTACATAGGCATTTAAAGCCATTAAGATACTAGCAAGCAAAATAATCCACCAGAATTTATTTTCCTTTAAATACTGAATTATACAAAGGATTATTAAAAGTACAAAAGTTATTGTGCTTGTTATAAATTCTAAAAGCTTAGAATCTTTTAAAAAATTTTTATTTAGCATCTTTATCTATTACCTCATCCAAGGTTTTCCAAGATAAAAGTGCACATTTTACTCTTTGTGGCATATTTGAAATATTTTGAAAAGCTGCAGCATCTCCAATTTTTTCCAAATCTTCATCACTTATATCTTCTCTTTTTATCATACCAATATAAATTTTCGCCATCTCTTTTGCTTCTTCAATTGTTTTTCCTACAATTTCATCACACATTACAGAAGTTGCAGCTTGACTAATTGCACAACCATGTCCAGTAAAAGCCGCCTCTGTTATTACATTTCCATCATGTTTTAATTCCAAAACAATTTCATCTCCACATGAAGGATTATGACCTGGCTCTACTATGTCAGGATTTTCTAATTTTCTTTTATTTTTTTGATTTCTTGAATTTTCAAGAATTACTTGAGTGTAAACATCATTTAAGTCCATTAAAGTCCCATCACCTTTCTTACATTTTTAAGCTCTTTTGCAAAATATTCTACTTCTTCTTTAGTATTATATATGGCAAATGACGCTCTGCAAGTTGAAGATACATTAAGATAAGTGTGAAGTGGCATTGCGCAATGATGTCCGCTTCTTACAGCAATTCCTTTCATATCCAAAATTGTAGCAACATCATGTGGATGAATATCATCAAAAGTAAAAGCTACAACCGAACCAGTATTTCTTTTTTCTGGAAAAAATACTTTTATATGATCAATATCCTTAATTAAATCATAGGCATATCTTGCAAGTTTATTTTCATGTTCATAAATATTTTCTATGCCAATTTCATTCATAAAATCAATGGCAGCAGAAAGTCCTACAACTCCGCCTACATCTTGAGTTCCAGCCTCAAATCTTTGGGCAGGCTTTGCAAAAGTTGATTCTTGTTCATAAACATATTCAATCATATCGCCACCAAGATTATATGGTTTTAATTTTTCAAGCAAGTCATATTTTCCATACAAAATTCCAATTCCCATAGGTCCATACATTTTGTGAGCAGAAAAAGCAAGGAAATCACAATCCAAATCTTTCACATCAATTTTTTTATGAGGAGCAAGTTGACAAGCATCAACAATTGAAATCGCTCCAACTTTGTGAGCAAGTTTTGTAATTAATTTTTGATCAGTAAGTTCACCTGTAACATTTGATGAGGCAGTTATTGAAACAATTTTTGTTTTTTCTGTGATTTTTTCTTTTAATTCATCATAATTTAAAGAATAATCATCATTTAGGTAAACATATTTTAAAATTGCTCCCGTCTTTTCACAAACCCTTTGCCAAGGAACTAAATTTGCATGGTGTTCTAAAATTGAAATTAAAATTTCATCACCTTTTTTCAAATTTTCACTTGCATAGGAATAAGCAACAAGATTTAAAGATTCCGTAGCATTTCTTGTATAAATTATTTCTTCGCACTTTTTTGCATTTATAAAATCTTTGATTTTTTCTCTCGTATTTTCAAAAGCTTCTGTAGCCTTCCAAGATAAAAAATGTGCCCCTCTATGAGGATTTGCATTTGAATATTTATAATAATCAGCTTGAGCATTTATAACTGAAATAGGATTTTGGCTAGTTGCTGCAGAATCGAGATAGATGATTTTTTTCCCAGTATTTTTTTCGTCCAAAAATGGAAATTCTTTTCTTATTTTTTCAATATCCATCTTAATCCCTCGTATTCATTTTATGAACTTTATATCTTACTTTCTCTCTTAATTCTTCATGATCAATTTTATCAATTGTTGGAGCAAAATTTGCCTCAAGCATCAAGCTTTCTGCTTTTTTCTTCGAAAATCCCCTGCTCATTATATAAAACAACATAGATTTATCAAATCTTCCAACGCTTGCAGCATGCTCTCCTGATACATCTTTTTCTTCATTTAACAAAACTGGAGCAGACCTATTTATAGCGTCTGGACTTAACATTACTGCATAATCTCCAATTTTTCCGTCAGCGTGTTCGCATCCTCTTTTAAGATCAACAACACCCTTCCATCTTTTTTCAGCTTTTCCTTTCAAGGCTCCATTAAATAAACAATTTGATTTTGTTACTTTTGCCTTATGATCATTGAAGGCTCCTATATCAAGAAAATCTTCTTTTTCTTTAAAATAAACTCCATTTTCTTCAAGAACTGATTCTTCTCCATCAAGGAAATTTTTGATATTTACATAAGACCTATCTGCTCCAAGTTCTATATATGAAATATCAAAATTTGCCCTATCACCTATAATTGATGAAATTTGTTGCAAATTTACAGAATTTTCCAATAAATCTACTACAACAACTAATTTTACAGAAGAATCTTCTTCAAGATTAATTCTAATTAAAGAATTTAGATATGAATTATCACCTGCTGTTTGGGAAAAATTAACTAAAAATGAAGATTTTGATCCTTTTTTTGCATTTATATCAATCCTATTTACTAATTGGTTTGATTTTTCATCAAGATTTAAGTTTATAAATTCAAGATCTTTTTCTCCACAAACATCCCTATATACATTAAAATTATTAAAGTCCTTATTTTCTTTTAATAAAGATTTAGAAAGTCCATAATTTTTTTCTTCAAAAATTTCATCTAAAGATTTATCATCTTCATTTGAACTTTCTCTATTATAAAATATTTTATTTTCTTTTATACTTGGAGCTTTTTCACTATAATTTAACTTGGTGTATGACCAAGTAGGCTCTCTCATTACATTTACTTTTTCCATCAGCCATTTGCTCCTTCCAATTCCATATCAATTAAATTGTTCATTTCAACTGCATATTCCAAAGGCAATTCCTTTGCAACAGGTTCTGCAAATCCTCTTACTATCATAGATTTTGCTTCATTTTCAGGAATACCCCTGCTCATTAAATAAAATATTTGTTTTTGATCAAGAGATCCAATTTTCGCCTCGTGTCCGCAATCTACTTCATCATTTCTAATATCAAGAGTTGGAATTGTATCTGATTTTGATTCACTTGATAACATTAAATTTTCGCAATCAATTGTTGATCTAGATCCCTTAGCTTTTTTTCCAATTTTTACATAGGATCTTGTCATTGATTTTCCATTTCCTTGAGTTATAGATTTTGTAAGAGCAGTTGAATAAGTGTTTGGTGCGTTGTGAATCATTGCACAGCCATTATCTATATATTGACCATTTGATGCATAAGTTATTCCTGTATATTCTGCCCTTGCTCCTTCTCCATTTAAAATTGTGGTTGGATAAAGCATTGAAACTTTTGAACCAAAAGATCCAGAAATCCATTCAACTTGACCATTTTCTTCAACGATTGCTCTTTTTGTATTAAGGTTGTACATATTCCTTGACCAGTTTTCTATTGTAGAAAATCTTACTTCAGCGTTTTTGTGAACGAATATTTCTACACTTCCTGCGTGAAGATTTACTACATTATATCTTGGTGCAGAACATCCTTCTATAAAATGAACTTTTGCCCCTTCTTCAGCAATAATCATTGTATGTTCAAATTGTCCAGCTCCTGGAGCATTTAACCTATAATAAGATTGGAGAGGAATATCTACAATAACTCCTTTTGGAACATAAATTAAAGAACCACCTGACCAAACTGCACCGTGAAGAGCTGCATATTTGTGAAGAGTTGGTGGAATTGCTCTTTGAAAATATTTATGAACAATTTCTTCATGTTCTTTTAAAGCTGTATCAAAATCTGTAAAAATAACTCCTTGATCTGATAGGTGTTTTTGAATGGAATGATAAACTTCTTCACTATCATATTGAGCTCCAACTCCTGCAAGAGATTCTTGTTCAGCTTGAGGTATACCAAGCCTATCAAAAGTATCTTTTATATCTTGAGGAAGGGCATCCCAATTATCTTTTTTTTCAGTTTTTGGTTTAACATAAGTTGTAATATCTTCCATATTTAATTCTGAAAGATCTGGTCCCCATACTGGATTTTCTGTTTTTTCAAAAATCAAAAGAGATTGGAGTCTTCTTTTTAGCATCCATTCTGGTTCATTTTTCTTTTTTGATAATTCTTCAACTATTTTTTATTTAAACCCTTATCGGATATATCTGAGTATTCAAATTTGTCAATGACATCATAAATACCCCTATCAATGTCCATAAAGGTTGATTCATCAAATTTTTTTCTGTCATTTTAAACCCACTCATATCCTTCTTTTTCAATTTTTTCCATTAAACTTGAATCTGATGTTTCTTTGATTATTCCATCTTTTAAAACATGAACATAATCTACTTTTATATTTTCTAACAATTCATTATGGTGAGTTACAACTATTACTGCATTACCATCATTCAAATATTTTTTTATTCCATCACTAACAATTCTTACCGCATCTACATCAAGACCTGAGTCTGTTTCGTCAAGCATAGCAAGTTTTGGATTTAGCATTTTTAATTGCAAAATTTCTGATTTTTTCTTTCACCACCAGAAAATCCTACATTTACATATCTATTTGCATATTCTTCAGATAATTTTAAATCATCCATTTCTTTTTTAATTCTTTATTAAAACCTAAAATAGATGATTTTTTTCCAGTAACTTCTTCCTTAGCTTGTTTTAAAAAATCTCTAAGTTTTACACCATTAATTGCATCAGGTGATTGGAAGGACATAAAAATTCCTGCCTTTGCTCTTTTATCAGTTGTAAGATCTGTTATATCTTCGCCTTCAAAAAATATTTTTCCTTCTGTTACATCGTAAACTGGATTTGCCATTACGGCATTCATCAATGTAGATTTTCCTGAACCATTTGAACCCATAATTACATGAACTTCTCCAGCATTTACTTTTAAATCTATACCTTTTAATATTTCAGTATCTCCAACTGAAACATGTAAATTTTCAATCTTTAATAATTCTTTCATTTTGTACCTCTTTTTTTATATTTTGAGAAAAATAAACCTATATACATTTAAAGTATACTTCTTTAGTACGGATTGTCAAAACTTGAAATATTAACATTTTAATATGAATTTTTTTTAATATTTTTAAATTAAATTTTAATTTTATTTCCCCATAATTTTTTATTTTTTCCAAAGAAAAAAACACTTTTTGCAAAAGTGTTCTCCGAAATATTTTTTCAATAATCATTTTTAATAATTACTTAATTTATTTTCTACCAAGTCAACAAGGATTTTTACCGCTTCTTCTTCGCCGTCTCCTTGAGCTTTTATAATTATTTCTTCTCCTTTGCCAGCGCTCATAGACAAAACTGACATTATTGATTTTGCATTATAAACTCTGCCATCTTTTTCAACATTTATATCACATACATGCTTTACAGCTTCTCTAATAAATATTGAAGCAGGCCTTGCATGTAAACCGATTTCATTTACAAGTGTGACTTTTTCCTCGTACATATCTCCTCCATATATATTGATAAATAAATTTTATATTTGTTATTTTTTTAACTATTGTACTACAATCTTAAATTTATTATACACGTTTTCCTATAAAAAAACAATAGCGATGATATTTTTTAAAAAATATCAAATTCTTAGAAAATGATTTCCTTATCTATGTTTATTATAGCACGATTTAAAATTTTAATAAATGATTATATGGATTTTTATAAAATTCTATTTATTTTTTAGTAGAGTAAATAAAAATAGACCCTTGTCTAATGAATTAATCTTATCATAATCATCTTTTCCAAATTTTTTTCTTAAATAAAATTTATAGAAAATTTATAGAAAATTTTTGATTATGATAAGATATAAATTCAAATTTTACAAGAGCCTCTTATTTTAATTCTTTTAAAATTTCTATTAGGAATTTATAATTGTTTTCTGTAGATTTTATATTTACTTTTTCTTCTGGTGAATGGGCTCCTTGGATTTCTGGACCGAATGAGACCATTTGTGTTTCTTTCATATCTTTTTTTAATAAACCGCATTCAAGTCCACCATGGGTTGTCATAACTTCTGGTTTTTTTCCATTTAATTTTTCCCAAACATTTTTCATTATTTCCAAAAGTTCGCTTTCTTCTCTTTCCCAACCATTATATTCATTTAAAGTTTTTACTTTTGCCCCAAATATTTCTACTTGGTTTTTTACAAGGTCAAAAATAAATCTTTTTGCTGATGTTACTTCACTTCTTGCAAGAATTGTAAAGGTGATTTTTTCATCGTCTTCTTCAATTAAGCCAAGGTTTGAACTTGTTACAAGATTTCCAGCATATTTTTTAACTGGACCATTTGCCACAATCAAATTTGCCTTTACTATTTTTTCTGATAAATCTTTTGTTAGAACTTCTCCATCAAATTCGCATTCTTTTATTATTATTTCTCCTTTTGGATCAGAATTTTTGTATTCGTGGAGAATTTCTTCTTTTACTTTTTCAAGATTTTTTATTGCATCTTTTACCTTTTCTACTTCAATAATTGCAAAGGCTTCTGATGGTATTGCATTTCTTTTTACCCCACCTGAAATTTTTCCGATTTTGTATGAATCTAATTCATTTATAATTCTTACAAGACCCTTGATTGCGTTTAATCTGTACTTGTCAATTTCCATTCCAGAGTGTCCCCCTTGGAAATTTTTAAGTTCAATTGAAATAAATTCTCCATCTTTTTTTTCATATTCTTTTTCAAATGAATATTTTATATCCATTCCACCAGCACAACCAATGGTTAAAATTCCTTCTTCTTCGCTGTCAATATTTAATAAATATTTTGGATTTCCCAATTTTTTTGTATCTAAATTATTAACTCCAACCATAGAAGTTTCTTCTCCAGTTGTAATTAAAACAGAAATTGGACCGTGTGAAATTTTTTCATCATCCAAAATAGCAAGGGCATAGGCTACTGCTATTCCATCATCTGCCCCAAGAGTTGTCTTATTTGCACGAATCCAATCTCCATCAAGAACAAGTTCAATTGGATCTTTTGAAAAATCATGATCTGATCCATTTTCCTTTACACAAACCATATCCATGTGTCCTTGAAGTAAAACTTCTGGATAATTTTCAAAACCTTGGCTTGCTTTTTTCTTTATATATACATTTAAAACATCATCTTGCCAATATTCTAAATTTCTTTTTTTTGCAAAATCTACCAAAAAATCTGAAATTTCTTTTTCATTTCCACTTTCTCTTGGTATATTTGAAATTTCTTTAAACCAATAAAAAACTTCCTTTGGTTGTAAATCTTTATATTCCATATTCCCCTCCTAATAATTTTCTTTATCCATTATACTTTGATTTATAAAAATAAAAACGAAAAATTTAAAATCAAAAAATAATTTTTTATTTTTTTCACATTAAACTCTCCTTTTATTTGCCCTAATTTCCAATATGTAGTAAAATTTTTATATAAAATTAGATGGAGAGATATATGATTAATACTTATTTATTATGCGGTGGTCCTTCAAGTGAGCATGATATAGCTCTTAGAAGTGCCCTCAATATTTCAAAAAATTTAGATAAAGAAAAATACAATTTAAAAATTGTTTATATCGACAAAAAAGGTAGATTCTCTAAGTCCTTTGATTTTTTTGATACAAATGATGAATTTGATCTTGTAAAAACTTGCAAGGAAAATATTTTAGAATCAATTTCTGATTTTCTTTTAGAATTAAAAGATAAGGATAAAGAAAAAACAATAATTATTCCTTGTGTTCACGGAACCTACGGAGAAGATGGAACAATCCAAGGATTTTTAGATGCAATTGATGTTGCATACATAGGAAATGGACTTTTGTCCTCATCAGTTTGTATGGACAAGGTTACTGCAAATGATATTTTTGAAAAAAATAAATTAAAACAAGCAAGATATCTTTATGCAAAAGAAGAAAATTTTGATGAAGATTTCGCAAAAAAATGTGCAGAATATATAAAATTTCCTATGATTGTAAAACCATCAGCAAACGGATCTTCTGTCGGAGTAAACAAGGCAGAAAATATTGAGGATATTTTAAAATTTGGAAAAGAAGCCTTAAAATATGATGAAAAAATCTTGGTGGAAGAAGCTATCATTGGTCAAGAAGTAGAAATTGCCATAATTGGAGATAATGATTTAAAAGCATCAAAACCTGGTGCCTATGTAACAGATCATATTTTCCTTGACTATGATGCAAAATATTTTGACAAAAAAACAAAAGAGATGCTTCCTTATCCAATGGATGAAAAACTAGAAAAAGATTTATTAGAATTTGCAAAAAAATGCTACAAGGCTTGTGGATGTCAAGGCTTTGCAAGGGTTGATGTATTTTTAAAAGATGATGAATTTTATATAAATGAAATAAATACCTTCCCAGGCTTTACCCCTACATCATTTTTTGCAAGACTTTGCAAAATTAGTTTTGGGCTAGAATTTCAAAATATCCTAGATATCCTTATTGATGAAGGATTCAAAACTTTTCAAAAAAGGAGATTCAAATGATTGAAAAAAGATTGGATGAAATAGCAAAAATGCTAGGAGGAGAAATTTCCGACACAAAGTTTTCCGATACAAAAATAAAAGGAATATCAATAGATTCTCGTACAATAAAAAAAGACAATCTATATATACCAATAGTTGGAGAAAAATTCGATGGAAGAATTTTTATTGAAGAATGTGAAAATGCTGGCTCTCCTGCATTTTTGATTGATAAAAATTATAAAATCCCAAAATCAATATCAATTCCCTATGTAAAGGTAGAAGATACAAAAAAAGCCCTACAAGATTTAGCAAAAGCTTATAGGGATGAGCTTGATATAAAAATAATCGCGATTACAGGCTCAAATGGAAAAACAACCTCTAAAAATTTGATTCATTCAGTTTTATCAGAAAAATATAAGGTTCAAAAAACCCAAGGAAATTTCAACAATAATATAGGACTTCCCCTAACCCTTTTAGATTTTTCAAAAGATACAGAAATTGGCGTAGTTGAAATGGGAACAGAAGATTTTGGAGAAATTTCAGAACTAACCCATATAGCAAGACCAGATATGGCAATGATAACAAACATTGGCGATGCCCATCTTTTAAAATTAAAATCAAGAGAAGGAATTGCAAAAGCAAAACTTGAAATTCTTGAAGGCTTAAAAGAAGATGGAACTTTCATTTACAACGGTGATGACGAAATCTTAAAAAAAGTTTTACCATCCTATAAAATCAATCAAAAAACCATAAGTTTTGGAACAAGCGAAGAAGTAGATTTTAAAGTTAGTCCAAAAGAATTTTCAAGTACCTACACAAAATTTTCCTATGAAAATGAAGATTACACCGTTCCACTTTTGGGATCCCACCAAGTTTTAAACGGAGCCTTGGCAGTTCTTATTGGAAAATTATTTAATCTTTCATATAAAGAAATTAATAATGGTCTTTCAAAAGCATCAAATAATGCAAATAGAAATGAATTGATTGAAAGAAATGGCTTTGATATACTTGATGATGCCTACAAATCAAATCCCCAATCCCTAAAACAAGGACTTGAACTTGCAGGATTTTTGGACGGATACCTAAATAAAATTGTAGTATTAGGAGATATGTTAGAGCTTGGTGATGGAGAAAAAAATCTCCATTACAAGGCAGGACTTGATATAGATCCTAAAAAAATAAATTATTGCTTATTTTATGGTCCCCTTTGCAAGGAAATGTACAGGGCAAGCCTAGAAAATTTCCCAGAAGATAGAAGTTTTTATTTTGAAAATAAAAACGACCTAATTGATAAACTAAAACTTCTTATAACAAAATCAAGCCTAGTTTTTGTAAAAGGATCAAGAGGAGTTCATATGGAAGAAGTTATAGAAGCAATTTATGATTTTAGGGTATGATTAAAGTAGAAAAAATTAGAAAAGATATATAGGAGGAATTATGATATACACTGTTACTCTAAATCCATCAGTAGATGTATTTTTGGAAATCAAAAACCTAAATCTTGGTGATAAAAACCATGTTTCCAATGAATTTACCCTTCCAGGAGGAAAGGCGCTTAATGTTTCAAGAGTCCTAGCCCAATTAAAAATCCCAACAGTTGCAACAGGATTTATAGGAGGACACCAAGGAAAATTTATAGAAGAATGGCTTGATAAAGAAAATATCATGACTGATTTTGTGAATATTGAACAGTCAAATAGAACAAATATAAAATTACTATTGGACAATGAAGAAACAACAATAAATTCACAAGGTCCAAGCATTAGCCACTACGAAGTAGACGAACTTTTATATTATTTATCAAGAGTTGGAGAAGGCGACACCATAGTTATGGGAGGCTCTATTCCACCAATGCAAGAAAAAGATGACGAAGATCTTTATTCAAGAATGGTATCAATAGCAAAAGCAAACAAGGCACAATTTATAGCAGATATTCCAGCAAAATATTTACCAGCAGTAATAAAGGAAGGACCAATTCTTGTAAAACCAAACGTAGAAGATTTGATGGAAATTTTTGGAACAAAAATAGAAACAATAGAAGAAATGGACAAGTACGGCAAAAAAATTATAGAAATGGGAGCAAAAAATGCAATAATTTCTTATGGAAAAAAAGGCTCAATGTTTTTCTCCCAAAATGGACATTCCTATATATCCGAAGAAATCCATATAAATAAAGTTGTAAATTCAGTAGCATGTCGTGATTCAATGATTGGTGGTTTTATTGGAACCTTGGTAAGAACAAGCGATACAATAGAAGCCTACAAAGTTGCAGTAGCAGCTGCAACAGCAACAGCAGAAGTTCTCGATCTTCCAACAAGAGAAATGATTGAAAAAATAATACCAAAAGTTGTAATAACACAATTTTCCTAAATAATTCTAGTTATAGCTTGATTTAATGAAAGAAATAAAATGAAAAAGAAAAATTAGAAAATAAAAAAGAATAATCTAATAAATAGACCAAATTTATAAGCTAATCAACGCTTAAAAATTCGGTCTATTTTTTTGATTTTTCTAAATTATGATAATTTATCGTATCTATCCACTTCAGTCGAGATGGAAATTTCTTAGTTTGAATTTTTATTATAAAAATTATTCCTGAAAATTTCTCAAATAAAAAAAGCTTACTAATAAAAGTAAGCTAAATTTTATATATTCATTATTAATTTTGCGACTTCAAAGTAGCATATCAATCCTATTGAATCTACAATTGTCGTTATTAAAGGACTTGCCATAATAGCTGGGTCGAAGCCTAATTTTTTTGCTCCCATTGGAAGAAGAGCTCCTACAACTTTTGCTATGATTATTATTACAAAAATTGTTATTCCTACAATCGCAGCAACTTCCAAATCAACCCTATCAAAAAATAAACATTTGAAAAACGCCAACAAGGACATAACAAGTCCAACTATTATTCCAACTTCAAATTCTTTAAATACAACTTTAAACCAATCTTCAAGCTCAACATCTCCTGTTGCCATTCCACGAATTACAAGAGTTGATGATTGACTTCCTGCATTTCCGCCTGAGTCGGTTAGCATTGGTATAAACATATTTAGAGCAATAATTGATTCTATTACTCTTTGACTTGATTTTAAAATTGTTGATGTAAATGATGCTGAAACCATCAAAAACATTAACCATGGCAATCTATTTTTTGCAAGTTTTAAAGCAGAAGTATTTGAATACTCTTCTTCATCTGGAGTTGTACCAGCCATTCTTTGAAAGTCTTCTGTAGTTTCAAGTTCCATTATATCCATGATATCGTCAACTGTAATTATTCCTATTAATCTTCTTTCACTATCGACAACAGGCAAAGCAGTAAAACCATATCTTCTAAAAGTTCTTGCTACTTCTTCTTGATCCTCATATGCCTCTACACTTATTACATCTTCATACATTAAATTTTTTACTTTTGTATCAGATGAACTTGTTACAATAAGTCTTAGTGAAACATATCCCAATAAAGATTTTTTCACATCTGTAACATAGCAAGTATAAATTGTTTCTTTTGTAGAGCCAACTTTTTTTATCCTATCCAAAACTTCTTGACAAGTCATTTCAGGATTTACTTCTACAAATTCTGTTGTCATCAAACTTCCAGCAGAATCTTCTGGAAATTGTAAAAATTTATTTACTCTTTTTCTTGTTTCTGCATCAGAATTTCTTAATATTCTTTTTACAACAGTCGCCGGCATCTCTTCAAGGGTATCAATAACATCATCAAAGCTTAAAGCCTTAACTATAGCATCAAGTTCAGGATCCGTAATGGAAGTTAGAAGTCTATGCTTACCATCATGTTTTAATTCCGCAAAAACTTCAGCGGCATCATCTTTTCTTAAAAGCCTGTAAACTATCAAACTTTTTTCATTATCAAGCTCAGACATAAATTCTTCTATATCTACTGGGTTGGTCCTTCTTAAAGAATCCTTTAGAGCCGGAATATCTTTTTTTGCCAAAAGTTCATTTAGCTCTTTAATCCTTAGCTCACTGTTGTAGCTATTCATAATCTCACCCCTTAATCTCTTCTACCAATGTATCCAAAGCCTTGTTAAATTGGTCATCTTTATCAAGATTTTCAATATTCAAAGCCTTATCTTCATTTTTATTTTCAACTTCTATATCAGGTTTTACACCAATTTTATGAATTTTTGTGTTATTAGGAGTAAAATATTCGCTAATTGTAATTTTTACACCAGATCCATCATCAAGCGGGAATATTTTTTGAACAATTCCCTTACCAAAAGAAGTTTTACCGACAATTTTCGCCCTTTTTCTATCCTTGAAAGCACCAGCCAAAATTTCAGATGCTGAGGCAGAATTTTCATTAATAAGAACAGTCATAGGAGTTTTATCCATATCCTTATCACTTTTTTCAACTATTTTTTTACCTTTCTTATCAACAGTTGAAACAATTACACCCTCATCCAAAAATGTATCAGCAATAGCAAGACAAACATCAAGATTTCCACCAGGATTATTTCTAAGATCCATAACAATTCCATCAACTTTTTGATCTTTTAAAGATTTAAGTTCCTTAGCAAACTCTTCCTTGGTTACATCATCAAATTGTTTGATTTTTATATAGCCGATTTTTTTATCATCTTTTTCAACAACTTTACTTTCAACAGTATCAACTTCTACATCAGCTCTTACAACTTCAATGTCTTTTTCTTCTGCCTTTCCATTATCATTTTTTCTAAGAATGCTAATTTTTACCTTATCACCAGCATTACCCCTGATTTTAGAAACAGCCTCTTCCAATTGCTCAGAAGAATAAGAAATATCATCAACCTTTGTAATATAATCTCCAACCTTAATACCAGCTTTTTGTGCAGGAGATTTATCAAAAACAGAAATAGCCTTGATATAGCCTTCATCACTTGCCTGAACAGCCACACCAATACCAGCATATTTTCCATTTACCTCTTCCATAAGCTTTTCAAATTCATCTTTAGTATAATAAGCAGTATAAGGATCACCCAAATTTTCAAACATCCCCTTTAGTGAACCATCATACAATTGTTTTTCATCATAATCAAAAAGATAATTTTCATCAATCAATTCCTTCATAGCTTCCATTTGAGCCATGTGTTTTTGGTTTTCCTCAGATATTAGTTGATTATTGCTAGAAGAATTTTTACCAAGTGTAAAACCAGTAAAACCAATTCCAATAACCAATAAAAAGGCTAACAAAACCTTACCAATTTTTTTCATAATACCTCCAATTTTTATAGCCAAAAATGGCAAAATTAAAATTAAATACTCACTGTATTCTTTTATTTTAACATATATAGACCTTTTTTTAAATAAAATACAAAACAAAAAAAAGAATAAATCAACAGGAAAATCCTATCAATTTATTCCCAAATAAAAATTATACAAAATTAAAATTTAAAGCCAAAATAATTTTCAACAAAATTTTGTTGAATGCCTACTTTTACTTTCTCCTTTACCTTTACCCCTGAAATCTTTTCAATTAATTTCAAAGCTAAATAAACACTAGCACCAGCTCCTCTGGACGTTAAAATATTGCCGTCCTCAACGACAAGCTCATCTTTTTTATATTCACCAATATCCAAAAGCTCACCTTCAATACTAGGATGAGATACACAAGCCTTATCCGAAAGAATACCAGCCCTATCAAGAACAATAGGACCTGCACAAATTGCACAAACAATTTTATCTTCCTCATAAAATTTCTTTACAATATCAATAACTTTTACATCATCCCTAAGATTGTCGGCCCCCTTTGTTCCACCAGGAATATAAAGAGCAGAGTAATCATCCAAGCTAATATCATCAATTAGCTTATCAGCTTTAACAATTATTTCGTGAGCACTATTAACATAAAAATCATTTTTTATAGAAACAGTATCGACAGAAATATCAGCCCTCCTCAAATAATCAACAAGAGTAAGAGCCTCAATTTCCTCAAAACCATCAGCCAAAAAAACTAAAACTTTTTTCATAAATTCCTCCTAATAAAAATATACCCAAAGATAATTTCAAATTTTAAAAATAAAGAAAAATTTAAAATTTATAATAACTAAAACTTTATCCTAAAAACAAATAAACTACTTACTCATATCCAAAGAAAGCAAAATCTCCTGATTTTTCTCTATAAATATATTAAAACAAGCCCCCAAATCGAGAGCTTGTCTTAATCTATAAATTTATAAAATTTTGATACAATAGACCAACCAAGGGCAAGGTCCTTAGTCAATAAATTTTCAAAAAATTATTTTCTTTCCTTTTTCTTAGAAGCGAACAATCCACCAACAGCTACTGTTAAAGTTGCTAATGTTCCTGCTAATGATCCAACTCCTGTTTGAACATTATTTGAATTTCCATTAGCTTTTTTACCTTCTTTAGCTTTTTTAGATTTTCTTTCTGTTTCTTTTGCCTTTTGAACAACAAGTTTTGACCTGTCGATGGTATCTTTTGATCCGTCTGGGTATGTGATTGTAACATTACCTTTATCATCTACTGATACGTCTGTTCCTTCTGGGAATTTGTCCTTGTTGGCTTCTTTTATCTTATCAGCTATTTCTGATTTTTCTTTTTCTGTTAATTTATCTTTGTCACCAACTTCAGTTTTTCCTGGTACTGTTGGGTCAATGATATCTGAAATTTTCATTTCTGGTTTTTCTTGAACAAGGGAATCACCTTTCTTGTATTGGAATACAAGATTTTCAGCTGGGATTGTATCTTTTGATTTGTCTGGGTATGTGATTGTTGCATTACCTTTATCGTCTACTGATACATCTGTTCCTTCTGGGAATTTATCCTTGTTTGCTTCTTTTATCTTGTCAGCTATTTCTGATTTTTCTTTTTCTGTTAGCTTATTAGGATCTTTAACTCCTGTTTTGTCTGGAACTGATGGATCAATTATATCTGAAATTTTTATTTCCGGTTTTTCTTCAACTGCTGGATCTCCGTGTTTATATTGGAATACAAGATCTTTGGCTGGGATTGTATCTTTTGATTTGTCTGGGTATGTGATTGTCGCATTACCTCTATCATCTACTGATACTTCTGTTCCTTCTGGGAATTTATCCTTGTTGACTTCTCTAATCTTATCAACTACTTCAGACTTTTCCTTTTCTGTTAGCTTATCAAGATCTTTAACGCCAGTTTTATCCGGAATATTTGGATCTATTATTTCAGCTTGTTTTTCTTTTGGCTTATTTTCTAGACTACCATATTCTATTATTTGATCTTGAGGTTTTTGCGTTATTTTCCCCTCATTATCTTTTGTTAATTTTATTATTTTTTCACTTCCATCAGCAAGAGTAACATATAAAACATCATCATAATAAGTTTTATTACCTTTTATACCTTTTTGAACTACCCTTTCTAATCCTTTTTGAAGATTAGGATTTTCTTTTCTTATTGTCTTGTATCCTATATCTTCTTTTCTTTCTTGCTTTTTGCTTTTTATTTTTGATCCTAGTGTTACAGTCCATCCTTCAAGATCATTACCTTCGACTGTAAGAGTGTACAATTCATTTAGTCTTTGACTGTTTTCTCCAGTAAATTCAGCACTAAGTCTATATTTTTTGTATTTACCAGTATAAGCAGAAAATAAAGGCAAATGATTATCTGATACCGCATCACCAAAGTTACTATTTTCATTTAGAGCTGATAGCCATTTTTTATTTTCATTTTCAAACTTATCGGTTGCTTCTATATCATTACCATTTCTAAGTTTTGATAACTCTTCATCCGAAAATCCACCATCTTCTTTTTTAGACATATGCATATTATATTTAATCTTAATATTGTCTTTATCTTCGTCTAAGATAGTTGAGTTTTCTTTAATTTTATATTCAATATGAGTATTTGCTTGTTGATCAATTTCAACTCTTGTAAAACTTTTGGTGTTTGAAGGAACAAGACTTTCATCGAACATTTCGCCATGTAATCCATATCCCCATTTTGTATTTCCACCCCAGTTAGGTAAATAGAAATTTACAAATTTTAAATTTGTATAAGTTTCACCTGTTTGTTTGTCGGTGTATTTTTTTGGTACTTTTATTACAGCAGCTTCTCCTACTTTTGATGGAATATATCCATAAACAAAAAATTCCTTTTTCTCTCCAGCTTTATTTATTCCTTCATACCTAACTACAGTCCTTAGATAGACTCCTTTACCTTTGTGTTCACCTGGAACTTTTCCTTCTTCTGATTCATCATAATTTTTATGATGAGTTACTTTTTCGTCTTTACGATGTTTCCACTCAACTATTATATAATCTTCTTTTTCTTCCCATTGAGCAAAGACTTTTTGGTCAGATTTTACAATAGTATTTTCATCGAAAACTTCTCCACTACCATCTTCTTTTGTATTCCAGCCTTTAAAAATATAATTTTCTCTTTCAGGAATCTTTATATTTGGAAGCTCTTCTGAGCTTGTTTTATTGTCTTTAAAAGAATGTTCATAAAATACATCTTGAATATTTTCTTCAACTTTTCCTTCATCATTTTTGTAATTATAGTTGAATGTTACTTTTGGACGATACAACTTTGGTAAAACAATATAAGATCTATATTTTATTCTTACATCTGTGTTATTTAAACCACTATCTGTGTCCCAACCCCTGAATGGACTTCCTTTATACAAGATATATTTTGAAATATCATATTCATTTTGATTGCCATTTTTGTCAAATAAACTTGCATACCAATATAAAAATTTATATCCTTCCTTGGTTTTGAAGTCTTGAGCTATATCAATTTTGTGGTCTTTTGTAATTCTTTTTCTTACATAATCCCTGCCTTCAACAAGCTCATCATTCCAACCTAAAACATCAGTATAAGTTTTTCCATTATTTTTACTTACCCAATCTTTGGTTTTAAAAATTTTCTTTGCTGTTTCTTCATCTTTTGGGAAAATAACATCAAAGACTCCAAGATGTAATCTTATATGACCATAATTAAATTCACCCATTTGACTTCCATCTAAAATAAAATATTTATTATAATCACCAGCTGGAGAAATTGTGTTAGAAGGAAAACTATTGCTTGACATTTTTTCAAACCAATAATTATACCCATCTGGTAAGCTGGTGTAGTCTAAGGCTACTAGATATCTCTTGCTCCTATCAAGATTATTAATATAATAAGATCCACTAAATCTTTTATCATCACCGAGTGCTACATCCGCCTCAATTGGCTTTGCTTCATTATTAGCAGTAAGCTCATAAACTTTAAACCTAAGTTTTTTGACTGCTTCAAGAACTTCATCTTTTGGACTTCCACCATATACACCTGTCACAATTTCATTAGTTAATCTCTCATTAGGTTTTACTAAAGTTTCTTTACCATTTTTAGTAGTCTTATCAATTTCCATTAAAATTTCAGCAGAAACTGATGTATCTTCTTTATTTTGATTTTGAGAACTTTTTTGATTAGCTTGTGCCTTTTCTGGAGAAACTTCCAATGAATTTTCTCCACTATTTTTTTCTGTTTCTTTAACTTGATTTACTTTTACAGTTATATCTACTTCTTTAGTAGAATTATCAGAAAATATAATAATCGCTTTTATAGTTTTTAATCCAGCTTCTTTTGTATCTACTTGAGTTTTTACTTCAAGTTTTGCATCTTGTGGAAGATTTTTTACACCATTCCTATAATCTTCTACATTTTTTCCTTGATCAACTGTAAGTGTTTGTAATTCTGCATTAAAATTATCAGCTTGTTTTTTTACTACTACTTCTGTTTTTTCTACAGTTTGATTTGTAGCATTTTCTTTTGTACTTTCAACTTGATCAACTGTTTTTTCAGATGGTTTTTCCACAGCTTGAGTTTCTTTTTCAGATTCAGCCGTTTTTGTTTCTGAAACTTCTGTTTCTAAAATTTTTGTATTTTCTGCTTCTTCTGCTGCTTTTGAATAACTAGGTGCAATTATTAATGAAAAACCTAGCATACATGACACTAAGCCCACAGATAATTTTCGAGTACCATATTTAGGAGTTTTCTCTTGATTTAACTCCTTTCTTTTTTCAATAATATTCACCGATTTTTTCAACTTTTTCATAATTTTCCTTTCATCTATATACTCTATTAAAGTATAAATAAATACTAAGTAACATTTAATAAATAAAATAAGGTTATTTTTATTATTTTATTTTAAAATTTATTAAAATAAATTGAATACCTTTTCAAACATTATATCATAATTAAATATAAAATCTAATATTTTTTAAAATATTAAGTTCATTAATTATTTCTAAAATATTAGAACTAATTTGTTTTTTTAAATAAATTAAAAATAAACGTCAGGTGAAAAAAAGACAAGCTATGTCAGCTTGTCTTTTTTTCTTTAATAAATTTTATAGATCTTATCTATTTTATTTATTTTTTTCTTTCTACTCGCGAATAATCCACCTACAGATCCTATAAGTGTAGCAATTATTCCAGCTTGAGATTCTATACCTGTGCTAATATTTTTAGATTTTCCATTAGAATTATCTTTAGCATCCTTGTCTTTCTTAACTTTTTTAGTTAATTTTCCTGTTTCAACAGATTCTTCTTCAACAAGTTTTGATGCTTTGATTGAATCTTTTGAACCATCAGGATAAATAATATCTACTGAACCATCATTATTAACTACTACTTTTGTTCCTTGTGGGAAATTATTTTTGTTAGCTTCTTTGATAGATTTTTGTATTTTCTCTTTTTCTTCATTTGTTAAATTATTTTTATCTTTAACCTTAATTTTCTTAGAAGCTTTTGGTTCAACCAAATCAGCAATTTTAAGCTCTGACTTATCATGAACTTCCGCTTCTCCCTTGGAGAAAATATTTAATTTATCAGCTGAAATACTAGCTTCTTTTCCATTTTTCTTAACTTTTACTGAGCCATCATCAGCAACAATAATATCCTCATCTGTTAAGTTTAATTCTGGATTTGCTTTTTTAATAGCATCTTTTATAGCTTGCTTATCTTCATTTGATAAAGAATCTTTATTTTAACTTTTATAGATTCCGGAATTTTTATTTCTAATTTGCTATCATCTTGCTTAACAGTCTTATCTGGACTTATCTTTCCAATTTCTTTTCCAGTCTTATCCTTAATTGTTACACTTCCATCATCTGCTACTTCTATTGTTGCACCTTCTGGTAAGTTTGGATTTGCATCTTCAACAGCTTTTTTAACTTTTCCTTTTTCTTCATCAGTTAATGCTTTTGAATTAACAACTGTTACTTGGCTTTCTGGTGCTTTTACAGTTGGTGATTTTTCACCATTTAACTCTGTTTCTGCTGTTTTTAATTTCTCTAATGCTTTATTTATTTGTTCTTGTGTTGCATTTGGATTATCAAGAACTTTTTTAGCAGCATCTAGTGCATCATCATATGCTTTCTTTTTATCAGAATCAGCATTCTTGTATTTATCAGTAGCTTCTGTTGCATTTCCCTTGTCAACTTCGGCTTTAAGCTTACTCTTATCAACTGCTTTTGTTTCTTTTTCCTTAACTACATCTTTTGCTGGAATTGTTCCTAGTACTTTGTCGTCCTTGTCTTTAA
>NZ_HE978617.1:238898-268649 GCF_000307225.1 Anaerococcus vaginalis
GATGCCAGTTTCTTCTCCAGTTGTAGCTTTTGCTTGATCTGATTCGTTGCCAGTTTTGTCTTTGGCTTTAGCTGTTACGTCAGTTTTATCTGCTACTTTTTCTGCTGGAATTGTAACTTTTCCTGTTTTTGGATCTACTTTTACGCCTTCTGGTGCGTCTTTTGGTAGTGTCCAGTTTCCATCGTCACCTTTTGTTGCTGTAACTGTTACTGGGTCTTTTGATCCTTCTGGAGTATAAGTTACAGAAACTTCTTTTGTATCTGCATCTGCTGGTGGTGTTATTTCTACATTTCCATCATCTTTTACAGTAACTTTTGGTGCTTCTGGTGCTTGTTCATCTTTTGCTTTTTCTGTAACTTCATCTGATGTTTTTTCACCAGATTTTGCTATAGCTTTTACATCTGTATCATTTTTGATTTTGTTAGCTGGGATTGTGATTTCGCCTGTGTTTTCATCTATTGTTATAGATGCATCTGTACCTTTTGGAAGTTTCCATTTGCCATCTTGGTCTTTTTCAGCTTTTAAGGTTGTTGGAGTATCACTTCCATTTGGAGTATAGCTTACTTCAATTTCTTTCGCATTATCATCTTTTGGTTTTACTATTACACTTCCATCTTTTTTCGCAGATGCTGTTGGAGCTTTAAGTTTTTCTTCAACTGTATCTTTTTGAGAAAGTTGTCCAACTTTTTGGTTTGGCTCTGTTCCTTGAGTAACTCTAACAAAACCATCATCAGCTACCTCGATTTTTACACCTTCTGGTAAGTTTTTGTTTGCATCTTTTATAGCTTTTATAACTTTATCTTTTTCATCTTTTGTTAGCTTACTTGCGTTAACAACTTCTGTTTTCGCTGGTGCTACAAGTTTTATAATATTGTCAGTATCTTTAGCTTCTTCAATAGTTTGTTCAGGTTGGAATGTTCCGATTTTTCCCTCGCCCATTGGCACAGTTACGGTTCCATTTGCATCAACTTGGATTTCATCGTCAGTAAATCCTAGTTCAGGGTTAGCTGCCTTAACGGCATCTTTTACAGCTTGTTTTTCATTCTCATTAAGATTATTAATATCTCCTACCTTTACTTTTTGAGCAGGTGGATTTAAGGTTTTGCCATCTCTTGTGAATTGTTTTACTGTGTCCTTAGCTTCTAATGTTCCAGTTTTATTGCCATCTTTAACTGTTACATTACCCTTGCTGTCGACATCAACTTTAGCATCTTTTGCCAAAGTGTCATTTGCCTCTTTAACTTTTTTAGCAACTTCATCTTTTTCTTCTTGTGATAAATTAGCAGGATTTTTTACTTCAACTTTTTCAGCTGGTTTGTTCAAATCAAGAATTGTATCTTTTTGTACTACTGTCTTATCGGCAGGTATAGTACCTATCTTACCACCTTGGTTTATTTTAACAGTGCCATCAGCCTCTACTTTAATATCTTCATCTTTGAAGTTTCTATCAGGGTTAGCATCTTTTACTGCTTGTTTAACTTGTTTTATTTCATCTTCAGTTAATGCTTTTGCATTTTCAACTTTAACTGGTTCTTTTGGTGGTTTGAAATTATTTTCTACTAATTTTTGAGTAACTGTCTTGTCTTTTTCAATTGTTCCAGTTTTACCATCCTTATTTACTGTAACTGTTCCATCTCCAGAAACTGTTATATCATCTTTTGCTAAATTTAGATCTGGGTTTGCTTTTTTAACTGCATCTTTTATTTTATCTTTTTCATCTGTTGATACAGCATTAAGATCTTTTACTTTAACTTTTTCTTGAGGATTATTTAATTTTAATGGTTCTTCTGCTTTCTTTTCCCAAACTGCATATACAGTTTTTGGAGAAGTTACGCTATTTAGGATGTTAGCATCTGCTTCTTTGGCATCTTTTGTCGCTGCCCAACCTTTGAAAATATAACCTTCTTTTGTTGGTTCACTTGGTTTTGTTACATTTCCACCATCAACCTTAACAGTAGTTTGTTCTTTCTCATCTGCAAATTTACCACCATTAGCATCGAATGTTACTGTAGTTTCTGCTGAATATATAGCGTAAACTACTAAATGTTTAGTAACAGGAGTATCTGCTTTGAAAATTTGATCTTTTCTTAGTTTATTAAATTCTTCGGCACTTACAGTTGTTTTTCCTAAGGTTTTTTTACCTTCAGCTGTTACCCAACCTAAGAAATTTTTATTTTCTTTAGCCTTTGGTGCGTCAGGGAATTTATCCCCTGTACCAACTTCTACATTTGCACCTTCAAAACCATTTGCAACATATCCTTCATCACCATAGAATTTTACATTGTCAGGAACGATTCTTACAGATTTTGTGCTATTACCTTCCCAAGCTCCTTCTGTTGTATCAAATAAAATTCTTGCCCTAACTCTTGATTCAAAAAGATCAGATGGAAGTGATGAACCGTCAGATGCATTTGAAACGAATTTCATATCTTTTAAAAGTTCAAGCTTATGTTCTGTTTTATCATCAGATTGGTAAGCAAGCATCTTAGCTAAATTCACCCTATATTCATAAGCCTTGTAAACTTTACTAACTCCATCAAATTGAGGATCAAATATATTATCCTTATTAATTGTTATATCTTTTCTTACATCTGGTCCTTTTAAGTTTCCTTTATCATCATAATCATTAGAATCAGCCTCTATTTTTCCAATAAGAGATCCCATTCTATTTTCATAAAGTGTTCTAATCTTTCCACCGTCATATTTTGTGTATCCTACAATTTCTGTAGTATCTTTGTTAAAATTAGCATCATCCTTTGGCAATTTTCTAGGATCATTGTAAACATTGCCTTCTTCATAATCATTTGTAAATATTTTTTGATAAGGTGTGTACAAAGATTTATTTATTGATAAAACTGATTTTTTATCTGAATGATCTGTCCAAGTGAGGTTCTTTACATTTTCATCTGATTTATCAAGAGGTCTATATTTAAACCATGAGGTTTCAGAATCAATTTTATTTCCACTTCCGTCATAAGATTCAACAAAAATATCTGCACCAGGTTTTAATTTTGTTGTATCAATATAGAAATTACCACCAGTACTTAAGATTCCTGCATTAGATACCCCTGTCATAACACCGTCTTTATCCTTAAACTGCCATATTAAACCCTTTTTAAACTCTAAGCTACTTTCAGTTCCATTTTTTAAGGTGTATTTTAACTTGTAAGATCCAGCATTTTTCTTATATAGGTGCATATTGATATTTCTATTTGTTTGCAAGGTTAAAGTTGCTGCACCTTCGTTTAATTTTGTTCCATTGTGGATTTCAAGGAAGTTTACTGGCTTATCGTGGGATGAAGTATAAGGCATATAAAGTTTTAATTTTTTACCATTTAGAATTGTAGCACCTTCACGGAGATTTATCTTATAAACGCCATTTGCATATTTTTCTATGGCATCATTTGCACCATCACCTGAAACATAACCGTTGTAGTAACCTTGTGGTTTTCTTAAAATAGCTTGTTCGCCACCAATTTGTAGCATGATTTGTCCACCTGTTGGATCATCACCTGTATCGATTAGGTAAGAATCTCCTTCTGGAACTACATAATCATTTTCATATTCCTTTTCATAAATTGTCCAACCGTCTTTATTAGGATTGGTCCAACCTGACATGGTTGTGTAATTTAATTTTCTAACTTTATCATCACTGAATGTGTTTTCAAATTTACCCTTGTCTACTACATAGTCGATGGCTGTGATATAGAAACCTGAAAGTTTTGTGTATTGGTCGTGTTGTGGGATTTCTACTACCTTAACACCATCTTTTTTAAAGTCTTTTGTGCCTATAACAAGGTAAGCTAGTCCCTTTTCTTTATCAACATTTATCATTTCTCTCGTTATACCAATGTTTTTAGAATATTGGGAAATTTTCCTATCATTAGTCATAACATTGACGTAGCCTATATTACCCTTATCATCAGCCTTCATATAATTAAGAAGGTTGGCATCAAAAACTTGGGTGAAGGCTATTGGTTGACCACCTACTGTATCCCTTACTATAGTAGTTCCTTGGCCCGTGTACTGGGTTCTGATGATACCAAGATTTAACTTATCATTGTATTGAGCTGGGTTTGAAATAAATTCTGACATAAAAAATTCTTGGTTGGTTGCATTCTTAGAGTCGGACTGTTTACCGCCCTTAATAAATAAAGTTCCAAGCTTATCTACAAGATCAACTGCTGTAGTCTTTGTATAAGTAGAATAGTCCATTGATGTGCCCTTTGGAGCATAAGCGTAAATTCTTGTATAATCTCCATTGGCAACTCTCATTTGAACAATGTAATTTTCCTTGCCAAGCTTATCTAAATCTACACCTTCTTTTAAGACTAAGTTAATCGGTAAATTCGCTCTGTTGTTTGTCCTATCTCCAGTAGCTAATCCTAGGTCAAATCCTTTGCCAACAACATTTTTAACATCTTCAAACTTGTATTGGGTCTTACCATCCTTACCCAAAACATAAGAAAGGTCATAATCAATATATTTGTCCAAATCTCCAAAATTGATTAAAGCCCTATACCAAACACCAGATAATGCTTGTGTTTTTTCCTTGTATACAAGTCTTATAACATATCTACCATTTCCATCAATGAACATCCCATCATAGTCGATATCATTCATTTGAACTGGGTCGCCCCCACCTACCCTAACAAGGTTTTGGTTATCTTCAACTTTCCAACGGCTTTTATCTTTAATTTTATTTTCCCAGTTGGCCTTAGTGTAATAAGTTGCACTACTAACTCCATCAACTTTATCAGAAGATTTTTCAGGAGCTGTACTTGCAGCTCTATCTTCCTTTGATGATTTTACACTTTCAGAAATTTTTTCTTCGCCTAATTCTAATCCAGAATTTTCATTAGACTTTTCCTTTATTTTTTCTTTCAAATATTCTATAAGATCGAAATTTTGGTCTTTAGCTTTCTTAGATTTTGCCTCTTCTAAAATTTCATTAATTTCATTTTCATTGTAACCTGCATCTTTTAGCTCTTTAACTTGCTCATCTGTAAACTTTAATTCTTCTTTATTTTCTATTGATTTTGTATTTTCTTCTACTTGATTTGCAGAATCACTTTGTGATTTTTCTTGATTTACTATTTCAGAAATTTTTTCTTCATTTGCATTATCTGATGCTATTGATAATATTGGAGAAATCATTAAAGTAAAACCTAGCATACATGAAACTAGGCCTATAGATAGTTTTCTTGTACCATATTTAGGTTTTTTTCATTACTTAATTCTTTTTTCTTTTCAATTATCTCAGTCATTTTTTCCGAATTATTCATAATTACCTTTCCTTCATACTTTATTTTGAAACATTCCTACAATTTATTCTTAAAATTATTATACCAAATATAGCAATTAATTCCATTATTTTTTATTGTCAATATCTATTATCAATATCTATAAATTCCATCGGCTTTCATCAAAAAAATTTTTATAATTCTATTTTTAAAAATTTTCTAAAAGCAAATTAAAAAACATTCAAAAAAATAAGTCGAAAAACTCGAGTTTTTTGAATGTTTTTTTTAATTTTTATTTAATATCCTTATTATTAAATTCTTCAAAATCATAATTTTTCCATTTCCATTAAAAAGCAAAAAATCATTTATATTTTTACCTTTTTCTTAAATTAAGAATTATTTAATAAATAAAAAGGACATATTGTCAATATTATCTCTATCAAGTGATAATATTGATCTAATATGTCCTTAAAATTTTTAAATTATAGATTCAACAAATCTAAATACTAATCTAGCCTAAGCCTTGATTAATTTTTTATTTTATTTCTTTTTTTCTTCACAAAAATACCTAACAATGCACTAGATATTGCCAAAGCATAAGTTGCAAATGTAGCATCTTCCACTCCAGTTTTTGGAGTTTTCTTAACTTTATTGTTTCCAAATCTATTATTTGAATCTGAACCCGGTTTTTTATTTGGTTTTACTCTTTGGTCCGGTTGTGGATTTGGCTTTAGATCCGGTTGCGGAGTTGGAGTTGGTGTTGGTGTTGGTATTTGTCCTCCACTTTCGCCTGGGTTTGGATTTGGATTAGGTTGTGGATTTGGTTTTGGATTAGGACCTGGTTCCGGTGTTGGTTCAGGTTCAGGTCTTGGTGTTGGATCTGGGGTTGGAACTGGTGGTGTTACACCTGGTGTTATTTCCTCATCTTTTCCAACATAAGCATTAGTAACAATCATATTCTCCAAATCATATGTTGTCTTGATATTATTATTTTCAGTAGCCTCATAAAGTGCACCGTTATTAATAACATTTCCATTTACATCTAATTCAACTACATAGTAAGAATATCGATAACCCTTGTCATTAAATTCTTTTTGTTGACCAAAATCTACTGTAATCAATCCTCTTCCATCTGGCTCGCCAAGTACATCTTTAGTTTCTACAACATTTTCAGAAGTATCATCATTAGAAATTCTTCTTAGTTGGAACTTAACTGATGGTTTTTCAGCTCCATCTGGAACATTTACCCACTTCTTATAAGCGACTACATTTACAAATTTTTCTTCAACTTCTGGAGTCTTATAGGTGTTAGTAACTGTTAGACCATCTACTTTTGATGTGTAATTAGGATTACTAAATGGTGTACCATCTTCGTTTAATTCTTTTACAAAGTAGTAATAAGCTTTACCATTTTTATCTTTCTTATCTTGTTCACCAAAGTTAACCTCATTGTTTACAAGGTCTTTGGCTTCTCCAACTGTTTCTTCCTCTGTAGAATTTTCTAACTTCCTATATAATTGGAACTTAACATTAGGTGTTTTTGTTCCATTAGGAACGCCTACCCAAACTTTCTTAGAAATTACATTTATTTTCTTATCATCTGGATTAGTTGGGTTTTCTTTTTTGTTTGTTACAATTAATTTTGCAGGGCTTGCACTATTAATAGTTACAGTGTATTCATTAGCTTGACTTTCCTTACCACCATTAAGAGCATAGTAAGCTGTGTATCCTTGGCTATCAGTTTCCTTAACTTTATAATCGCCATAGGCTAAATCTTTTAAAGTTTCAGAAGAACCTGCTTTTAGTTCAAATACCTTATTGTATTTATTTGGACCTGAAACTTCAAATTTAAACTTAGTTGGCTCAGAAGTCGTAATTTTTTTATCATTTTCAAGCTTCTTTGTTATGGTTAAACTACCATCTTTTGAAATATCTGTAGCTTTTTTCTTAAATACAGCTATATAAACTGCTGCAACTTTTTCTTTAGGTTTAAATGTAGGATTCTTACCAACTTCTTTTCCATCTATATCAGTCCATTTTACAAATTCATAGCCATCTTTAGCTGTTGCTGTTGAACCTTTTAGATTTTCACTAGTGATATCTTCACTTGCTAGGCTTACTGTTCCCATACTTTCATCATTTGATTTGTACCTAATTTTTGTCGTGCAAAGTTTATCATAGTTTGCAGCATAGACCCTATCTTCTTTTATTATGTCTCCATATCTATCGGAATCTGGGTTCCAGTTTGGAGTTTTCACTACAAATCCGGAATTAGGTTTGATAGTAGGAGCATTTATATCACTCATAGTCTTTTTAGCATTTGGATTTACATAGTAAACTGTCTTGCCATCTAAGCTACCATTATCATCAGTAACAAACTTAACTGTTTTATAGCCTTTTGGTATTTCATTAGTTTTATCTCTAGGGATAATGTCATCAAGTTTTGCAAAGTTGAATTTGTAGGTCGCTTTTTCTGTATAAGTCTTAGGTCCTAGTTTATGATCCCAAGTTCCGCCATCGGCTGTATAACCAATATTTGCTTCCTTGGTAATAACATTAGCTGTATTTGTTAAGTCTATATCTACCTTAGGTTTTACATAGTAAACTGTAGTTCCTGATAGAGTACCATTTTCATCAGCCTTAAATGTTACTGTCACATAACCATATGGTTTGTCAGTACCATCATTATTCTTTTGAGGAATGATATTATCAAGCGGCTTATATCCTGATGTAATTTTTGTATCTTCAGCAAATGTTTGTGTTAATTCTTTATCCCATTTATCGAATACATATCCAACATTTGGCTTAACATCTGGAGCTGGAACTGTTACTTTTTTGTTTGGTTTTACATAGTAAACAGTTGTTCCGCTAAGTGTTCCGTTCTCACCCTTATCAAAGGTCACCGTTAAGTAACCTTCTGGTTTGTCGGAGCCATCAGCCTTTTCTTGTGGAATTACATCGCCCTTAACGTTGTACTTAGCCTTGATTACATCCTTATCTTTGTATTGGATAGCTCTCTCTATTGAAGTATCCCAGTCTGCAAAGTCAAATCCGGTGTTCGGATCAACCTTTGGTGCAAAATCTTTTAATGCAACTGCCTTGTTTGGATTAACATAAACAACTTTTGTTGTATCAGTTGAATTTTTAATCTTACCATTTGATTCAGTAGAGAAAGTTACTTCAATATAACCATCTGGCTTTTCGTTTTGTGTTCCATCATCTTTTGTCTTTGGAATAACATCAGCAATTTCTTCATATTGGGCAACAACTGTAATATCACTTAATATTTCTTTTGTATCAGCAAAATTCCAAGAAGTGAACTTATATCCTGTTTCAGCTTTTACTTCTGGTTTTACAATTTTTGTGTCACCTAAAGTTTTAGCTGGGTCTGCTTTTGGATTTACATAGTAAACTGTTTGTCCTTTTATTGATTTGCCCTTAGCACCCTTATCAAAAGTTACTGTTACATAACCATCTGGTTTTGCGTTTGTATTGCCTTTGTCATCAGTTGAAGGAATAATGTCGTCAAGCTTTTTGAAATTACCTTTAACTGTTGTATCATCAGTGTACTTCTTAGCTGTTGAAGTATCTTTATCCCATTTTTCAAATGTATAACCTGTATCTGCTGCTGTCTTTGGTTGAGGAACTGTTACTTCTTTAGCTGGATTTACATAATAAATTGTAACTTCTTTATCTGCAATCTTTCCGCCTTCTGCTGGATCAATTACAAATTCGACTTTCTTATATCCATCTGGTTGTTTATTTTCTTTTCCATCTGGATTTGTTTTTGGAATTACAGCTTCCAAGTCGTTAAAGGAACCTGTAATTGTTGTATCTTCCTTGTATTGTATATTGTTTAAAGTGTTTTTATCCCAAGTACCAAATTCGTAGCCTGTTTCAGCCTTTGTAGCTGGTGGGTTAATTGTAACATATGCTGTTGGGTTTACATAGAATTTAGCAACGCCTTCGATTGAGCCTTTAGTTGCATCATCAGATTTTATTACAAAAGTAACTTCCTTGTAGCCATCTGGCTTTTCATTTGGGGTTTCACCTGTTTTTTCAGGAATAACATTGTCAAGTTTAGTTGCCTTTGCTGTAACTACTATATCAGTAGCTTCAATTACAAGGCTATCTTCCTTATCCCACTTATCAAACTTATATCCTGTATCTTCACTGTATTGTGGTTTTACAAGGTCAGCATTTCCAAGTGTAAGTGGATTTCCTTGTGTATCCTTTGCATTTGCCTTTACATAGTAGGCTTTAGATTCTGTTAATTTTAATCCTTTTTCTGCTTCAAAGGTTATTTTTACATAACCTTCTGGTCTTACAACTTTAGGGTCATCTAAATTCGTTGGATCAAAAGGAATTATATTATCTGATTCAGTATAAGTCGCTGTAATTGTTGTAGCTTCAGTAAATTTCTTAGCAGTTGATGGAGTGTAAACATCACCATCTGCATTTACACCAATTTTCCATTCCTTAAAGGTGAAGTATTGTTTCCCTACTGGATCTTTAACTGGAATAGTAACTTTTTTATCAGGATTTACCCAGAATATTTTTTCAGCCTTTGTTTCATCAGTAGCTTTATCTGTTGGAACAAATTTTACTTCAACAAAGTTCTTTGGAACTGTGTCTGGTTTACTTCCATCATCATTAGCAGGTATTACATCAGAAACATATTGGGCTGTGATTGTACTTGCTTTTTCGAATTGAGTTCTTGGTTTATCTGCAAGTTTATATTCAGAGCCTTCTCCTGTAGCATCATCTGCCTTCATTGTCCATTTTACAAACTTATTATCCCCAGTACCTACTGGATCTTTTCCTGGAATAACAACTTTAGCAGCTGGATTTACATAGTAATAAGTCTTTTGTGGGTCTTTCGCCTTTGTAGTTGGATCAAGTATTACTTTTACATAGTTGTCTGGTACGTAGAAAGGTGGCTTAGTTTCTGTCTTTGCTTCGTAGATATTTTTAATAACCTTGATAGGTATATCTACTGTTTGGCTTGTGCCATTGGCATGAGTTACTTTTGCCTTAACAGTTTCTACCCTTGTAGGTTCATCCTTAGGATTATCTTTTTCTTGTAATTTTCCATATAGATAATTCTTTAATGCATCACCATCAGCTGTGTATTCATTTGCTCCGTCAACTATTGCAAATGTATCATCATCTGCTAATGCTTGTGGTTTTCCTTTTGCATCTTTTATCTTAACTTGTCCCTTTAATTGGTCAAGTGTAGGGATAGAGTCATTTACCCACGTGTCTCCATCTTTAAATGATTCTTTTACTTCAAGCTCTTCTGCTGTAATTTCGTTGTTGTCCCAAATTGCATAGAAGGTCTTTGCTTTTTTGATGTTTGCAAAATCAGCATCAGTAACAGGATCTTTTCCATCTTTAGTTAGTGACCAGCCTTTAAAAGTTTCCCTATCCTTAGTTGGGTTTTCTGCCTTGTCAGTTAAAGTTCCTTCATATTCAACTTCTTTTACAATCTTTTGCTCTGCACCTTCTTCAGTAATAGAAGCAAACTTACCACCATTGGCATCAAAAGTCACAGGTAAGATTTCTGTCATAGTAAGCTTACCGCCGTTTATGACATCGTAAGTGAAGTCGTATCTGAACTTGTGGTTACCGTCATCAACAGTTTTCTTTGTTGTATCAAAAGTTAAACCTGTTGTATCAGTTTTTACTTTAATATCGGAAGGCTTATTATATAAAAAGTTTGCAAAAATCTTACCTGGTTTTCTTCCTTCTCTTGGACTGTTAGTTCTTATTACTACAGAGTCAGTATCATTCTTTGGTAAATCAAAGGTTGCAGCTTTTGATTTACTGTTATAAGAACCTGTCATGGTTCCTTTTATTTGTGGTCTTTCGTTTTTTGCTACTGCTGTGTGCCACTCTGAAACAAATTTTGATGAAGCAACTTGTTGTAGTCCTATCTCTAAAGTTAAGTGATATTTAATTCTGCCTTCTGCATCCGGTTTTTCAAATGTAGGTGTATTAGCATCTCCTGTTGTAGCTAACCTTGCAGTAAGTAGTTTAACCTTATCAGAAACTTCCTCATCTAGTTTTACTTCATATGTTAGAGGCTTTAATTTATTATTAAACAAAGGTAGTTCTGCTGGTTCTCCATTTTCATTGGTCCAAATATATGTTCCTGCTTGACTTATAGTTAGAACACGCTCTATACCAGTATCATCACCGGTTTCATCATTTATTTGTGTAAATCTTAAGTGAACCTCTTCTTTACCGAAGATTTCACTCCATTGGAAATTATTTCCATCTAGTCCTTTAACATCTAGCTTTGCCTTAACTTCTCCGTGGTATTTTAGCTTATCCTCATCTTTTGGTTCTTGATCATTTTCAAAATAGCCGAACAGACTTGTGCCTGGATCTGCGGCTTTTTTCTTTCTGTTTTTTGCTGTCAGTCTGTTTAACTCCAGCATAAGCTTTGAGTCGTAGCTGTTGCCATTTATCAAGCCTACCGTTACTAGATTGTCTGGAGGAGCTTCAACCTCCTTTGCAATTGTTGTTTGTGGTACCAAAATTTGCAAAAGCATCAATATTGATAGTACCAAAGAAGTAACTCTTTTAGTCATTTACTCTCACCTTATCCTTTAATCTTGTATTTGATTCTGTGCTTACAAATTTCTGAAGCACAAGTTTAGTATCATTTTACTTTGTGCATTCGAAGATACTTTTCTCTATATTAATATACCACAAAATATCGTAATTTTAAAGATTTCATGTAGCTTTCACACGTTGATAATAATGTTTTACAAAAATATTTTTAATATTGATATTTATAAAGAAACGAAAAACTTACTAGGGCAATAAAAAGATGCCAAGCATATAGCTTAGCATCTCTTGTCTGTTTTGTATTAAGTTATTTAACTCTATACTCTCTAGTGTCAGATTTTATGCCACCGAGTTCTGCGTATACTTTAATTCTGTCTCTCTTATTAAGTTTTCCACCTAGTTCTTCAGGTATTTCGAAGAAGTACATATCATAATCATCGTATTTAACTGCCTCGATGATAACTGGATTTTGTCCCGTTCTGGTTACTTCAAGATAGGCTTTTGCGCCTTCAGTCATAGATTCAACACTAACCTCTGGATCTCCGGCACTTGGAAGTGTTATAGTGATTGTTGGCTTTACTTTAACTCCGTCGCCTATAATTGTATCTTCTTCAAATTTCCATTTTCCATCTTCATATGTCCACTTATCATCTTCACCCTTTTTCATATCCCATGATTTAAACTCATAGTCATTAACCTCACCATCTGCTAAGGTTAATTTGTGGACAACTGGTGTGTCGATTTTAACTTCTGTATTTGCTTTTACATAGAATTTGCTAGCGCCAGTCATGAAGGCTTTATCTTCAGGAACTTTAAATTCTACTAATACCATTCCCTCTGGTTTATGGTCTTGAAGTTTATCATCAGGAGTTATTTCTGGGTCTACTGGAATGACATCATCTTTTGGTACGTATTGAGCTATTAATGTTATATCATCATTTATTTCTGTAACTCTTGAATCAAAATCTTTATTCCATCCATTTCCTCTATAATAAGGTCTTGTAGCTATTATATTTGGTACTTTTAGACCATACTTAGTAGTTACATCGTCAAAACTTAGTCCTTTTGCAACCTTATAAGTTACAGTTTTAAATCTTTCTTCTGAACCATCGAATTTTAGTTCTCCTTTGTCACCTTGTTCGAAGGTTACTTTTACAAACTGGGTTTCAACTGGATCACCCTCTTCGATTCTTTGAACTGGGTCTTGCCAGATTGCTATTAGGGTCTTGTCTGCTGTGATTGGAGTTTGTAAATCAAAGTAAGGATCTTGTTGAGATTCTTTGCCTTTTTCTTTCCAACCCATAAATACTTTTCCATCTAATTTTGGTGCTTCAGGATTTGTTGCTGTCTTTCCGTGTTCAACTTTTTGACTTGGAATATCACTTCCACCTTTAGTGTCGAATTTTACTTTATACTCTACAAGCTTCCATTGAGCTGTGGCTGTTCTTGCTTTTTCAAGTTTAACTTCATCGCCTGGTTGGTAAATTTTTTCTTCTCCATCTAGCTTCCAACCGGCAAATGTAGCATTTTCTTTTTTTAGTCCTTCCGGTCTTGCAAGTGCAACTTTTGTGCCATGGTCTACTTCAACTTTTGCTGGAACTGTTCCTGTCGCGCCATCTCCAGCTTGGTAAGTTAATGTTACCTTAGCTATTTTAAATTTAGCTACATGGATTCTTTGGCTTGTAATTGCTGTTTCAGTATCAATTTCTTCATACCATTTATCAAATTCATAGTTTGCTGCAGGAGCTGTTTTTGGAACTGCAAGTTGTTTTTCACCTGCTGTTTGTCCATCAGCTAATTCTACTAATTTAATTCCTGCTGTTGGATTTACATAGTAGATTTTTTCTTTTACATCGCCTTCAAGTTTACCCTTTTTAACATCTTCTGTTTTAAAGGTTACTTTTACATAACCAGCTGGTATTACTTGGTTCGGATCGTCAGTTTTTTCTACTATATCTTTTGACTTATCAAAGTTAAATACAAATTCTGTTTCTGGGTCAGTGAATGTTCCCTTCAAAGTTTTATCGTCTTTGTTAGTCCACTTTTCACCATTTACAAAGTATCCAACATCTGGAGTCTTTGTAACTGCTTTAGCTGATTCTGTCATATCGACTTCTACTTCTGGTGATACATAGTAAACTAGATCGCCTGATAGGCTTCCGCCTGTACCAGCTTTAAAGATTACTTTTACATAATTATCCAAAGCGTCTTTTGGTCTTTGTCCGCCAGGTACTTCTGGAATTATGTTTTTGTGAACTTCAACTGGAATTACAACTGGGTCTTTATCTGTACCTTGTGTAGTACCGTCTTTGTATTTAACGATAACTTTAGCAACTTGTTCACCTGGTTTTGAAGGGTCAGGGCTTTCAACAATTGTAATTGAATCAATTTCTTTGCCTTCTTGTGGTGTGATTTGCTTAATTAAATCATCGTTTGTTATTTTTTTGCCTTGTGGTGTATCTAATTTTTTAGTCTTTAATGGCTTAACTATAGGTTCTGCTTGAATTGATTTTTTATAAGCAGCTTCTATTACTGTTACTTTGTCTGTGTATTGGTTCTTAGCTAGGTCAATTTTAACAGCTGGATCAACTTTAGTTAAACTATCGTCTGCTTGTCCCGTTTGAACTTTTTGCCATTCTTTAAAGATATAGTTTACAGTTTTTTCTCCAAGGCCATCAATTGTAACTTTTTGATTTTCCTTACCTGTAGGATTTGTTACTGGAATAGTAACTTCCTTAGTAGGATTAACCCAGAATGTTTGTGTCAATTCATCTGTAGCCTTGCCTGTTGTCTTGACAATAACTTTTACGAAATTGTCTGGAACTTTTGGCTTATCTTTACCCTTTTCTTGTTCAACTACATCCTTAGTAAATACTGGTTTAATAAGTGTTTCTTTGTCAGTGAACTTATGACGCTTATTGAAATCAAAGATTCCATTTTCTGCTTGTCCTTCGTTTTGTGCAGCTTTATCTGCTGTCCACTTTAAGAAGTCAGCCTTATCCTTGTCATCTTGTGACCATGCTACTTCAGGTATTTCTACCCAAGCTTTTGGATTAACATAATAAATCTTAGCATCTTTATTCGTATTCTTTTCTGTAGGTTGAACTGTAACTTTTACATAATTACCAGTTACATCTTTTAGTCCACCGTCTTTAGCGTCTTTTCCTTCAGCTTCTTTTAAGAATAGTGGTTTATCGCCAGCCTTGTTGAGGGCTTCGTAGACGTTTTTGTAAACTGTAATTGGTATATCAAGTTCTTGTGGGTCTTTACCATCTGTGAAAGTAACTTTAGCCTTGACATTTACTGTGCGGACAAGCTCATCCTTGTCGGCAGCTTTCTTTTCATTTACTAGTTCATAAACTTGATCGTCTTTTGTTAATTCATTTCCAGCTTCGTTGAATAATTGTATTTTTGTTCCAGCTGGAAGATCTTTTACTTGGTCTTTTTCTCTCCAAACTAGTTGTTTCTTTAAATCCTCAATCTTTGGAGCAAAGTCGTTTGTCCACTTGCCTTCAGGATCTTTGAAAGCTTCTGTTCTTACAAGACCTGTTGCAGATAGGCCTGCCCATTCAAACTTAGCAGTAAATACATAGTAGTCTTTTGTATTATTATCAACTATTGTGTTTTTGTTTAATAATGGTTTTTCATCCCATTTTATAAATTTCTTGCCAGTCTCTGGTGTGATGTAATACTTATCAGCTTCTTTTGTCTTGCCATCTTCTAACTCCTGTGGAACTGGTAAGAAGTCTGATTTAAGTCCCTTAATTACATCGTAATATAGTTCTGTAATATCATTACCCTTATCATCTTTACCAAAAGATCCACCCTTGTCGGCCTTGAAAGTAACTCTTACATAACCTTCTGGGACTTTTTCCTTAGGGTTTTTTATTTCTATTACTCTTACATCCTTATAATAGAAGGTAATTTCATCTGACTTTGTACCATTGATGCCTAAGAATTCATTTGTTTTTTCATTGACATCGAAGAATAGTTGTTGTTGTGGTGCACTTACTAGTTTCCAACCTGGTATTGGTCTGTAGTTTCTTGCGTCAAAGTGACGGTTACCATTTGTAACAAGATCTTGAGGGACAATAGCCGCACCTTTTTCTTTTTCTTTGCCTTTAAATCTTTCATCTATATAGTTGACCTTGTATTCACGAGTTCTAAATGGTTTGTAGAAGAACTTAAATACATTGTCTTTGAATTTAGGATTTGGAATTAAGTTTCCATTTCCATCATCAATTTTTTCTGGTTCAACTTTGAATGTTTGGAAGAAGGTGTTGTTTAATTTAACCCTATCATTATATTCCTTGTAAATATCATAAACATCTGAAGTATCCTTGTGGGCTTCAATCTCTTCATGAGTTGCCAAGATATATTTGTCATCTTGCCTATCTCCAGTTGTAGCAACTAAATAGTTAGCACGTTTATCTTCTAGTTTGTCAGGCTCTGGGTTTTGATTTATCTTTTTATCTAAGTTAAAGTCCTTATCCAAGAAATAATGAAGAACATCAATGTCTACCCTGTTGTTTGGAACCCATATTGCCTTTAGGTAGACTGGTGCTACTACGTCGTTACCAAAGGAGTAAAGTTCTGGAACTTTATAAGTGTCTCTATAGCTTGTGTCTTGCTCGTTAGTGTAGTCGCCTGTATTGGCATCCTTCTTATAACGAATTACTTCCCAACCCATAAAGTCGTAGCCTTTTCTTGTTGGCTTCTTTGGTTCTACAAGTCTTTGTCTTTGAATTACTGTAAAGACTTGCTTGTCGCCATCATTTGCTTCTTTTTTCGCATAGGTATTTATTTCTTCTTGACCTATGTCGCCTTCTTGGATTTTTTTGCGGCTTGTAGTTAAATCTTCTTCCTTAATATTTCTTAAAGATCCGCCGTTTGGATCAAAGGTTACCTTCCATTTATAATCAGGTTCTCCCCATTTTGCGTATAGATTAAGTGGGTGAGTTGGCATTATTTCTTTTGGATTTTCCCAAATAAGCTTAGTGCCGGCAGGGTCTAGGGTCCAGCCCTTAAATACCATTTGGTCTGAAAGATTATCTGGTCTCTTAACTTTTAACTTATTTCCGTCATTTGGATCATTAAATACAAGATCATTAAGGCCTAATTCTTTTAACTTTTCTGGATTATCCAATATGTTTTTCGGATTTTCTGTATTGTAGCTTCCTTCCGTATCAGCATCTGGACTTAGGGCTTTTAATGGGAATTCATAGAAGGTTTGTAATTGGTTTTTAGAGTTAAAATAACTGTCATCCCTAATGATTGATGGGTCGTAGTTAAATCTTAGTGGGTACTTATTACGATGATATTTGAAGCGTAGGTAGCCGTTTTTTTCAAATTGTTGACCGCCTTCCTTTACGTCGCCAAATTCATCGGAATCGCTAAAGAAGTATGGTATAAAATCTAGTTGACCGATAGGAAGTTTTATCCCATTGTTGTTATAGTATGTCCCACAAGTGTTAGGAGTGATTTCATCACGCTCATCGTTTAGATCATTAATTCTTTCTTCATCCACACGGCCATCTTCCTCGCTTCCCTCTGCAATTGCTGGCCAAGCGCTTCGAGGATTATATCCATAAGGGGTAAAGCCTTGAACACGTGGATATCTATGCCCATAGCCTGGGTCGCTAGTATCCGCCTTGGTCCTAACAAGATCGTAACGGATGATGGTTTCTCCTGGCTTAAAGCCGTCCATCCAAAAGTCCATATGGTGAGGGATGGAAGGCGAATCTTGTTTTATACCAAAAGAAAGAGTTTTAAAGTCTAATGGATCCAAATCCTTGGTTGTTCCATCACCCTTATCTATATGCTTCGTATAGCCGCCCCAGCTAGTGTAGTTTTCCATGTCCAAAAATTCATCAGCATTTAATCTGTAAGGTGGCGTGTCCAAATGAATCGGCCAATTTGGTACAGTATAGTTTGGTCCCCAACCAAAACTTTGATAACCAGGAGTGAATCCTTTGGTTTGTTTGGCATCGTTAGGCCACTTATACATCATCTCATTAAATCTCGCCTTGTAATGGTAAAGATTGCCAGGTCCACCCTTCATTACTGCTTCACCTTGCGCTTCGTCGTATTGCCAAATTTCAGGGTAGAAGGTGTTTTTATCAGGTTGTGCATTGGACTTAGTAAAGTAAAGGTCGTAGACTTGTCTGTCATAGTAGATATTGTAGACAGTCTTGCCTGTTGAATCAACAGACTTAACTAAGTTTACATTTGCAGGATCCTTGTTTTGATCATGAGTTAAGTCTTGGTTGTAGACATAGAACTTATTTAGATAAAGATCTTTGCCATGATTAAATCTTGCGTTAGCCCATATATTATTTAGACGAGCTTGGTCTAGGTCTGGGAAGACGATCTTATCTACAGGGACATTATCCAAGTCTGGTCTCGAACCCGTGTCTTGGTTTGTATATACACGAGTGCCTATATAGTCGTATTTATCTGCTATAGGAGCACCATCTGCATGGTCTGCCTTTTCTGCCCAGAATTGGACAGCGTAGCCTGCCTTTTCCTTGTCCTTCCATACTGCTGTAAAAGTAACTTTGCTTGCTGGCATAATTAAGTCAGCAGCAAGATTTTTGATAGCTGAGCCAGTTCCAGCTTTAATTATTTCATTTGCCTTATATGTTTTTCCATCCTTTGTTTTTAATTCAACAGATGGTTTCCAGCCTTGGAATTCGCCTCCTACTTTTGTAGGTATAGCTTCATCGGCAATTTTAGGCATAGTTTGTCCATAATAAAGTGTACGAGCTGGAAGCTCTGTGCCGCCTGCCGTATCGAAAACTACATCGTAGTGGGCACGGTTGTAGCGGTATTCTAAAATAAAGTTCTCAGCATTTTCGGGAACTCGCATAATAATTGATTTTCTTTCAGGAACAAAGCCTTTTACTCTCGGATCATTTTTGTCCAATGGGCTTACTTCCATGGTAGATCCAGTATTACCTTGTTGAGTTGTGAAAAGTGCATTTTCATCTCCAACGCTTCCATCTGGATTTGTGTATTTAGTAAAGTCTTCTAGATCTTGGAAGACGTGTTTGATTTTAATTTGATTTGACTTAGCCTTGTAGCGGAAATATTCGTTAGCTTGGTATCTGATTCCATTAGTAGCATCGCCTGTCTTACCCTTGCCATCTGCAGCATTTTTTACAGTATCGTAATTAATTGTAAAATTATCTTGTGGCTCGTCATAACCAGCAAGAGCAGGTAGGTCTATAGTCTTCTTGACCTTATCTTTTTCTGCTTGAGTTGCTGCTTCCCCTACACTTGCTATATAAGGTTGGTAGTTTATTTCATACTTTTCACCTCTTTGAACCTTATAGTCCGTACGCAAAGTATAGATTGCTGGCTGGTCTGGATTTTTTATTAAATCCCCTGCTGTTTTGCCAGCTTCTGGTTTTGCTACTTTGACTTGCAAATCATCCCTATTGATAATATTGCTATCATAGCTAGGTGTGCTTGCAAAAGCTGGGGATATATTTGATGCCATCATTATGGTGGCTATCAAAAGTGCCATAAGCTTCCTCATCTTTTTCATTTTTTCCTCCTGTTTTCTCATCTAATATAAAATTTTTTAGTCCATTATTTATTTATAGATATTTCTAGTTTAATTATATAACATATAGCAAATAAAAGAAAGCATCTTCTTAGCTATTTTAAGTATTTTACAAGCTTATGTGAAATTTATAAATCATTGGTATTTTTACCTTAATGAATTTTTCTATCCAAAATGTATATAGTAGAGCCGAGGTGAAATATGATTAAATACTTAAAAGAAGAAAATATAGATGAAAATTTAATAAAACAATTAGGAGCATATAGAAAAGAAAACGGGCTTCCTGACAACGCCAGGGTTATTAAGCCCGAATACAAATATTATGGCAAGGAATTTCTTGAAGAGGCTATAGCTGTCCTTTTGGCTGGAAAAAATATCCTCCTTATAGGAGCCAAGGCTACTGGCAAAAACGTACTTGCAAGTAACCTTGCTTATCTTTTTAAAAATCGTTTCAATCTTCATAAAAAATCAAATAATGAAAATCTAGTGAACCTAGAAATACAAAAAAGGCAAGCTTTGGTGGTCTTTTTCTCCTAATATTTATAATAAGAAATCTTATAATATCTTTTTAAGAAATTGTCCTGTGTAGGATTTTTTGCATTTTGCTATTTTCTCTGGAGTTCCTGTCACTAAAAGTTCTCCGCCTCCGTCGCCTCCTTCTGGACCTAGGTCTATTATGTGGTCGGCGACTTTTATTACGTCAAGATTGTGTTCTATTACTACTACTGTATTATTTTGATCGACTAATCTGTTTAAAACTTCTATTAACTTATGAACATCTGCCATATGAAGTCCTGTTGTTGGCTCATCCAAAATGTATAGGGTTTGGCCTGTGGATCTTTTTGCAAGCTCGCTTGCAAGTTTTACTCTTTGAGCTTCTCCTCCTGAAAGTTCTGTTGATGGTTGACCAATTTTTATATAACCAAGTCCTACATCATAAAGGGTTTGTAATTTTTTTACTATTGATGGGTGGTTTTCAAAAAATTTTAGGGCTTCTTCTACTGTCATATCTAAAACTTCTGAAATATTTTTTCCCTTGTATTTTACTTCTAGGGTTTCTCTATTATATCTTTTTCCATGGCAAACTTCGCATGGAACATAGACATCTGGTAAAAACATCATGTCAACTTTTATTGTTCCATCTCCACTGCACGCCTCGCACCTTCCTCCTTTTACATTGAAGGAAAATCTTCCCTTGTCAAAGCCTTTCATTTTTGCTTCTGTTGTCATGGCGAAAACGTCTCTGATATTATCAAATAATTTTGTGTAGGTTGCAGGATTTGACCTTGGTGTTCTTCCTATTGGGGATTGGTCGATGGAAATTATTTTGTCAATTTGTTCAACGCCTTCGATTGAATCGTGTTTTCCCGGGTTGGTTTTGGATTTATTTATTTTTTTAGTAACTGCCTTGTACAAAATTTCATTTACCAAAGAAGATTTTCCTGATCCTGATACTCCTGTTACTGCTGTAAAGGTTGACAAAGGAAATTTTACATCGATTCCCTTCAAATTATTTTGTCTGGCATTTTTCACTTCTATATATTTGTCCCATTTTCTTCTTTTTTTTGGAACTGGAATTTTTTCTTTTCCTGAAAGATAGGCTCCTGTGATTGATTTTTTACAATTTTTTATATCGGAAAGTGATCCTTTTGCTACAATTTCTCCTCCATGAACTCCTGCTTTTGGTCCAATATCTACAAGAAAATCTGCAGCTTTCATGGTATCTTCGTCGTGTTCCACTATTATTAGGGTATTTCCTATATCGGTTAAATTTCTAAGTGATTTTATTAATTTTTCGTTATCTCTTTGGTGAAGGCCTATTGAGGGTTCGTCCAAAACATAGCAAACTCCAACAAGGCCTGATCCGATTTGGGTTGCAAGCCTTATTCTTTGGCTTTCTCCTCCTGAAAGGGTTGAGGCTGCTCTTGAAAGTGAAAGATAACCAAGTCCTACGTCTTGTAAAAATTTAATTCTTGCCTTTATTTCTTTTATTATTAATTCTGCAATTTTTTCTTTCATTGGGGAAAGTTTTAAATTATCAAAAAATTCTATACTTTTGTCGACTGACATATTTGCAATTTCTGAAATTGATTTGCCATCAACTTTTATGGCAAGAATTTCATCTTTTAATCTTTGGCCATGACAAGTTTTACATTCTTCTTCGCTCATAAAACCTCTCATCCTCTTTTTTTGAAGATCAGAATTTGTTCTTTCGTACCTGTCGGATAAATTTTTGATTGCTCCTTCAAAATGGCCTGTATAATTTTTTCTTCCAGAAAAATGGCTATCGAAAGTAAAGGAAACTTCTTTTTTTGTTCCGTACAAAATTTCATCAATCATTTTTTTTGGAGCATTTTTTATAGGCTCATCAAGGGAAAAATTGTGATTTTTTGCAATAGCCTTAATCATTTCGTTATAATATGTTCCCTTTCCGCTTGTGGCGTAAGGGTCGATTGCTCCCTCGTTTATGGAAAGATTTTTATCTGGAATTACAAGGTCGGGATCAATTTGCAAATGAAATCCTAGTCCGTTACATTCTGGACACATGCCTTGGGGAGCGTTGAAGGAGAACATATTTGGTGTGATTTCTGGAAGAGAAATATGTCCTTCTGGGCAGGCAAGCTTTGATGAAAGGATAAAATCTTCCCCATCCAAAACATTTATTTCTACAAGTCCATCTGTAAGTTCAAGGGCAGTTTCCAAAGAATCTGCAAGTCTTGAATTTATTCCTTCTTTTATCACAATCCTATCAACAATTATTGAAATGTCGTGTTTTTTTGTTTTTGAAAGTTCTATTTCTTCTTCTAAATCATATCTTTCGCCGTCAATCATCACCCTAACATAGCCCATTTTTTGGATATTTTCGAGTTTCTTTTTATGTTGACCTTTTTGGGCTCTGACAACTGGGGCAAGGATTTGAATTCTTGTTTTATTTTCAAGTTTTAAAATCCTATCAACCATTTGGTCAATGGATTGGGCCTCTATTTTTTTTCCACAAACTGGGCAGTAGGCATCTCCAATTCTTGCAAATAAAAGCCTGTAGTAATCGTAGATTTCTGTTACAGTTGCTACAGTTGATCTTGGATTTCTATTAGTTGTTTTTTGGTCGATTGAAATTGATGGAGAAAGTCCTTCGATTGAATCGACATCCGCCTTATCCAAATTTCCCAAAAATTGTCTGGCATAGGACGATAAACTTTCTACATATCTTCTTTGACCTTCGGCATAAATTGTGTCAAAAGCCAAGGTAGACTTTCCTGATCCTGAAAGTCCGGTAAATACAATCATTTTATCTCGAGGAAGGGTCAGATCAATATTTTTTAAATTATTGGTCCTCGCCCCCTTAATCACTATTTTATTTTCACTCATTTATACCTCCGCAAATTCTCTTTTCAATTTTGCTATTTGGTCACGAATTTCTGCTGCTCTTTCGAAATCTAATTCTTCTGCTGCTTTATACATTTCACTTTCTAAATTAATTAAAATATTTTCAACTTGTTCGTGTGAGAATTCTTCATTTATTTCTTCTACATCTTTTGTTGATTTTGTTACTTGGATTATTTCTGCTATATTTTTCTTTATTGTTGTTGGAGTAATTCCATGTTTTTTGTTAAATTCTGTTTGGATTTTTCTTCTTCTTTCGGTTTCGTCAATGGCTTTTTTCATTGATCTTGTAATTTTATCTCCATACATTATTACTCGACCTTCGGAATTTCTTGCTGCCCTTCCTATGGTTTGGATAAGGGAAGTTTCACTTCTTAAAAATCCTTCCTTGTCCGCATCTAAAATTGCAATCAAGGAAACTTCCGGTAAATCAAGTCCCTCACGAAGAAGGTTTATTCCTACTAAAACATCAAATTTTCCAAGCCTTAAATCTCTAATTATTTCACTTCGTTCGATTGTTTTTATATCTGAATGGAGATATTTTACCTTAATTCCATTTTCTGATAAATAATCGGTCAAATCTTCTGCCATTCTTTTGGTTAGAGTTGTAACAAGAACTCTTTCTTTTTTCTCAATAGTTTTGTGGATATTTTCTATCAAATCATCAATTTGATTTTCTACTGGTTTTACTTCTATTAGTGGATCTAAAAGTCCTGTTGGTCTTATAATTTGTTCAACAACTTTTCCACCAGTTTTTTCCATTTCGTATGGCCCTGGGGTTGCCGAAACATAAATTGTTTGCTTAATTAATTTTTCAAATTCTTTAAATTTTAAAGGCCTATTATCGAGGGCTGATGGAAGCCTAAAGCCAAAATCCACAAGATTTTGCTTTCTTGACCTATCCCCCTCGTACATTCCTCCAACTTGGGGAATTGAAACGTGAGATTCGTCAACAAAAAGTACAAAATCGTCTGGGAAATAATCTATTAATGTATAGGGTCTTGAGCCTGCTGGTCTTTGGGATAAGTGTCTTGAATAATTTTCTATTCCTGAACAAAATCCAATTTCTTCTAACATTTCTATATCATAATTTGTCCTTTGCTCAAGCCTTTGGGCCTCTACTAATTTATTTTCATTTTCAAGTTCAACAAGTCTTTCCTTTAATTCTTCTTTTATGGTTGTGATGGCCGCAGCAGCTTTTTCGGCACTTGTTGCGTAGTGACTTGCAGGATAAATATAAGCGTGAGAAATATGACTTATAACTTTTCCCGTTAAGGAATCAAATTCTGAAATCCTATCAATTTCATCTCCAAAAAATTCTATCCTGATTGCTTTTTCCTCATTTCCTGCTGGAAAAATATCCAAAACATCCCCTCTTTTTCTGAAAGTTCCTCGTGAAAAATCAAAATCATTTCTTACAAATTGTCTTTCGATTAATTCTTTCATAACTTCTTCTGGAGAAATTTCTTGTTCTGGTCTTAATGATAAAACTAATTTTCTATATTCTTCTGGATCTCCCAAGCCATAAATACAAGAAACACTGGCAACAATTATTACATCTCGTCTTTCAAAAAGACTCATGGTTGCTGAGTGTCTTAATTTATCAATTTCATCATTGATTGAAGAATCTTTTGCTATATAAGTATCGGTTGCAGCAACGTAGGCTTCTGGTTGATAATAATCATAATATGAGACAAAATATTCTACTGCATTGTCTGGGAAAAATTCCTTAAATTCTGTAAATAATTGGTAGGCAAGTGTTTTGTTGTGGGCAAGAACAAGGGTCGGTCTTTGGACATCTTGAATTATATTTGCCATGGTAAAAGTTTTTCCAGAACCTGTAACTCCTTGGAGAATTTGATGAGCTTTTCCTTTTTTTATTCCATCGGCAAGTTCTTTTATTGCCTCGGGTTGATCTCCTTTTGGAGTGTAGGCTGATTTTAAAATAAATTTATTTTCTTTCATTGACACTTCCTTTATGTAAATTTTTATTAATTTTAAATTTAAAATTTTTTTAATTTTTTCTTGTAAAATCTAATCTAGTCCTTTTCCAATATACACTTTCGACTTTTAAATTCAACTTGTTTAGTCGGGATTAAAAGCCTTAAATCTTGCCACAAATTTCCCTTTCTGCTATAATTTTTTGTGAATATAGATACAAATTTAAAATGAATTTTAAAAGTTAGGATTATGAAAGGTTAAATATATGGAAATTTTTAAAAATATGAAAAAGGAAAGAAAAAAAGAATTATTGAGGATGATATTTTTTTCGATTTTGCTTATCTTTATAACTTATGTTTACAAAAAAAATGGCAAGAATTTTTTTGTTATCCTTAGTTTCCTTATGCTCTATCTTGCTGTTGGAATGGAAGTTTTTTTAAGGGCAATTTATGCATCTAGTGAAAAAAAATTTTTAGATGAAAATTTTCTTATTACACTTTCTAGCTTTCTTGCTTTTTTTATAGGTTTTTTTACTGAAGCTTGCCTTATTATGCTTTTATTTGCTTTAGGAAAATTCTTTGAGAAGCTTTCTATAGATAAAATCAGATATAATTTTAATAGGCTTTGTGATATAGTTCCAAAAAATGTTAATAAAGTTTTAGAAAATGGAAAAATCGTAAAAATTTCTCCTAAAAATATAAAAAAAGGCGATATAATTATTGCCAAAGAGGGTGAAAAAATTCCTGTTTGTGGAAGTGTTATTGATGGCGAAGGTCTTTTGGATAATTCAAATCTAAGTGGCAATCCTATGCCAGTTTCTGTTAAAAGTGATGATGAAATTTTATCAACTTCTAGCTTAAAAACTGGTCAAATAAAATATAGGGCAAAGGAAAATTTTGACCAATCTCTTGGAAAAGAAATTATAAATTTAATAAGAATATCTTCAAAGAAAAAATCCCAAAGTGAGAAAATTATGAGAGATTTTGCCAAGATTTTTTCAGCAAGTATGCTTGCTATGGCAATATTTATTGCTTTAGTCCCTTGGATTTTGGGAGGAGATTTTAATAAGTATTTGGAAAAATCTCTTAACTTTTTAATTATTTCATCTCCTTTTGCTTTTATTTTTACAGTTTCCCTACCATATGCTTGTGGATTAATTCTTGCTAATAAGAACAAAATCCTTGTAAAAGATGCAAAAAGTTTTGAAAAATTGATAGATTGTGATTATTTTTATACTGAAATGACAGGAATTTTGACAAACGGTGAATTTGAACTTAAGGATATAATTTATTATGGATCATATAATAAGAATTTAATTTTGGACTATCTTTATAATTTGGAAAAACTATCAGACAATAAAATTTCAAAATCTATTGTAAACAGACTAAAAAGAAGGGATAATCCCTCATATTTTATAGGAAGTAAAAATATAAATGGCATAGATATTTGGGCAAAAACTTATGATAATGAAGAAATAAAAATTGGGAGAAAAAGTTTTGTAAATATTGATGATGACTCCCTTGATAAGGCAATATATATGACAATCAATGATAATTTGGTTTGCAAAATTATTTTTGATGATTTTCTAAAAGATGATACTGAAGAGAGTATAGAATTTTTGAAAAATGAATTTTCTGACCTTGTAATTATTTCCCCACACAAGGAAAATGAGGTCAAAAATTTGGCAGAAAAACTCCTTATCTCCTATGCTCATGATCTTTCTGTAGAAGATAAGTTATACCTTATTGAAGACGAAAGAAAAAATGGCCATAAAATTGTATTTGTTGGAAACGGATATAAGGATTGGGAAATTTTAAAAGCTTCCAATCTTGGAATAAGCCTTGGGGAAGTTAAATCAAAATTTGAAATTAAAAACTCGGATATAATAATTTTTGATAAAAAATATGAAAAGATAAAAGATTTGATGGAAATTTCAAAAATTGTAGACAAAAATGCCAAAAAAAATCTCCTCTTAGTTCTTTTTGCAAAAATACTAATTGTAATTTTAACTTTAATAGGACTTTGTTCAATTTGGCTTTCAATTGCACTTGATATTGGAATTTTAATTTTTTCAATAATTTCAACAATTAATATTATAAAGAAAAAAATATAGCAAGATGGGTTCATCCCCTTGCTATATTTTTTTATCATTTTTATATTCTATTATATACTTCTTGTTATTGTAAACTCATCTTTTTTTTCTAAATTTTTATTTTCTTCTTCAATATCTCCAGTTAGGTTTAAATAATTATCTGCAAGTCTTGCATAAACTACTGGAGAGATCAAAATACAATATATGACCAAAAGGGCTATTAGGATAGCATAAATTGTAAGGCCCCCTCCACCAAATGAATTTGTTTTTATCATAATTCCTACAATTGTCAACAGAACAACAATAAGTGGTAAGATTAAATACAAAAAATATAAAAATATAGTTTTTCCAAATAATTTTCCACCAATTACAAATACACTTTTAAAAGCATCAAGAATTGATTGATCCTTATTTCTCGGATCAGAAACTACGTGATTAACATAAGTTGTAAAAATCGCAAAAACTGCTGAAAAAATCGTTCCAAATAAAGCAGTTGGCCAAATACTTGCGGGATTATCCTTTATTGACAAAAATCCTGATTTCCCACCAGATACCTTGCCAATAGAAAATGAAATAAGAATTATTATTAAATTTACAATTATTGCTTTTTTATCCAATCTTTGCAATTGGTTTAAATAATCCCTAATATTTCCCTTCCTATTATTAATTAAAGCTGACATAATAATAAATGATCCAAGCCAAGTTATAATAGATGATATAAAGCTATATAAAGTACTTAAACTTCTTCCAAAAGCCAAATAAAATCCAAAGGCCACAATACCAATTATAATTTCAACCAAAATGATTGAACCATAACTATATTCTCTTTTCATAATATTCCTTTCTATTTTTATACAAATTTTTATTCTATATAATAATATACCCAAAAAAATTCTTGGCAATAATTTCCCTATAAATTTTTAATAAATTTGGGTATAAAAAAGTGAGGTGATAATATGGAATATAAAATTAATGAAAAAGAAAAACAAGTACAAGTCTTTGATGGAAATAAAAAAATCGGACTTATAAATCTAGTAAATAAAGGCGATTTGATAGAAGCAAACCATACAGAAGTTGACAAAGAATATTCCGGAAAAGGCATAGCAGGAATTTTAGTAGACAAATTAGTAGAATATGCAAGATTAGAAAATAAAAAAATAATTCCAACCTGCTCATATATAAGAAATAAATTTGAAAAAGATGAAAAATACAAGGACGTATATTTTAAATAAGGACTTTTTTACAAAAGTCCTATTTTCTATCCTCATATTTTTCAAATAAAACTTGAGAAAATTTAACCAATTTATGAGAAAATTCATTTCTCAAGTATCTTTCATCCAAATCAAAAATCCTAACCCTATCAAGAGCATCAGCATCTTTGAAAAGTTTTGACAAATATCTTGCCCTATCCATATCCTTTACAAAAAATTCCTCAATAGTTTCATCCATTTTTTTATCAGCTCTTGAATGGCACGCAAGAACAGCTTGAAGAATATTTTTATCCTTTTTATTTATTTTTGCATAGTCAATAGAATAAAGAGCTGCCCTATAACCATGCTCAGTGTCATAAGAATCATCAACCCTTTTTGTATCATGAAGAGATGCCGCATATCTTAAAATATCTGTATCATCCCTATCCAATTTATCATTAAAAGCCAAAAGCATAGCAAATAAAATTACCCTTTCAATATGACCTTGACCATGAATATAACTTTTGTAAAGAATTTTTGTATTCAAATTCTCATAAGTGTCTAACAAAATTTTATAATAAGAAGAATTTCTAAAATTTTTAAAAAATTCATAATCATCTAGCCACTTATCTTCATTTAAAATGTCCAAAATAATCATAATAGCTCCTTTTAATCTCTTCTTAATTATTATTATATCAAATTGGGTAAATAATTTATATAAATAAGTAGGTGATAAATATGTTTATGAAAAGAGAAAATATAGAAGAAAGAATAAAAGAATGTATAAAAAAAGCAAAAAAATACCAAGGTCAAGGAGAAGTTGCATCCTACATACCAGAACTTAAAAATGTAGATGAAAATTCCTTTGCCCTATCAATCGTTACTACAAGTGGAGACATTTATAATTTTGGAGAAAAAGAAAAAATATTTTCAGTCCAATCAATTTCAAAAGTCTTTACCTTGATAATGGCATTGAAAGATAACACAATCGAAGAAGTTTTTTCAAAAGTAGGAACAGAACCAACAAGATACGAATTTAATTCCCTAATTCCAATCGACAAAAGAGCCGCAAATCCATTTATAAATGCTGGAGCAATAACAACAACTTCAATGATTCACGGAAAAAATAATGAAGAAAAATTCAAAAGAATTATGGAACTTATAGACGAAATGAGCCAAGGTGGAAATTTTTCCTTTATGGAAGACATTTATAAATCAGAAATTTCTACCACAGATAGAAACAGAGCAATTTCCTATTATCTAAAAAGCAAAAATATTTTCGATCAAAAAGCCGACGATGTTTTAGACTTATATGTAAGAATCTGTGCAATAGGAGCAAATGTAGAAAGCCTTGCAAGATTTGGAGCAGTCCTTGCAAACGAAGGCTTTGATATAGATTCATCAAATTTGATAATTCCACAAAATATAGTACAAATGACAATAGCCCAAATGGCGTCATGCGGAATGTATGAAACAAGTGGAGAATATTTAATGAAAGTAGGCATCCCATCAAAATCCGGAGTAGGTGGAGGAATTTTAGGAGTAGTACCAAATAAATGTGGAATATGCGTATATTCTCCAAGACTAGATAAGTCAGGAAACTCAATTGTAGGAAAAAATTTATTAAAAATTTTATCAGCTGACTTAGGGCTTAATATATTTCTGTAGAAATATGATGAAAGACTTTTAAATTATATTTTTAAAAATTTTTAATAATGTACTAAATTAAAATTTATTTTTAATACCTCGTTATGTTAG
>NZ_HE978617.1:269192-274095 GCF_000307225.1 Anaerococcus vaginalis
TTTTAAATTTATAAAATAATTTAATTTTGAATCAAAAAAAAGAAGCTTTTTCAAGCTTCTTAAACTGTTGTAAAAATAAAAGAATTACTCATTTCAAGCAAACAAACAACATATTATTTAGATTGCTTGTCCCAATTTATCGTACATAGTAATCCGACAAATCTCATGAGATCTCTCCACTCCTTTCAGTCGGTCGAGATGGGTTTTGTCTTCGCTTTAATAATCATTAAAATTTATAAAGATTTCAACATATCCACATATCTTGGCATTGAATAATTTTCTCTGGAGATTTCTTTTTCTAACTTATCTGCAACTTCTCTTATTTCTTCTGTTATTTTTCTTGTTTTTTCTTGGATGTAGATTGCTTTTTCTTCTATTTCTTTTATATTTTCAAAATCTTTTAAAATTTCTTTAATTTTATCTCCATATTCTAATAATATGCCTACGTTTTTATTTATCCTCCCTGCTTTTTCTTTTAGTTTTTCATTTTCTAAAAACGCCAAGTAGGATTTTATTTCTTTTATTTCCTTCATTGCTGATGGAAGAATTTCTTGGTAGATTAAATTTGATAAAATTTCCAATTCTTGTTGGCAAAATTTTATTATTTCTTCAAATTCTACATTTATTATTGAATCTATTTCTTTTTGACTAAATATTTCTTCTTGTCTAAAGATATCATAAGATGAAGTTTTTTTTGCGAAAACTAAGGCATCTAGGAAGGTTTTATGGTTTTCTAGTCCTCTTTTTTCCGCCTCTTTTATCCATTCTTTAGAGTAACCATCCCCTTGGAATAAAATTTTTCCATTTTCCTTGTAAGTTTCTTTTACAATTTCATAAACTTCACTTTTTAATTCTTCTCCATCTTTTTCTTCAAGTCTTTTTCCAAATTCTTTTAAGACTTTTGCCATAGCAAGATTTATTACAGTGTTTAAATCTGCTGCCGATTTTGATGAACCAAGCATCCTAAATTCAAATTTATTTCCCGTAAAAGCAATAGGAGAAGTCCTATTTCTGTCTGATGAATCCGTTTCAATTTCTCCAAGGTGAGGAATCTTTACCTTATTACTTATATCCTTTATTTTTTCATCATTAGCAATAGATTTTAAAATATTTTCCAAATCTTTCCCAATAAAAACTGAAATAATTGATGGAGGAGCTTCATTTCCTCCAAGCCTATAATCATTTGAAACTGAAGATGAAGCAAGTCTAATTTGATTTTGATAAAGATTACAAACTTTGATCATTGCTGATAAAAATATCAAAAATAAATGATTATTTTTTGGATCATTTCCTGGTGAAAAACAATTCTTCCCATAATTTGTTGCAAGAGAATAATTGTTGTGCTTTCCACTTCCTGCCATATTTTTAAAAGGCTTTTCCTTTAAAAGGCAATATAAATTGTGTTTTATGGCAGTTTTTTCCAAAATATGCATCAATAATTGGTTGTTATCAACTGAAATATTACAATTTTCAAACATTATTGCTATTTCAAATTGGTTAGGACCAACTTCGTTATGCTCAGCTTCCATATAAATTCCCAAATCATACAATTGTTCATTTACATCTTCAAAAAAATCATTAACCCTTTGAGGTATAGCACCAAGATAATGAGAAATTATTTCTTTTTCAACCATTGAATCACGCCCAACAAGGCTCATTCCACAATATTCTAAATCAATTCTCTTATCATAAAATTCTTTATCAATTAAATAAAATTCTTGTTCAAGACCTACCTTTGCCTTTACCCTATAAGTTTTTTCATCTTTTAAAAACATATTGCAAATCGGACTTGCAGCCTTAGAAAGCCTGTTCATTGATTCTATCAATGGTAATTTTTTATCAAGTTTTTCTCCATAAAAAGAAACAAAAACTGAAGGAATATATAAAACCTTATCCTCAATAAAAGAATTTGCAGTTAAATCCCAATATGTGTAACCACGAGCCTCAAAAGTTGATCTCATTCCCCCAGAAGGAAATGATGAAGCATCCGGCTCTCCTTTTATAAGTTCTTTTCCAGAAAATCTATTTATAGGATTGTGCTTATCATCCCTATTTAAAAAAGCAGTTTTTTTGTTGGCAGTTTTCCCATTTAGAGGTTGAAACCAGTGAGTATAAGAAGTAGCTCCCTTTGAAAGCGCCCAAATTTTCATTGCATGAGCAATAGAATCAGCAGCCTCCTTATCAAGAGTTTCATTATTTCTTGCAGCTTCCTTCCATTTTAAATATACAGGATAAGGAACATTTTCTTTCATTGTTTTTTTATCAAAAGCTAAATTTCCAAATTTTTTCAAGTTCATACTATTACCTTTCTTGGAATTTTAAAAAATTGTTCAGTTAATTATATCATAATTTTTAAAATTTTTAATAGCTTAAAATAAATTTTTAAAAATCTACAAATAAATTTTAGAAAAAATTTTAAATTCGCAAATTAAATTTAATTAATTGACAGCAATTAAATATAATGATAAATTTATAGTGATTGAAATTCAAATAATTTAAGGATGGGAAGATGAGAAAAAACAAAAAAATAATTTTATTTATTTCCACAATAATGTTTTGTCAAATATTTACATTAAATAAATCAAATGCCAAAGCCTTATTGATAAATTACGATTTAACCGAAGGGGTAAATGTAACCGACAAGCCAAGTGGCGAAAAAGCAATGAAAATTGTTGGAGGTATTGATTATCCAGATATCTATGAAATAAAAGGCGAAAAAAACAATTGTTTTGAAATAAATTTTAAGGGCAAAACTGCCTATACAGAAAAAGCTTGGTATCATATTTTAGATGATATAAAAGCAATAAATGATGGTAAAATTTACGAAAAAGCCGACGAAAAATCAAAAGAAATTTCAAATTTCAAAAAAGACGAAAAAGTTGTTTTAGTTAATTTCGATTCAAACAAAGATTTCCTAAAAGTTAAAAAAGGCGACAAAACAGGCTTTGTTAAATATAAAGATTTCGATATATCAAAAAAAGATTCAAAAGATTTAGATAAATTAAAAGAAAAATACAAAAAAATCTACAATTCCATAAAAAGATATATGGATTATCTTGATAGAAATAATTTAAGTTTATATCCAATAGATGAAAAAAATAAAGAAACACAAAATGATATAGTAAAAACTTATATAGAAGATGAAACGGACGATGATACAGAAGATGTCCAATATGTTTATTACACAGTTTCTGGAGATGACATCGGCTCACAAGCCTATAATTTTGCAACAAATTTTATTGGAAATCCTTATGTTTGGGGTGGAACAAGCCTTACAAACGGAGTTGATTGCTCAGGCTTTACCCAACAAGTTTATGCAAAATTTGGAATAGGCCTTCCCCACTTTGCCCAAAGCCAAGCAGATTATGGAAAAAGTATAAATCTTGGCGAAGAAAAAGCTGGCGATTTAGTATTTTTTGGAACAAGCCTTTCAAATATTACCCATGTAGCTATAGCTGATGGTCAAGGAGGAATAGTTCACGCAGCAAATCCAAGAGATGGAATAATAAGCTCAGGAATTGGAAATCCAATACTAATAAAAAGATTAATAGAAGAATAATTCCTAAAAACTTATTTATACATATCTTTATTATAATTTTGATTATTTAAACTTATCCTACAGCTATAACAAAAACATTAATAACAATTGCAAGGAAAATAATAAAGGCGATAAGAGCAAAGAAAATGCTAAAGACAATAATACTGAAAGTGTTATAATCAAAAAAATTAAAAAAGTTATAAATCCAAGTATGGGTGTTGTAAATAATTATGAAATCTATCTAGGAATTATACTTACATCAAGTATCGGAATTTTCTTAGCAAAAAGAAAAAATAAAATAACTAAATAAAAAATAAGGTAAACTTATAAATCTTCAAATCAGATTTTATTTACCTTATTTTAATATAAAACTTGATTATTTTTTTCATAATCTAAAAACAAAAAAAGCTACAAGCATAAAACTTGTAGCTTTTTTTCTATATTTTTTTATTTCTTAGCCTTAATTTTCTTTTTTATTTCTTGTAAAATAAAGACCAGCACTTGCTAGTGATGAAATCACTGCAAAAATTCCGATTCCTGCAACCCCTGTTTTTGGTTGTAACTTAACTTTTTTAAGACTAGCTTTTTCAGGATTAACTTTTTCAGTAGTAGTCTTTTTATGGTTATTATTTTCAGAAGTCTCCTCTTTAGGATTAGCTTTTATTTTTTCATAAACTGCTGTATAAGTTTTTGATTCAACCAAATCCTTATCTGATGGTATGTTTGGTGACCAAGTTTTAAACTTATAATTTTTATCAATATGAGTAGCAGTTGGAACTATCAATCCCTTTATTACTTTCTTTGCATCACCCCAAGTTAGAGATGATTTGATATCAAAGGCTATTATTTCTCCCCTAGCAAAAGTTGGATTATATTTCAAATAACCATCTTTTGTTGGATCAAAATAAATTCTCTTATATCCATCTGGTATTGGTCTTTTTATATCAGTGTTTACCCTAATTACATCAGGATTAGACTCTGGTTTTGGTTCAGGTTTTGGCTCTGGCTTTGGCTCTGGTTTTGGTTCTGGCTTTGGCTCAGGTTTTGGTTCTGGCTTTGGCTCTGGTTTTGGCTCTGGTTTTGGTTCTGGCTTTGGCTCAGGTTTTGGCTCTTTAGTTTTTTCTACAGCCTTTGCAATAAAGATTGTATCTTTTGTTATTTCTGCTTCCCATGGTTTTTCTGTTGAATTTTTTTCTTCGTCTTTGTACCATGATGGTTTTTCATAGCCTTCTTTTGCTTTGTTTTCTAGTTTTGGGAATTTTGCTTCTTCTAATTTATCTTGTGGTTTTATTGCATAAGTTTTTTGTGCAACTGTGTTTTCTTTTATTGATTTTTCATCTTGTTTTACAGTTACTTTTAGCCAAT
>NZ_HE978617.1:274925-331582 GCF_000307225.1 Anaerococcus vaginalis
CATTTTTACTTGCTTCGAGAGAAAGTGCCAAGTCTTTTGGTGCCCATTGGTCAAAGTTCCATGTGCCTTCATCGTCTGCTACTGGATTGAATCTGACACTTGGTGCTTTTACTGTATCGCCAACTTTACCTTCTTTTTTCAAATCTTGATCATTGAGTTGCTTTGTAACTCCTTCAGGGAGTCTTTTTCCTTCTGTTGAACTTTCGAATTTATATTTTACACCTACTGTCTTTATTTCATATTTAGCTACTATTTCTATATCAGAATTTAAGATATCTGTATAATCAGATAATTCTTTATTATAATCTTTTTCGCCTATAGTCCAAGATTTATGCTCTCCAACATTTGAAGTAACTTTTGGAATTTCTATAACTTTTATTTTTTCATTCTTAGTTTTATACTCTTCAAGCTTGAGTGCATCGTCAAATTTTGTTCCTTTAAGAACCCAATATGAAATTTCTTTTTTATTTTGATCAAATTTACCATTGTCAGTAGATTTAAAGGTAACTTTTACATATCTATTATCTTTAGGATCTTCTTTTTTGACAATTTGTTTAGCTTCAAAAGTTAAATCTTTATCTATTTTCTTACTATCAATAACTGTTATATCTTTTCCATCAAGCCATAAACGAGTATTATCATCTTTTGCTAACCATTTATAGTTATTCGTAGCAATATTAGTACTATCTCCGACTTCTATATAAATTGATGGTATCGGATTATTTTTTGTAAATTCTTTCCAATCTAATCCATTTTTCACCTTATATTCTTTTTCGTCGGCATTGATTGAATTTCCATATACAATATATTTTGCATCGCCTTTTTCATATTTTATTTTTCTATTTATTTCATATCTTTGATAATTTGTAAAAGTTTCTACATATCTACTAGGATCATTTAATTCTTCTGTGTTTATACTTGCAGCATATGCAAAACTGTTTCCAGAATAGATTACTCCATTTTCTGAAGGTTTAGAATTTTCTTCGGTATCACTTTTAACCGGCACTTTGAAAACTACATTTTTTCCAGAAGCAATATTGCCAGAAAGAATTTTTATTTGGAACATTGTTACCTTTGACCAATCACCAGGATCAGTTTTAAATGTAGCGTTTAAATTATTTGCTAAATTGTTTGGTTGGTCTGTTGAATAAGTAATTTCAAATTTAACATCGTCACCTATTGTTGTATCTCTGTCAGTCCTGTCAACTTCAATAGGTCCAGTTAGAGATAATTTTGTTCCACTATTCCTATCTTGACCTGATATTTGCATCTTATCACCAATATTTGGTAATACATCTATAATTCTCAAACTATTTATAGCACTTTTAAGCTTGTTTTCGATTCTGAGGCCTAAGGTGTGGTCTGTATTAAGTTCATACATATTAGATACATTACGGAAATTGAAATTCTCTTCTTCAACTTGCTTCCCATTTTTTTCATTAATGTATTTTGCCGCAGTCGAACCTACTACCTTAAAAGCTGAGCCATATTCTACAGAATACCTACCCATCAAGAAATTTTCATCAAATATGTTATTTTTATTTAAGTCATACTTGTCTTTATACTCACGACCAGAGTTTAAGAAAGCATCTTTTCCATAGTTATCATAAATCATCCAGAAAAATCCGTTTATTCCTTCTGGTCTTTTACTATCTTTAAATTTTACATAGCAAGATATTTTATAATCACTTATAAAATCATCAAGTTTAGGATCATCTAAATGTACTACATAGAAACCCTTGCCACCACGAATTTCCTTATCAACCTTTACTTCACGAGGAGTTCTATCAGTTCCCCATTCATCATTTTGTACTGTAATCTTTACATCAAGGGTTTCTTCACTAGATGGTATTTGTATAAGAAATCTTGGATTTTTTAAATATTGTTTTTGATTAGATAACATTTTTTTAATAACATTAGATTTGTTTTTAAGATAAAAATTCACATTGAAATCCATACGTACAGTATCTCCTGTTAGAGCTGTTACCCTAGTATTTTTTTCAATAAATTCCCCACTACTACCTTTTTGGTGATAGTAATCAGGATCCCTATACATATTCACAAGACCTAATAATGCATTTATTACTAAATAATCAATATTTGAAGTTTCTAGATTGCTTGATGAACTAATGTGTCCTTCAACTCTTGAGCTCTTTTCTTTATCTAAATAGAATTCACCCGCAATTGCAACATTTAACTTTTCATTTGTCAATGTCTTATTGTCATTAAAATTAAGTTCCTTACTTAACTTCCATTTTGATTGGTCTGTAAAATTATCATAGTCTTGACCAAAAACTTTAGTCTTTAAATTCATTTTAAGGGATTCTTTTCCCTTAATTTCTATTGCTTTATTAAAAGTAGCTTCAGGTCTTCTATATTTTTCTGCATCAAATTTTACTACATCTTTTAATGAATGACTTCCAAGTTCTTCTAACTTTCCTGTTTCTGTATTGAATGCTGAAAGGGTATAAGTTATATCCTTATTATCTCCTGTCATATCAATCCCATTTGTATCAAAACTTAATTCTGTTGCATAGAAGTTTTTTGTCATTTGGAAATTATAAATTTTACCTAAATATAGATTTTCTTTTGGATTTTTATTATTATAAGCAGTATTTTTTATCTCCATTTGCCAATTTGTAACCTTATCTTTGTTACCAGCATAATCATAATCACCTGTGGTATTTTTAACAGTTACTTCTGAACGTAAATCAAGTTTATCATCAACTTTTGGAGGTCTTTCTTCTTCGATTTTATATAAGGCTTTTCGTACATCTCTTTTAGATTCTGTACCTGGGATTTCATTTCCCGATTCATCTACCATAACTACTGAGCTTTCAAATATTTCTTGCTCTTTTCCAATAGGAAATCCTGGTAGTTTTATATCTACACCTGTTTGTGCAGAAGTATAGTAAAATTCTGTCTTATCTATTATTTTTGGTTCTACCATTTTATAATAAGAGCCATCACTATCTTTTGTCCATGTTTTATCGTCTACAACTACTTTTCCTTGTTCTAGTTTTTTTGGATATAATTTTAATTTTACTTTTTCTGGCAAATATACACCTGTATATTTTTGAGCAAAGAATCTATCTTCTGCTTTTATCCACCAAGTTGACTTTTCTAACTTTGTTTCATCATCCACTAAACTTTTCTTATTAGCGTTTAGAGATTTAGAATCTGCTTTTAAATATTTTGGATAGAGATTAGTATTAGGTACTATAATATAATTGGTCAAAGCATGATGATAAATTTTATAAGTTTTATCGGATATCAAAGATCCATTTTTATCTTTTAATACACCCTTTATATCAATAGATGATCCATGTTTAATCTTTGGATTATGCAAAACATGATCTATTAGCTCTGGTCTTAAAGTCTTAATTCTAATTCTAAAAGATGATATAGTTCCAACTTGTAATTGATCACTTTTTATTTCTAATTTTATATTATTTTCATCAGAATTATCAGTTATCTTTAAATTTTGTCCACCAAGTATTTGATATCCTGAGTTAGAAAAGTAAGTTTGATCTAAATCTTTTCTTGGTATAGATATGCTTGCATTTAAGCCTTCTATCTTTTCATCTTCCTTAGCATTTCCTTTATTTGAAGCCTTAAGCTCAACTTTTAATTCAGCTATAGACCCTGTAGGAATCCAGTTCTCTTTAACTAATTTTTTATTTTCTTGTTCAGTGTTGTCTTCTATTATAACCGAACTAACTGAAAGAGATCCTTCAACTTGGCTTTCTTCTGCTCCCCTAGTTTGAATTTTTTGGCTGGATTGGGCTTTTGGATTTTTTTCTGAACTTATATCAAGTTTTTCTTCTGATTTTTTTTCGATTTTTTCTTCAACTTTTTTCTCAGAATTTTCTTGTGGTTTTACTCCAGAATTTTCTTCCTTTTTTGCTTCGTCCGTTTTATCTTCTTTTTTTATTAGACTTTCGCTTGTCTGTTGATTGTTTATTTTACTATCATTTTCATCAATATCTTTTGCATATGCCAATTTTGGTGAATATATGGCTGGTGCTATTGAGCCTAGCGTAATAAAAGTTGCTAGGGTTAATGAAAGTAATTTATGTTTTCTCATTTTTCCCTCCTTAAACATATAATTTTAATCATATTATATCACTAAGAAAACATTTTTTCATATAATCTTCTTATTATCTTTTTTATATTAAAAATTTTTGATTTTTTATTTATAATTTCATATATTTTAAATATTTTATTTTAATATCTACTTTTGCAAATTTTTGTATAATATTTTTTATTGTCAGTGAAAAAAAATAATGCTATAATTATTTCGTGATTAAAATTATAGAAAATAATTTGTAAATATAAGGAGTTTAAAAAAAATGACAGATACATTAAATCCGTTGGCATCTGCACAATTACAAATAAAAAATGCCTGTGAAAAATTAAAATTAAATCCTGCGGTTTATGAAATTTTAAAAGAGCCTCAAAGGGTAATTGAAATTTCTATTCCTGTAAAAATGGATGATGGAACTTTAAAAGTTTTTAAGGGATATAGGTCAGCTCACAATCATGCACTAGGTCCTTCAAAGGGTGGTGTAAGATTTCACCAAGATGTAAATATTGAAGAGGTTAAGGCTCTTTCTACTTGGATGAGTTTAAAGGCTGGACTTTTAGCTATTCCTTATGGTGGAGGAAAGGGCGGAATTTCTGTTGACCCTAAAAAATTATCAGAAAGAGAGCTTGAAAGTTTATCTCGTGGATATATTAGGGGTTTGTATAAATATTTAGGTGAAAGAATTGATATTCCTGCTCCTGATGTTAATACAAATGGAAAAATAATGTCATATTTTATTGATGAATATATAAAATTAAATGGAGATAAGGAAGATATTGGAACTTTTACTGGAAAGCCATTAATTCTTGGTGGAAGTCTTGGAAGAAGTGAAGCTACTGGATATGGTGTTGTTATAACAACAAAATATACTGCCAAAAAAATGGGACTTGATTTAAAAAATGCTGAGATCGGTCTACAAGGTTTTGGAAATGTTGGAAGTTTTACTTTAAAATATCTAACAGAGGAAGGTGCAAAGGTAAGATATCTTTCTATAAGAGATGAAAATGAAGAGTGTGGAAGATCTGCCCTATATTCTGAAGAGGGTTTTGATTATGACTCTTTGCAAAAGTACAGGGATGAACATAAGAGTCTTGTTGGATATCCTCATGCTAAAAAAATATCTGACAAGGAATTTTGGGAAAGTAAATTCGATATTTTGATTCCTGCTGCTCTTGAAAATATTATTACTGAAGATATTGCAAAAAATTTGAGTGTAAAATTAATAGCAGAAGGAGCAAATGGTCCAACTACTCCAGAGGCTGATTTGATTTTAAAGGAAAAAAATGTAGAAGTAATTCCTGATGTTTTGGCAAATTCTGGTGGAGTTTTAGTTTCTTATTATGAATGGGTTCAAAATCAATACGGATCTTATTGGTCAAAAGAAGAAGTTCAAGAAAAACAAGAAAAAGATATGCTAAAAGCGATTGAAGGAATTTTCGAAATTAAAGATGAGTACAAGACAAATATAAGAGAAGCTGCTTATATGTTCTCAATAAAAAGAATAGCTGAAGCAATGGAGCTTCGTGGTTGGTATTAAAAATATATTTTGAAATTTTGAATTTAAGTTTTTAATTTTTAAATTAAAATTTAGCTTAATTAAAATAAAAAATCACCCCATCTCGAACTAATATATGGGTCGAGATGGGGTTTTTTGGTGTTTTTTTATTGTTGAAGTTTTTTATTTTTCTATTTATTTGATTTTTGCAATTTACATAATATTATATGCTCGTATATAATACTTGATTTTAAATTTTGATTTTATTTTTCTAATTTTCAAATTATTTTTTAATCTCAAACTTTAGCTTAAATATAAAGCAAAAATTAACCCATCTCGAGCGAATGCAATGAGCCAAGAGATCTCTTTTATTTATTTTATCTTAAAAATTTACTTTTTCTTTAAGATCTCTCCACGCACTCGCACAGCTTATTTGGTCGAGATGGGTTGTTGTTTTTATTTTTTATTTAATTATTTGAGTTGTCGTTTTCTGATTTTGATGAGAATGAGTTAAATAGGTCTTTGAAAAATTGTACTATTTTATCCCATAATCCTGATTCTTTTATGTCGTTTCCTACCTTGTCTATATCTTCTTTGTTGTCTTGGTAGAATTTTTTCCTTTTTCTGTCAATGTTCCTGCAAATTTTTTGAGGTTTTCTTCTACTGCCTTGCTATCTATTGCTGGGCTTTCTTGGTATTTTTCAAAATAATTTACAAGAATTTGTATATTATTATTTGATAGTATATCTCCCATATTTACATTTTTTAGGGCATCTTGAACAAATATTTGAATTTGTTTGCTATCTGCTGTTTGTCCATTTTTGTCTTTGTAATCTTTTAGGTCTTGTTTTACTTGTGCAACTGCTTGGTCTAGTTTGTCCTTGTCAAAAGATCCATTATTTTGATTATCTTCGCTTATTTTTTTTAGGGTTCCTAGCTCTTGTTGGGCTGTTTGGGTACTTTGTGTATTTACTTTTTCTCCAGACATTTCTATTGCTTTATAAACTCCTGTAAGGGCTGATTCTCCTGTAACTTGTGTTGGACTTGCAACTTTTATTTCTGCATCGGTAATTCCTGATGTGATTGCTGCATTTGTGTATTGGCTTTGGGTTATTGATGTTATATTTTCTGGTGTTAAAATTCTTACCTTTATTCCGCTTCCTTTTGGTAATTTTTTTACTGAAACTGATGAAATCATATTATAATCGTCTGCCCTGTAGCCTAGATATTTTTCGCAATCTTCTCCATTTACAACCGCCATATTTATATCATCTGAAAGTCCCAATTTGTTTTTTACATTTTCTATTTGATTTTGATTTAAGCCTGAACCGTACATATATGATTCTTTGCTTGAGTCAAAATTTCCTACTGCTTTTGAAATTGATGGTGCTATTAAAACCATTGCAAAAATAGAAAACTTTAATAATTTGTTTTTAAATATTTTTTTCATAGTATCTCCTTATAATTTTTCGATTTTTTCTACTAAGTCATCAAGGTCATTTTCTTCTACTTCTTCAATTTTTCCTTGATCAATTAGTCTTGTGATTTCTGGATTTATGGCAAGTTTTGCTACTGTGTCTATCTTAAATTTCTCAGCTATTTCGTCTGTTTTGCCTTCTCCAAATATTTTATAAATATTTCCTGTATCTTTCGCCTTAAAATAGGACATATTTTCAACTATGCCAAGAATTTTTTTGCCCATCATTTTTGCCATATTTAATGATTTTTCTACAACCATTCCTACTAAATCTTGAGGGCTTGTTACTGCAACAACTCCATCTATGTTTAGGGATTGGAAAACTGTTAGAGGAATATCGCTTGTTCCTGGTGGCATATCTATTAATAAATAATCAATTTCTCCCCAATCAACGTCTGAGTAAAATTGTTTTAAAACATTATTTACAATTGATGATCTCCAAACAACTGGTGCTGATTTATCTTCTAAGATCAAATTTATTGACATAATTTTTATTCCACCCTTACTTTTTGGTGCAATCAAAGCTCCATTTTCTAGGCTTCTTACCTTTTCATTTATGCCAAAAGCTTGTGGGATTGATGGGCCTGTTATATCTGCATCTAAAATTGCAACTTTTTTCCTTTTTTAGAAAGTTTTGTTGCAAGCATACTTGTTACAGATGATTTTCCAACTCCTCCCTTGCCTGACATTACAGCTATTGTTTTTTTAATTTGAGATCCTTGTCTAGTTTTTATTTTAAATTTATCGAAATTCATTTTCTTTTCTGTCATTTATAATAGCTCCTTTAAGATTTCTAACAGATATATTATATTGTATTTTTTCTATTTTTCTATTTATATTTTATTCTTGATTTTTTCAAAATAATAATATATAAAAATTTTGTATAAAAAAAGTACAAGGGTAAATTTGATATAAATAATTTTTTTCATAAGTAATTATAAATATTTATTTGACAAATGTAAAATAAGGATGTATTATTAGGCTAAGATTAAATATATAAACTTTGAAAAGAAGAGTAGCTAATAAATTATATGCACAGAGAATCTTTGGATGGTGAAAAAAGATCTTATAATCTTAGTGAATAAAGACTTTGAGTTGTATCGAGGATATTTTGATTCGATATCGTGATTTGCACGTTATAGCAAAGGGGTATAATTTTGTACTTTCTTATTGGATCCTTTGAAAGTATATTTTGTACTTAATAAGGATATTTTTGTGAAAAAATATTAAATTTGGGTGGTAACACGGTCTTCGTCCCTTTTGGGATGTGGACCGTTTTTTTATATTTAATCATTAGAAACTTACGATAGAAAAATATTTGGAGGAGAAAATGAAAAGAATAGTAAAATTCCTCATGGCTTTTGTTTTTGCTTTCGTTTTTACAATGGAAGTTTCACACGCTGATGGGGATACTTTTAAGGTTGGTATGGAAGTTAATTATGCACCTTTTAACTTCGCACAAGTTGATGATTCTAACGGTGCTGTTGAAATTAAAAATTCTAAGGGAGAATTTGCAAATGGATATGATGTTCAAATCGCTAAGAAAATTGCTGATAAATTAGGCAAAAAATTAGAAATTTACAAAATTGAATGGGACGGACTTCCACCTGCTCTTACTAGTGGAAAAATTGATGCTATTATTGCAGGAATGAGTCCTACTGCTGAAAGAAAAAAAGAAATTGACTTTACTGATTCATATTATGTTTCTGATTTGGTTATTGTTTTAAAAAAGGATTCTCCTTTTGCTAAGGCAAAATCTATAAGTGATTTTAAGGGAGCAAAAATTACTGGACAATTAAATACTTTCCATTATTCAGTTTTAGATCAAATTGATGGTCTTGATAAGCAATCTGCTATGGAATCTTTCCCTTCAATGATTTCTGCAACAAAATCTGGAAATATTGATGGTTATGTTTCTGAAAAACCTGGTGCAATGTCTGCTGTTTCTGCAAATAGTGATTTAACTTATGTTGCATTTAGTAAAGGCAAGGGCTTTGAAACTTCTTCAGAAGACACTTCAATTGCTGTTGGTCTTAGAAAAAATTCAGAAATGAGAGAAGAAATAAATAAAATTTTATCTGAAATGAATGTAAAAGATCAAGATAAAATTATGAATGCAATGGTAAAATTGGCTGAAAATGATGGAGATGATCTTTCATTTTTTGGACAAATGAAGGCAATTTGGAATGAATATTCTTCCCTATTTATTAACGGAATTTTTTCAACTCTTTTCATTTCAATAATTTCAACTCTTATAGGATTTTTGATAGGTCTTGTGGTTGCAGTTATTAGAAAAATTCAAGTTGATAGAAATAAAAATATTTTTGGATATATTTTGCACAAAATAATAAACTTTATTTTAGTTTGTTATATTGAAGTATTTAGGGGAACTCCAATGATGGTTCAAGCAATCCTAATATTTTATGGAGCAAAGCAATTTTTATCAATTGATATGTCAACTATGCTTGCAGCCTTTATAATTGTTTCAATAAATACAGGAGCATACTTATCAGAAGTTGTAAGAGGTGGAATAAACTCTGTTGATGAAGGTCAATTTGAAGCCTGTAAGGCTTTAGGAATGACTCATTCTCAAACAATGTTTAATGTTGTAATTCCTCAAACAATAAAATCAATTTTACCAGCAATCGCAAATGAATTTGTAGTAAATATAAAAGATACATCAGTATTAAACGTAATTAGTGTAACAGAATTATTCTTTGTATCAAAGTCAATAGCGGGTTCAACCTATCAAATTTTCCAAACATATTTGATAACCGCTATAATTTATTTCATATTGACCTTTATAACAACAAGAATTATCTTATTGGTTGAAAAAAAGCTAAATAACAAAGAATTTGTTCTTGGATCTGTAACAGGAGGAGTAAATGCCTAGTATAATAAAAGTAAATAATTTAGAAAAAAAATTCGGACAAAATTTAGTCTTAAAAGATATAAATATGGAAGTTGAAAAAGGAGAAGTAGTAACAATAATTGGATCTTCTGGATCTGGAAAGTCTACCCTTTTAAGATGTTTAAATCTTTTAGAAGAACCAACAAGTGGAGAAATTTTATATAAAAATAAAAATATTTTAGAAAAACATTTTGACCTAAGATCTTATAGGGCAAAAGTTGGTATGGTTTTTCAAAATTTCAATTTATTTGCAAATAAAACAGTCCTAGAAAATTGTACACTAAGCCAAGAAAAAGTTTTAAAAATTTCAAAAAGTGAAGCCGAAGAAAAGGCTATGAAATTTTTAAATCTAGTTGGCATGGACCAATATATAAACGCAAAGCCTGCCCAAATTTCTGGTGGACAAAAACAAAGAGTTGCCATAGCAAGAGCTCTTTGTATGGATCCAGAAGTTTTACTTTTCGATGAACCAACAAGTGCCCTTGATCCTGAAATGGTTGGAGAAGTTTTGGAAGTTATGACAAAACTTGCCAAAGAAGGAATCACAATGATAGTTGTAACTCACGAAATGGACTTTGCAAGAGAAGTTTCAAGTAGAGTTTTATTTATGAATGAAGGAATAATTTTAGAAGACGGCTCTCCAGAAGAAATTTTCACAAATCCAAAAAATCAAAGAACCAAAGAGTTCTTAAAAAGATATAGAGGATAAAAAAGCAGGAATTTTTCCTGCTTTTTATTTTTCTCAAATTTAGTATAATGAAAGAAAAAAGGGGGACTTATGGAAAATAAATTAGTAGAACTTTTAAATGAAAATTCATCCTTTGCCTATGGATTTTTGTTATATGAAGATGATAAAAATATTTTGATAAATAACCTAGATGACCAAGGAAGATTTGACGGATACACTTTAATTTCAAAAGACTTAGTCAAAATAAATGAGAAATCCGATTTTTTAAAAAAATTAAAAATTTATAATGAATTTTGGAAATCAACAAAAATAGGAAAATCTGAAGATAAGATTTTTAAAGGAAATCCAGATTTTTTAGATATAATAAAATATGCCAAAGACAATAAAAAAATAGTAAATTTGGGCAAGTCCTTGGACTATTATGAGTTGATTTGTGGCTATGTAAAAAATATTGAAGATGATTTTGCAACTTTTGATGTCATTGATATAAATTCTGGAGAAATCTATGATGAATTTGAACTTTATCTTAAAGAAATAAAATATATAGAAATTGACTCAATAGATAATATCCTTCTCGATTTTGTAAATAAAAATAAGTTTTAAATTTTTTATATGAATTTCTCTGTTTGAATTCCATTTTAAACTTTAGCTTTAAAATTTATCTTAAACTTTAGCTTAAAAATAAGGCGAAAATTAACCCATCTCGAGCGAATGCAATGAGTCGAGAGATCTCTTTGCTTTGTTTTATCTTAAAATTTACTTTCTCTTTGAGATCTCTCCACGCAGTCGCACAGCTCCTTTGGTCGAGATGGGTAATAGTTGTATATTCTTAATTGCTAAAGAAGATTTGAATTTAAGATTTTTATATCATTAAAATTTATTAGTTCATTAAATAAAACAAAGAAACAACCCATCTCGAGCGTAGTCGAGAGATCTCTTGCTTTTGTTTATTTTTCATTTTACAAATTCCTTGGATATCTAACTTTTTATCACTCGATTTGGGTTTATTTTTTCTTTTACAGTTCTTGAATTTTTTTCTTTAAATCAAGGCTTGTTTGGTAAACATCTTCTGCATCCATTATTGCTCTTACTACACAAACCCCGTCGGCTTTTGAATTTTTCAAAATGTCTACATTATCGATATTTAGTCCACCTATTGCGTAAACATCTATGTCCACAGATTTTTTTATTTCTTTGAAGGTTTCAACTGAAGTTCTTTTAGTTTTAACGTGGGTTTTTGTTTCAAAAATTGCCCCGACTCCCAAATAATTTGCTCCTTCTTCTTGGGCTTTTTTTGCGGCTTCTACTGATTTTGCAGTAGCTCCTATTAGTGCCTTATCTCCCAATAGTTTTCTACAAAGATAAATTGGAAAATCATCCGCCCCAACGTGAACTCCGCATCCAAGTGCCCAGGCAAGATGAGGCTTGTCATCAATTAGCAAAGGAATCTTATATTCATCGCAAATTTTTTTACTTTTTTCCTAAATTTAAAATTTCAAAATCTGTTTTTTCTTTTTCTCTCAATTGAAGAATATCAACTCCACCTTTTAGGGCATCTTCTATTCTTTGTAAAAATTCTTCTTCATCATATTTATCTGAATTTGTTACTAAATATAATTTTTTCATAAAAACTCCTAAACATTTATATAATCTGTGAAAACTGGAGTCATACCTATCGATTTTAAATCTTTTATAGCATCATCGCAAGATCTATTGTCTGCAATTTCAAATTGCTCATCTCCCTCATCTTGGGATTTTTTTGACCTGTGTCCAATTGAAGTATCTACTGATGCTGAAATTTTTGTTGCTGCATATTTTACTGCCATATTTCTAAATTCACGATCTTCTCTTGTTGAAAGTGTTATTGATGCAAATGGCAAAAATATTCTAAGGGCAAGCATAATTTGAAAAAATTTCTTATCACCTACTTCAAAAAATTTAAGTTCATCTGCCCCATGAGTTGGTCTTATTCTTGGAAGAGAAATTGCTATTTCTGCGTGAGGATATTTTTTTTGAATTTTTTGTGCATGAAGGCCTAATTTAAAGGCTTCTTCAATCGGATCATTTAGTCCAAAAAGTGTTCCAAATCCAACTCCCCTAAAGCCTGCCATCATTGCTCTTTCTTGGGTATCAATCCTATAAACCCAAGATCTTTTGTGGCCATAAGGATGGTAAAAATCATAAGTTTTTGGATTGTAAGATTCTTGGAAAACTGTAACAAAATCTGCTCCTGCTTTTTTTAATTTTTTATAATCATCAACATTTGCAGGATAGACTTCTATTCCTATTGTTTTAAAATATTTTTTTGCAATTTCGCAGGCTTTTGCTATATAGTCTACTGATGAAAATTTTTCGCTCTCTCCAGTTAAAATCAAAACATCTTCTATTCCAGTATCTGAAAGAGCCTTCATCTCTTCTTCAATTTCATCAAAATTTAATTTTGCTCTTTTTATATCGGATTTTGCCCTAAATCCACAATACCTACAAGAGTTTTCGCAATAATTTGCTATATAAATCGGTGAGAAAAGACAAACATTATTTCCAAAATATCTTACTCTCTTATCTTTTGCAAGCTCTCCCATTTTTTCCAAATAAGAAAGAGCCTTGTCTGATAGAAGATTGTAAAAATCTTCTTCATCAAGTCTATCTTTTTCTAAACTTCTAAGAATATCAGAATCACTTACATTTTTATTTTTAATTTTTTCGTAATCTTCTAAAACTTCGGTTTTTATTTGAGAGTCGATTATATCCATTTCTGGAAAATAATCTGTAACTTTTTTTATATTCATCTTAATCAAAAAAATCTCTTAATGGTGATGATGGATCTGCACCTGATTCTAAAACTCTGCCTGGTTTTGAAAGATAGGCAAGACGACCTGCCTCAATTCCAAGTTTAAAGGCTCTTGCCATTTTTGTAATATCACCCGCACTTGCAATTCCTGTATTTGCCATAATTGCAGATGCTCCCATCTCCATTGCTTCTGCGGCTTGACTTGGAAGTCCAATTCCTGCATCAACAATTACTGGAAGGTCAACTTCATCAATAATTATTTTTATAAATTCTTTTGTAACAAGACCCTTATTAGATCCAATTGGAGCTGCAAGTGGCATTATAGCAGACGCTCCCGCATCTCTTAAATCTCTTGCATAATTTAAGTCTGGATACATATAAGGAAGAACTATAAAACCTTCATCAGCTAAAACTTTTGTAGCTTTTAAAGTTTCTTCATTATCTGGCAAAAGATATTTGCTATCTCTCATAATTTCAATTTTTACAAAATTTCCACAACCCATTTCTCTTGCAAGTCTTGAAATTCTTATAGCCTCATCGGCATTTCTTGCTCCAGATGTGTTGGGAATAATTGTAACGTGTTTTGGTATATAATTTAAAATATTTGCTACATCTTTTGTATTTGCTCGTCTTAGAGCAACTGTAATCATTTCACATTCTGCATTTTTTACGGCAGCATCAATCAAATCTACAGAATATTTTCCACTGCCAAGAATAAATCTTGACTTAAATTCTTTGCCACCTAATATAAATTTATCTTCCATAATAATCCTTCCTTATTTTTTTTAAACACTCCAAAGCCTCAAGACTTGCCATAATTAAAAGATAGGCAAGATAAAGCCCCTCCTTTTTTGCATCAGATTTAAAATCTCCAACCATAGTAATATTATTTATTTTTTTTACCTTAATCTCTGAAATATCCCCAAGTCCTGCCATACCCGATGCTGTAAAAAGAAATTTATTTTCTTTTTTTGAAAAATAATCAAATAATTTCACCTTGGAATTTTTATCGTCAAAGGCCTCAATAAAATAATCAGTTTTTTCAATTATTTCATCCAAGTTTTTTTCATCAACATAGATATTTTTTGCATGAATTTTTGTATAAGGAATAGTTTCTTCAATTATTTCTTTACAAGCTAGGACTTTTTCTTTGCCAATATCAGAAATTTTATAATTTTGCCTGTTTAAATTTGAATACTCAACCCTATCAAAATCATACAAGAAAATTTCTCCAATGCCTGCTCTTGCCAAAATCATAGCAACATTTGAACCAAGTCCTCCACAACCTAAAATTGAAACTTTAGAATTTTTAAATATTTCTTTATCTTTTTCATTTTGTCTTTTTAAAATTTTATCTCTTAATTCCATCAACCCCCTCCTACAAAGGAAAAAACCTCAACCTTATAGCCATCTTTTATATAAAAATTTTTAAAATCTTCTCTTTTTACAAGTTTTTCATTCACTTCAACTGCGACAAAGAGAGGATCAAATTCATTTTCTTTTAAAAATTCGTACAAGGAAAGATCTTTTTCAATTTTTACTTTCTTGCCGTTTATTAAAACCATATTTCACCTCCTAAAAAAAAGAACACAAATAGAAACCATACCCGAGGTGGTATGCCCCATTTGTGTTCTACACATAGATTGATAGACATTTTTTAGGATCAAAAAAAAGACCCTAACTAGGGTCTTTAAACTTCTTTTAAAAATTTATCGCTTTCTTACGCAGGTTTTAACCTAATCAAGTTTAAAGGGTTAATGGAAATCCATCTCTCAGCTAAATGCACCCCTAGCTGTTTTTATTATAAGTCAATTTTATTTTATTTGCAAAATTTTTTCATTTAAAAATTACCTATCTTCTAAACTTATATAGGTTTTTGTTTGGCTAAGTGATTTGTAGGCAGGTCTTATAATTTTTGAATCTTCAATTTGTTCAAGTCTGTGGGCTGCCCAGCCAACTGTTCTTGCTATGGCGAAAATTGGAATATATAAATCTTTTGGAATATCTAGCATTTCGTAGCAAAATCCTGAATATAAATCTACATTTGCACAAATTGGATAGGGCTTGTTTAATCTTTTCATTAAAAGCTCTCCTCCAATTTTTTCTATTCTTTCTATAAATTCAAAATCTTTTTCTCGATTTTTAATTTTTGAAAGCTCTCTTGCTTTTTCCTTCAACAAAACTGCCCTTGGATCTGAAAGTGTATAAACTGCATGACCCAAACCATAAATCAAACCTTTTTTGTCAAAGGCATTTTTTTCTAAAATTTTTTCCAAATATTTTTTTATTTCTTTTTCATCTTCTATATTTTTTAAATTTTCCCTAATATTTTCAAGCATAAGGCTTACTTTTAAATTCGCTCCTCCATGTCTTGGACCTTTTAAAGAACCAAGACCTGTTGCTATTGCAGAATATGTATCTGTTCCTGATGATGAAACAACATGAGTTGCAAAGGCTGAATTGTTTCCTCCACCATGTTCTGCGTGAATTATTAATAAGAGATCTAAAATTTCCGCCTCTTCTTTTTTATATTTTTGATCTGCCCTTAGCATTGATAGGATATTTTCTGCTATAGTCTTATTTTCATCTTGGTTGTGGATTACCAAAGATTTACCATCAAATTTATGAATTTTTACTTGGTAGGAATAAATTGCAATCAAGGGCATTTTTGAGATTAAAGAAAGGGATTGGGATAAAACATTAAGTGTATCTGTATCGTCAGCTTTTTTGTCATAGGAATAAAGAGCAAGGACAGATCTCATCATTTTGTTTACTATATTTGAACCTGGAAGGGTTAAAATTGTATCTTCAAAAAATTTTCTTGGAAGTTCTCTTTCTTCAAGAAGAATTTTTTTAAATTCATCAAGCTCTTTTTTCTTTGCAAGTTTATTAAATAATAAAAGATAGATTACCTCTTCAAAGCCAAGCCTTTTTGTCTTTTTTAAATCAGCTACCATACTTGTAAGAGGATAGCCCCTATAAAAAAGCTCACCCTCTTTTGCAATTTTTTCTCCATTTTCAATTTTATAACCGAAAACATCACCAACCTTGGTTACTCCAACCAAAACTCCCGTTCCATTTTTATTTCTAAGTCCTCTTTTTATGGAAAATTTATCGTAGAGCTCTTTGTCTATGGTATTTTCTTTTTTATTTCTTTTGAAAGGTCTAAAAGTTTATCTTTATTCATCTTTTTCTCCCAAATTTTTGATTATCTCTTGGGTGATTTTTTCCAAACTTGCATCTCCTCCCAAATCTTTTGTATGATTTTTCTTATCTTCTAAAGTCTTTTCAATGGCCTTCCTTAATTTCTTTGCTAAATTTTCCTCTCCTATATCATCAAGCATAAGAGCTGAAGTCAAAAGCATAGCTATAGGATTTGCAAGATTTTTTCCAGCAATGTCTGGTGCAGAACCATGAACGGATTCATAAATTGAAATATTTTCTCCCTTATTTACTCCAGGAATTAAGCCAAGTCCACCGACAAGACCTGCTCCTAAATCTGATAAAATATCCCCGTACAAATTTTCTGTTACAAGTACGTCAAATTTATTAGGATTTTGAACCATTTGCATGGCAGTATTATCAACCAATAGCTCTTCAAATTCTATATTTGGGTAAGATTTTGAAACCTCTCGCCCAACATTTAAAAACAAACCATCTGTAAATTTCATTATATTTGCCTTGGTAACTATGGTAACTTTTTTCCTATTAAATTTTTGTGCATATTCAAAGGCAGCTTTTATAATTCTTTCAGATTTTTTTCGTGTAATGACCTTTATTGAATGAAATTCGTCCTCAGAAATTTTTTCTTCAAGACCCATATACAAGTCCTCGGTATTTTCCCTAAAAATTACCATATCGACATTTTCATATTTTGTTTTTATATTTTTGATTGATTTTATTGGTCTAATATTTGCAAAAAGATCGTATTTTTTCCTAAGCTCAACGTTAATTGACCTAAAACCATGGCCAATTGGGGTTGTAATTGGACCTTTTATGGCAATTTTATTTTTTTCTATTGATTTAAAAACCCTATCTGGTATAAAAGTATTTTCTTTTTCAAAAACACTCGCTCCAGCATTTACTTCTTCAAATTCTACTTTTGAGCCCAGTATCTTTAAGATTTTTTTCATAGAATCGCAAATTTCAGGACCGATTCCATCTCCTTTTATTAAAGTTACTTTCATAATTACTCCAATTCTAAATTTTTGGCATAATTTATATAGCCACCCATTTTTAAAATTTCAATTTCTCTTTTTGAAAAATCTCCCCTAACTTTTATTTCTATATCCTTATCCAAATCTTTTAAAATAAATTCTCCACTTTCTAAAGACTTATCTATATTTTTTATTTGAATATTATCAAATTCAGATAATTTTTCATAATCTTCACTTTTTTCAAATTCTAGTGGCAAAATTGCATTATTTATTAAATTTGACCTGTGGATTCTTGCAAAAGATTTTGCAATAACTGCCTTTATATTAAGATAAAGAGGAATTAGGGCAGCGTGCTCTCTTGATGAGCCTTGACCATAATTTACACCTGCAACAATTACCCCACCAGAATTTTCCTCTGCTCTTTTTTTGAAATCATCGATTTTTGTTGTAAAGGCAAATTCTGATAAATATTCTATATTTGACCTAAATGGTAAAAGCCTAGCATTTGATGGACAAATATCATCAGTTGTAATTCCATCTCCTGCCTTATAAATTATTTTTGAATTTATATCAGAAACTGGACTTGCCTTTGGGAAAGGCTTGATATTTTTTCCCTTTACAGTTTCTTTAACTCTTTTTGATAAATCTTCTTCTCTTTTTATAAAATATGCGTCAGTATGATCAAAAATAATATTATCGTCAAAATCTTTTTTAAATTCAGCATCTTTTGGATTTGATATATATCCATTTATAGCAGAAATCGCACAAGTTTCTGGACTTGCCAAATAAATTTTGGCATCAATTGTCCCAGATCTTCCCTTAAAATTTCTATTAAAAGATCTTAGAGAAATTCCGCCAGCTTTTGGAGCTTGACCCATACCGATACAAGGACCACATCCTGATTCCAAAATTCTTGCTCCTGCCTTAATCATTTTTGCAAGAGCCCCGTTTTCTGATAATTTTTCCAAAATTGTAGCAGAGCCTGGAGAAATTACAAGAGAAACATCAGGATGAACTTTTTTTCCATCAAGAATCGCTGCAACTTTCATCATATCCATATAGGATGAATTTGTACAAGAACCTATTGCTACTTGATCAACTTTTATTTTATCCATTTCAGAAATTTTTTGATATTGGTCAGGAAAATGAGGCCTTGCTACAGCAGGTTCAATTTTTTCCAAATCAATTTCCATGACCTCATCATAAAAAGCATCCTCATCTGCTTCTAACTTTTTATAATCTTCTTTTCTATTTTGGCTTTTTAAATATTTTAAAGTATTTTCATCAGATGGAAAAATTGAAGTAGTAGCTCCAAGTTCAGCCCCCATATTACAAATTGTTGCCCTATCAGTTACTGACAAAGATTTTACACCCTCTCCAGAATATTCCATTATATATCCTGTTCCACCTTTTACAGACAATTCTCCCAAAATATATAAAATTAAATCCTTAGCATTTACATAATCTTTTAAAGAATTTTTGAGTTTTATATTAAAAATTTTTGGCACCTTTACAAAATAAAATCCTCTAGCCATAGCAACTGCGACATCAAGTCCACCAGCTCCGATTGCAATTTGAGCTAAGGCACCGCCCGTTGGAGTGTGAGAGTCTGAACCCAACAAAGTTTTTCCAGGCTTTCCAAATTGTTCCAAATGAACTTGGTGGCAAATTCCACAACCCGCTTTTGAAAAAGTTATACCAAATTTGTTGGCAGCTGATTTTATAAATTCATGGTCATCAGCATTTTCAAATCCCTCTTGTAAAATATTGTGGTCTATGTAGGCGAGAGATTTTTCGGTTTTTACATCCTCAATATCCATAGCTTCAAGTTGTAAATATGCCATAGTTCCTGTTGAATCTTGAGTTAAAGTTTGGTCAATTTTAATCGCAATCTCATTCCCAGTTTTTATTTCACCTTGTAAAAGATGGTTTTCTAAAATTTTTATAGCTAATGATTTTTTCATTTAAAACTCCTTTACTTTAATACACTATTGTATAAATTATACACTATTACAGGCATTTTAGGCAAAAAAATATCCCCACACCCTGTGGAAATTATTAAAAATTATATTATTTTAATCTTAATTAAGCTATTCCATAAAAGATTAAGCTATTCCATAAAAGATTAATCTATCCCAAGCCTTAGCTAAGAAATTTCTGCGTTTAATTTATCTTCTTTTTTTACTTTTACTTAGAGATCTCTCCACAGGGTCGAGATGGGTAATGGTTGGATGGTTTTAATCGCTAAAGTTTTTTCGATTTTTATAAATTAATTATTTTTTACAAAATTAAATTCATTATTTAATAAAATAAAACGAAGACTATACCCATCTCGAGCGAATGTAATGAGTCGAGAGATTTCTTAGATATTTTTCTGATAAAAAAATAAATCCATGGAAAATTTTTTTTCAAAAATTCCCATGAATTTAACTACATATTTTTAGCCTTATTAAAAGAAGCTTCGACTGCCTTTATCAAGCCTGCCCTAAAATTATTTTCTTCTAAAGCCTTTACTCCTTCAATTGTTGTTCCTTTTGGACTTGTTACCTTATCTTTTAAAAGTCCAGGATGATTTCCAGATTCTTCCATTAATTTTGCAGATCCTATTATGGTTTGAAGAATTAATTTGTAAGAAATATCTCTTTTAAGTCCACAAAGAACTGCTCCATCAGACAAGCCTTCTATAAATAAATCCACAAAAGCAGGCAAACATCCGTTTACAATACTTGCTGCATCAAATTGATTTTCGTCAATTTTTATAGCCTTGCCAAAGGATGAAAAAATTTCTAATACATTTGAAAATTCATCATCATTTACATTTGAATTTGGACAAAGAATTGACATACCACATCCTACAGATGCGGGAGTATTTGGCATAGTCATAACAATTTTTTTATCAGATCCCAATAAATTTTCAAGTTTTTCAAGAGTAAAGCCTGCGGCAATAGAAATAAATACCTTCCCTTTTAATAAATCTTTTATCTCATCAATCACGTTTTTATAATAATTTGGTTTTACAGCCAAAATTATATAATCAGAATTTTCCACAACTTTTCTGTTTTCCATAATGGAAACTTTCTTGTCCCTAAAAAATTCCAAATTTGATCCCCTATTTGACAAAAAAAGTTCATTTTGACCCAAAAGCCCCTTAGAAATAGCAGAACCCATGTTTCCAATGCCAATAACACCAATTTTCATATTTCCTCCTTATAGAAAAATATATTTTTACATTTAAAAGCTATACAAAATTTATATTATAATTTTTAAATAATTTAAAATCACACTACTCACCATCTCGACTAAGTGAGTGAAACGAACGCATGGAGAGATCTCATGAGATTCTTCACTAGTTACACTTGATCGAAATGGTTAAAATTTTAATCTATCAACAGTTTGAAATATATTATTATATGTTTTTTATTTATCTTAAAGTTTTTACTTTATAAAATTAATTCCTCGTTATGTTAGGGCGGAGGAAATGGGGGAGTTTCGATTCTCCCCCTTTTTCCTCCCCCTAACGACCCCCACCTTTTTGCCCCCCCTGCAAACGACCATTGCATGGAGCTAGTTTTGTAAGAAGCTGACGCTTCTTTCAATTTTTTAAAATTTAACTTCTGTTTAAAAATAATCATAAATTCAAGTGAATTATTAGAGAAAAAATTGTTTGAACGTTAGTGAGTTTATTTTTTCTCTTTTAACGAACTTTGAGTTTATTTATTTTGGGTATTTATTTTTATTAAATTCGGATAATCAATTTAAAAATCGAAAGAAACGTGAGTTTCTTTCTAATTTTTGCTCCCTGCAAGGGACGGTTAAGGGGTTATAAAGATGGGGGTTCTTAGGGGATATAATTAGCTTGAAATTGTGCCAGTGGTACAATTTCAATAATTATACCGCGGACTTTATTCGTAGTTTTAATTTGAAATTGAATTTTGATTTAAGATTTTTTTAAATTTTAAAAGTAAGTTAGCGTGGAAAAAGGGGACAATCGGAAGTCCCCTGTTCCTTCCGCCCTAAGTCTACGAAGGATTAATTTAATAAAATAATTTATATTAAAATAAAGTTTAAATTTCTAAAAATAATCTTTAAAAAGATTATTCTCTAATTTGCCCTTGACCCAAAATTACATATTTATAAGTTGTAAGCTCATTTAGTCCTACTGGTCCTCTGGCGTGAAGCCTTTGGGTTGAGATTCCTATTTCTGCTCCAAAGCCAAATTCTGAACCGTCTGTAAATCTTGTTGAGGCGTTTACATAAACGCAGGCTGAATCTACTTCTTCTACAAATTTATTTGCTGCTTCTATTTTTTCTGTAATTATTGCATCTGAATGGCCTGTGGAATATTTGTAGATATGGTCAATCGCCTGATCTATATTTTCTACTTCTTTTATTGAAAATTCATAATCCAAATATTCTTTGCCATAATCTTTCTCACTTGCAGGACTTGCTCCCTTTATTTTTCCTATTGAATTTTCACAAGCGTGAACTTTTAATTTATATTTTTCTACAATTTCATTTAGTCCATCATAAAATTTTTCATCAACGTCCTTGTGAACAACTACACTTTCAAGAGCATTGCACACGCCGATTCTTTGGGTTTTTCCATTTTCAAATATTTTTAAAGCTTTTTTGATATCTGCATACTTATCAACATATAAGTGGCAATTTCCCACTCCTGTTTCTAAAGTTGGCACACTTGCATTTTTTACGACTGCATTTATCAAAGACGCTGATCCTCTTGGAATCAACAAATCTACATAGCCATTTAATTTCATAAGTTCAGTTGATGACTCTCTTGTAGTGTCGTCAATTATTTGGACAATATTTTCATCAAAACCTGTATTTTTTATTCCTTCTCTGATTGATTTTGCTATTGCAAGAGAAGAATTTATAGCCTCTTTTCCACTTCTTAAAATTATGGAATTTGAAGATTTTATAGCAAGAATTGAAGCATCCAAGGTTACATTTGGCCTTGCCTCATAAATCATTGCCAAAACTCCAATTGCGACAGATTTTTTCCCAATCAAAAGTCCATTTTCAAGAGTTCTAACATCAGTCATTTTCCCAATTGGATCAGGAAGTTTTATCATTTGATCAATTGATGAAATCATTGAATCAATTCTTTCATCATCAAGTTTAAGCCTATCAAGTAAACCTTCTGCCATATTATTAGAAAGTCCCTTGTCATAGTCTTTTTTGTTAGCATCAAGAATATTTTTCCTGTTTTTTTCCATGGAAATTTTTATATTTTCCAAAATTTTATTTTTATCTTTACTTTTTAACTTTACAAAATTTTTTTTAGCTTTTTGGGAAAGCTCACCCATTTTAATCAATTTTTCTTTTAAAGATTGTTCCAATTTCTTCACCTTTCACTATTCTTCTAATATTTTTCAAATCTTTTGAATTTGCAATTACCGTATCAATTTTCTTTTCCATACAAAGATTTGCTGCATTAATTTTTGTCGCCATACCACCTGTTCCAAGTTTTGAATAAGAATCCTTGCCCATTGACCTTAATTTTTCATCAATAACATTAACTTCCTTAATTAATTTTGCATCCTTATTAATTCTTGGATCATCTGTATAAAGTCCGTCAATATCTGACAAAAGCATAAGCAAATCTGCATCAACCAATCTTGCAACAACAGAAGATAGAGTGTCATTATCACCAAAATCAATTTCGTAGGTAGAAATTGTGTCATTTTCATTTACAATTGGAATAACGCCCATCTCCAACAAATCATTTATAGTATTTTTAGCATTAAAATTCATTACCTTGTCAGTTTCAACCATTCTTGTCAAAAGAATTTGCCCTATAGCATAACCATATTCAGCAAAAGCTTTGAGGAAAGTATTCATCAAAGTAACCTGACCAACGGCAGCTGTGGCTTGTTTTTTGCTAATATCATTTCTAGGCCTTTTTATATCAAGCCTATTTGCCCCAGTCGCAATGGCTCCAGACGAAACCAAAATAACCTTAATGCCCTTATTTTCCAAATTTACAATTTCCTTAGCAAGTTCTTCTATCCTTTCAATATCAACTCCACCATTTTCATGGCTTACAGAAGAAGAACCAACTTTTATAACTATTTTTTTTAAATCATTACTAAATTCTCTCATATTTTTTCACCATACTATATTTTATAAGAAAATACAAAAATAAGCAATTTAAAACACCCTTTTTTGGGTGTTTTTTGGATAAGAAGTATTAGATTTTTTTAATTACTAAAGTTTAAATTTAATTGTAAGCATAATTTTATAAGAGATCTCTCCACACTAAAACCAATTTGCTTTGCAAATTTTTCCTTGATTTCACACTAGTTTTAGGGATAAATATGCCAAATCAAGGCATATTTATCAGGTCGAGATGGGTAATGGTTAGATGGTTTTAATTGCTAAAGTTTTTTTCAATTTTTATAAATTAATTATTTTTTTACAAAATTAAATTCATTATTTAATAAAATAAAACGAAGACTATACCCATCTCGAGCGAATGTAATGAGTCGAGAGATCTCTTAGATTAAATATATCCTATAAATTTACTCTTACACTGAGATGTCCCCTACAAAACTTCCTCAGCAACCTCTCTTATTAGGGCGATTTTTTTCCATTGGTCTTCTTCTTTTAATTTATTTCCTTCTTCTGTTGAGGAAAATCCACATTGTGGGGAGATTGCTATTTGGTCTTTGTCTAGGTATTTTTTTGCTTCGTTTATCCTTGCTATCAAATCTTCTTTTTTCTCTAAATCTGCCTTTTTACTTGTAACAAGACCTAGTACAACTTTTTTTCCTTTTGGAACTTTTTTTAAAGCTTCAAATGATCCAGATCTTTCATCGTCATATTCTAGGAAAAATCCATTTACATGTTCATCTTTTAATAAATAATCTGCAATATTATCATATCCACCCTTAAAATGGAAAGATGATTTATAATTTCCCCTGCAAATATGGGTCAAAATATTTAATCCTTCTGGTGCCTTATCAATTGCTTCATTATTTATTCTCAAATATGTCTTTTTTAATTCTTCGACATTTTTGCCATCTTTTTCATATTCTTTTATTGCATCTTCATCAACCAAAGCTCCCCAAGTGCAATCGTCAATTTGTAAAGTCCTACAACCCAAGTCATAAATTTCTTTGAAAAATTCCCCATAGGCATTTGCTACATCTTTTATAAAATCATCTTCATTTTCATAAAGTTCTCCTTGTCCAATTTGATTATAAACTGTCCTTAATAATTGAGCAGGTGCTGGAATTGTTTGTTTTGCCTTTATGTCCTCTTCCTCAAATTTTTGCACATATTTAAAATGTTTTAAAAACGGATGATTTGTACCGGAAATTTTTCCTACAATTTTTACTGAATCAGGTCTTAAAACTTCTCCGTGAAATTTTATTCTCTCATTTTCAGCCAAGGTGTATTTTTCAATTCCATTTAGGCCCCAGAAAAAGTCATAGTGCCACCAACTTCTCCTAAATTCACCGTCTGTTATAAATTTAAGACCAGCCTCTTTTTCTTTTTTAATTAATTTTTCAATTTCTTCATCCTCAATTTTTTTAAGGTCAATTTCATTAATTTTTCCCTTAGAAAAATCTTCTCTTGCTTTTTTTAATCTTTCTGGTCTTAAAAAAGATCCTACGATATCGTATTTGTGTGGTGCTCTTATTGTCATTTTTTTCTCCTTAAAAATATAAATTTTTAGGCCTAAGTTAAAATCGGGTTTGTAAATGGATTTTTTTAAAAATTTCTAATAAAAAAGTCCTTACTATAATCAAATGATTATAATAAGGACGAAAATTCCGCGTTACCACCTTAATTGCATATATCTTATGCCTCTTCAGATACATTCATATCCTATCTCTGTAACGGGAGATCCCGTCTTGTCCTAAATATCGAACAAGCCCATCGGAGGCCATTTTCATTTTTGCTTTGTTTTATTCCATCTCAGCTTACGGAACTCTCTTTGAAAACTCTGCTAAACTACTTTTCTCGTTTTATGGTTTATTAATCTTCTAACTTGTTTTTTATTCTAGCAAGGATTTTTCCTTTTGTCAAATTTTTTAATCCTCAAGGCACATTTGGTAAATTTTTTTCACATCTTCAGGGTGAAGTTCAATAAAACCATTTATTTTTCCATTTTTGCCACAAGCTTTTTTGCTCATTTGGTCAAAATATTTTTCATCTATATTAATTTTTCTTAAATTTGAATCAAGTCCAAGGGTATCAAAGAAAAATTCTTTCACTTTTTCGATAGCTTTTTTTGCAACTTCCATTTGGTCAAGATTTTTATCAATATCAAAAACATTTACACCCAAATCATAGAATTTGTGAACAGTTTTTTCACTCAAAACATATTCCATCCATCTTGGTGTCAAAATTGCAAGACCAAGACCATGGGTTATATCATAAAAAGCAGAAAGTTCGTGTTCAATTGGGTGAACTGTCCAAGATGCCTTTGAAGAATTTGCAATAAAATCATTGATTGCCCAAGAAGATGCCCACATAAGATTTGCCCTTGCTTCATAATTTTCTGGCTCTTTCATGGCAATTGGCCCATATTTTATTACAGTTTTCATCAAAGATTCCATAATTCTATCAAGCATAAACATAGAATCATCAACATTAAAATAAGTTTCAAAAATATGGGATAAAATATCGCTAGAACCACATGCTGTTTGGAATTTATTAACAGAATAAGTAATTTCTGGATTTAAAAATGAAACTTTTGGTCTGGTGTCAGGATGACCTGATGAAAGTTTTTCTTTCGTTTGAGGATTTGTAATAACCCCACCACAATCCATTTCAGAACCAGTTGCAGCCATGGTAAGAACTGCCAAAAGTGGAATTGCAGGGCTCATTGGCTTTTTCTTTGAAATAAATTCCCAAGGATCAAAATCTGCACAAGCACCCGCCGCCATAAATTTGGATGCATCAATTGTAGATCCACCACCAACAGCAAGAATTGCCCCAATATTATTTTCCTTTATTATTTTGACACCTTCTCTTACAGATTCAATCCTAGGATTTGGTTCAATTCCAGAAAGCTCAAAAATTTCAACACCAGAATTTTTAAGTTCACTTATAACCTTATCATAAATTCCATTTTTCTTAATAGATCCACCACCATAAGTTATAAGCACCTTGTCAGAAAATTTTTTAACTTCCTCGCCAACAAAATCAAGAGCATCTTTTCCAAAATGTATTTTTGTTGGAATATCGTAAGTAAAATCTAGCATAAACTCTCCTTTTTAAATTATTTTTAACAAAACATTTTTTCTAATAATTTTTTACCCAAAATTCAATCAATCTCCAATAATTTTCACAAAAAAACTGACCAAAAATTTGAAATTAATCAAATTTAAGGTCAGCTAAAATCTAAAAATTAAATTTTAAATATCCGAACTACTTATTTATTGAGTTTTTGCTTCCTTGTTTTTTTTCCTATTATAATAATAAACTGCAAGGAGCATAAGAAGAAGTCCAATAATAGTAAATCCAATCCAAGCACCTAAACCATTTGTTCTTGGTAAAAATACTTTTTTATTTTCAACTTCTATCGGGTTGATATTTGATTTATTTATATCGACCCAAACAGGACCTTTACCAGCCAAACTATTTATATCAAGTGTGTAATTTACTTCATCTATTACTTCTAGCCCTAAAATTACATCAGCTTTTTGTTCAACTGCTTTGTCTTTTTGTAAAGTACCCGTATATTCTACAACAATTGTATCTGTAGTTTCTATATTTCCACTTACATTTTTCTTTCTAATAATTTCTTTAAGTGAATATCTTGATCCAACATTATCTCCTATTGTCTTATGAGATATTGCACCATATTCATTAAAGTCTTTTTCTGTTAAATCATCAACGGATTTATTTCTTTGTTTTTGTTCTCCTTCTTTTGAACTCTCATCAACTATTTTTTCATCTTTTCCGATAAGAGCAACTTTAATTTTTCTATCAATAGCTTCGGCATTAGGTTTTATATCCCAACCATTTTCAATGATTCTTAGGAACGAATTAGCTTCTGGAATAAAAAGTTTTTCATGGTTTGGATTTATTACAATTCTTTGCTTAAAGGTTTTATTTTTCTTATCAACTTCAAGAATTTGACTTGTAATTTTACCTTTAGCTCCCTTATAGAAACTTGATTTTATAGGATCTTTTTCCTTGACAAATACTCTACCATTTTCAAGTCTAAACTCTCTTATATAACCTGGAACTTTTGTGTACCCATGTGGTGCCTTTGTTTCCTCAAGAGCATAGTATCCGTCTTCATAAATTTTTTCCAACTTAAATTTACCATCTTCTCCTGATTCAACTTCCATATCTTTTTCGATACTTTCGCCAGTAGGAGATTTTTCATAAACTTTTTTAGGCTTGTATTCATCTTTTTCTTCTTTTTTATAAAGAACTTTAAATTTCGCACCTTTAAGTTTACTATGATCTTCTTCATCAAGTTTTATAAATTCGACATTCTTATAATTTATTACATCTATAGGCTCATTTCCTACTGGTTCGCTAATTTTTTCTTCTTTTGAACCAGAATTTGAAGAGCCAGCTTGTCCAGAAGTTTTGTGTTTTTCAACTTTTCTTGTGATTTCACCATTTTGTCCAACACTAAATTCTTCTATATGTCCTTCAATCTTGTTGTAACCTTCAGGAGCTTTTTTCTCGAATAGGGCATAGTCTCCTGGAGCTAGTTTTTCATAAGAAACCAAACCATCTTCTTTTGTAGTTTGTTCACTCTTTTCTACTTCTTGCCAACTTTCACCATTTTTCTTGTAAAGGGCAAATGTAGCATCCTTTAAGCTAGTTCCTTTGTAGTCTGTTTTTCTGAATTTGATTTCATTCTTAGGATTTATAGCTTGGATAATTAGTTGAGCACTAGCCTCAGCCTTATTATCAGAAAATCTAGCCAAATCCCATCTAGCTGCTATAGTCCTTCCTTCGACTATAATTGAACCAACTGATTGAAAATCCTTTATTTCAGATAATGGTATCTTGCCCTTAACTTCTACTATATAAGAGTCATTGGAACTACTGCCAGAATTTTTATCTTTGCTAAAATTGAAGTTTGTTGCACCCATCCTATCAAATCTCTGGTTATATATCTCAGTTAGGTTTGTATCTTTATTGATATCTAGGGCAAAAGACTCTGGCATTGATTTTCCTATATTAGTATCATTGTTATTATTTAATTTCATAATCCTAATATTAGCATAGTTCAATTTTTTAGTATTTTTTTCATCTGAGCTATATGGATTGTAGCGGAAAGTCCAGTTTGGATATCCCTCATCACGCATCCTATTGATATAGTAGTATTGAGTAAATTCTCCTGTTTCCTTATCCATCTCAGTGATTTTACCAGTAAGGTTGTGCCAATAATTATAGGTTTGATAATCAGTGCCATACCAATAACGGTAGTACTCTGTGTATTGGTAAGGATGACGTGAAGTTTCACTTGGAATATCATATTCTACGTCATAATACTTACTGTTTGAAACTTTATTTCCAAGTCCTATACCAACCTCAACATTTTTAGTAGATTCTTTAATCTCATCAAGGTTAATCCAAGTTGCTAAGTTGGTCTTAAATTCTGTAAGTGTATAGGTCTTCGCATATTCTGTGAAGGTATAGGTGATTGTGTTAGTTTCCTTATCATATTTTGCCTTGGCGATTGTACCTACACCATCTGCAAAAATATCCAAACTACCAAGTGGTTTATCCTTATTAATACCATATAAGTCTATGGAATTTGAAAGTTTTACTTTAAAGTAATCTCCCGGATTAATTTCCTGCTTTAATGGAACATTAAACTTGGCAGTTATTCCTATACTTTGTGCCTTGTGTGGATAAACTGCATTTGTGGTATTTGTCTTATCATTATCCAAGGTTTTTTGAACCCTAATTTCTGTATCTCCTAGGCTAATTTTATCTGTCAAATCTTCGCCACCGGTGCTTGTGTCGTTTACATAAGGATCAAGACCCTCACCACCTACAGTAAATCTCCATTTTTGTCCATTACTCTTGTAACCATCTGGGGATTTTATTTCCTCTAGGATGTAGTTACCTATTGGAAGCTTATCAAAGATAGCAACTCCCTTTTCATCGATGCTTGCAGTAATGGTGTCATTTTCTTTTAGGACAAGACCATTTGGCACATCTACAGTAAACTTACCTGAGTTTGGAGTAGTAATCTTAACTTCCCTATTTCCTGGGAAAGTTACAGTAACTGTAGCGTTTGAAATAGTTTCTCCAAAAATCTTGGTAGCTCCCACCCTTACTGGATCAAGAGTAAGCACCTTACCATTTTTAACTACTGGCTCTACAGCATCTTTCTTAGCTACTGTTGCAGTGGCAGTTTCTTTTAGATTTTCAGATGTTGCACTATATAAACCATCTTTGTTTTCTGGTGAATCGGAATCAGCATCGCTTCCAAGTCTAGTTAGTCTAAATTCAGCTCCTACAAGTGGATTTCCTTCTCCATCTTTTTTATTTATCCTGACCTTACCTTTTCCCGGTTTTTCGTTTATTATCTTACCCATGTTCTTTGCCGTAGCACTGGTTACATAGTCAACTAACTGACCATGTTCTACTGATGTTGCAGCTGGGTTGTATTCGATAATACCATTACCATTGTCATACTCTAGGGTGATTTTCCCCCTGCCTTTTGTGATTTCACCAGTCTCGAAATTGGTCTTTGGTTCTTCATAGGCAACGGTCATGTAGAGGATAGCATCTCTGATTGGTCTGTAGCCCTTTGGAGCTTCAACTTCCATTAGCCTATAACGACCTGGTTTTAATCCCCTGAATCCGAAATAACCATTGAAGGCTGAGGATACATAAGATCCCGGTACATCTACATAGTCATTTTGGATATATTGTTGAAGTTTGAAAATAGCTCCTTCAAGCCTATTTTCAGTTACCTTTTTACCATTACTTTCCCAACCTTTACTCTTTTCTCCATCACGTCCGTGTTTTGAGAAGGTGATGTTGTATGTTTCTTCATCGTTTATGATGTCCAAACCTTCTTTTGGTATATCTAGCTTATCTTTAGGCTTATCCGTCGTAGTATATAGCTTTGAAATATCAGCTGATGTTGAAAGGGTCTTGATTGGTGTAGCATTATCTAATGCTGGATGAATTCTACCACCTTCTAAGCCTACCCAATTTTGATATCTGTCATTGTAAAATTCATCTGACCAACCTTTTGGTTTAATATTTGCTAGGGCAGCTGCACCTGCTTGGTAAGATGCCTTAGGGAAGGTCTTCCATTCAATTTTTCCAGTCTCTTTATTGTAGACTGCTTGTTCGAAGTTTCTTGCTCCTTCGTAGAATTTTATATCCATTTGTAGTTTGGCAAGGTCTTCTGGCTTGATTTTTGTATTTTTATGAGGAGCAACCGGCTTGCCATTTACATCTTTTTCATTTACTGCCATACCTGAAACTAGTGATTCATCATAATATCCTTCAATATCTATGAAGTAGACTTCACCTGGATCTAGGTTTAATTGGTCTTCGTCAAAGCCCCAATCAAATGGTCTCCACCTTGCAGTGTTTACCATAGATACACCCGATTTAGAAAGGTCATAGTAACCTAGTATATAATCTGTATCTAGATTTTCTTTAGGATTTGATATCTTGTAGGTTGTTCTGTAGGCTGTCTTTAAACCTTCTTCGATTGTGTCTGGTTTCTCTCCAGCTCTGTCCTTTTCAACTCTCTTATATTTTGGATTGATTTGGACATTGACTTTATCAGTTTTATTGTAGCCTCTTAGGTCAATAATAACCCTTTGTACAAAAGTTTTTGAATCTGGATCTATATGAGTAATCTTGGATGCAGTTCTAATTGCAAGATTTGTTCCTGTTGAATCATCTTGTAATTTAGATTCTTTTGACAACAAGTATTGGGAAGGTGTTTGTGATGGGCCGAAGTAGGTGGCGTGCATCCTACCTCCGTCATCCTTAACTTCAATCTTCCACTTAGAAGAAGCCTTTTTATATCCTACTGGTGGCTTGATTTCTTCCAATACATAGTAACCTTTTTGAAGTTTGACTGGTTGGTTATCCTTATCCTTAAATAAAATCCTACCATCCAAACCTGAAACTGCTGTTATAGGTTTGAAGTTTTTATCTTCTGTATTGTAATCAGCTTCTGTCTTGAACAACTTAAATTCTCCACCTTCAAGTGTCCTACCATTTATATTTTTCTTATAAACCTTAAGTTCCAAACCAGCCAACCTATTTGTAAGCTTAGCATATTTTTTGATAATTTTATTTGGATTGCTTGGGTCATAAATTAGGTAGCCAAGTTCTGGACTGTCTGGTAGAACTTGTGACCCACCACCAGGGTTTGGACCTTGTCCTTCAGGAACAAAGGTCGCAGATATAGTAACTGCACTCGCCGGCATTGCAAATTGGTTATCAGTAACAGTAATTTCATTTCCAGATGTATCAGTAACCTTTATACTTTGAAGCTTATAATTGTCATCAGCTACTGCACTAATCTTTACAGATTCCCCTGCTCTTGCCCTTTCCTTAGTTGCTATGCTTCCGTGGTTAGGCTTAGTTATATTAATTGGATAGGTGCTTGTAGTTGCTTGTTGGACAACTCCGTATACTGTTACGTCCTTTTCTGGCATTATGAAATAACCAGAATTTTTTGATGTCCATACAAAGTCAATATTTGCACTTTTGTCAACAGGTTTGACAAAGATATTACTTACATAGTATCCATCGTAAAATGGTGTGACCGTTACGTTTATCTTATCTCCTGCTTTTGCCTTTCCATTTGATCTAGGTTCGGCTGAAATAGAACCATGTCCAGTTATGTCTGTTCCTAGATAGTATTCATTTGCCACTTTAGTTTGTCTAAACTTAGCAACAACTTCTACAGGACCAGCACCCATTGAGTAGGTTGTAAAATTAGAATTTGTAAACCTAGATGTTATGTCAGTTCCATTCCAAGTTACCCTTTCAATTTCATATCCTGAGTCAGGTGTGACTGTAATAGTTACATCATTGCCTTCCTCTTGCTGGCTAGGACTAACACCAACACTACCATGACCACCATCAACTCTTGTAGTGATGTCATACTTCTTTGGTTGTGGAGTGCCAGTGGATTTCCAGATAGCTGTTACTTTTGTGTTGTCATTTACAGAAATAGGATCTCCTGGATTCTTTCTCTCTCCATTTACTAACCAATAATCAAATGTCGAATTTGCAGGTGGTGTAAATGAGCATCCTGGTAGGTAATAGGTTGAACCCTTATCTACAGTTACAGGATCCATATGCCATTCCCCACCATTGCCATCAAAGGTGATGGTGACTTTTGATGGTGTTACTGATTTGTTTTTCCAAAAAGCAATAACATTTGTATCTTCGGTAATTTGAATACTATCTCCAGGTTGATGTTTTTGTCCATACACTAACCAATAATCAAATTCTTGTCCACTTGGTGGTGCAAAATCACATTGTGGTAGAGAATAATTTTCTCCCTTGTTTACACTTTTTCTGGTTGTTTGACCAGAGCCGTTATTTGCAATTAATGTTACAAAATAGTAGTCTAGGTTTCTTCTGGTTGCCAAGTTATTATCTAGGTTCACAGGGTTGCTGTTATTTGGTGTGTATAGCATTGTTCTGTGGATTGGATAATCTTGGTTTGATTGTGCATTGCTATCCAATCCAATTTTATATGACAAGTTTAGTTTTTGGCCTTTTTTGAGGTTGATATTATTTATGCTAAATCCGTCGGATGTGTAAGATATGTTTCCATTATCTGCACTTGGATTTTCTGCTAGTCTAATATTTGTGTTTAGATTAATATCAATCTTTGCATTTTTGACTAAATATTCTTCTACTTGGCCAGAACTTTGGAAGTATTCATTCTTAATCAAATTAGATTCTAAGAAGTCCTTATAGGTGTATATACCATTAGTAGTTGTAGCTGTGTCCTTTTCATAGCGTAAAGTACCAGAGTTTGTACTCATATATGATTCATATCCAGTATTACCTGCTTTTTGAGATATATGAAGAACATAGGATTCAAACCTATCTTGAGCTGGTTTGGTGGTATCTCTGAATATCCAGTTGTTATCAGCAGCATAGTACTTCTTAGTAGAGTTAGGATTGTATTTATTTTCTAAATAGTAGGTGGCTGTTGCAGCATCGAAGTTTGCTATATTTAGGACGTATTTTTTGTCGTATTTTTTGCCGTTTCCTACTATTTGATTGTAGTAGCTACCAATATTTCTATTTAATACTTCAGACCCATCATCTTTATCCTTATTTGTAACATTTGTTCTTGAACTTATACCTAGACTACCTAAGATGTCTTTTGCTGTGACATTGTTTCTATCGCCAAAAGTTCTAGTTTTCATGTTGTAGGTAAAGGTATTTGCAGAATTGTATAGGTCTACTAGGTTTTGATTGTAATTACCTAACACTCTTGAACCATTCTTTGAATATTCAATGAAAGTTACATCTACACTAGTATTTGTATTTTTAGCTTTTTCTGCCAAATCTGTTAGGAATTTATTAATGTTTTTATCGATAGTTGGAGTATCTGCAGTTTTAATATTTAGAGCCTGATCTCTAGACCTATCTATCATGAATACATACTGCAAGTTCTTGCCATTTGTAGAACCTGTATTTGTACCTTCTTTTGGTGATACCGAAATATTAATATTTCTAGTACCATCTGTTGTGTTTACATCACCAGCATTGACTGTGATGTTTGCATCACTTGAGTCTATATTGTAGGATGTTTGACTTAAGTTGCCTGCTCCTACAGGACCACCAAAGAGGTTGTCTGAGATTTCAAGTCCACCACTTCTGAAACTATTTAGGCTTGTTGACCTTGCTTTTAGCCTTGATAGTGGGGTTGATAGGTCTGTTACATCATTATCCATAGACCTAAAGGCATAATTTCTGGCTATGATGCCATTTTCTTTTTTTAGTAAAGTTTGATTTTCTTCGTTTGCACTTCTTAGCAAGTTTTGAGCATCGTTACTCCTGTCCTTGCCGTCTATAATTAGCTTGGTGTTTTTATCGACTGTTGGATTTGCTACTGGGTGAAGTTTGAAATTATTTATATTTGTATATTCTTCTGCTCCCCAATATTTATTACCTTGGTTGTCATAATCCATACCTGTACCGATGCCACCAATATCAGTCGAATCTTTTAGGTCTGTTTCTATAACAACAGCTATAGTTTTTTCTCCTGATATTTTTGGTTTTATTACCAATCTAGAATGGTTATTTTTACTTATTATCTCAGTACTATATTGGACGTTGGCTCCGATTTTTCCAAGATTTTCTGGACTTGCATCTTTGCCAACCTCAGTTACAGACATTATGTTGGTGTTTTTGTCTGTTATATCCCATTTTTCTGGGTAGGAATGGAGTTCCAAGGTAGGGTCTAAGAGGTTTTCAGTTAGTCTATTTAGGACATAGACCTGTCTGATTCTTTTTGTCGCCTTGTTTATCCTAACAATATGGGTTTTTATTTTCTTATCAGCTGTCTGCTTGTATTCTTCTCTTACTGAATCTGATTTGTTTTCCTTCTCAGGGTTTGTTACATCTACTTTTTGCCACTGAGCTTCTGGGTCCTTGTTTGGTACTGTATTTGTTGGATTGTTGTCTTTGATATAGACTTTTCCATCTTCAAGTATTGTTACTGTCCAGTCAGTGTTTGAGCTTTCGTAACCTTGTGGAGCTCCATGTTCTTCTAGCTTGTAAGTTCCTGGAAGTAGTCCTTCAAAAGATACCTTTCCTTTGTCATCGGACTTGCCCCACTTGGTTTCTGTTTGTGGCTTAGGACCTGTTAGTTTAAATGTTGCTCCCGATAAGCCATCAAGACTTGTTTCTCTTACTTTTGTAAATTCAAATTTGTGTCTTTTTCTTTCGTTTTTTACGTCAAGTGAACCTTCGGATATATAAGCCCCTACAATATTTCCTGCTTGGGTATTGGATGTAACTTTATCGCCTACTGGTATATCTTCTACTGATTCATAAAAATCTGGTTTCCAATATACTTTTTCATTTTCTGTTCCAACATTTTCCCAATAATCCATACCTAGACCAACGCCCGCGGATTCGCTTTTGTATGGTACTTTTACATCAATTATTATAGGCTTATCTGTTTCTGGAAGATCAAATTCCATTCTTTCTGGAGTTTCACCTTGTTTTTTAACTTTTTTTGCTGTTAAATTTAGTTCTTTTGCTACATAGTTTTCCAGTTTTATATCGCCTACATTTTCTGTTACTGCTTTATCTAGTTGGAAAATTTTGTAGGCTTCGGTTCCAGAATACCAATCCATGTTGTTTTCATTTAGTGGTTGTTTATGGATTTGAACTTTTGATGGTCCCATATGTTTTGCTTCTGGATTTATTACAAATCTTTGGATAACATATTTGCCCGTCTTATTGATACCAACAATTCTTGTACCCATCTTATAAGGATATGGGCTGTTGTTTATATAGCCTCTCCATCTTGGGTCAGTTAAACCATTGAATTTTGCTGGTGATCTTTTAGCAACATCTACCCAATGTGTTCCCTTTTCTATTAGGAGGGATTTGTTTGCTTTGCTACTGGTTTCTTCTTTTGGACCTTCTATATAGTCGTGAACTTCTACTTTATTTTTACCAACTACAAGTACCCATTTTTTGTCGAGTTTTTTGTAGCCTGTTGGTGCTTCAGTTTCTTCTAATAAATAGATTCCGTCTGTGAGTTTTAAGTCAGCTCCTGTACTATTTTTGAATTTTACAATACCACTTGTGTCTGATTCTCCTGTTCCGACTTCGGTATAATTTTCTCCATCTTTTCTCTTTATAACGAATTTAGCACCAGCTAGGGCTTGACCTTGGTCTCCTTTTTTGTAGACTACAAAGTCTTGACCTTCTTGTTTATTTGCTACATCTAAAACAAGTTCTTTACCAATGATAGATTTTCCGTCGCTATTGAATCCTACTTCTGTGATTGTAACAACACCGTCTTTTGCCACGTTTACCAACCATCTCTTATCTGACTTTATAAAGCCCTTTGGAGCTTCAGTTTCTTTTAGTCTATAAACTCCTGGTTGTAATTTATCAAAAGTTAAATATCCATCTTTACTTGTTTTTTGGGTTATAGTCTTACCTGTATCATTATTTGTTAAGGTAAAGATTGCTCCTTCTAGGGTTTTTGATGTGTCTGCTTCGTTATACTTCCTAATTTTGAAGCTGGTTGGAACGTACTCTTCGTTTGCCATCATTACCTTTTGCTTGTAGAATTTAGGAATTTCTTTTTTATTTTGTTCGGCTGTGGCTTCGTTGACATTTACTTTTGAAGCAAAAGCTGATTTAAGCGAATTTTTTTTGTCGGATGAGTTTTGCATAACAAAAGCTCTAAACATAGTCCTAAATTTATTTAGGTCTGTTACCTTGAAAGTTTGATCGATTACATAACCTTCGTTATTGTTACTAATAGCGGGAATATCTATTTTAAGTGGCCTAGAATCAATAAGTGCTCCTGTAGAATGTATTTCATTCGGATCAAATGTTAGGGCTATAGCTCCTTGTCTATTATAGACATAGTCCTTGCCTATATTTTGATTTAGTTCCAGCCTATAAATGCTCGGATCATTTTCTGGTCTAATTCCCATTGACAAAGGCATATAAGGTTCGTTTGTTTTTATTTTATATCTATTTAAAGTTGGTTGAACAGAATATACCTTTACATTTTGTAGGGCAAAGGCTGGCTCATTACCATTACCTGCCCATGTTACTATATTGGTTGGGGACCAGTTTGTTGACATCCAGTTAAAGGATAGAGTTCTTGCTGCTCTACGAACATCACCAACTAAATTTGCTTTTGGGTTGTAGTAAGCTATAGCCTTTACATACCAATTTCCATCTTCGCCCTTAAATACATCTCTGAAATAGTAGGCTTGTGATGGAGAATTTCCATTTGGATGTGAGTCATAATCGTCATAAAAAGCCTTGACATGTACTGTATCCACTTGGTTACCATTAACTTTATCTTTTTGACCTGGGGCAACTACGTTTGTAAAGTCATACTCTCCAGAATTTTTTGCATAGAATTTAGATGGGATAACACCATCTATTACTAGGTCAAAGATTACTTCTCCAGATCCTGATGCCTCTGTAAATACATAGGTCAAAAGATTAGTATCGTAGTTAAAGTATGGTTTTGCTATGACTTGCCCATTATTTTTATTTCTGGGAATTGATTTACATATTGGGTAAAGTCAAGATTTGGATCGAATTGAATTTCAAATCTCTTTTTTGGCTCTGATGATGCTAATTTTATTTTTGCTTTGTAGGTATAAGATTCGTAACGATAAGCTTCCCAAACTCCTTCTTGTGTTCCTGTTTCACCAGGATTGTTTTCGCTTAAGGTCATTGATTGATCGACTGTTATTACATCAACTTTTGTTTTTTCGTCTGCAACAACCTCATCTTCAATCCAATAATCTACACCAGCAACCGGTGTACCTACTCCATTTTTAAATCTTGGTTTGTAGGTTACTTGGGATGCTTCATCTACATGGACATCAAAGACAAGTTGGGATTCTATATAGCCTTCTGGTCCTGCTATTTCTTCTATTATATAATCTCCTGGAGGCATCTTGCCAAAGTCTACCTTACCTTTATCCTTTCCTTCTACACTTACTGACTTAACAGTTTTTAGGATTTCACCATTGTCAGGGTTTTTGAGAACAAAGGTAGCTCCACCCAAGGTTTCCTTTTTACTTGTTACCTTTATTACTTCTATTGGTTTGGTTTCAAATTTTTTATCTTTTACTGTTACAGTAGTTTTATTAACCACATTAGGATCTGCTGGTGTAATAGTTTTTTGTATCCTAGAATTATTTCCTGGAGCATTATTATCTACTAACCAATCATAAGAAATTTTTCCATCATTTGATGAAGGTGTTCCTGTTACTTTTACTAAAAAGCCCCAATTTGTTCCAAATCTTACATGTGGGATTTTTATTTGATAACCAGTTTTTCCTGTATAGGATTCACGGACATTATTTTCTCCTTTTATAGGATTTGGGTTTGGTTGGTTTAAAGTTGGACCATTAATATTATTTTCCACACCTGATTGGATATCCATGGCTTGTCTTAGTCTGGATCTGTTTGCTGGATTTACGTCATATACTTCTATCTCTGAAATAGAATTATAGCCTGTAATATTTAATCTGGTATTTTGGTTAGTTCCACCACCCTCATCTGGTTTTAGGTAGATATAGGTTGTTACCTCTCCTTTTTGTCCCTTTATCGCATATGACATTAGGTTCATAAAAAGTGGATATTTTTCGTCTTTAAAGTATTGGGTCGCTGTTTCATCTCCAGTTTGACTTGCGTCTTTTCCTGTTGCTCTAACCCTACCATTTTTGTCTACAATTATTGTGGTATCTTCTGCCAATTTGTAACCTTTTGGTGCCTTGGTTTCTGTTAGGTAGTAGGTACCTTGAGATATATTTTTAAATTCCGCTTCACCTTCTTTATTGGTTACAGCTTCTGCTCCACGGAAAAGATTAAAGCTTGCATTTTCTACCGGTTCACCTTCTGGTCCGATTTTTTTGAGTGTAAAGCTTCCGAATTTTTCTTCAGTTTTTTCTTTAGCTATATTGTGAAGGTAATATTCATCTAGATCAGTTTTGTAATAGTTATAATTTTCTGCATACTGATAGGTCTTTCCATCTATGGTTTCTTCTCTTGGCAAATCTTGTTTTAATTTTGGTTGGATTCTTGTTGCGTTTCCATTTGAATCAATATCCCATACTTTTACGTCTTGTATGGTAAATCTTCTATTTGATTTTTTATCTTCTCCTTTTTCAAGATTAATTCTTCCAAGCTCATATCCTTCCTGACCTTCTTGTTTCTTTGGATCTACAGCCTTAATGGTTTGAGCTGGCATGTTAATGCCTCCATCAAGACCCCAACTTTGACCTACACGAATATCTTGAGTTTTAGAAATAACAACCCCACCTATTGATGATTTTTTTTGTTCTGATAAATCAGTTGTGTATTCATAAGCTACTATTGAGCCTACTGGTTGGGGATTTACTGGATTTTTTTCTTTTTCTGGAATAGAAGTTAAAGTTTCGTCGCTTCCGACTTGGATCATTTGTCCATAGGTTTGGCTACCCTTTTTTGTATCCACTCCATAAACTGCCACTTTTCCAGATGATATACTTTGTCCTCCACCAAGTTGTCTTGATTCTAGAGGTAATTTTCCTTCATCTCCTGTGGAAACTTGGTCTGTTATAGTCCATCTTGCTTGAGTTGGGTTTGGAAATTCTCCAAAGATTGATGTTCTATTGTTCATTCCAACACGGCTTGGTGTTAAAAGTTCTACTTTTTCTTTTGGATAGCCTTGCCTTCCAACAACCCTTTTTGAACCTACCTTACCATTTGCCATAGCATTTAGGTCTAGCATGTAAGATTCTTGTTTGTTGGTTACTGGTGTATAGAAGGTGAAATTTAATTCCTTAGTATTCTTATTTGGTTTGTAGTTTATTGAGTCTACTATACCAGTATGATCTTTTAACTTGTTGCTTGTTGCAGTAACATTAGCTCCATCAAGTGTTAAATTTCGGATTTCACCAAGTCCTGAACCTTTTACTGTTGTAAAGTTTACAGATAAGTCTAGACCTTGTAGGTCTTTTGTTGATAGGACTGTAGCCTTCCAATTAAATCCTTTGAGTTCTCCGTCTACTACATCTGGGATACCATAGGCATCCATGTCTACCTTGTAGGACTTATCGTCAGATTCTATAAGTTCTGGTACATCGCCCCTGCCTGGTTCTATGATAGAGCCTGCTAGATTTCCGTTTTTATCAATTTTTTGAGGAACAAGATCTCTCGGTGGATTTACAATACCCATACCTGATACCTTATTTGTAACTGTAAAGGTTCCATCATTATCAAGTTTTTTAATTTTATCTTTATTGTAATCAACTGAGATTTTTAATAAAACACTTATATTTTCTGGTATAGTTCCTTGGATATTGTATCTGATTTTATTTTCATCTTTAATATAAGTTGGTTTTGCAATTACTCTTCCGTTGTATCTGATATCTTTTAGAGTAGATGGATCATTTACTGTGAGTTTTTCGTCAAGGATTATATCAAAATATTGGTAAGGTTGGATTGATCCTCCTGCGTTTGATGTATTGAAACGAGTTAGGATTGTAAATTTCTTTCCATCTAAATTTAATTCATCTTGTCCTTGTCCTACTGGTGTTGGCACTCTTTCTTCACCAAAAAGTAGGCTTCTAAAATTTCTGAAAAATCCTCTTTTTTCTGTTTGAGTTTTTTCTTTCTTATCTTCTTTTATAGAACTAAGCTCTTTTTCATTTTCTTTTTTAGAGCTAACTTCTTGTTCATTTTCTTCTCTTATAGGAGTCTTATTTTCTTCTTTATTATTATTATCTTTTTCTTCTTGTTTTTCGTTTTCTTTTTTGTCTGAGGATATTTCGCCTGAGCTTACTTTTATTTCTGTTTTGCTTTCTTTTTTATTTTCTTCTTTTTTTGTTTCTTTTTTATCTTTTTGCTCTTGGGCTTGTTTTTTTGCTATTTCCTCTTCTTGTTTTTCTGCCTTTTCTTTTTCTTGTTTATCTTTTTGCTCTTGGGCTTGTTTTGTTTTTTCTTCTTTTAAGGCTTGTAGGCTGTCGTATTCTTCTTTGAAGTTTTTGGTGTCATACAAGCTTTTTTTATCATCACAAACAAGGGCAAAAATGTCCCCTTCTTTTTTAATTTCTAAATTTCCTTCTTCATCTTTTTCGTAAAGGTTGAAATTTGGATCTGGTGATGTGTTTTTGAAAAATTCTAGGTTAAATACTAACTTATCTTCATTTAGTAATTTTTGGTTTCCTTTTTTATTAAAATCAAAATCATCCATTATTTTAAAGTCTATGTATGAATAGTTTTGACCGTATGGACTTTTTTCCTTATTTTTTTCAAGGTTTTCATAATCTTCTTTTGTTAATATTTTATAACCTTGGTCATCGTTTATGATTTCTAAATCTATGTCAAGACCTTGGTCATTTAGCATATCTTTTATATGCCAATATTCTTTGCTTGCCTGTTCATTTGTATCATAATGTTTATCTTCAAATAAACTTAGGTCATTTCTTTTTATAAGCCTAACTTTTGATACGTCATCAGGCATTGAAAGGGCTATAGAAAATTTATTTTCATCTTTTTTCGTTTTCTTTTTATCATAAATTTCCTGTGATTTTTTGATTGAGATATTTAGATCTGTGTCGTTTTTTATCTCCTCTAGTCCCTTTATCATATTCGGGTTTTCGTCCTCCGCCCTAGATGTGCTTGAAAAAGCAGGCAACATAACTTGGAGAATCATAAAAATTGCCATTAAAAGTGACGTTATTTTTCTCATTAGTTTTTTCATAAGAACTCCTTTTTAAGATTTGTTAAATTCTAATTATTTATATTTTTTTATATTTTCTTAATTAAATAATAGAATTTTTTCTCTTGTATTTAATTAAAGTATTTAGCAATATTTTTTCATTTAAAAGTTTTAATTTTCTTAAAATTTACACATTTATAGTTATATATAATTATATATCTTATGCTTTTTTTAGTCAATCTCTTTTAGGTATATTATCTCATTTGTCTTTAATTATAAATTTTTCGTGTTTTTTTAAAAAATTTTTTAAAAAAATAGGCTCTTGCATTTAAAATTTATTTTTTTGCAAAAGCCTTTTTTATTATTTATTTTTATTCAAATTGATCTAAAATCCACAGATAAGATTCTTCTGTTATTTTATTCCAATAATTGTAGTTATGGTCGAATTCTTCTCCATCTTTTTTAAATTCTGTTGTCATTTCTGCCTCTTCTAAAAATTTATTAAACTTTTCTATATCTTCAATTTTTATAGTCTTATCCCCTTTTGCTGATCTTATATATACATTTATATCTTTTGTCTTATCGCTTACAAAATTTGTCGGGAATTTTTCTTTATATACTTCATCTGACCAAATTTTCTTTCCGTCTGAAAATGTCCTATAATTTTTTCTTATCGGACTATTTTTATCGACTTTTTGCCAAAGTGTCGGAGAAAGCAAGAGGGCGTTTGAAAATAGTTTTGGGTTTTTTAGGCAAATGCTTATAGCTCCATAGCCTCCAAGGGAAATCCCCCCTATTGCTCTGGCACTTTTTTTCTTATCTGTCTTATATTTTTTGTCTATTTCTTTTATCAATTCTTCTTTTATTGCTGATTCCATTTTCTTATCGTATTTGCTATCTATATAAAATGTAGATAGGCCATCAACGAATACAAGTATCATTTTCTTTTCTTTATTTTTCATTATCTTATCAAGAACGTCTTTTGTATTTGATTTTTCAAGAATTGATGAAGAGTTTCCCCCAAAATCGTGAAGCATATATAAAACTGGATATTTTTTATCGCTTTTTTTGTCATAAGCATTTGGCAAATATACTTTGTACTTCCAATTTTGTTTTAAAATTTTTGAATTTAAAGAACCTGCCTCAATTTTTCCTTGATCTTTTTCTGCTAGTTCTTCTTTATTGTTTGTATTTTTATTTGAGTATGGGATTGTGGGATCTGATGAAGGATTTTCTTTATCAATTTTATTTTTACAAGCTCCTAGAATCATTATAAAAAAAAGGAGGCTTATTATTATTTTCGCCTTGTTTTTCATTGTGAAATCTCCTGAATTTTATTATTATTTTAATTATACAATATGCTAAAATTTTCTTCAATTAAGTGATTCTCCAATTAAAAAAACCCAGACTTTTATATCTGAGTTTTTTTGTTTTTTATAAAAAATCTTATTTTTTAAGATTTTAATCTTATTTGGTGGAGAATAGGGGACTTGAACCCCTGACCTCTTGACTGCCAGTCAAGCGCTCTCCCAGCTGAGCTAATTCCCCGAGCGACTTTATCTTAACATACTGAAAAGAAAAAGTCTATAAAGGAAATCTTACTTTTAATTTCAAAAATTTTCCCTTATTTTTATTTATCTTTTGAATTTATAATATTTACTTGGCATGATGTCATTGCATCTAGGGCAATTTTATGGTTTTTTTCGCTTGTTGCCCTGCACAAGTCTTCAATGACTGTAACTTCTGTATTTAAAAGAGCGTTTTTTATCATAATTGCATTTGAAAGCACACAAATATCAGTGCAGATTCCCACCATATAGATATTTTCGATTTTTTCTTTTTCGTTTAATTTTTTCAAATATTCTACGAGTTCATAGGAACCAAATGATGGCTTATCTATTATTTTATGGTTTTTTGTGTCAATTCTAATTTCCCAACCTTTTGAATTTTTTATGCAATGCTCTACTGGTAGATGGCTTCCTTCAAGGCTTTTTAGATAGTTTTCGTCATGGCTATCTCTGGTAAAAATAATTTCTCCGTCAAATTTTTCTATCAAATTTTCTATAGGCTTTATAATTTTTCGTTTCCATCATTGCCCAAGGCTCCGTCTATAAAATCATTTTGCAAGTCTATTACTAATAATACGTCCATCTTTTTCTCCTTTTTTCCATAAATATTTTTTATAAAAACAAGTTATATATCCTCATATTTTTATTTTTCCTTGTATAAGTTTTCGATTCCCAATATTTTTTTACTTTTTCATCTGAAACTTTATATACGGATTCTTCTTCCCAATCTGCCTTTTTTTTATCTATTATCAAAGATCTTATCCCTTCTTGCATCAAGCCATTTTTTCTTGAGTATTTTAAAATTTTTAGGTCAAGGTCAAAAACTTGATCTGAGCTTTGATTTTTTCCAATAAAATATTTTTCAAATTGAACTTTTAGCATAAGGGGTGATTTTTCGTATAATTTTTTTAGAATTTTTCGGGCAAATTCATCTTCTTTTGCATTTTCTTCAAGATTTCCAAAAATTTCTTCTATGCTGGAATGTGAAAAATATTTTTCGATTTTTTCTATGTTTTCTGAAATTTTTGATTTTTTTTCTAAATGTTCGTATTCTTTTGCTTGTTTTTTTAATTCTTCGATTAGTTTTTCTCCCTCATATTTTTGGGATAAATCAAATAAAATTTTTAATACTTTATCGTAATCTGAAGACTTTATATACAAGTCTACTAAATTATATTTTTTGAGATCTATTGATGATAGGCTTTCTCCACAAAGACCTAAGTATTGTCCAAGGTGTTGAGAAATTTTTGAAATGTGTTTTCCAACTCCAACGTCAGGCACAAATCCAAGCCTTGTTTCTGGCATAGCCCAAACCACGCTTTCGTCTGCAATTATAAGGTCTGAATTTATTGTTAAACCTATACCGCCTCCCATAACTATACCGAAATAATGGCTTATTATTGGTTTTTTGTAATCTCTTACGTACTTATCTAAAATAAATTCTCTTTCATAAAATTCATCTTTATTTTTATCGCCATCATCTAAAAGATAGTCTTTATATATTTCTTTCAAATCTCCACCGGCACAAAATCCTCTTTCGCAAAGGGAATCAAATAATACCGCCCTAATATTGTCGTCATTTTCCCATTTTTTGAGAATTTTTTCTATATCATTTACCATCTTTAAGTTTAAGGCATTTATAATTTCTGGTCTATCAAGATAAATTATACCTACTTTTTTTATAATTTTTTCTTTTATCATTTTAATCACCTATTTTTAGGATAGTTTTAAAATGAGAAATGTCAAGAATCTTATAGTTTTTTTCAACTTATTTTTCCCACAAGGCTTTTAGGGTATCGCCGTGTAATTTTTCTTTTATATTTTTGTCTTCTTTTACAAAGTATGAGTATATGATATCAACCATTATTGAAATTGGAAATTGTGGGCTTATTGCATTTCCATAATTCAAATGTTTTAGTGATGGAACTAGGATTACTTCGTCGCAAAAATCTTTGTATAAATCTCTAATTTGTGATGTTATAAGTATTGTTTTTGCATTTTTGTTATGAGCTTGTGATAGAAAAAGCAAAACTTCGCTTGTATTTCCACTTATGCTAAGTCCAAAAATTAGGGAATCTTTATCGTGAAAGGCTCCTCTCATTTTCATTTGGTCAGAGTCTGTTATGGAATCTATATTTACTCCAATTCTCATAAATCTAAGTTCCATTTCATTTGCAGAAAGACCTGATGAACCCTTTCCACAAGCTACAACTCTGTCTGCTTTATTTATATATTCTATTACTCTTTTTATTTGACTTTCGTCAACTAGGCTATATGTTTTGTTTAGCAATTCTTGGTAAGTATTCAAAACTTGGCTTATATTTCCATTTATATCTTCTTTTTTTTCTACAAAATCTTCGCCATATTGGTAAACAAATTCTCTATATCCTCTAAAACCACATTTTTGGGCAAATCTTGAAAGGGAAGCTTGGGATACGAATAATTTTTCTGCTATTTTTTTGCTTGAAAAATCTTCTCTTTTGTTATTGTGGATGAAAAATTCTGCTATATTTTTTTCAACTTCTGTAAAATTTTCATAATTTGATTCTATTATTTCTACAACCGATTTATTATAATAGTCCAAAACATTCTCCTATTTTTATTTATCTTCTAAATCTCTAAAATTATAATAAGCTCCCAAGATTCCTGCTTGGTTTTGGTGCTTTGCGAATTTCAAAGTCATCTTATCAAAAAATCTCTTTTCTAAATATAAGGAAATTTTTTCTTCGATTCTTTTTTTCAAATATTCTTCTTGTGCCATAATTCCACCACCAAGCACAACTGTATCTGGATTTAGCATATAGGATAAATTTGCTATTCCAAGTCCCAAAACATCACACATCTCATCTATCGCTCTTATACAAATTTTATCGCCTTTTTTTGCATTTTCAAAAACTTTTTTTCCATTCCATAGTGAGATATTTTCTTTTTTTCTTTGGCAACTTTTTCAACTAAAACTTTGGCAGAACCTAAATTTTCAAATTTATCATCTCTTATATTCATATATCCAACTTCAAAGGCTGAGCCATTTGCCCCATGAATTATTTTCCCATCAACAATTCCACATCCGCCTATTCCTGTTCCTATTGTAAGGGTCAAGCAAACCGAGCTATCTTTTGATGCTCCCGACTTATATTCTGCAAGTCCTGCACAATTTACATCATTTTCAACCTGGCATGGCAAGGAAAATTTTTCTTTGATTGTATTTTTAAAATTAATTCCAATATAATTTGGTATAAGATCTGAAGCGTGATAAATCGAACCTTTTTTTGTATCAACTACACCAGCTGTTGAAATACAAACTCCCATTATTTTGTCATTTTGATTTTCTTTTACAAAATTTTCAACTATTTTTACGACTTCATTTAAGATATGTTCTCCACCCTTTTGGGCATTTGTTTCTATTTCGTATTTTTCTAAAATATTTGCGTTTTCATCTATAAGACCATATTTTATGGCTGTTCCGCCAATGTCTATGCTTATATATTTTTTCATAATATCTCCTTTTATTAAATAAGAGGCAAATGTTTATAACACTGCCCCTATTATATCCTATATTTTAATTTTAAAAATTGCTTTTTTAATTTTTTTTGAGTCTTTAACTTTTATAGCTGTCATATGACCGTCATTAGGATAACAAATCAGAAAATCTCCTTCATTTAAAACAATAGATGAGTTTTTTTCTCCATCCATAGCTTGATAATCATCTTCTTTTTTATAAGAACCCAAGTCCATATTTTTGATGAAATTCAAATCTATTTGTTCAAGTCCATCAAGCATAAGATGAAGATCAAGATAGTCTTTGTGAGCTTCCCAAAATCTATTTTCAGGATTTGTAGTTTCATATTCTACAATATTTACAAAAAGATCTTCTCCCTTTATAGGATGACTTCCCTTTTCCATATTTTTCAAATCATTATTTTTATAAAATTCAAAACATTCTTTTATTTGACCGTTTAAATAATCAAATTCTTCTAAATTTTTTATATTTCCAAATATCATTTTTGCCCCTAATTTTGATTATAAATTGTTGTGTTTTTTGGTACTATAGTTTCTTTTCCCTTAACTTTATTGTAAATTGCTGATCCAATAAGTCCAACTACTAAAGAAACTAATATTGATATAATTGAGTATGACCAGAAAGAAATTTTTGCTGGATCTACGAAATATTTTATATAAATCATAACTCCACTTGCAGCGATAAAGGCAAGTGTTGCTCCAAATTTATTTGCAGTTTTTGTAAATGCTCCAAGGATAAAGGTTCCTACAAGTATTCCCAAAACAAGGCCCATAAATCCATTAAACCATTCGTAGGCAGATTTTATATCTCCATTTGCCAAGATCATTGAAACAATTATTGCAAAAATTCCAACTATCAATGAAACTCTTTGACCAATTTTTGTTTGTTTTTCAAAACTTAAATTTGTATTTAAACTTGATTGAATATCCAAAGCCCAACTTGAAGCAACTGAGTTTAGTCCTGTTGAAAGGGTAGATTGGCTTGCTGCATAAATTGCTGCAAGCAATATTCCTGTAAATCCTACTGGAAGCTCAAAAGCTATCCAAGATGCAAAAATTTGATCTTGTTGAGCTGCTGGTGGCAAAGGATTGCCTTGAACTTTATAAAATACGAAAAGTCCTGTTCCTATAAGGTAGAATACTGTTGCAATAAAAATTGATAGACAACCGTTTGTTACCATCATCTTATTTAATTTTTTTGTATCAGTTGTAGTTGTAAATCTTTGAACAATATCTTGACTTGAAACATATGATCCTATTGTGTTTAGGCCTGCTCCAAATATTAGCAAAAATATTGAATCTTTAAATATATTTGCATCAAATATTGGCTCATCCATAGCTAAAAATTTGTGGTTTGTGAAAAGTTCTTTTGCTATTTCTCCAAATCCACCATCAATATTTGCAATTAAGTAAAATAATCCAAATGTTACTCCAAGAAGTAAAACTGAGCCTTGGATAAAGTCTGTCCACAATACTGATTTAAGTCCTCCAGTATATGAATAAATAATTGCAATAACTCCCATAATTATAATCAAAATATTTACGTTTATTCCCATAAGTTTTGATAAAACCATACATGGAAGATACATTATTATTGACATACGACCAACTTGGTAAATTATAAACATTATTGCACCAAGTATTCTTAATCCCTTGCTATCAAATCTTAATTCTAGGTAGTGATAAGCTGTATCTATATCGAGTTTACTATAAATTGGCAAGAAAAATTTTATAGTAAAAGGAATTGCTACAAGCATTCCAAGTTGTGCAAACCACATAATCCAAGTTCCTGCATAAGAATTTCCTGCAAGAGATAAAAATGAGATTGGACTTAAAAGTGTTGCAAAAATAGAAACTGAAGTAACCCACCAAGGCACTGTTCCATCGCCTTTAAAATATTCTTTGCCCTTCATTTCTTTTTTAGAAAAATGAAGACCTGCAAACAATACTGCTGCTAAATATACTATTAATATAGCTAAATCAATTTTTGTAAATCCCTGCATTTTTTCTCACTCTTACCCTAAATATTTATTTTTGGCATCATTAATCATCTTAGCAGCTTCTTTTACAATTTCCATATCAGAATCAATTAAGTTTTCAAGAGGTTTTCTAACTCCACCTATATCTAAATCTTCATTAATTCTTAATATTTCCTTAATTACTGCATACATATTTCCATAAGCTGAGCACATTTTATAAATTATTGCATCAGCATCATATTGAATCTCACGAGCCAAATCTAAATCTTTATTTTTTAGGCATTCATCCATTTTCAAAAATAATTCTGGCATAACTCCATAAGTTCCACCGATAGCTCCTTCAGCTCCGATAAGTCTTCCAGAAATAAATTGTTCATCTGGACCGTTGAAGATTATATAATCATCTCCAGCTGCTTGTTTGAACATTTGAATATCTTGAACTGGCATTGAAGAGTTTTTAACACCAATTACATTAGGATTTTTTCTCATTTCACTAAATAAAGATCCTGTCAAAGCAACTCCTGCAAGTTGTGGAATATTATAAATTACAAAATCAGTATTTGGTGCAGCAGAAGAAATATCATTCCAATAAGCTGCAATAGAATATTCTGGAAGTCTAAAATAAATTGGAGGTATAGCTGCAATCGCATCAACTCCCAAGCTTTCAGCGTGAGCTGCAAGTTCCATAGAATCTTTTGTATTGTTGCAAGCTACGTGAGCTATAACAGTAAGTTTTCCCTTAGCTTCTTTCATTACATTTTCAAGAACAATTTTTTTATCTTCAACACTTTGGTAAATACATTCTCCAGAAGAACCATTTACATAAACACCCTTTACACCTTTTTTGATGTGATATCTAGTAAGCTCTCTCACCTTTTCTGGGCTTATTTCTCCATTTTCATCATAGCAAGCATAAAATGCTGGAATCACTCCCTTATATTTGTCCAAATTTCTCATAATTTTTCCCTTTCTTTATTAATTATTTTTATTTTTATTTTTCCAATTCATTAATTTTTTCAACAAAATTTTTGGTAATAACCTGTGGTCTTGTAATTATAGAACCAACCACAACACTATAAGCACCAAGCTCAAGAACTCTCTTTGCCTTTTCAGGTGTGTTAATATTTCCCTCAGCTATTACTTTATTTTTTACATTTTTTATAATATCCCTAAGAATTTTGAAATCATTTTCTTCGATTTTATTATTTTTTGATTGATCAGTATATCCAACTAAGGTTGTACCAATAAAATCGAATCCTAGTTTATCAGCATTTATCGCCTCATCAACAGTAGAACAATCTGCCATAAATAATTGGTTTGGATATTTTTTCTTAACTTCTCTAAAAAATTCATCAATTCCCATTCCATTAGGTCTTAAATCCTTTGTAGCATCCATAGCAATTATTTCTACCTTTGATGATACAAGCTCATCAACCTCATCCATGGTTGGTGTAATATATACCTTAGAATTTTCATAAATTTTTTTTATAATGCCAATAACTGGCAAATCAACTTCATTTTTAATTTCTTTAATATCTTCACTGGTATTAGCTCTGATACCCTTTGCTCCACCTTGCTTAGCAGCCTTTGCCATTCTTCCCATTATAAAAGATGAATGTAGGGGCTCATCAGGCAAGGCTTGACATGATACTATTAACTTTCCTTCAATAGAACTTATTTTCTCTATATCAGCCATCTCTACCTCCTTGATGATTAAAGTATATTACATTGTAAATGTAATTTCAAGAATTTGAATTATTTTGAAATAACTTTCAAAAAAATATTTTTATAAAATTCGTTTTCCCGTTTTCCAATCTATGATTTTAAAATTTCACGAAATTAATTTCATCAAAAATAATATTTTTAAAATTATTTGCTAAAATCTGATTAAAAACTTAAGATAATTCAAAATATTTTTTAGGTAAGGAATAGAAATTTATTTTTTGAAATTTCTATATGATTTTACAAAATATTTTTTCGCAATAAAAAAAACGAGATAAAATAATTATCTCGTCAGACTTTTGAGAAAGCATACAAATCCTCATGCTAAGAATATCATACGAAAAAAATTGATTTGATTTCAAATTTAAAAATTCGTCAAAAATCGCACTGTTCGAGAGCGTAGCTCGAGTTTGCGATTTTAGAATTTTAAAATTTAGAAATCAACAATTTTTGGAGTCAGATATTCGTGCTTGAGGGTTTGTCTAGGCTCTGAAACGATATAAAATAATTATCTCGTTTTTTTATAAATTTTAAAATTTTATTTTTAAATTACCAACAAATAATTATCAGCCTATTCCTCCAAGAATCGCTCCGGCAATTAAAGCAATTATAGTTGCTCCTACATATACATATTTTGAAAGTAGAAAATAAAAATTTCCTACTGGTTTTTTTGCTCCTTGGTTTACTGCTTTTAGTGCAAATTCTTTTCCACCTATCCACAAGAACATTATTCCTGCCAGCCCTGCTCCTAATGGACATACATATATTGAGATTACATCCATCCACTCGCCCACTATATTTTGAATAAGTATTGCAGATATAAGTCCTATTATATGAATTATTAGGGTTGCTTTTTTTCTTGAAAAATCAAATTTTTCTTGTAAATATGCTACTGATGATTCGTATAAATTTATAATTGAGCTAATTCCTGCAAATAAAACGCAAAGATAGAAAATCATCCCCAAAATTCTCCCTGCTGGCATAGAGTTTAATACATTTACTAAGTATATGAACATAAGCCCTGGACCACCTGTATTTAGTGGTGTCTTTGTTGTTGCCATTGCTGGAATTATTACAAAAGCCGCCATTAAAGATGCAATTGTGTCAAATATTCCTACATTTTTTGCTGATTCTACTAGATCTTCTTTTTTTGACAAGTATGAGCCATAAATTATTGTGCCTGAGCCTGCGACTGATAGGGAGAAAAATGCTTGTCCAAATGCATATAGCCATACTTGTGGATTTTTTATTAATTTTTTATTTATGGTGAAAATATATTTATATCCATCTGCTGCGCCTTGCATAGTAGATATATAGATCGCAAGAAAAACAAATAAAATAAAAAGACTTGGCATCATTATTTTGTTTGATCTTTCTATTCCTTTTGAAACTCCAAAAATCACAATTAAAAAGCTTGCTAATATTGCTATAAAAATCCAGAAATTTGAACTGCTTGCAGTTTTTGAAAATGTTTCTCCAATAAGATCCATATCATTTCCCATTGCTTTTAATTCTCCAGAAAAAGCCATAAAGGTATATTTAAAAATCCAAGCCATAACGCAAGTATAGCCGATTGCAAGAGCAAGCGAGCCTAAAACAGGAATAACTCCCAAACTTTCGCCAATTTTTTTATTTTTATACCTTAACTCTGTACATTTTCCAAAAGCTCTTACTGTTCCGGATTCTGTAAAACGTCCCAGAGCCATCTCACTTATAACCCCAGTTGATGCTATTAATATTACAAATATAAAATATGGAATCAAAAAAGTCATCCCATCATATTTTGAAACTAGAATTGGAAATCTCCAAATATTTCCCATTCCAACTGCCGATCCAATACAGGCTAAAATAAAGCCCCACTTACTTTGAAATCCATCTCTTTTTAAATTTTTTCTTTCATATCATACTCCTGATATTATTATAACAGAAAATGATATTTTTTATTTATTTTAATAAATATAAAAAAACACCAGCTTGGTGTCTGTCTAAATACTTATATTTTTTAGACTTTCATCATAAGCTGGTGTTTATTTTAAAATACTTTTTCTCCTCTTACAAATTTTGAAACAACATCTTCATCTTTTGATAAATATACTATTCTTTCAAGTCTTTGTTTTAGGTTAAATTTATCTTCTTCTAATAATTTTTCATCATCAATTATTATTGCATCAAATTCGTATCCTTTTTCAAATGATCCGACTTTTCCGAAAAATTCTCCTCCACCTAAAGTTGCCATATAAAATGCTTCTTCAAGGCTTAAAGGTTTTATTTTTTCATCTAATAGTCTGTATCTTAATTTTGAAACTTTTATGGCATCTGCCATGGCTTTAAAAATTGATGCGTGGCTTCCTCCTGCTACATCTGATCCAAGTCCTATTTTTTGTCCTTCTCTTAGGTATTTTCCTGCTGGGGCAATTCCTGATGTTAAATTTGTATTTGAATCTGGACAGTGGGCTATGAAAACTTCGTTTTCTTTTATCAAATCTTGTTCGTCCTCGTTTGAGTAAACGCAGTGAGCCATAACTGTTTTATTATTTTTTCCAAATAAATCAAAAATATTGTAAGCATCTCCATAAAATTTTGATTTTGGAACAAGCTCTTTCACCCATTCTATCTCGCCCAAATTTTCTGAAAGATGGGATTGGATAGGAAGCTTGTAATCATCTTTTATTTTTCTTAATTTTTCTAATAGTTCGTCAGTACATGATGGGATAAATCTTGGCGTTAAAATTGGATAGGTATTTTTATATTTTCCCTTTATATTTTCTAGCCAATTTAAAGTAGCTTTTTCTGATTCATCTGCGTCTTTTTCTTCAAGGTCTACTCCACCATTTCTATCCATATTAACTTTTCCAACAAAAGAAACCATTTTTGTTTTTTCCATCAAATCCACTAAAATTTGTGTAGATTTCACATGGAGGCTTGCAAAAATTATATGTCTGGTATTTGGTCCATATTTTAAATAATCTACAAATCTTTGGTAAGATCTTTTGGCATAATCTTCGTCTTTAAATTTTGCCTCGCTTGGAAATGTGTAAGTGTTTAACCAATCCAACAATTCCAAATCCATGCCCATACCCCTAAAATTATATTGTGGGGCGTGAATATGAAGGTCAACAAGACCTGGGCAAATTATTTTTTCTCCAAAATCTATTACTTCTATGTCTTTATATTTTTCATCTAATTTTTCAAAAACTCCCATTGATTTTCCATCTTGGCAAATTAAATAAGAATTTTCAAAAAGATTAAGTTCGTTTTGATTTTTGCTATAAATTATATTTCCCTTTAGGGCAAAAGTTTTTGTCATTTTACCACCTAGCCTAGAGTTATAAATGCATACCTAAACACAAAGGTAAGGGCAATTATTAGGGTTAATGGTTTTATTTGATCTTTTTGTCCTGTAAAGAATTTTGCTATACAATATGTGATTAAGCCAAGTGCTATACCATTTGCTATTGAATATGTAAATGGCATGAAAACTATTGTACAAAATGCTGGGAGTGCATTTGTTATGTCGTTAAAATCTATGTCTTTTACGCCACCAAGCATCAAAATTCCTACGAAAATTAAGGCTGGCGCTGTAGCTTGTGCTGGGATTATTGAAATAATTGGCACAAATATTATTGATAGTAAAAATAAAATTGCTGTTGTAAGACTTGTAAGTCCTGTTCTTCCACCTTCTGCAATTCCTGCTGATGATTCTACAACTGTAGTTACTGTACTTGTTCCAACCAATGCTCCTGCTGCAGTAGAAATTGCATCACTCATTAGGGCTTTTTTCAAATTAATTACTTCACCTTTTTCATCAACAAGACCAGATTGTTTTGCTGCTGCAAGCAAAGTTCCAAGTGAGTCAAACATATTTACAAGTGAAAAGCTTAAAACAAGCATAGTTACTGTAAAAATTGATGTCCACATATTTTCTCCCGCAAAAAGTCCTGCGAAATCTAAATTAAAAAATGAAACTTCAAAAAAATCACTAACTTGAGATCCTAAATTTAAACTTAAATTTGAAATATGAGTAAGCCCCATTGGAATACCTAAAAGAGTTGAAGCTAAAATAGAAATCAAAATTGCTCCCTTAACTTTTTTGTAAGATAAAACTGCTATCAAACAAAGTCCAATAAGTGAAAGGACTGCACCCATAACAAGTTCTACATTTGCATCAGGGCCTCTCCATTTTGCAAAATCTACAAGAGAAACCAAAGTTGCCTCGTTACCTACAACAAGACCTGCATTTTTTAAACCAATTATGGTAATAAACAAACCAATTCCAGGTGTCATAGCAAGTTTTATAGAATCGGGAATTGCACGAATAATTGCCTCCCTAATTCCAAGAGCTGTGATTACAATAAATAATATTCCTGAGATAAAAACAATTACAAGAGCTTGGGCATAAGAATATCCCATACCAAGCATAGTAGTATAAGCAAAAAATGCACTTAGGCCCATGCCAGGAGCTTGAGCAAAAGGAAGTTTTGCATAAAAAGCAACTAAAATTGTACCAATAAAGGCACCAAGACAAGTTCCGATAAATACACCGTTTGAAATTTTTTGAGCCATTTGGCTATCACCCATAATTTCAAAAGGTGAAGACAAAACTTGAGGGTTAATTATCAACACATATGCGATAGTGATAAAAGTAGTGATTCCAGCGATAATTTCAGTTTTTACATTAGTATTATTTTCATTAAGATGAAAAAACCTATTTAGAAAACCATTTGTTTTTGAGTCCATAAGGATCCTCCTTCATAATTTTTTTCTAATTTAATAGTTATAGTTATTTTAAGATTAACTATTAATCTTTAAAAGCCATAGCTACTTATTTACGGTAAGTGGTAGAAACTCTCAACCAAATTATGAGATTATATCGCTTTTATTCAAAACTTATCATTTGTCGACAATTAAGATAACGTTTTCTGTATTATACTACATACAGTATTTTTTTGTCAATACTAAATCAAAAAAATTAGGAAAACTTTTATTTTTTTATACTTTAAAATTTTTTAATTTTTTTGAAAATTTAAAAATTAAAATTTCAATTTAATGATATAATGGGTAAATATATTAAGACTTAGGAGGACTTATGAAAAAAAGATTGAAAAACAAAAATTATCTTATAGGGGTTATAATGTTTATTTTGACCTTGATTTTTTCTTATTTTGCATATTCGGGAGTATTTTTTCTCCACAAGGCTGAAGAAATTTTGAAAATATATGAAAATCCTTTAATTCCAATTTCTTTTACTTTCTATATTTGGATTTTTATTTATATTTTTTCAGGTCTTTTTTTGCTCTTGCCCTTTATTAAAAAACTTTCTATGACAAATGAAGAAATTTATTATGAAAAATTAATGCCACTTTTTATTTTTTGGAATATGGCAAATGGGATTTATACTGTAATGATTAACAATAATTATCCTACGCCAGCTTTGATTTCCATAATGATTTATGCATTAATTTTAATCACTTTAGTAAAAACAATTGACCAAAACAAGGATTTTTCAAAAAAATATAAATTTCTTGTAAGCTTTCCTACAGGAATTCATGGAGGCTGGATTATTTTTTCAGTTTTTACAAACATTATGCTTGTTTTTTCCCAAAGTAAAAACTTTGAAAGTGAGATTTTTGTATTAATTGTAAGTTTAATTTTACTAATACTTGAAAGCTCTATGGTTTTATTTGTCTTTAAAGAAAATAAAAATCCAGGACTTATTATTGGATTTTTATTGGGGATTTTGGGAATTATAATAAAACAAAGTGCTTGGTCAAATTTTTCAAAGGCAAATAATATTATATTTGTTGGAGCAAGTATTTTATTTATTTTTGTAGGAATAGTTTCTGTTTACATTTTTTAAATTTATTAAAGAAAAAATAAA
>NZ_HE978617.1:331931-407698 GCF_000307225.1 Anaerococcus vaginalis
TTTATAAATTATTCCAAAATTTCCTCTACCACAGGAATTGGATTTGTTTTTTCATTTGAATAGGTGAAAGTTTGGTAGAAACTTTCTATCCATTCATCACTTAATTTTTCATCGTGATAAACTGTGCAAAGAATATCTCCTTTTTTTATCCTATCGCCCTTTTTAACCTTCATTTCAAGACCGACTGCATAATTTATCTTATCTTCTTTTTTCTCTCGGCCTCCGCCAAGTTTCATTGATAAAATTCCAAGATTCATGGAATGAATGTGATCAATATAGCCCTCATTTTTGGATTTCATATCTGTTTTGTATTTAGCTTGTGGAAGAAGACTTGGATCTTCGATTTGCCTTACATTTCCTCCTTGGTATTCAACCATTTTCTTTAACTTTTCAAAGGCCTTGCCAGAATTTATGGCATCTTCAAGCATTTTTCTTGCCTCATTTTTATCTTTTGCAATCTTTCCTTGCATAAGCATAATTTCTCCAGCTTTTAAAACCAATTCGGTAAAATCTTTTGGGCCCTTTCCCTTGACAGTTTCAATTGCCTCTTTTACTTCAAGAGCATTTCCAATTGCCTTTCCCAAAGGTTGGTTCATATCTGTAATCATGGCCCTTGTATCTTTGCCAAGTTTTTTTCCAATATTAATCATAGCCCTCGCAAGTTTTTTCGCATCATCAATCGTGTGCATAAAGGCACCCTCACCATATTTTACATCAAGTAAAATCGTATCAGAACCAGATGCTAATTTTTTGCTCATTATCGAAGAAGCAATTAAAGGAATAGAATCAACAGTTGCCGTAACATCTCTTAGGGCATATAATTTTTTATCGGCTGGAACAAGTTCTCCAGTTTGTCCCATGATTGCAAATCCAATTTCTTTAACTTGTCTTTTAAAATCTTCTTCTTTCAAAAAAACGTTAAAACCCTCAATAGATTCTAATTTATCAAGCGTTCCACCAGTATGGCCCAAACCACGCCCGCTCATTTTGGCAAGTTTTAAGCCACAAGCAGAAATTATTGGACCAAGAGCAAGAGAAGTTTTATCACCAACCCCACCTGTGGAATGTTTATCAGCTTTTATTCCATCAATATCAGATAAATCCAAAACATCACCGCTTTTCATCATGCACTCAGCAAGTTTTGCAGTTTCATGTTCGTTCATTCCATTTAAAACTATGGCCATAAGAAGGGCTGATGTTTGATAATCTGGAATTGACTCATCGGTTACCCCATCAATCCAAAATTTTATCTCCTCATCACTTAATTCTTTTTTATTTTCTTTTTTCAATTATATCTACAAATCTCATATTCTTCCCCAACTTAGTAAATAAATATCCATCTAGGAGATTTTAGAAAATATTTACAAATCTTTTTCCAATAATTTTTCTATATTTTTATTAAGCCTATCAAGCCCTTTAATCATAAGCCAATTTTGTGCAAATAAAGCGTTTATTCCACCACTAGCAAACATAGAAGAATTATTAAAAATTATTTCTAAATCTTCTTTTTTTAAATCTTTTAAGTCATAATAATCAACTATTTGTTCAAATCCTTTTTCATTTTTTCTATCAAAAATCGCCATGTTCCCTCCAATCTATATAATATTTTTTACCCAATTTAAAATTATATAGATAAATTTCTTTTTATTATGATATCATCTATATAGGAGGATTTTATGATTAAAAAGTTGATTAAAATTTTTAAGCCTAATCTTTTTAGAGTTTTAATTTTATTTGTTTTATTTTTAGCTATGGGAGCAGTTTTTTTAGCAACTAATATGAGTGGGGGACTTCTTTTAATTGGAGATTTGATTTTTATTTCTGTCACCCTACTTTTTTCAGATAATTTTGATTTATATAAGTCCAAAAAATACAAAAATCAATTTCTAATTACTGCTCTTTTTACAATTCTTATAATAATAATTTTATCAATGGTTTTGGTTTCTTTGGATATGGATATTAATGATTTTAAGGGCTTTAAGTCTATTTCTTTTAATTTATATATGCTAACTTGTGCTTATATTTTATCCTTACTTTATAAGGAGATAAGATATTTTTCAGATGAAAAGAAGAAAAAATAAGAGCTTTTTAGCTCTTATTTTTAAATTTATTTTCTTAAATGTTAATCTGTATAAATATATTAATCTTTTGCATATTTTAAAATTTCAATAAATCTAAATAATTTGCTTTTTTAATCTTGTTCCCGAATTTTTTATCAGCATTTTCAATAAATTTTGTATATAGGTTTTTTAATAATTTAAAAATCAAGCTGTCTATCGCGATTTTTTAATATATTCCTCGTACTCATCCATTTTGATTTGAAATTAATTTTAGATTTATAAATTTTTTTCATTTTATTATGCTAAGAAAAAATAATTATTTTAATCATAAAAAAAGAATTAAGTAAATACATATTAAGAATTTTATAAAGATTAAGTTTTAAAATGAGGTATATTATTAAAGAAAATTCAAGAAATATAAGATTAACTTGATATTGATTTTTAGATTTTCATATAATAAATTATGAAATAAAATAATAGATTAAAAGATAATAAATTGTAAATACAAAATTCTATGAAAATATCTACATACATTGCTAAAATGACTATAGGTTAAATATTAGTATGGAAATCCTTTGTATGATTTGTAGGTATTTTAAATTTGATTTATTCATAAGTTTTGTAATATAAAAAAGACTTAACTTATCGATTACATTTTTCTATTCAAGGAGGTTCTTAGATGATATTTACTATTGATGTCGATGAAAATAAGTGGGATAGAGAAATATTAGAGATTTTACTTATAGATAGAACAACAAACAGAAACATAATTTGGGCTACTTCAGATTATGAACCTTTAGGACAAGAATACAATTCTCACTTTCCTATATTAACTGAGCTTATAATAAATGATAGATCAGATGTTATAAAACCAAGAGTTCTTAAAACTAAAGATAAGCAAGGAAATAGAACCAAAAAAAAAGCAGAGGTTTTTACTCCTAGTTGGGTATGTAATGCACAGAATAATCTTGTAGATAATTCTTGGTTTGGAAGAGATTATGTTTTTAATATAGAGCAAAATAAATCATGGAAAACAACTACTAATAAAATTAAATTCCCAGACGTAAAAAATAAAACTTGGAAAAAATATGTTGATGAAAGAAGACTTGAAATCACTTGTGGAGAAGCACCGTATTTAGTAAGTAGATATGATACAGTTTCTGGAAAATCAATAAATCTATTTGATAGAATAGGTCTTTTAGATAGAAAAATGAGAGTAGTTCATGAGAATACTAATAACGAATATGAATGGCTTAAATGGTCGGAAAGAGCCTTTCAAAGTATTTATGGCTTTGAATTTCAAGGAGATAGTTTACTATTAGCTAGAGAAAACTTAATAGCATCATATTGTGATTATATGGATGCAAAATTACACAGAAGTCCATCAAAGAAAGAGCTTGCAAAAATCGCTAAAATCATCTCTTGGAATATATGGCAAATGGACGGTCTAACATATACTATCCCTTACAAAAAGGTAAAAGAACAAGCTGAGCAGCTACACTTTTTAAGCTTTGAAGATGATAACAAAGACAAACTTTGTATTATAAAAGATTGGCGATCTAAAAAAAATGTAAAATTTAGGGATTTAATAACTCGAGGTGAAATTAATGAATAAATCCAAACTTCAATCAATAGATATTCTTGATGAACTAATAGTAGGTAGAGTTGATCCATATATTTATGCTTTTAAAACAAACACAATACCTAACTACTTAAAGGTGGGTGATACTTATAGACCTGTCTCTAAAAGATTAAATGAGTGGAAAAAAGTTTTTCCAGAACTTGAAAAGCAATATGAAAATAAAGCCATAATAGATGAAGATAATTATTTTCGTGACTTTTCTGTTCATAAATATTTAGAAAATGATCTTAACAAAATAAGACTACTTCCTAGTGATTTGAATAATGAAATTTATTATAGTAGAGAATTTTTTAAGTCGACAAAAACAATAGATATAGATCGTGCAATTGAAGATATAAAAATAAATTACAAAAATAATACAGGTAAGTATGAATACTATTCTTCCTCTACTAAATTGCCAAAGACATACCATTTCAAAAGAGGTGAAATTTGGAAACTAAGACCTAATCAAAAAGAAGTTGTTAATAATTTTGTAAAAGCCATTGACAAAGGAAGAAAAAATTTATTGATGTACGCTGTAATGAGGTTTGGAAAATCATTTACCTCTTTATGTTGTGCACTAGAAATGGGAGCAAAATTAGTTCTAGTATTGTCAGCTAAGGCTGATGTTAAAGATGAGTGGAAAAAAACTGTAGAGAGTGCAGGAAATTTCAAAGATTATGTGTTTTTAGAAAGTGATAATTTATCAAGAAATGATAAGGCTATAGATGATGTTTTATCAGAAAATAAAAAGGTTATATTATTTTTAACTTTACAAGATTTGCAAGGAGATATTACTAAAGAAAAGCATAGACAGATTCTTTCAAAACAAATTGATCTTTTAATAATAGATGAAACTCATTTCGGTGCAAGGGCAGAATCTTTTGGCAAAATACTTAAAAACTCAGGATACAATTTAAAAGATGATAAAAATATAAAAAATTTAAAAGATGAGCATATAGATACCATAGACGCTGAAGAAAAAATTAAAAGTTTAAATGCTAGAATTAGGCTTCATCTGTCTGGGACTCCATATCGTATCCTTATGGGGAATGAATTTGAACAAGATGATATCATAGCTTTTATTCAATTTTCAGATATTTTTAAGGAACAAGAAAAATGGGATGAGCAAAATTTACACAAAGATGATACTAATGAGTGGGATAATCCATATTATGGATTTCCTCAAATGGTTAGATTTGCATTTAATCCTAATGAATCTTCACGTAAAAAGATGGAAGATTTGAAAAAAAATGGTGTTTATTTTGCTTTTTCAAAATTATTCGAGCCTAAATCAATAAATTTAGATAAAAAAAATAATACTCATAAATTATTTATTAATGAAAAAGAAATATTAGACCTTCTACAAGTTATAGACGGAAGCAAAGAAGACGAAAATCTTTTGGGCTTTTTAGATTATGATAAAATAAAAGATGGCAAAATGTGTAGGCATATGGTTATGGTTCTACCATATTGTGCATCTTGCGATGCTATGGAACAACTAATAAAAAGTAATAAATCTATATTTAAAAACTTAGGTGTCTATGAAATTATTAATATATCTGGTCTTGAATCATCTAAAATATATAAAAAACCAGAAGATATAAAAACTAAAATTCGAGATTGTGAAAGCAAAAATAAAAAAACAATAACTCTAACTGTAAATAGGATGCTTACAGGTTCTACTGTTGAACAATGGGATACTATGCTTTATTTCAAAGATACGGCATCTCCACAAGAATATGATCAATCTGTATTTAGATTGCAAAACCAATATACAAGAACACTTGTAAGTGATCGTGGCATTATAAAAGAAAATTTAAAGCCTCAAACTCTGCTTGTAGATTTTGACCCTAACCGACTTTTTAAAATGCAAGAACAAAAGTCCCTAATATATAATGTAAATATAGAAAAAAATGGAAACAGTAAACTTAGAGAAAGAATTGAAGAGGAAATTAACATCTCACCTATTATTATGATGAATCATAATAAAATAAAAGAGGTAACAGCTACAAATATTCTAGAAGCTATAAGTGAATACAACAATAATAGAAGTGTTTCTGATGAAGTTTCAGATATACCTGTAGATTTATCCATTTTAAACAATGAAGATATTAGAAAAATAATAGAAATTCAAGGAGAATTTAACTCAAAACAAGGAATTACTATTAAGCCAAATAAAGATGATGAGGATGAACTCTATGTTCCTACGCAAGATGATAAGGATGATACTAATAAGAAGAATAAAAGTAATAAAAATAATTATAGCGAATCAAAAACGAATAAGGAAATTAAAAAACTTGAAAATCAGATTAAAACCTATTACCAAAGAGTTTTGTTCTACTCTTTCTTAACTAAAAATCAAGTATCATCTTTGGACGATATTTTAAATACAATAAATTCAGAAGAAAATACTAGACTTGCTAAAAATTTATATTTAGATAAAGATATTTTAGAAAAAGTTAGTAAATATATGGATCCCTTCAAAAGATCAAGCTTAGATTATAAAATACAAAACATATCAAGTCTATCTAATGATGAAAGTATTTCTCCAATCGAAAGAGCAATGACTTCAATAAAAAAATTTGATAGAATGAGTGAATCAGAAGTTATTACTCCAGCTAAAGTATGTATGGATATGATTAACTTATTCCCAGATTATGGTCTTAGAAAGATAGTTAATAATGATGAAAGATTTCTTGATATTGGATGCAAAGCAGGAGAGTATGCCGTAGCTATTTATAATAGATTGAGAAAAGAACTTAAATATAATCACGATGAAGTAAAAGATCTAATATATTCGATCCCTACATCTTCAATAGCATACGAATTTACAAGAAAATTTTACGAAATACTTAACTTAAATGTAGATAATATAGCTACCAATTTCAATGCTTATGATTTACTTAAAATTAAAGATGAAGATGGTAATATTGACTACAAAAATATTAAAAATATACTAGGGCAGAATGTTAAATTTAGTGATATAAAACTAGAAGATGAAGTGAAGGTAGGTGAAAAAAAATTGGAATTTGGAGCAGTTGTTGGAAATCCTCCTTATCAAGAAAATATAAGTTATGAAAAGGCAAATTCTTCATTATCAAAGCAATTATTCCCTTATTATGTTAAATCATCTATGGAATTAACAAATAATTTTACAGCATTAATTATTCCTGCAAGATGGTTCACTGGGGATGCACAGGATAAATCATTTTTAAAATTAAGAGAATACATCAGAAGCAAAGACAATATTTCAGAAATTCATTTTTATGAAAATACTAATGACATTTTCCATTCTGTAGAAATAAAAGGAGGAGTATGTTATTTTATATCATCAAATAATCATAATGGTGAACTTAATTTTTCAAAATATGCAAATGATGGATGTATTTTAAGTCGAAGAAATTTATTTATAGAAGGAATGGATATAATACTAACAGACAAATATCAATTCTCTATACTCAACAAAGTGAAAAGCAATACTTTCATTCCATTAACAAATATTACAAAAGGAAGAAATGCTTTTGGAATTATCGGAAAACAAAGTGTAGTAAATGAAGTATCTAGTATAAATAAATTTGATGGTTCATGTGAACTTAGGTGCAAAGCAAATGAGATTAGATTCATTAAAGAGGATATAGTTACAAAAAATATTGATTTATTTAATTCATATAAGGTTTTTTTATCAAAATCAGCAGGAGCACCTCATACAGATAAAAAAGTTATAGGTAAGCCATATATAGGTTTAAAAAAATCCGCCTGTACTGATTCACTAATTCCTATAGGCCAATTCGAAACATTAGATCAAGCTGAAAATCTTAAAAAATATTTAGAAACAAAATTTTTAAGATTTATGGTTACTTTAGTAAAAGCATCTCAAAATACTACACAGATAGTTTATAGGTTTGTCCCTCTCCAAGATTTCACCAATAATTCAGATATTGATTGGTCGCAATCAATTAATGGAATAGATGAGCAACTTTTCGATAAATATAAATTAAGTAAAGAGGAAATAAATCATATAAAATCATCAATTAAAGAAATGTAAAAAAGGCTATGAGTATTCAAACTCATAGCCTTCTTTATTGAAAGCAAATAATCTTTAAATATATTATATAGTAAGTGATTCAATAAATTTTTAAATTTTATTTTTTATTTATCTTTATTTATCTTTATTTTTGCAAATCCAAAACTGCATTCGCTATAACTTCTACTGCTGGTTTTATTGCCTTATCTGAGCAGTAGAAATTTTTGCTGTGGAGGGCTTCTTTTTTGTGGTTTTCTTCTCCACTTCCAAACCAGTAGAAAAATCCTGGGACTTTTTTCATATAAAAGGCAAAGTCCTCGCTTGCCATAGTTTGTCCTTCTTTTATTATGTTTTCTTCTCCCAAAATTTTTTCTGCTGATTTTAAAACTTTTTCGTACATTTCTTTTGGGTTATAGACTAGGGGAATTTTTTCTGTATATTTTATTTCGTATTTACATTCATAAGCTTCAGCTATATTTTTTACTATTTCTTCCATTCTTTTTACTGATTTTTCTAAAGATTTTTCTGAAAGTGATCTGATTGTTGCTGAAAGATGGGTCCTGTCTACAACTAAATTGTTTTCTGAGCCTCCATTTATTGAGTTTACTGATAAAACTGTTGAGTCAAATGGATTGGTGTTTCTTGAAATTATTGTTTGAAGTGCCATTACTATGTTGGATGCGCAAACTATTGGATCAATATTCAAATGCGGCATTGAGCCGTGTTGACCCTTTCCTATAATTTCTATTTTGAAATTAACTTTTGTGCTCATAAGAGCGCCATTTTTTATTATAGCCTTGCCATAATCAATTTCTGGCCAATTGTGAAGTCCTAAAACTTTATCAATTTTTACTTTTTCAAATAGACCCTTGTCTATATATTCTTTGGCTCCTGTCGTTATTTCTTCTGCTCTTTGAAATATAAAAACTACATCGCCCTTTAATTTTTCTTTATTTTCGGATAAAATTTTTGCTATAGCAAGGACAACTGATGTGTGATAATCGTGTCCGCAAGCATGCATCACCTTGTCAATTTCTGATTTGTATGAAACATCTGTTTCTTCTTTTTGTAAAAGGGCGTCTATGTCTGCCCTAATTCCTATAACTTCTCCATTTTTTCCGCTTTTTAATCTTGCGATTAAACCTGTTTCGATTGGAAAGTCTATAATTTCTATTCCATCAATTTTTTCCAAAAATTCTCTAATAATTTTTGTAGTCCTAAATTCTTTTTCTGAGATTTCTGGATGTCTATGAATATCGTGTCTAATTTTTATTATTTCTTCTAAAGATTTTTCTGAAATTTTTATCATTTCTTATTTAAAAGTCCTCCTTCTCCAAGTTCTATAAAATCTTCTTTTTTAAGGTCAATTTTCGCAAAAAATCTTGGCAAAAATACATCAAAACTTGTGAATTTTGCGTGCATACTTGCTCCTGGAACTCCTACCAAGTAGGTTTTTCCTTTCATGCCAACTGTAAGCATATTTCCTGGTTGAAATGGCATACCTTGGATAATAAATTCATCTGATAAATCTTTTATGGTTGATGGAGTTATATCATCAGGATCTACACTCATTCCTCCAGAAAATACAACAAGGTCGGCGCCTTTTTCAAGATATTTTTTACAAACTTTTTTTATATATTCCTTATCATCTGGACATTTTTCAATTCCTATTAATTCGTGGTCAAAGTTTGCGAGTTTTCCCCTAATTACTGGCTCAAACATATCTTTTATTCTTCCTGTAAAAACTTCATTTCCAGTTATTATTACTCCAACTTTTAGTTTTTGAAATTTTTTAACTTCAAAGATTGGCTCATATTTTTTTGCGATTTTTTTAATATTTTGAACTTGATTTTCTTCAGTAAAAAGAGGAACAATCCTTCCTCCAAGCAAATTATCTCCCTCATTTACAATTGAATAAGAAGGAATTGTTGCGAAGGTATAGTCGCCTTCCATATTTAGGTCAAATAGGCCTTTCCTATTTATAAGAAATAAACCATAAGCTTTACTTTTGAATGTGATTTTTCCTTCTGAAGGGTTTGAATATGAAATATTTTCTCCAATCAAATCTCCTGCCACTTCTTTTATTGCATCTTCTTCATGAACAAAACCTTCATCAAGCTCGCCCACAAATAAATTTTCCTTTCCAATATCTTTTAATTTTTCTATATCTTCTTTTTGGATTTTGTGTCCTCTTTTGAAAGCAACTCCCTTAAATCCATCAGCTTTTATTCCTGTTAAATCATGAAAAAGAACATGACCAACAGCATCTTCTACTTTTATTTTTTTTAACATAAATTCTCCCGCTATAAAATTTTTCAAAAAAATCACAAACCATAATAATCTTAATAATCATATTATCTACATTTTGATTATTAAATGATTTTATAGTTTGTGAACGTTTTTTTAATTTTCTATCATTTTATTATTTTTAATTGAGATTATCAAGGATAAAATTGAAATTGCAATTTCTTCAACGCTTCCATCATCAATATCATATCCAACTGGAGCGTGAACTTTTTTAAGCAAATCTTCACTTATTCCTTTTTCTTTTAAGTTATCAAAAACTCTCTTGACCTTTCTTTTTGACCCAATCATTCCAAGGAATCTGTAATCTTTATCAACAACATTTTCCAAAACTTCTTCATCATAATCTGGTGTACAAATTAAAATATAGGTGTTTTTATTAAATTTATAATTTGAACAAAAATCTTTTGGATTTGAAATTACAAATTCTTTTATTTTTTCCAAATCTTTTTTATCTTTAAAATCTTCCCTTTGGTCAACCACTGTTACATCAAAATTTGTATTTACAGCAACTCTTGCAAGTTTTTGTCCGACATGACCTGCCCCAAAAATAATTAAACTGGGATTTGCCCTAAAAATTTTTATATAGCCCTTGTTTCTTCCACCACAAGACATTTTCACTTCTTGTTTTTCATTCAAAGTATAATCGAAAGATTTTTCTTCATCATCTTCCAAGGCTTTTTTAGCTTGTTTTATCAAATCAAATTCTATAGGTCCACCACCGATTGTGCCAATTGTTTCTCCATTTTCAAAAACTGCCATAGAAGAATTATCCTTGCCTGGAGCAGAACCTTTGGTTTCTGTAAGAATAACCAAGGCAACATTTTCTCCCTCATCAAGTTTTTCTACAATTTTTTTAAGAATTTGTATATCCATTTTCAATTCTCCTTTTTCCTATAAGAATAGCCTCAAGGCATCCTCCACCAATAAGCCTTGCCTTATCAGAAATAGTTTTTGCATTTTTTGGAATAACTCTTGGATCGACATCTCCAATTTTTAAACCCTTTGTAACAAAAGATTTATTTCCAATCATGCCCCTAACCATTCCATCAAGCTTTGATTTTATTTCTTTTCCATTTACTAAAGCTACAACTTGATCTTTTTTTACAACAGATCCAATATCTTCTATAACTTGAATTTCTCCATCATCCACTGCTCTTAAAATTCTTTCAGTAGTAAAGCCTTTAATGTTTCCTGGTATGCCCGTATTTTTTTCTGCAAATCCCTTAAAAATTAATCTGCCAAGGTCGTGGCCTCTGTTTGTTTCAATTACATAATCAACATCAACTCCAGCCTCATATCCAGGTCCAAGAGCAATTGTAATATCTGCCATATTTTTATTTGTTCCAATATTTTTTTTGGCAAGAGTTCCATCAACTACAGCCATAGGTTTTATTTCTTTTAAAATTTCACCTTTTGGATCAACATAAACCGGAACTACATTTTCATCCCAAGCTCTTTTGATTTGGTCAAGATTTTCCACCTTTCTTGCAGTAAAATCTTCAATTTTAATCTCACCATCAAAAATTGCTTGGGCAGATGAAACATATCGTCTTATACAAAGAGGTTTTTCCATCTCCAAAACCAAAACCTTAAAACCCGTCCTAAATAATTTTTGAATAGAACCAGTCGCAACATCGCCACCACCCCTAAAAACTACTATATTATTTAGAGGCATCTTCTAATTCCTCCAAGTTTTTGTAGGTGTCAATATCCCATAATTCTTTGACATCATCAATTTTAACTTCATTTTTATTATCATCCTTAACCAAAATCATTCCACCTTGGTCAAAATCTAAAGACAAAAGCCCTTCCCTATATTCTGGTGAAAAAATTACAGGAGCTCCCCTTCTTTTTTCAGTTCTTGGATAAGTAATAAGTTCATTTTCCTTGTATTTTTCAATTAATTTATTTACAGTTTCAACTTTTAATAAAGGTTGGTCAGCTACAAAAAACATCATAGCAGAATCCTTATCACAATTTAAAACCCCAAGTTTTATTGAAGCAGATTTTCCGACTTCATTGTTGTCATTGAAAATCGCCTTAAATCCTCTTTTTTTAGCATCATCAAGAATCTCATCATAAGATGAAACAAGGATAACATCATCAAAACCAATTTCTTCTACCAAATCAAAAATCCATTCATAAAGCTTATCACCCTTAAAATCAAGTAAAAGTTTATTTTCTCCCATTCTCCTAGAAAGGCCAGATGCCATAATAATTGCACTAATTTTCATAATATTTCTCCTTTAAAATTGAACCATAAAAATATTTCAAATTTATTTTCTCTCTTAAATAATTTATTACCCCTTTTGCCTGATTTTTCTCAAAAATACTATCAGCTTGATTAAAGAAAATAAATTTTTCCCCACCAAAATTTCCAAAAATTCCAGCTTTTATAAGTTTTTCAAAAACTTCTTCATCAACAAAATCATTTTTTACATTTTCCCTAAATTCATCAAAATTATAAATAAAATCAGAAGAAATTTCTTTACCATAAACTTTAATAGAAAAAATTCCAATAACTTTTTTTGTAAAATCATAAATAACAGGCTCATATTCTTTCCAAAATTTTAGGGGAAGATTTCTACATCCATCTGCTTCTATTATAATATAATCAAAATCTTTTTTGATATTTTTTAAATTATTTTCTCCAATAGACTTTAATTTATTAACTCCATCAAGCTTTTGACCAATCGCCACAATTTTATTTTTAAAATCTTTCTTTTCATAAGCGTCAAAAGATAAAAAAAGCTCATCTACTTGGTCTTTTTCTGGAACTTTTATTTTTGTAGAGGTAGTTATTAAAACCGAACCCTTTTTCTTTAAAATATTTGCAAGATAAAACATAAGGCTGGTCTTTCCACCAGAGCCTGTAATAGAAATTACATCGTTTTTTTAATTTTTAAAATCTCATCTAAATTTTTTCCATAATAATAAAAATTAAGGACTGTGAAAGACATTTTTAAAAAAGTAGAAAATCGAAATGCTAAGAATATCATGCGGAAAAAATTGTTTTAAATTTAGAAATCATCAATTTTTTTAGTCCGATATTCGTGCATGTCGATTTATCTACTTAATTAAAGTGTGAAATTCACAATCCTTTATTCTCCTATTTTTTTATAATTTTCTTTTTCTTTTTTGCATAAGCTGTATCTCTTAATGGAAGTTCTAATCTTAAATCGTGGTCTTTTGCATAATATGCTCCTTGGACTGCTGGTGCTGTTGGAATTGTTGCTATTTCTCCAACTCCTTTTGCTCCATAGGCAAGGTCTAATAATTCATCTTTTTCAATTAAAATCGTATGAATATTTGGAGCATCTGGTGCTTTCCACAAGCCCATTGTTCCATATTTTGCTTTCAAAACAGAATTTTCAACTTTCAAATCTTCTGTCAAAGCATAACCAAGACTCATTATAACTCCACCTTCGATTTGTCCTTCAATTGTTGTAGGATTTACAACTTTTCCAGAATCGTGAGCTGCATAAACATCTGTAACTTTTCCATCATCATCTAAAATTGCAACATGGGCTGCAAAGCCGTAGGCAATATGAGATTTTGGATTTGGTTTATCTGATCCAAGTGGGTCTGTTGGGTCATCATATTCATAAAAATATTCTTTTTTATCAAGCTCTTCAAGGCTATGATTTTCTAAATCTTTGGCAAGTTGTTCTGCACATTTTTTTGCAGCCTCACCTGTTATTAGAGTATGTCTTGAACCTGATGTTGTTCCAGAATCTGGACTTGTTAAAGTATTTGGTGGCATAACTTTTATTTTATGATATGGAAGTCCTGTAGCCTTTCCAACCATTTGTAAAATAATTGTGCCAACACCTTGACCTATACAAGTTGCTCCAGAGAATACTTTTACCATATCCCCATCAACAACAATTTTTACCCTACCAATATCTTTTAGACCAACACCAACTCCAGCGTTTTTCATTGCAACTGCAATTCCTGCATGATCTTTATTTTTTTCATAAATATCTTTTACAGCCTCAAGACATTCAACAAGGGCAGTTGATCTATCGGCAATTTGTCCGTTTGGAAGAACCTCACCAGGTTTTATTGCATTTCTATACCTAATTTCCCATGGAGAAATTCCAACTTTTTCTGCCAAAATATTTATATTTGATTCCATTGCAAAATTTGATTGGCAAACACCAAAACCTCTGAAGGCTCCTGCTGGTGGATTATTTGTATAATATCCATATCCTTTTATGTCTGTATTTTGATAATTATAAGGACCTACTGAGTGGGTACAAGCTCTTTCCAAAACTGGGCCACAAAGTGAAGCATAGGCTCCTGTATCAAAATAAATTTCACATTCCATTCCTTGGAAAATTCCATTTTCATCACAACCGATTGTAAAGGTTCCCTCCATTGGATGGCGTTTTGGGTGCCATCTTAATGATTCATCTCTTGTAAATTTATGTTTTATTGGTCTTTTATAAAGATAAGCTGCAAGGGCTGCTGGTGGTTGAACACTCATGTCTTCTTTTCCACCAAATCCTCCACCGACAAATGGATTTTCTACTACGATTCTTTCTGGAGTATCTTCCCAATCAAACATTATTGATAATTCTCTTCTTGTATCATAAACTGATTGGTCGGAAGAATAAACTCTTACCCCATCCTTATATGGTTCTGCCACACAACATTCTGGTTCAAGAAATGCGTGTTCTCCAAGAGGAGTTTTGTAGGTAAAGCTTGCAATATATTTTGAATTTTCCAAAGCTTTTTTTGCATCTCCACGAGTAACATGTCTTTGTTGGCAAAGATTGTCAACTCCTTCGTGAACTTGTGGTGCATCTTCTGCCATAGCTTCTTTGATTGAGCTAACCGGTTTTAATTCTTCAAGCTCAACTTTTACAAGTTTTTTTGCTTTTTCCAAAGTTTTTTCATCTTCTGCAACTACAAAACAAAAAGCATCTGCAAGGGATGCTGTGGTTTGTCCAACATCAATAAATACTGGCCAATCTCTTTGGATGTGTCCAACTTTTTGTACTGGCAAATCTTTTGCTGTAAGAACTCCTACAACTCCTTCAAGTTTTTCTGCCTCGCTTGTATCAAGACTTAAAAGTCTTGCTCTTGGAAATTTACTTCTTACACAAGAACCATAAGCCATATTTGGAAGTTCTATATCATCTGCATATTTTCCTCTTCCAAGAATTTTTTCTTTTGCATCAATTCTATCAGCTCTTGCTCCTACAAAAGATTCACTTTCTTCATCTTTTATTTCTTCTTCGCCTCTTAGAATTTTCCCTGCTAAAATTATGCCATCAACAATTTTTTTGTAGCCTGTGCACCTACAAATATTTCCTTTGATAGCTTCTCTTATTTCTTTTTCTGTTGGGTCTGTATTTGTTCTTATCAAACTTGCTCCACTCATAACCATTCCTGGAATACAAAATCCACATTGAACAGCTCCAGCCTTGGTAAAAGCATATGTAAAGGCATCTTTTTCTTTTTGAGATAGACCTTCGTTGGTGATAACTTCTTCTCCATTTAGTTTTGAAAGTCTAACTATACAAGCTTTTTTGTGAATATTTCCAACTATAACTGTACAAGTTCCACAAGCTCCCTGACTACAACCATCCTTAACAGAAAATAATTTCAAGTCATCTCTTAAAAATCTTAATAAAGATTTATCCTCGTATGTTTCATAATTTTTCCCGTTTACTTTAATAATAAACGGGTCTTTATCCTCTATTTTTTGTCCTATTAAAATCGTTTCATTATTTGTCATTTATATTTCCTTACCTTAATTTTCTTTTTATAAATCTACCCATACCTTCCTCGGCATAGTATCCATTTTGATCCAAAATAATCTTTCCCCTCAATATAACAGTATCAACTTTTACATCAGTTTTGAAACCTTCATAGCTTGTATAATCACATCTTGAATGTCTATTTTTTTCTGTTATAGTGTAGGATTTTTTAGAAAATATTGCTAAGTCTGCGTCTGTATTTTCTTCTAAACTTCCCTTGTTTGGATAAAATCCAAAAATTTTCGCTGGATTTTTGCACAAAAGTTCTGTTAATTTGTTTAGTGGAATATTTCTTTTTAATCCTTCTGTCAAAACCACTTCCATTCTTTCTTCAACTCCAGGGATTCCTCCTGGTGCTTTTGTAAAATCGTTAGAGTAAGGTTTTTTCTCGCTTTCATAAATAAATGGGCAATGGTCAGTTGCTATAACATTAACATCTCCATTTTTTATTCCATCCCACAAAGCTTCTATATCTCTTTTTTTCCTAAGTGGAGGAGCACAGATATATTTCACAGCTTCTTCATTTGGATTATCCATATATTTACTCTCATCATAAGTTAAATATTGAGTACAAGTTTCACAATAAATATTTTTAAGTCCCCTAGCTCTTGCAGCTTTTATTTCATCAAGCCCTTCTTTGGTTGATGTGTGAACTATATAAAGTTTTGGATCTCCTGCTACTTTTGAAAGATAGGCTAGTCTATTTATAGTTTCTGCCTCACTTTCGTTTGGTCTTGTTAAGGCGTGGTACTTAGGAGAAAGATTTCCAGCCTCTATCGCCTCTTTTCTTAACTCTTTTATAAGCCCATCATTTTCACAATGAACGCAAATTATTGTTCCAACTTCTTTTGCTTTTTTTAGAACTCTTAAAATTTCATCATCTTCGAGTTTTCCTGCATAAGTTGAATAGATTTTAATGGATGGGACTCCCTCATCCATTAAATCTTGTATTTCATCTATTAATTCATCATTAACCTCATACATTGCTCCGTGGAATGAATAATCTATTACTGCTTTTCCATCTGCTATGTCATGATAGTGGTCAATTAATTTTTGAAGGCTTGCTCCTTTTTCCAAGGCGCCAATATGATCACAAATTGTTGTAGTTGCTCCATGGCTTGCTGCTATTGTTCCTGTATAAAAATCATCGCAAGCAACAAATTTTCCCAAATCCAAGGACATGTGTGTGTGAACGTCTACTCCGCCTGCTGTAATTATTTTATCCTTGGCATCTATAATTTTATCTGCACTTAGATCTAAATTTTTTCCTATTTTTTTGATTTTTTCATCTTCTATATAAATATCAAAATTTTCTACTTTTTTATCAAGAACTAAAGTTCCATTTTTGATCAATATTGACATGCCCTCACCTGCTTTTTACATATAATCTTTCTTATCTTCTTCTTTAATTTGATTTACTACGTGTTCTTTTATTTCTTCAAAACCATTTTCTATATTATTTGCTTTTTGTACTGCAAGCAAAATATTTTCATAGCCTGTACATCTACACATATGATTTGCAAGTTCTTTTCTTAGTTCATCAATTGTGTAATATTTTCCTCTTGATATTATTTCTGTTGCTGAAACTATAAAACCTGGTGTACAAAATCCACATTGAACTGCCGCTTCATCTACAAAGGCTTGTTGGATAATTGAAAGCGAACCATCAGATGCAGTTAGTCCTTCAGTTGTCCATATATCTTTTCCTTCTGCCCATATTGCAAGATATATACAAGAGTTGAAACTTTCGCCATCAATTAATACTGCACAAGCTCCACACTCTCCAACTTCACAACCTTTTTTTACACTTGTAAGGGCAAATTCATTTCTCAAAAAATCTGTGAGTGATGCTCTAACATCTACCATTTTTGTAACCCTAACTCCATTTATCCTACATTTTACAATTTTATATTGAGGTTCATAATGTAGTTTTTCTTCTGGTTTTGGGCCGTATGGTCCATATTCTCTGCTATGCATTTAATCCCTCCTCGTGTTCTTTTCTTATTTCTTTTAAACATCTTGTTGTTATTTCATAAAGTATTTGTGTTCTTAGGGCTTTTGATGCTCTCCAAGAATCTCTTGGTGATAGTTCATCAAGGGCTTTTTTTGCAAAAACATTTATATTATTATCTGTTAATTTTCTTCCTACTAAAGATTTTTCTGCTTCATAGGCTCTTACTGGAATAGCTGCTGCAACTCCGTATGCAACCCTTACTTCTTCTACATTTCCATCTTCATCAAATTTTACATTTGCTGATGCAGCTGAAGTTGCTATATCCATTGCATTTCTCATTGCATATTTAAAATAATGTCCGTAATGATTTTCATAAGATTCTTTTTTGATTTTTATTGCTGTAACAATTTCAGTTTCTCTTATATCAACTGTTGCATATTTTATATAAAAATCTTTTACTGGAACTTCCCTATAACCATTTTCGCCTTTTAATTCTATTATTGCATCATATGCCATAACTGTTGTACAAGAATCTGCTGATGGAGCTGCATTACAAATATTTCCACCTATTGTTGCTATATTTCTAAGTTGAGGCCCACCTGCTGTATCAACTGCTTCGCCCAAAGTTTTTAAGTGTTTTTGAATTATTTCATCATTTGTTATATGAGTAAAGCTTGTTAAAGATCCTATTCTAATTGTTCCATCTTCTTCCATGCTAACTCCCCTAAGCTCATCTATTAAATAAAGTGAAATAAGCTCAAGTCCTGCCATTTTTCCTTCTCTAATTTTGACTAAAACATCAGAACCACCAGCTATATATCTTGCTTCAGGATGTTCTTTTTTTAATTTTATCGCCTCGTCAACTGTATAGGCTTCATAAATTCTTTTTACATCATACATAATTTTTCTCCTTTAAGCATCGTATTCCATGTCTTTTTCATAGTCATTTTCTATTAGTCCAGCTTCTTTGAAAAGTGGGAACAAAACGTGTGGTGTCATTGGACATTTATTTGCTCCTACTCCTGTTGCATTTAAAATTGCATTTCTTATTGCTGGAGCTGGAGAACATGTTGGTGGTTCACCAAGTGATTTTGTATTAAATGGTGAAACTGGTGAAGGATTTTCTATAAAATAAACTTCAAAATGTGGGTGATCCATTGTAGTTGATAATTTATAATCTAAAAGGTTGTCGTTTAAAATTTTTCCTTTTTCATTATACTTTAATTCTTCTGAAAGAGCATAACCTACTGCCATACTCATTCCTCCATGAGCTTGAGCTTCTGCTAGTCTTGGATTTATAAGTTTTCCACAATCGTGAACATTTACAAGTCTTAATATTTTAACTTTTCCAAGGGCGATATCAACTTCAACTTCTGCAAATGAACAACCAAATGAATAAGCATTATTTCTTATTGTATAAGTTTCTTCTGCAGAAATATGTTCACTATCACGAGTATCATACAAGGCTTCTGTTGCAAGTTCTCCCAAAGTCATAAGTGGTTTTTTATCTACTTTTCTAATTATTACACTATCTACAAGATCAAGGTTATGTGGAGTATATTCCAAAATTTTTCTTGCCCTATCTAATATTTTTTCTTTAAATACTCTAGCTGTATTTGTGATAGAAAAACTTGATACAAAAGTTTGTCTTGAAGCATAAGCCCCTAAACCAAATGGTGTTACATCTGTATCTTGAGTTGAAACTATATGAACATCTTCCATCTTTACACCAATGGCATCTGCTGCCATTTGTGAAAATGCTGTATCTCCACCTTGACCGATTTCAGTTTCTCCAAGTTGTAATTGCACTGAACCATCTTGATTTAAAACCATTCTACAAGAAGATGATTCTAGTGAAATTGGATAAACTGCTGTGTTATACCAAAATGTTGCAAGTCCAATTCCTCTTCTTATATTTCCTGTTTGATTTTTATATTCTTCTTTCTTTTTATCATAATCAATTGCTTTTCTTCCAACAGAAATTGCTTCTCTAAATGAGTCATAATAATTTTCATTTCTTGAAAATCCATCTACATATCCTTTTGGCATTATATTTTGCATTCTTAATTCCAATGGATCCATATTTAAAACTCTTGCTACATCATCAAGATGAGATTCAAAAGCAAACATAGTTTGTGGTATTCCATATCCTCTCATAGCACCAGCTGTTGGAAGATTTGTATAAACTGTATAGCCATCAGCTTGAGTATTATCACAAGGATATAATTGGTGGAAACAATTTGTTCCCTTGGCAGCTATCGAATGACCGTGAGATGCATAAGCACCATTGTTGGAAAATAATTCTAATTTTCTTGCAGCAAAAGTTCCATCTTTTCTTACATAAGAAATAACATGAAGTTTTTGTGAGTGTCTTGTTCTTGTTGAAACAAAAGTTTCTTCTCTTGCAGTGTCAAGTTTTACAGGATGACCTCCAACTTGAGTTGTAAGATAAGCTGCTAACGGTTCATACAAGGCATCTTGTTTGTTACCAAATCCTCCGCCTATATATGGTTTTACAACTCTAATTTTTCCCCAACCAATTCCTAAAGCTTGACCACAAACACGTCTTACTATATGAGGGATTTGAGTTGAAGCTATAACAACAATTTTTCCTTGTTCTTCATAAGCACAAGCAATTCCATTTTCAATATGAGAATGTTGAACGATTGGCGTTTCATACCAGCCTTCAACTTTTATAAGACCTTCTTCTTTTATTGCCTCATCATAATTTCCCCTGTGATTTTTGGTATGACCCAAAACATTATCAGGTCTTTCTTCATGAATTGGTCTATATCCTTTTGTCATTGATTCAATAGGATCTAAAACAACTTCATATTCCTCATATTCAACTTCAATTAATTTTACAGCCTGACTTGCTGCAACTTCATTTTCAGCAATAACAACAGCTACATCATCACCATAATATCTAACATGCTCATTTAATAATCTTCTATCAGCAATGTCTTGGTGAGTTTTATCAGTTGACCAAGGGTGACCTGCTGTTGGGAAAGTATGTTTTGGAACATCGAAACAAGTAATAATTTTAATTACTCCTTCAACTTCTTCAGCTTTTTTTGTATCTATTGAGATAACCTTTCCATGACCGATTGTAGAATGTAAAATTTTTGCTACATAAGCTCCATTCATTATAAGATCTTCTGTATATTTAGCTTTTCCAGTAACCTTATCTTGAGCATCTACTCTCTTAACACTTTTTCCTACATACATTTTAACCTCCTAAGATGTTTTAAAGCATCTTTTTATATGTACATTTCTCCTTACAATTGTATATTGTATATAATATATTACCATAAAAGACTAATCGTTTTCAAGGTTTTTAAAGTTTTTTTCACAAAGTTTTTAAAAAAAATTTTATTTATTTATTTTTCAATTTTTATTTTTTTGATTTATTATTCATTTCAAAAAAAATAAAGCTTAAAATCTTCATTTTCAAAGAAAAAATAGTGAATTTTATTTGAAATAAATTTAAAATAATTCTCTTAAATAAATCAATAAAAATTCTATATTTTTTTGAAGATTTTAAGCTTTTTTTTTATTCTTCTTCTAATTCTTTCATTTCTAAATTTGCTAAAGAATCTTCTTTAGCCCTATCTTCTTCTTTTTCTGGAATAATTAAATTCATTAAAACTGCAGAAATTGCTGCAAGTACAACTGGTGATGATCCGATTGCTACTGTTAATTCTTCTGGCATAAAGAAAACGCCAGCATTTTGTGCGCTTGCAACTACTGTAGTAAATCCAACTCCAAGTGCTACTGAAACTCCAACTATTGATGTATTTCTTCCACTTAGAGGTTGACTTGTGATCATTCTAATTCCATTCATAGTAATTGCTGCAAAAACTGAAAGTGTTGCTCCTCCCAAAACTGGATAAGGAATTGTTGTAAGTATTGATGATAATTTTGGAACAAGCCCTGATACCAAAATAATTAATGATGCAAGTGTAAATACTTTTTTATTTACTACCTTATTTATTGAAACTATTCCTGCATTTTGTGAAAATGTAGCTGTTGGAAGGCAACCAAAAGCTGCTCCGATTACATTTGCAACCCCATATCCAACAATTCCTCCCCTTAATTCTTTTGGAGTAGGAATCCTATCCATACCACCTACTGTTGTGGAAGTCATATCTCCAATTCCTTCTATTGCTGTTACTATAAAAATTATTGTTATTGAAATTATAGCTGATGGCTCAAAAGATATTCCAAAATGAAATGGTTCTACTACAGAAATCCAGCCTGCTTCTTTTACCGGAGAAAAATCTACCATTCCAAAAAACATTGATATTATGAATCCAATAATCATAGCAAATAATACATTTGCAAGTTTAAGCATTCCCTTTCCAAAATGTGTAAATCCAAGTCCTAATATTAAAGTTATTCCTCCGACTAACCAATTTTGCCAAGCTCCCCAGCCAGCAACTTCTACGCTTCCTGCTCCTCCCATATAATTCATAGCTACAGGATAAAGTGAAAGTCCTATTACTAAAACTACTGTTCCGGAAACAAGTGGTGGGAAAAGTGGCATTATATATTTTAATCCTAGTCCAAAAAGTATTGAACAAATTCCTCCAACAATTTGAGCTCCCAAAACTATGGCAACGATTTCTATAGGACTCTTTGCTTGAAATTGACTAGCAAGTGCAATCATAGTTGGTACATAGGCAAATGAAACTCCAAATATCATTGGAAGCCTTGATCCTACAATTTTAATTGGATAAATCATCAATAAAGTTGTAAGTGCAGATCCTATTAGCGCTATTTGAATTAAAATCATTGTATCTTTTGGTGAAAGACCACTTGCTCCTGCAAGCATTATTGGTGGTGTAATACAACTTGCAATCATTGCCACAACGTGCTGAAAGGCAAGTGGCAACGCCTCTTTTGTAGTTACCTCTCCGTCGAAACTAAAAAGTCCGCTAAATTTTTTTCTTTTTCCATAATTTTTCCTTTTCTTTTACTTTTAGTATCTTTTAAGTTGAGAAAGGAGTCGCAAAACTTATACAACTCCTTTCTATAATTTTTATTTTAAATTTAAAAAATTTTTTTATTTATCATCCATAGCTTTTCTTTCGGCTTCTTCTTCAGCTATAGTCTTCTTTGGCATTATTATATTTAATAAAAATACTACTAAGGTTGCCAAAACTACTGGAGATGATGTAAATACCATTTTAAACCATTCTGGGAAATGTGCTAAAGCTTGATCTCCCAATTGAACAATTCCCATTCCAAGAGCTATTCCAAGCCCTACTATTGTTACATTCCTTGAACTCATTTCATCTGACATTATTAATTTCATACCACTCATTGTGATTTGTGCGAAAACTGTAATTGTTGCTCCACCTATAACTGCTTGTGGAACTGATAGCATTAAAGCACCAAATTTTGGAATAAATCCTGCCACAAGAATCAATGCTGCTGTAATCGCAAAAACTTTTCTTGCAACAACTTTTGTTAGTGAAACTATTCCTACGTTTTGGCTATATGTAGCTGTTGGCATTCCACCTATCAAAGCTCCTATAACTGATGCAAGTCCATTTGCTTTTATTCCACCTTCAAGCTCATCTGCTGTTGGAACTCTGTTTAATCCTCCAGCTGTTGTAGAAGATAAATCTCCAACTGCTTGGATAGAGTTTACAACAAACATAACTGACATTGTAATAACTGCGTCAACTGGGAAAGTTAATTTAAAAGGCATAACTCTTGGTAGAGTCAACCAAGCTGCTTGTTTTACTCCTTCAAAATGTACTATTCCGCAAAAGATTGATGCAATATAACCAACACCTATTCCTATAAGAATGGCTGCAAGTTTCAATATTCCTTTTCCAAACATATTACAACAAAGTGTAACTGCTAAAGTTAAAAATGCAATTGCCCAAAAAACTAATTCACCTTGTCTAGGATTTCCTTTTCCACCTGCCATATAATTTAATGCAACTGAATAAAGAGAAAGTCCTATGGTCAAAACTACTGTTCCTGAAACCATTGGTGGAAAATATTTATAAATTCTTTTTATGTTCATTCCTACAATAAAAGCAACTACACCACCAACTAATTGAGATCCGTATACTGCTCCAATCCCATATTTTATTCCAATTGATGTTAAAACTGGAATGTAGGCAAAACTTATTCCCATAATTACTGGAAGTTTTGCTCCAACTTTAAATACTGGATACAATTGTAAAAAAGTAGCTATTGCTGCTACGAACATTCCTGCTTGAATTAAATAAACTGCATCTTTAGCTGATAAAGCAAATTCAGTATTAGCTAATTGTCCAGTAAGAACTATTGCTGGAAGAGTATTTCCTACAATCATTGCCAACAAGTGTTGAAGAGCAATTGGAAAACTTCTTTTAAAATCGGGATTTCCATCAATATCAAACAAGGATGTGCTTTTGTTTTTTTCTTCGTTTTTCATTTCATCTCCTTTTGTTTTTTTTGGCATTATAATACCTCTTGATAAATCTTTAAGCTTATCGCAATAATATATTTTGTTATAATTTAAACAAATAATGTCATAAGAATTTTACCAATTTTATAAAATAATTTCAATAATTTAATATATATTTTTATTAAGCTAGTTTAAGAATAAACTAGCTTAATAAATTTTTAAAGATTTTTCCAAATTTTTGCAGCTCTTTGTCTTGAATCTGCATGGATTTTTGCTTGGTCAACTGTTGTTATGATCTTATCTTTCATAACAAATTTTCCATTTATAATTGTATCATTTACAAGTCTTCCTGTTAGACCAAATAAACTATGTCCACCCCAATTATCTTTATTTATTGGTGTATATGGATCGTAATTAAAAGTAATTAAGTCTGCGTAAGCTCCCTTTTTAATTCTTCCTACTTCATTATTTAAGAAATGAGAAACTATATCAGGGTTATTTTTAAATTGCATTTCTAAAGTTTCTCCAAAACCTTTTGTAGGATCTTGGGTATTATGAGCTTGTACTATGTTTGCAACTTTCATTGATTCAAACATATCATTTGTATAAGCATCTGTTCCAAGTCCAACTTTTAATCCTTTTTCAAAAAATCTATTTACTGGAGGAACTCCTACTGCATTGTTCATATTTGATTCTGGGTTAAAGATTACTGGAGTATTATTTTTCTTTAATATATCCATTTCTCTTCCATTTATATGGACACAATGGATAGCAAGTGTATTTTCGTTTATTATGCCAAAATCGTTTAATCTTTCTACTATTCTTTTGCCATATTTTCTTTGGCAATCCCATTGGTCTTCGATTCCTTCTGCTATGTGAACGTGGAAACCATTATAAACTCCATCCATTGCATCAAGAGCTTTTTCTAATGATTCATCTGAAAGGGTAAATGATGCGTGAAGGCCAAATAATCCTCTTAGCATATCATCATTTTCTTTTTGAGAATATTTAATCCAATCTACGTTTTCTTTTATTTCCCTATCTCTAATTTCAGCTCCATCACGATCTGATAGTTCGTAGCAAAGATTTGTTCTTATTCCTACTTCTTTTGCAGCTTCTGCCAATGTAAAAAGTGAATTTTCTACAGAGTTTGGTCCTGAATGGTGGTCAATTACTGTTGTAACTCCATTTGCTATTGACTCCATATAGGTTGTCAATGCATTTAATCTTACATCTTCTGTTGTTAGTTCTCTATCAAGAGCCCACCATAAATTTTCTAAAACATTAAAGAAATTGTCTGTTGGTTTTGAAACTGCCATTCCTCTTGCATAGGCTGAATAAATGTGTGAGTGAGCACATATCATTCCTGGCATAAGAAGTTTTCCTTTTAGGTCTATTACTTCTTCATCAGGATATTTTTTTAAAATATCCTGATTTTCTCCAACATCTTCTATTAATTTGTCCTTGATAAAAACTGCTCCATTTTCATAAAAATTATTGTTTTCATCGTTAGTAATTATTAGGCAATTTGATAATATCATCTTATCTCCTTATGCGTTTAAAATTTCTGTTGGCTTTACATAATAAGCATAGTTTTGTTCAATTGCTTTTATTAATTTCGCCATATTTTCTGACAAATCATTTAAGTTTTCTACTTCTATTACTTTTCCATTTTCAAGTCTTACTATATATTTATCACCATCTTTCAAGAAACCTGTATTTGTTGAATCATCAAAGTCTTCTTTTGTCCAAAATACTGTAAGTTTATCCTTATATGGACGACCTGAGTGTGGGCAATAGAATCCACAGTTTCCGCATTCATTGCACATTCCATCTAAGTGGATTATTTGGTGAAGATTGTTAAATCCATCAACTTTTATAGCTACATTTGCTCTGTTTGGACAAACTTCTGTACACATTTCACAGATTTGATCACATTTTATACATCTGTAACCTTCATTTTTATTGTCGATTTTTTCTTGTAGTATTCCTCTTTTTTCGTAAATTATTTCATTGTCTTCTTTTACTTCAAATTTTTCAAAATCATTTTCTAAATTTTCTTTTGATAGAATATCAAGACAAACTGCTTTTGCTTCGCCCATTGCTTTTACAATAGTGCTCGCTCCAGCTCTACAATCTCCAATTACATAAACATTATCTATATTTGTTTCGTAATTTTCTGTAGTTTTTACCCTGCCCCAGTCATCAAGATTTATATTATTTTCTTTGAAGGCACTTGTATTAACTCTTGCTCCTGTTGCACCAATTACTGTATCAAATTCAAGATCAAATTTTTCTCCTGTTGAAATTATTGATTTTCTTCCAGATTCATCAAATTCTCCAAGTTTCATTTTTTCACATTTTAAAACTTTTCCATCATAAGAATATGGAGCAACTAATTCATAAATCTTGTGTCCTTCTTCTTTTACTTCATTTACTTCTTCTTGAGTTGCTGGCATGTAGGCTTCTGTTCTTCTGTAAACTAAAGCTACGCTTTCAACTCCATCAAGTCTTGCTGCAGTTCTTGTACAATCCATAGCTACATCTCCTGCACCTACAACTGCAACTTTTTTGCCTACATTTGCTTTTCCATTCATTCTTACATCCCATAAGAAATCTAAGGCATCAATAACATTTTCGCTTCCTTCTTTTACTGGAGATCTTCCCTTCTCCCAAGCTCCTGTGGCAGCAATTATATAATCATAATCTTTTTTCAATTCTTCGTAAGATTCTTTTACTTCAGAATCAAAAACAAATTTCACGCCTTGTTTTACAGCGATTTGGTAATCTCTTTCGATTTGGTCATCAGATATTCTGAATTTTGGAATAACGTGGCTTACTATTCCATAAGGTTTAGATAATTTTTCTCTTACTGTAACATCTATTCCATTTCTTCTTAAATATGATGCTACTGCAACTCCAGCAGGACCTGCTCCTATAACAAGAACTTTTTTATCTGATTTTATTTTTGTTTCTTTAATATTTTTCAAATAATTTTCTTGAGCTTCGTTTGCTGCAATTAGTTTCATATCTCTAATTTGAAGGCTCTTTTCGTAATCAACCCTTGTACAATGAGCTTGACAATGGTGAGCACAAAGTTGTCCAAGAATTGTTGGAGCTGTATTATCCATAGCAATAACTTCGATTGCTTTGTCATATTCTCCATCAGCAACTAATTTTAAATATTCAGGAATTTGTTGTTCAATTGGGCAACCTCCATCTTTACAAGGAGCCTTGTAGCAATCTGTAAGTGGGAGAGTTGAATTTGTTTTTCTTGATCCAACTTTTTCTCTATATAATTTATTATTAACCCACTCGCTTATTATTTTATCTCTAAGTTTTACAGTTTTTTCTACATCAACATCGTGAAGTTTATCACTTAATATATCTTCAGTTTCTTTTGCCAATTGGTTAAATCTTAAATATCCACCTGGTTTAAGAATTGTTGTAGCAACTGTAATTGGTTGACCTAAAGCTTCAAAAATTTCTTTAATATTTCTAGCATCAGCACCACCAGAATATGACATTGGAAGTTTTCCATCAAATTTTTCTGAAAGCATAGCTGCCATAGAAATAGTTAATGGAAGAAGAGCTCTTCCTGACATATACATTTCTTCTGCAGGAAGTTCATTTCTTTTTACATCAACTGGGAAAGTATTTGTAAGTTTTACACCAAAGGCAAGATCATTTTTCTTTGCAAGATTTAATAATCTTTCAATCATAACAACTGCATCTTCGTATTGAAGGTCGTCTTTGAAATGGAAATCTGTAAAAGAAATATAATCAAATCCCATATCATCAAGAGTTTTTCTTGCATATTCATAACCTAACATTGTTGGGTTACATTTTATAAATGTAGATATTTTCTTTTCATCCAAAAGATAAGATGCAATTTTTTCGATTTCTTCTGCAGGACAGCCGTGAAGGGTTGAAAGTGTTATAGAATCACAAATATTTGTGCTAATATTTTCTATGTCTTCTTTATTGAAGTTTGAAAATTTATCAATATTTTCTTCAAGATAAGATTTACATTCTTTAAATACATCAGTATCTTTAGCATTTCTTAAATTTTCAATGTATGTATCAACTTTTTCAGATTTTATTCCTTCAAGATCATAACCTACTGACATATTGTAGGCAAAATCTTTTTTGTCAGAAATATTTAATTCTTTTGCCAAAGCGATAATTGCAAAATATGCTTTTACATATTCATTGTAAGCTTCTTTTACTGTAAGCTCTGTTGACCATTCACAGTTATAACACTCATCTTCTGAGTTTATACAAGGTTTTGCAACAGCTTTTTGTATATCTTCCCCGTCAAGTTTTTGAACTGTTTTTAACTCAATAAATCTTGCTCCTGCCAGATATGAAGCAATAATATTTTGTGCAAGTTGAGATTGAGGACCTGCTGCAGGACCAACTGCTGATGAAATCTCATCGCCAAAAACTGTCTTTAGCATTTTTCCGGATTCATTTTTGTAGAATTTTTCCTTTTTAATTCCAAAAATAGAAGCCTCATTTTTATATTCTTCCAAAGCCCATTCCATAAGGTCTTTAAAAGGTATAGGTCTCATAAATTCACTCATTTTTTACTCCTTTTTTATAGGTTTTTTATTTTTCAATTGCCTAAAATAGCGTTTTCTCGAATTTCGATTTTTCTACCAAAACTTATAAAGATGAGGGTAGGAGAACTTCCCTCTCTTTTTTTAATAAATTTTTATATAATGTAAAATAATAATTTCATATGGAAAGTCTTTCGCCAATTAAGTGCAAATGACCTTTTTTATTTATTTTTTTAAATTAATTATTTTAACCACTGCTAATAATAAAATTCATATCAAGAAAGGACTAAGCCTTTCTTGATATGATTTTAATTTATTTTGTATATTCTAGTGGTAAAACTGCATATGTTGCTGCACAAGTTACTAAATCTTGTTTGAATGTAACTTCGTTTGGTGCGTGAGCTTGATCTTCTGCTCCTGGTCCAAATCCAATTACTGGTATATTGTGTCTTCCCATTATAGCAACACCGTTTGTTGAGAATGTCCATTTATCTGTTAATGGAAGAGCTTTTCTCTTTTCAATTTCTTTTTCTACATTTGGAGCTATTCTCTTATCTCCATAAAGACCCTTGTATGCTCTTTCTAAAGCTTTTGTTACTTCGTGATCTTCTGGAATTACCCATGTTGGGAAATAGCATTCTTGTTTTTTGCTTACGCCAGTCCATGATGGTCTTTCGTAATCATACATTGTAACTTTTGCGCCGAATTTTTTAGCTGATGGTAAATCTTCAATTTCTTTTATACAAGACTCCCATGTTTCTCCAGCTGTCATTCTTCTATCTAGTGAGATTGCACAAGAATCTGCAACTGCACATCTTGATGGAGAAGTATAGAAAATTTGGCTTGTTGTAACTGTTCCACGTCCTAAGAAGTTTGCTTCTTTGTATTCAGGATTGTATTTTTCGTCAAGCATTTTTACAAGACCCTTGATTTCTACTGAGTCGTCTGCTGGATTTTCGTTTAGTTGTTCGATTTCGTTAAGAATTTTTGCCATTTTATAAATTGCGTTATCTCCTCTTTCTGGAGCTGAACCGTGGCATGAAACTCCTTCAACTTCTACACGAATTTCCATTCTTCCTCTTTGTCCTCTGTAGATTCCACCGTCTGTTGGTTCTGTTGAAACTACAAATTCAGGTTTGATTCCTTCTTCTTCAATCATATATAACCAGCAGTTTCCATCACAGTCTTCTTCTTGAACTGTTCCTGTAACTAAAACTCTAAATTTATCATTTAAAAATCCTAAATCTTTCATGATTTTTGCACCATAAACTGCTGATACAACTCCACCTAATTGGTCAGAACCACCACGTCCACCAATAAGATTTTCATCTTCAAATCCTTCGTATGGATCAAAATCCCAATTGTCTCTATTTCCGATTCCTACTGTGTCAATATGGCCATCAAAAGCAATTTGTGTTTTGCCTGTACCCATTTCGCCAAGTACGTTTCCTTGACCGTCAATCCAAGCTTTATTAAAGCCTAATTTTTCCATTTCTTCTTTAATTCTTTTTGATTTTGCACCTTCTTCACAAGATTCACCATGTTTTAAAATCAAATCTCTCAAGAAAGCATTCATATCTTCAGAATATTTTTGTGCAGTTTCTTTTACTAAATCATAATTAATTTGTGTCATTTACTTAAATCTCCTTTTTAAAATTTTTAAAAAACCTATTTATTTTAGTCTTCTTTGTCTACTAATCTTTCTTTATTAGCTTTTAATAATTTTTCGATTGTAGCTTTTGGATCTTTAACTTTTTGTAAGAAGATCATTGCTGCAATTATATATGGTTTATAGCTTGCTTCTTTGTAAAGTGGATCTCTATATCTATCAAATACAGATTCATCAACTTCTCCTTCTTCACATGAAAGTCCTGTTATATCTGCTGGTAGGCAGTGCATGTATAGAGCTTTTCCATCTTTTGTTAATTTCATCATTTCTTCTGTACAAGCCCAGTCCATATGATTTTTATTTTGTTCAAGAAGTTTTTGTTCAAGCTCATCAATTCCTTTTTGATCTCCCTTAGCATATAGGTCAGTTCTTTCTTCCATAGCTGCAAATGGAGCCCATGATTTTGGATAAACTATATCAGCATCTTTGAATGCTTCTTCCATTGAATTTGTTTTTGTAAAGCTTCCGCCGTATTTTTTAGCATTTTCTTTAGCGATTTCTTCAACTTCTGGCATTATTTCATATCCTTCTGGATGAGCTAAAACTACATCCATACCAAATCTTGTAAATAATCCTGAAATTCCTTGAGGAACTGAAAGAGGTTTACCATAAGATGGAGAATATGCCCAAGTCATAGCAACTTTTTTACCTTTTAAGTTTTCTACTCCACCAAATTCGTGAATAACGTGAAGTAAATCTGCCATAGCTTGAGTTGGATGGTCGATATCGCATTGAAGGTTTACAAGGTGTGGTCTTTGTTCAAGAACGCCATGATCATATCCTTCTTGTACATATTCAGCAAAATCTTTCATATATTTGTAGCCTTTGCCTATATACATATCATCTCTTATTCCAACTGTATCAGCCATAAATGAAATCATATTAGCTGTTTCTTTTACTGTTTCACCGTGAGCTTGTTGTGATTTTCCTTCATCTAAGTCTTGAACTTCAAGTCCTAGCATATTTGCAGCTGATGCGTATGAGAATCTTGTTCTTGTTGAGTTATCTCTAAATAATGAAATTGCAAGTCCTGAATCAAAGATTTTTGGAGAAATATTTTTTTCTCTCATTGCTCTTAATGTATCAGCTACTGTAAAGATTGCTTCAAGTTCATCTTGTGATTTATCCCAAGTATGGAAAAAATCATCGTGATATAGTTTTTCAAAATCTAAGCCTTCTAATTTTTCTAATAATTTGTTTATATCTTGTGTCATTTATTTATTTCTCCTTTATCTTATTATCTTATTATTTTTTTGTATTCAAATTTTTCATCATTTGTGTAATATCCATCCCAAACTACTTTTCTGTAGTGTTCAAAGTCTGTATCGCCTTCTGTTGAGACAAATAATATTACTGAATTTTCATCTAATTTTAATTTTTCTTTTATATCTTTTAAATCTTCTCTTTGGATTATTTCGCTTATAGCTCCAAGTGTTGCTGCTCCAGATTCTCCTGAAATAACTCTTTCGTCATCTCCTAGAGGATTTCCTAAAATTCTCATTCCTCTTGCAGCCGAACTATCTGGAACTGATAAAAATGCATCAACATAAGATTTTAAAATTGGATAGCCTATTGTTACTGGTTCTCCACAAGCAAGTCCTGCCATAATTGTGTTCATTTCACCTTCAACATTGTGGATTTTGCCATCATTTATTTTTGCTGTTAGATAGTTACAATTTGCTTTTTCTGGTTCTATGAGTCCTATAAAAGGTTTTTCACTTCCCTTGTATTCATCAGAGAAAAATCCTGTTACTCCTGTTGCAAAAGATCCTACTCCTGCTTGTAAAAAGATGTGAGTTGGTTTTTTTCCTGCTTCTTTTAATTGGTCAAAAGCTTCTTTAGCAAGTGTTGAATATCCTTGAATAATCCAAGTTGGAATTTCTTCATATCCTTCCCAAGCTGTATCTTGTACCATTATATAGCCTTTTTCTTCAGCATATTTGTTGGCAAGTCTTACGCAAGCATCATAGTTTAATCCTTCCATAATATCACATTTTGCACCAGTTTTTCTTATATTATCTCTTCTTTCAAGAGCTGAACCATCTGGCATCAAAACTACACAATCTTGTTCAAGTTGTTGACTTGTCCAAGCAACACCTCTACCGTGGTTACCATCTGTTGCTGTTATAAAAGTTACCTTGCCTAATTTTTCTTTGATTTCAGGTGAAATCAATTTCTCGTATGGTAAATCTTCTAAGTCCATATCAAGTTTTTGGGCTATGTATTTTGCCATAGCATAAGATCCTCCCAAAACTTTAAAAGCGTTGAGACCAAATCTTAATGACTCATCTTTTACAAAAATATCCTCAACACCAAATAAATCCGCAAGATTTTTTAATCTTTTTAATGGTGTTACAGAATATTGTGGAAAGCTCGCATGAAATTTTTGAGCTTTTGAAGATTCTTCCTCATTAATAAAACTTAAATCAGCTAAATCTTCCAAATTTCTTTCATTTAAAACTATATTAAAACTCTCTTTCAATCTTTTCTCCTTTCTAGAACTTCTTCTGGTATTATAGTAACATATCACACATCAAAAAGCAAGAGTTTTTTAAAATGTTTTCAAATTTTTTTTATTTTTTAATTTAAAAATTTTTTTATTTAAAATTTTGATTTTTTTAAAAATTTTTTATTTACATTTTTAAAATTTTGATTTTTATTTTCCAAATTTTATTTTCCTCATTCAAAACGAATTATTCTTTAATTAAAATTTTACTTATAGTATAATTTAAGAAGAATATTAAAAATTCAATAATTTATAGAAAGTAGGAAAATATGTCTAACATTGAACTAGAAGTTTGTGGGGGCTGTAATGCAAAAATTCCCCAAGAAAGTTTAGGCGAAACTTTATCTTCTATTAAAAATTTTAAAAGAGATGATGTTTTAATCGGATACGATACCATGGATGATTGTTCTTTGATAAGAGTTGATAAAAATAATGGAATCGTAACCACACTAGATTTTTTCCCACCTATGGTTTCTGATCCCTATATTTTCGGGCAAATTGCTGCGGCAAATGCTCTTTCTGATATTTATGCTATGGGAGCTGAGCCAATTTGCGGACTAAATATCGTATTGTTCCCTGAAGATAAAGATATAAATATTTTGAAAAAAATTCTTCAAGGCGGTGCAAGCAAGGTCATAGAAGCTGGTGCATCTCTTGTTGGTGGGCACTCTATCCACGATCCAAAAATCAAATATGGGCTTTCCGTTACAGGAAAGGTTGATATTGATAGGGTTTGGAAAAATAATACACCAAATGAAAAAGATTTTTTGATTTTAACCAAGCCTTTGGGCGTAACCTTGGTTACAAATGCCTATGGTATTGATATTCTTGGACAAAAAGAGATGGATAAGGCCATTTCTTCTATGATATTTTTAAATAAATATGCCAAGGAAATTTTGGAAAAATATAGGATAAGCTCAGCAACTGATGTTACTGGTTTTTCTTTTATTGGCCACTTATCAGAGATGCTTGGCGATAAGTATTCTGCCATAGTTGATTCTAAAAATATCCCAATCCTTGATGGGGCAAAAAAAGCTGCAAGCGAATTTGTCTTTACCAAGGGAGGTCAAAGAAATAGAATGCATATGGAAAATTCAGTAGAATTTCTTCTTGATGACTTTGCTCTTGAGGAAGTTTTATATGATCCTCAAACATCTGGCGGTCTTTTAGTGAGCATAAATAAGGATGATGCAAAAGATGCCTTGGAAGAATTAAGAAAAAGTGGGATTGATGCAAAAATCATCGGTCAAATTAGTAAAAAATATGATAAAGCAATATTTGTAGAATAAAGGAGTAAAAATGAAAGAAATTGACGCTAGAGGAATCGAATGTCCAATGCCTGTAATTATGGCAAAAAGAGAAATTAAAAATGGTGCAGAAAATTTTTATGTACTTGTAAATGAAGATATAGCTGTAGAAAATTTGAAAAAACTTGCCAAGGAAACAGGCTTTGATGTTAATATCGAAGAAAAAGAAGATGGAGTTTTCAAATTAACTTTCAAGAAAAATGAAACAGAAATAGAAAAAAAAGATAAGGGAGAAAGTCTATCTTCTTCATATGTTGTTGTTTTTGATTCTGATAAAATCGGTGATGGGGATGAAGATTTTTCAAAATCTTTATTGGAAAGTTTTTTAGTTTCAATAACTGAGGCAGATGTACTTCCAAAATATGTAATTTGTTACAACAAGGGAGTATTTTTGACAACACAAAGAGAAAATACCGTTGAAGATTTAAAAAAACTTGCCGATAACGGAGTAGAAATAATTTCATGTGGTCTTTGCCTTGATCATTACGGCTTAAAAGAAGAATTAAAAGTTGGAAGAATTTCAAATATGTACGAAATCTCATCCTTAATGAGAACCCACCACACAATAAGACCATAATGGAATATGTAATCTATACTTTTAAATCATCAAATTTTGCCTACCTTGCCCTTAGTAAAGTAGAAAGTGAAAATATAAGAGCAAGACTTGTCCCACTCTTGCCAGAAATTGATGCAGGTTGTGGGCTTTGCCTTAGGTATGAAAAAATTTTTGATGAGAAAGTAAAAGAAATTTTTTTAAAAAATAAGCTAGATTTTGATGAAAAATATCTGCTTATTTACAAAAAAAACGAGAGAAAGCCAGAGGTTATGCCCTATGATTTATCTTGACAATGCAGCAACTACAATTGATAAGGACGAATCAGTTGCAAGAGCAGTTTACCAAGCCATAATTTCAAAATCTTTTGGCAATCCATCAAGAGGAGCATACAAAGTTAGCCTTGACGCCCTAGATTTATTGATGCAAACAAGAAAAAAAGTTGGGACTTATTTTGGCATGGACAATCCCCTAAATGTTGTTTTGTGCCAGAATATAACTTTCGCCCTAAATTTTGTTATAAAATCCTTATTTAATAAAAACGACCACATAATAACAAGCCTTTCAGAACACAATTCAGTTTTAAGACCCCTTTATGATTTAGAAAAAGAAGGGACAGAAATTTCTTTTATTGGAATAAAAGATGATTTTAGCCTTGAACTTGAAAAAATCGAAAAATTGGTCAAAAAAAATACCAAGGCCTTGGTCATCACAGGAGCCTCAAATGTTTCAGGAGTTTTGACAGACCTTGATAGGGCTTATGAAATTTGCAAAAAAAATAATTTAAAATTAATAATTGACGGGGCACAAGTTGCAGGATATGTGCCATTTGATATAAAAAAATATGAAAATTCAATATTTTTATTTACAGGTCATAAGGGCCTTCACGCTCCCCAAGGAACAGGAGGCTTTATAGTAAATGGAGATTTTGATTTTAGGCAAGTTTTTTCTGGAGGATCTGGTTTTGATTCATTTTCAAAAACCCAACCCCACATCTTGCCAGACTTATTTGAGCCAGGAACTGCAAATGTTCATTCCTTTGCAGGATTAAAGTCCGCCATAGAATTTTTGGAAAATAATTCTCACGATTATATAAATAAGCTTACAAAAATTTTATATGAGGGACTAAAAGATATAGAAGGGATAAAATTTTATTCAAATCTAAATTTAAAGCACGTTCCAATCCTTTCATTTAATATAGGTAATATACCAGCAAATTATATAGCAATGAGGCTTTGGGATGATTACGAGATTTGTGTTAGAGCAGGAAGCCACTGCGCCCCACTTTTTCACGAAAAAATGAAAACAAAAAAACAAGGCATAGTAAGAATGAGCCTGTCATTTTATAACACAAAAGAAGAAATAGAAAAAACGATAGAAGCTGTAAAAAATATAGCAAAAAAAAGAGCTAGTGACTCCTAGCTCTTTTCTGTTATAATTGGCTCTGTAAATAACTTTGTAAAAATTCTTATAAATATTGCTTTCTTTCTATAATCATATACCACACCACTTTTCTGTGAATAATTTATATATTTTGCCACACTTTTTATTCGTATATGTTTTATCACATCTAAAGAGTAATCGCAATCATAAGGAATAATTTGCGTAGTATAATACTTTTTTTATTCCATCTTATAGTTTTGATCTTTAGTATATCTTTTTTATCCATTAAGTTTATTGAGTTTTCCCGTACCTAAATAGGAAATTTTTTTGATTTTTTAGTTGCCTTAATCTTTCTTCTGTATCGTCAATTTTATCTTTTATATCTTTTGACTCTTGCCTTATTTGTTCTAATTTTTTCATATAACCCTCCTTTCTTGTAATAAAAAAGAGATAACATTTCTGATATCCCTTTCAAAGTTTCATTATTAAAATTTTATATCTTTTGAAATATCATTTATTTTTCTATAATGATTTTCTATTTCTTCTTGCTTCTTTCGTTTTAATGTTCTTCTCTTTTTCTAATTTGCTTTTCTTCTTCATTTGTTAAGTTAATTTATATTCCCAATAACCAGTTACCCTTACAATATTCGCTTGCTACTATGCTCAATATATGCATATGGGATCCCTAATTGGCACTGCAACAAGCTTCATACCACTTTATAGCTGATTATTTAGAAACTTAGTTTTGACAACATTTGCTATATGTTGAATAAATAAATGGAATCGTTATTATTACAATAATCGAATACATTACTATTATCATAGGTATCTGCATAACTACTTTCCCTAAAACTTGATACAATAATGGTATCTTAATACAGTTATATACATTTATTAACTGATCTGGTGTTATGTTGAAAAAACCATCAAAAGGTAATACTCTACCAATAAATGGAGATACCACAAATAATATCATAGGAACGCATAAGCTTATAAGTGGTGAATGTGTTTTAGCTGATACAAGCATTGTCAACACACTTGAAAGCAAACTACCTACATAACCCGCAAGCATTATAACAAAATACCTTTCTAAAAATGTATAGTTGTACATGCAATAACTATATTCAATTTGAATTGGTGAATTAGCTCCACTGACACCCATAAATGCAAAGGACATGATTGAAAGAATGAGCATTGCTCCCCAATAAATAATTGTCGCCATAAACAATCCTGTTACTATCTTAATCTTAGTCCCTCTGCTTCTACCTAATTTTGTACTAAAGAAAACAGACTCTGCTTTCAGTTTGAAATCTTCAGAAAATATTCCAGATGTAATAAATGATATAGATATAATCAATATTATTGCATATGTTGTTGCATACAGCCCCATAGTAATCCATGAATCTGCGGGTGCGTAATCAAATGGAGTAACAAACTTTGAATATTGTTTTTTCAAAAACTCTATTTTCCCCTCTGTAGTTCCATATTCGTCTATTAAGTGAACAATGTTATCATCTCTTATAGCATACATATTTCTTGCCATATCTACATCTAATGCATCAAATCTTGTATAGTCTATATCTCCTCCATAAGATATAGTGCTAATCATAAAATCTTTTACATCCATATATCTTTGCATATTATTAGCATATATATTCTCTGGGATTTTGTTTCCATATTCATTTTTAATTCTTTTATCTGTATTTACTATATCTTCAAAAATATCAGAGTTTAACTTCCCTGCATATTCAGCTTTAGCTTCAGTTAATTGCCTTGCAGCAAATAATCCATTATGTGTATTCCCATCCTTATCTACATAACTTACACTCCATACAGCAAATATGCTTAAAACGACTGCTACGACCAATAAAAATAGTAATACAAGCCTATTTATACGATTAATAAATACTATATTAATTTCATGTTTAATCATATTTATTTCCACCTTCTATCCCAAAGTAATAGAAAAACAAATCTTCAAGTGTGGCATCAACACGCCTAGCATTTTCATTAGGCTTATTTTCTGATAAAATTCTTAGTTCTGTATATTTCCCATTATTATTTATTGCACTGATAGAACTTTTAAATCTACTGATAAATCCTTCTGCTTCATCAGTATTTAAACAATACAGCCAAACCTTACAAGGAATGTTTGAACACAATTCTTCAACTGTACCTTCTTTTATAATTTTCCCTTCCTTCATGACAAATACTTTTTTGGCAATAGCTTCTATATCGGAAACAATATGTGTAGATAAAAGTACAATCTTACCTTTTGCAAGTTCACCTAATAAATTTCTACATTTTATTCTTTCAATTGGATCAAGTCCAGCCGTAGGTTCATCAAGTATAAGTATTTTAGGATCATTTAATAATGCTTGAGCAATACCTACACGCCTCTTCATTCCTCCGGATAGTTCTTTCATTTTTTTAAGTGAATGTTCCTTCATTCCCGTTGTTTCTAGTAAAATATCAATACGTCTTTCTGCAACTTTACTCTTTAAACCTTTTAACGAAGCGATATAGGCAAGATACTTTTTTACGCTAAGATTAGGATAAAATCCAAATTCTTGTGGAAGATATCCTATAATATCCCTATATTGAGCATCCATCTTAAATATATCCATACCATCATAACATATATAACCTTCTGTAGGCTTCAAAACGGTACATAGCATTCTCATAAGTGTAGTCTTGCCTGCACCATTTGAACCAAGTAATCCATATAGGCCTTCTTCCATTTCAATCGAAACATTGTCAACAGCCTTCATATTTCCAAAACTTTTTTTTACTTTATTCAAAACCAAATTCATTGATTTTCACCTCCAAGTGACTAATGTTGTTGTGTAAGGCTTTCTTAATATAATAAATTGTTAATAAAATACTTGTACTAAACATCACCACCCAAACAAAAGGAGTTATTTTTAAATAGATATACTCGTTTAATACAATTATCATCCAAACCATATTTACAGCAATACATATAATCATTGTTATAAGTTGGTTAAAATATTTTCTTCCAGAAAATGCCTTCATACAAATCATTGAAGCAATCATAATTGGAAATATAAATTGCTTTAAAATATCTGCAAACATGATTTCTTGCATCTGCACAGCATAAATACAAAACAGTGTCAAAATAGTAGTATCAACAAAACCAAAAGCTATAAGTTTAGCTGCATATATTTTTCGTAAATTAAAAATTGAAGTTTCCTCAATCTCTATTGATTTATTCTCAATATTCCTCCATAACTCAGGAATTACGAGTATAACAAACAATGAGGCTATTATGCTTAATCCTCTTTGTACATAAGCTTCACCATCCGAAATAGATAACCATTTTGCTGCAATAAAAAGCAAAAATGCTTGTGCAAGCCACCACTCTTTTTTCATGATTCGGACTTGTAAAATAATAAATTCAATAAATCCAATTCTACTTTCATTATCTTTGCTATTGATCAATTCTCTAGCTTTGAGAACTAAACTATCTATTGCTTCCTTAGACGGTTTCTGCTCATTTTGTTTATTCATATTTTTGAGAATTTTTTCTACTCTATCTTCAAAAAAATTCATCTTTTTCATATTTCACCTTCTATATATTTTTTTATCATTTCTTTACCTTTCTTCAATCTGTATTTTACAAGTTCTAATGAAATACCACATATATCAGCAACTTCTCGCTGTTTCATATCAAGAAAATAATACATGATTATAAGCTCTCTAATATCTGATGGTAGCTTTTCAACCGCTTCCCTAACATATAAAGATTCTATTGTTCTTTCCGATTCAATAGAACTTGATGATACCTCATAGGCAATACATTCAATTGATATATCTTTATTACTTTCTTTTTTTCTCTCATCAATACATTTATTGCGAGCAATCGTGTATAAATAATTTAAAAGTTTACCCCTATGTTTATATTGATCGATTTTCTTTAAAAAAATCAAAAATACCTCTTGTGTTAAATCTTCGGCTGTATGTATATTCTCGGAATGATACTTGCAGTAGTCAAAGACTTTCTTATAATATTTTCGAATTATTATTTCTGCAGCCTTATCATCACCATTTCTAATGCGACAGACAAGAAAAAAATCTATGCTCATATCTAACAATTCTCCTATCTCTAAAATAGCCTTATATAATATATAACGATTGTAATACAAAAAAAGATAGTTTTTTATATTCATAATTTTAATTTATTTTCTTATCTCTTGTATTCGTACTGTTCTTCAAGGTTTTATTAACAATAAATATATTTCATATTATTTAACAGTCTCATCATTTCAGCAATACTAAAATCATCTTGCAAAAAATCGTTAATATTTCCTCATTTTTACCCCCTTTATCATAATTTTTCAAATAAAAAAGAATTAAGAAGTACATATTTCACTAAAATAGTTATTAAATGTTCTCTTTAATTCTATTACTAACCCAATAAAAAAATACCACTTAATATTAAAAAATATCATGTGGTATTTTTATTTCTTTTATTTTTTTCTACTTTTTCTTTATCTCTGCCCTTATTTATTAATATAAATAAGTTTATTGCTACTAGCATAGTTGATATTATTAGGATGAAATTTTCTTTTACTCCTGTGTATACTTTTTCTAAGCGGCTGCCTTTGTTTAAGGCTGATACTTCTTTGAATTTTTTTGGTATTTTTTCGCTTGTTTCGTTTTTTATTTTGTATATGTTTTGAAAGTTCATTTCTTTTACTTTTTTGTTGGTGGAGTTTTCTTGGATAAGTTCATCTTGTACAAGTTGTCCTTCTTTTTCTACAATTTTTATTGATATTGTGTAGATTTCTTTGTCTTGTGTTACGTTTGGGATATTGGTTTTTTCTTGATACAACTTGTACTTATATTCGCCTTGTTCTTGATAGTTTATGTTTATTTGTTTTTCTTCGTCTGATTTTAGGCTAAATTTATAGATGCCACTTTTCCCTTCTGGTAAGGGACTATTTTTTGTTAGTGGTTCTAGTATATAATCAAAACTATCTTGGGGTTTTGAGTATGGTGAATTTATGCTTATTTTTTGTCCTACTTTAAGTGTATACTTTATGCTATTAGCGTATACTTTGGTTTGAAAGAGAAAAAACACAGAGAGAAAAGCTAAAGTTAAGGAAATGCACATATATGCTTTTATTTTTTTAATGCATACTTTACCTTTTTCCCTAATTTTCTACGAGATCTCTCGACTTTGCTCGAGATGGGTTATTATTTGCTGGATTTGATTACTAAAGTTTTTATTTTTGGTTTTATTTTCTAAAGTTATTTTTTACTTCTATATTTATAAATTGATTTTTGATGGATAAAAAATTTTTGATGAGTAAGAATTTTTAATTTTGATATGATAAACGAAGTTATACCCATATCTCGAGCGTAGTCGAGAGATCTCTTTTATTATGTTTTGCTTGTGGTTTGATTTATACTTGGAAATATATTTGGGTTATTTTTTTAATGCATACTTTACCTTTTGCCTTAGTTTTTCCAAGAGATCTCTCCACTCCCTCTGGTCGGTCGAGACGGGTTGTTGTGTGCTTTTTTTCTATATTATGAGATTTTTTAGATTTATATTATTTTAAAAACATTATATTATCTTCTTCTAAATTAAAATATAATGTTTTTTCTTTTTTAGATTATTCCATTTTTCTTTTTCCAAAAATACAGTCATTTGTCCTTGACCTTCTTTTTTTCTTATTATTAGGCACATATTGAAGGTTTGTTCTATTTCTTTTAGTATTTCTACTTCAAATGAATTTTTTTCTTTTTTTCTGCTGAAATTTCTATATCATGGCCTCTTATTCCTATAAATTTTTCTTTGTGATCTTTTTCTAAATCAAGGTCAAGATCCCAAGCTTTCAATTTATATGAATTTTCTCCGATTTTTTCAATTTCTGAGAAATTTTTGCAACCTGATAATTCGGCTGCTGCCATAGTTTCTGGATTGTGAAAAAGTTCTTTTGTACTTTTTTTGGACTCAGACTTTCCTTTTGACATTATTACGATGTCATCGCACATTCTGTATATTTCGTCTCTATCGTGGGATACAAAAAGGGTTGGAATTTTGTATTCTTCTATAATTTTTCTAACTTCAAGCTCTATTGACCATCTCAAATATCCATCGATTGCTGAATATGGTTCGTCTAATAAAAGAATTTCTGGCTCATTTACCAAAATTCTTGCAAGGGCTGCTCTTTGTTTTTCTCCTCCTGAAATCATATCTGGTGTGGAGTTTTTTATATGACTTATGTGAAGTTCTTCGAGCTTTTTATTTATTATTTTTTCAAAATTTCCTTTTTTTTCTCTAAGTCCAGTTTTTATATTTTCATAAACTGTCATATTTGGAAAAAGGGCGTAATCTTGAAAAAGATATCCAACTTTTCTGTCTTTGGTTGGGATATTTATTTTTTTTCTTTATCAAAAAGGACTCTGCCATTTAAGATTATTTTTCCATAGTCTGGTTTTATAATTCCTGCTATTGCTTTGAGGCTTAAACTTTTTCCGGAACCTGATGCTCCCAAAATTCCCAAAATTCCTTTTTCGTTTGAAAATTTTGCGTCAAGTTTAAAATTTTTAAATTCTTTTTTTATTTCAACTTCAAGCATGGGTCTCTCCTTTTGGTGATGTATCTTCCAAGAAATTTATTGCAACAAGAACAATAAAGGAAATCAAAACATTTATCATAACCCACTTATATGCGAGTGCGTCTTGACCAATTCTCCAAAATTGATAAACTGTTGTTGAAATTGTTGCGGTTTTTCCTGGAGTGTATCCGCTTACCATTGAAGTTGCTCCATATTCGCCCAAGGCTCTTGCAAAGGATAAAACTAAACCAGCCATTACTCCTTTTTTGCAATTTGGCATCAAAACTTTCCAAAAAATCCAAGTGTTTGACTTGCCCAAAGTTTGGGCTGCATAAGTTAAATTTTCGTTGTAAGCTTCAAAGGCTCCTCTTGTGGTCCTATACATTAAAGGAAAGGTAACTATAACTGTCGCAAAAATTGCTGAATACCAATTCATTATCAAGGGAAATCTAAAATAATTTACCGCAATTTTCCCTACGGGTGAGTTCGGCCCTAAAATTTTAATTAGAAAAAATCCTACAACAGTAGGAGGCAATACTAAGGGTAGGGTTAATACCACATCTATTGCCCCCTTTACTTTTGCAGGTAATCTTTTAATATAATAGGCAGCAAATATACCAAGGAAAAATATTATTACCGATGATATACTTGCAATCCTTATTGAATTATATAAAGGAAATAAGTCCATAATTATTTACTTAATGGTTTAAATCCATATTTGTCTAAAACTTCTGATGCTTTTTTGCCTTTTAAAAATTCTAAATATTTTTTGCCTTCTTCTGAGTTTTTAGAATTTTTAAGAAGTGCTGCTGGATATATTACTTTATTTTTAAGCATTGAATCGTCAGCTACTGCTACTGTTTCAAGTCCTGCAGTTTTTGCATCAGTTTTATAAACTATTCCGCAATCTGCTGCTTTTTCGCTTACCCATGATGTAACTTCTTTTACGTTTGAACCAAGAGTTACTTTATCTTGGATTTTATCCCAAATTCCTAAACTTTTAAGAATTTCTTCTGAATATTGTCCTACTGGAACGTCAGAATTTCCAAGGGCAATTTTTTCTACATCATCTTTTTCAAGATCTTTGAAATCTTTTATTCCTTTCTCATTTCCTTTTGCTACTGCAAGAGTTACTTCGTTTTCGAGTAAATCAAATCTTGTATCTTTGTCAATTTTGTCTTCTTTTTCTAGTTCATCCATTTGTTTTTGAGCTGCTGATACAAATACATCACAGTCTGCTCCTGAATCGATTTGTGTTTTTAGTGTTCCTGATGAATCGAAGTTAAAGGTTAAATTAAGATTTGGATTTTCTTTTTCAAATTCTGCTTTTAATTCTTCTAATGCTTCTGTCATTGATGCTGCTGCAAATACTATTACGTCTTTTTTATCTTTGCTTTCTTCTTTTTCATTTGATTTTGCTACGTTTGAACTTGGTGCAGCTTCATTTGAATTGTTGTCATTTTTTTTGTTGTTTGAACATCCTACTGTTGTGATTAATAATGCTCCTGCTAGAGCTGTCATAGCGATTTTTTTTAAATTCATTTTTCTTCTCCTAAAATTTTGATTTCATCTCCAACTTTTATTATGCCCTCTTTTATAACCTTAGCAAAAATTCCTTCGTAGGGCATAATGCACTTTCCTACACTTTGCTTTATGGCGCAACCCTTATGACATTCTTTTCCAATTTGACTAACTTCTAAAATACAATCGCCTATTTTTAATTTTTCTCCTACTGGAATTTCATGCAAAATTATTCCTTGTGTAGTGATATTTTCTGCAAAATCTCCAAAGTCAAATTTACGATTTTCATTTTCCATTTTTCTAATTGATTCTACTGCCAAAAGGCTTACTTGCCTGTGCCACTTTCCTGCGTGGGCATCATTTTCTAGCCCAAAATCTTTGATAAAAAAACCTTGACCTATCTTTTCCTTTCTCACTCCCTTTGTTTTTGAAATATTTATTGATAAAACTGTTGAGTTATTAATTGTGTCCACTATTATCCCCTTCTAATATATCTAAGCCATGGCTTAAAAATGGCAAAATTCCTTCTATGCTTTCTGTTACAGCCTTTGGAGAGCCTGGTAAATTTATAATTAAAGAATTATCTTTTATTCCAGAAACTGCCCTTGATAGGGCCCACATAGGAGTTTTTTCCTTTGAAATTAATCTTATCGCTTCACTTATGCCTGGTGTTTGTTTTTTTATAACTTTTAAACTTGCCTCTGGTGTGTTATCTCTTTTTGAAAGTCCAGTTCCTCCAGAAGTTAAAATCAATGAAATATTTTTTTCTACTAATTTGTTTAGTTCATTTTCTATATTTTCCAAATCATCATTGATTATTGATTTATAGATCATTTTATAATTTTCTGGCATTATTTTTTGGCAAGCATCAATGCATCCGTCTTTATTTTCGCCAGTAGATCTGGTATCAGAAATTACCACAAAGGCGTATTTATAAATTTTCTCTTTCATAAAGCCCTGATTTTCCTCCTGATTTTTTTACTAAGTATATATCTTTTATGGTCATAGACTTATCAAGTGCCTTACACATATCGTAAACTGTCAAAAGTCCAGCAGAAACTCCTGTCAATGCTTCCATTTCTACTCCTGTTTTTCCTTGGCACTTAACTTTAACCTCACAGAATAATAAATCCCCCTCAAAATTAAAATCTACATTTATTCCATTTAATAAGAGTGGATGTGCCATAGGAATTATTGAAGATGTATTTTTTACGGCTTGGATTGCTGCAACTTGGGCAATGGCAAGAACATCTCCTTTTTTTATTTTTTCATTTTTTATTGCTTCTATGGTTTCTTTTTTTAGTTTGATTGAACCTTTGGCTATAGCCTCTCTTTGGCTTATTTCTTTTTTTGAAATATCAACCATTTGTCCTCTACCATTTTTATCTAAATGTGTAAACATCTATCCTCCTATCCTAAACATAGATTCTTTTATAATTTCTTTTTCTAAGTGATGCCTTTGAGGTTTTTTCATAAGAGCCTCATCAATCAATTTTTCTATATCTTTATTTTCTCTTATGGCCTTTTTCAAATCTATTTCTAAATCCGAATGAAGGCAGGGTCTTATTTTTCCATCTGCTGTTAGTCTTAATCTGTTGCAAGTTTTGCAAAATTTATGACTTAATGGTTCTATTAATCCGATAGTATAGTCAATTTTTGGTACTTTATAAAGACTTGTTGGTGAATTTTCATCTGGATTTTTTATGGGTATCAGATTTAATTTTTTTATGATTTCATCGCTTGAAATATATTTATCTTTTGAAAAATCTGCCGTACCACCTATTGGCATAAGTTCTATAAATCTAAGTTTTAAATTATTTTCTTTAGAAAATTTTATAAAATTATAAATTTCTCCGTCGTTAAATCCCCTTATTAAGACGCAATTTATTTTTATAAGATATGAAAATTTTTGAGCATATTTTATTGCATCAAGGACTTTTTTCAAATCTCCACCTTGGCTTATCATCTTATATTTTTCATCATCAAGGCTATCTATGGAAATATTTAATCTTTTTAGTCCATTTTCCCACAAAATTTTTGCCTTTTCTTTTAAAAAATATCCGTTTGTGGTCATTGCCAAATCTTCTAATCCGTCGATTTCAGCAAGCATTTTTACTAAAGTTTCTACATTTTTTCTAACTAAAGGCTCGCCACCTGTAAGTCTGATTTTTTTTATGCCTTTTTTTACAAAAATTTTGCTAATTTCATTAATTTCTTCTAAGCTCAGCATATCCTTATGGTTTTTTTTGCAAATAAGTCCATCTGGCATACAATATTTACACCTATAATTGCAACGATCTGTTAGGGAGATTCTCAAATAATCTATTTTTCTTTCAAATTTATCTAGCATATAATCAACTACTTTCTATAAATCCAACCTAATATCATCAAAAAATAAAACATTTTCACAACATATTCAAAAAAGTATGTTTTTTTTAATCTACACAATAAAAGTGAACTCGTTTAAAACAAAATTTTATTTTTTATAAAAAATAAAATTCCGCCCTTTTACAACAAGTTCACTATTAGCTTAAAGCATTTTTAAAGGTTGCAATTCTTGTATCTAATCCTATATTTTTTGAAAGATTTTCAATTTAATATAAGAAATTTTTTGTATTTTATATGATAAGTCTATCATAAATTTTTTAGTATGTACAGTTTTACTTACTTTCTATTTTGGATTTTTTCTTTATTAGAAATTTTTAAATTTTTTCTAATTATATAGGTAAAACTTTTAAAATTTTATAGGATACATGGTCTTTATCAAGAATTTTTTTTATTTTTTCAAAATTTTCATTTTCAAACCTAAAGGCTAAACCACAACCTGCTCCGATTTGTTCGGGTACTGGTATGAGTTCTCCTTTTATTTTTTGTTTTCACAAAAATTTTTCATAAAAAGAGCCTCGTTTGTAGTTTCAAATCCTGCAACAAGCTTCATATATCCTCCTTTATTTCTAAGTAAAGTATAACATATCACTTTTTATTTTTCAATAAAACGTTTGTACAAAATTAAATTTATGTGATAATATTTTAGTAAAGAACATATAATATAGAGAGGAATTTATGAGTGAAAAGGAAAATAATAAAGTTAAGATCAAAAAAATTAGTAGAACTTTTGTAAAAGATGAGGCTTACAATTTACTTGCTAAAAAAATTATAAATGGAGAATTAAAACCTTGTGAAAGACTTAGGGTTCAAGAGCTTTCTGATGATTTAGGAATTTCAAGAACTCCTGTTAGGGAGGCTTTGTTGCAACTTGAAAATGAAGGTTTGGTTATGACCAAGGCGAATCGTTGGACTATTGTTGCTCCAATAAATCCTGATGAGGCAAAAGACATTTATCCTATAATTTATAGTTTAGAAGAGCTTGCTCTTATTGAATGTTTTGATAAAATTGATGAGGATTTTATTGAAAAAATTCAAATTATAAATGAAGAAATTAAATTTTTCCACAAGAAAAAAGATCAACTAAAAACAATAAAAAAAGACAATGAATTTCACGATGCTTTTATTAAACTTTCTGGAAATAAAGAAATAAAACCAATAATTGATAAGCTCAAAAGAAGAGTTGAGAGAATGGAAATTTATTTTTTTGAAACTGGGGATGAAAATTTTACAACTTACAAGGAGCATTTAGATATAATAAATGCCCTAAAGGAAAAAAATTTGGATAAGGCAAGATCTGCCCTTGTTGGAAATTGGAAATCTACTATAAACACTATAAATAAACTTTCAAAAGATATGGAAATGGATGATTTCAAAAATCAAATAAAATAATAAAAAAAAGACTGTTGTAAAATAAATTTTTCATTTTATAATTTTACAACAGCCTTTTTTTATGAGACTTTTAAAATTTATAGCAAAAATTCTTTTGGTAAATCGTGGCTTGCAAAGTGCAAGATTGAAAGACTAAATGAATATGCTCCTGCATTTGTAATTTTTAAAATATCGCCAATATTGGCTTTTTTTAGTTCTATATCTCTTGCCAACAAATCTATGCTTGTGCACAAGTGCCCACCAATATCTACTCTTTCTTTTTCTAAACAATCTCCAATAATTTCAAATTCGCATTGATTAATTCCTGTATAAAGAGGTTCAAAAGCCATCTCACATTCTTTTCCCAAGGCGTTTTTTAAAATTTCTTTCATTGGAGCCTTAACAAAACCATTCATAGCATTTTTTACGACAAGGTAGGTTTTTCCTTGAGAATATTTTTTATCAATTATAGGTGTATAGTATTCTCCTGAATCCATAACCAAAAATCTTCCACTTTCGATCAAAAATTTTGCTCCAAGTTCTTTTTCATTTTTTTCATACAAATCTTTTATAGTTTTCGCTAAAATATCTAAATTAACATCTTGTTCATTCTTCTTGTCATAGCAAACTCCTATTCCAGAGCCAAAATTTATAAATTTTATATCTGCAAAAGGAAGTTTTGAAAATTTCACTGCCAAATTATAGGTATTTATGTAGTAATTTGAAAGAAGATTTGCATCAAGAATTTGACTTTGGACATGAACGTGGATGCCTACAAGTTTTAAATTTTTATAGGTCCACTTAAAATTAAAAATTTGATCTTCATCGATACCAAATTTACTTGGATGTGCTTTTTTATCTTTCATTGAATAATTTGGATTAATTCTCAAACCAATTTCCAAAATTTCTCCGTGATTTTTGCCCAATTCATCCAACAAATCAAGTTCGTGAAAAGAATCTGCAATATAGATACACTTATCCCAAGTTTTTTCCAAATCTTCCATAGTTTTTCCTGGAGCAGAATAATAAATATGATTTTTTTCCATACCAGCTTCAATCGACATTAAAACTTCATTACTTGATGCTGCATCTGAACCAATTCCATTTTCCTTTATTGTTTTTATTACCGGCATAAAGGGATTTGCCTTGATTGAATATAAAAATTCAACATTTTTGAATTTTTCCTTTAAAATTTTGCAAGATTTATCAATAATATCCTTTTTGTAAATATAACAAGGGGCATTTTCTCTTACAAATTCCTTAAAATTTTTTTCGCTCATAAATTTCTCCTATATTTAATTTGTGAAAACCTTTCTTTTTATTTGAAATTTTTTCTCTTTTTTATATTATACAATAAATTTAATTTAAAAAATAAAAATTCTTGAAAATTTACACTTAATGTAAACTCTCAAGAATTTTTTTAGTCAACTTGGGGAGAAATTTTTAGATCCAAAAACAAATCATTGTATAAGATTGTTGTTTCTTTTCCCAAATTTTCGAAAACTTCTAATTTTTCTATATCCTTATCGTCTGGATACAGGGTTTTATTAACTCTTGCTTTTTTATCTATATATTTCATTGCCTTTTTGTTTGGAGTTGGATACCAAACATAATCGGCGTTTTTTGCTGCAACTTCTGGTCTTAAAAGATAATTTATAAGGGCGTAGGCTCCCTTTGTATTTTTTGAAGTTTTTGGAATAACCATGGTATCAAACCAAATATTTGATCCTTCTTTTGGAATTGTGTAGGAAAGATTTGGATTGATAGATTCCGCCATTGAGGCTTCTCCTGAAAATGTAATTCCAATATCAGCCTCTCCTTGTGCCATATACATTCTAATTTCATCGGCAAGAATGGCTTTTACATTTTTCATAAAGCCAACTAAGTCATCTTTTGTTTCTTCTAAAATTTTTTCATCTTTTTCATTTAAAGATTTCCCATTTGCCAAAAGTCCAATGCCCAAAGTTTCTCTTGCTCCGTCAAAAGATAAAATTTTTCCTTCAAATTTTTTATCCCACAAATTTTTCCAAGATGAAAAGTCTTCTTTCTTGTATTTTTTGTTATTATAAATTATGCCAAAAGATCCCCAAAAATATGGAATTGAATACTCATTGTTGGGATCATAGGATAAATTTAAAAATCTTTGGTCAATATTTTCAAGACCCTTGATTTTTTTGTGGTCTAATTTTTTCAAAAGTTTCTTATCTTTCATCATCTCAACCGTATATTCTGACGGGAAAGCCAAATCATAGGAAGTTTTTCCTTGCTCAACTTTTGCCATCATTGCCTCGTTTGAATCGAAAGTTTCATAAATTACGTGATAGCCAGTTTCTTTTTCAAAATCTTTTATAATTTCAGGGTCAATATAATCTCCCCAATTATAAAAATAAATATTTTTTGAATCTTGGTCTTTTTCTTGTGAATTTAATTTTTTTTGTCCCAAAAAAAGTAAAAAACAAAGTGCTAGAATTGTTAGAAAAAATTTATAAACCTTATTCATCTTGCCCTCCTATTTTTTTCTCTAATTTGTATAAGATAATAGCCTATAGCCAAAATCAAAGATAAAATAAAAATCATTGATGATAAGGCATTTATTTCAAGAGAAATTCCAGTCCTAACCCTAGAATAAATTTCTACAGAAAGAGTAGAAAATCCTGAACCCGTAACAAAAAATGTTACAGCAAAATCATCCAAAGAATAGGTAAGAGCCATAAAAAATCCAGCAAAAATTCCACTTGAAATGTTTGGAAGAATAATTTTATTTAGAATTGTCATATCATTTGCTCCCAAATCTTCTGCAGCCTTTATCATATCAGAATTTAGGGCGTAAAGCCTTGGAAGAACCATCAAAACCACAATTGGAATTGAAAAAGCAATATGAGAGAGCAAAACCGAAAAAAATCCCATGGGAATTTTAAGTAAAAAAGAAAATAAAATCAAAAATGATGCTCCCATCATAACATCTGGCAAAACCATCAAAACTGAATTCAGGCTTAAAACTTTCTTTTTTAATTTTTTATCTCTCATATAATAAATTGAAATTGCTCCAAGCGTTCCAATAATTGTTGCAATTAAAGACGACAAAAGTCCAATTATTAGGGTATTTATTACAATATTTATAAGCCTTTCGTCATTAAAAACTTTTTTGTAATAATCTAGGGTAAAGCTTTCAAAAACATTCATATTTCCCCCGCTATTAAATGAATAAAAAATCAAATAAGCCAAGGGCAAATACATTATTATAAAGACAAAAAATAAATACACCTTTCCAAGTATATTTTTTTATTTTCCATTTTTAACCGCCTTTTTATTTAAAATAGAAATAACTGCAAACATCATAAAAATTAAAATAAGTCCAATGGTTGAACCCATACCCCAATTTTGCGTTACCAAATAATGCTCTTCGACAGCCGTTCCCAAAGTTATAATTTTATTTCCTCCAATAATTCTTGTGATAAGAAAAAGTGAAAGAGAAGGGATAAAAACTGCTTGACTTGCTGCCATAACTCCATCCATAGAAAGAGGAATAATTATTTTTCTAAAAGTTTGAAATTTGCTTGCACCCAAATCTTCGCTTGCAATTATATATTCTTTTGGAATAGAATCAATTGCCCTAAAAATTGGAATTATCATAAAGGGAAGCTCAACATAGGATGCAACCAAAATAAAGGCAGGATTTGTAAACAAAACTCCCTTGCTTGCAAGTCCTAAAAATCCCATAATACTTCCGTTTTTATTAAAAATTCCAATAAAAGCATAGGCCTTTAAGACCAAATTTATCCAAGTTGGAAGAATTACCAAAAGCAAAATAAAATCTTTGTGCTTGGCCTTGGATAGAAAATATGAAAATGGATAGGCCCACAAAAGGGTAAAGGCTGTTATCAAAAATGCCGTCAAAAGAGAATTGAAGGTCATAATCATATAATTTTTATTTGAAAAATAAGAAATATAATTGTTTAAGGTGAAATTTCCATAAATATCAAAAAATGATTGGTAAATTAAAAGAAGAATTGGGGCAATTATAAAAATTAAAATCCAAATATAATAAATAGCTGATAATTTTTGATATTTTTTAGCCATCATCTTCTCCAATCGCATATTTTTCAATTCTTTTATCAAAATCATCCTCGCTTTCGTTATAACGCATAACGTGGATGTTGTCAGCATCAATTTTTATTCCAATATCATCGCCTTCTTCAAAAGTTCTTGTAGTATGAATTTTCCACCTAAAATCAGAAGAATCAAAACAAATTAATTCATTAAAAACTCCTCTATACAAAATATTGTCAATATTTACAACGATATCAGCATCTTCAATAGGAACAACATTAATATCTTCAGGTCTAATTACAACTTCAACCCTTTCATTTTTACTAATTCCAGCATCAGAGCAAGCAAAAGTTTTATTTGCAAATTCTACTTTATAATCATCAACCATCCTTGCCTTTAAAATATTACTTTCTCCAATAAATTGAGCAACATAGCGATTGATTGGCTCATCATAAATATCTTTTGGACTTCCTTGTTGGACAATTTCTCCCTTATCCATTACAAAAATCCAATCGCTCATAGCAAGAGCCTCTTCTTGATCATGAGTTACAAAAACAAAAGTAATGCCAAGCTCCCACTGCAAATCACGAAGCAAAACTTGCATGGATTTGCGAAGCTTCATATCAAGAGCAGATAGGGGCTCGTCAAGCAAAAGCACATCAGGTTTATTTACAATTGCACGAGCTATGGCAACTCTTTGCTTTTGCCCACCAGACATTTGAGAAACTTCACGCTTTTCAAAACCAGACAAATTTACCATATCGAGAGCTTTTTTTACCTCTTTTTCTATGATTTTTTTGTCAGTTTTTTTAATTTCAAGACCAAAAGCCACATTATCAAAAACATTCATATGAGGAAAAAGAGAATAATTTTGAAAAACCGTATTAACTTTTCTCTTACTTGCAGGAACATTTAAAACATTTTCTCCATTAATATAAATTTCTCCAGAATTTGCATCCAAAAATCCAGCAATAAGATTTAAAATTGTAGTTTTCCCACAACCAGAAGGCCCCAAAAGAGTATAAAATTTTCCCTTTTCAAGCTCCAAATCAACAGATTTTAAAATAGTTTCATCATCAAATAACTTAGAAACTTTCCTTAAAACCACAGAATATTTATCAAAATTTTCGCACACAAGACCACCCCCTCTAATTACAATTAAAAGTATAACATAAAAAAATAAAAAACTCTCACAATATCCAATTTTTTAAGATTTTATCTTTAATATAAAGATAAAATTTAATTCATATAATTAAATATAAAAGATACTTCAAGACCCTTATTTTTATTTTTTATAATAAAATCGCCATCGTGCAATTCGGCTATTTGTTTGGAAATAAAAATACCCAAGCCATGTCTTGTAATATTTGTCAAATCTTCCTTATTAATTTTTTCTATAATATTTTGAGCTAATCCACATCCTTCATCTAGTATGCTAATATTTATTTTTTCCTTTAACTCTGAAATTGTAACTTTGATTTTTCCGTCTGTATAAATAAGGGAGTTTTTTAAAATATTTTCAAGCATCCTATAAAATAAATTTTCATCCATTTTAAGCTTTATACTTTTATTTTCCACCTTATTTTCAAAAATAATTTCCCTATCTGGATTTTCATTTAATTTATCTACTATAAGTTTTCTGATTATTTTTAAGGGATTTTCTTCAGCAAAATTTTCCTTATCTATGTTAGAAAGTGATAAGGTGAGATTTAGGCTTTCCAAAATATTTGAAATTTTTAGGACTTGATCTTGTATGTTTTCTACGTCAAGATTTTCTTTATTTTCTTTGCTTAAATCCCGTGAAATTTTTGCAAGGGGAGTTCTTACATCATGACTTACGCCTCGAATCCATTTTTCTTGAGATTTTTTTAAATTATTGTATTTTTCATTTGCCCTATTTATGGAAAAAGCCAAATCTTTTAATTCTCCATATTCATCAAGCTTTTCATAGTTTTCTTCATAAAGCGTATCTATCGCCCTTTGGAAGGGCAAGATATTTTTAAAGATCTCCTTGATATCAATCCTATAAATTATATAGACAAATAGTAAAAATAAAATCAAAAATATTAAAACCAATTTTAAATTAAAAATAAATTTGTCGTAATTATAGTAATTTGAGGGCAATTTGTCTAAAGAATTTTTTGGATAGGCAAATAAAAGCAAACCATCTCCTACAACATAGGTAAATACTGGATAGTCTGCCAAATAAAATCTAGTAAATCTTGCAACATCTGTAATATTAAATTTATCTTTCACTTTTTTTGGCTTATTAAAGCTTTCTATAACTTTTCCATTTTTGTCCAGTCTTATTGCCCAAATATCTTTTTCTTTTAAATATTTTTTATTTTTTTCATTTAGGTAAACCCCACTTTTATTATTTTCTACATAAGCATAAACGTCATTAGGTTTTGTATATTTATCATCTAACCTGTAGTTTAGGTAGAGAAAAATCATAAGTAGAAAAATTAGAAAAAACATTAAAAAAAGTATCCTTATAACAATTTTTTTGAATCTTTTTAAAATATAATTAAACATTTCTATTCCTCTTTAACCAGCTTGTAGCCAAGTCCCTTTATAGTAATCAAAATTTTTGGTTCTCTTGGATTATCCTCAAGCTTTTCACGAAGCCTATATATGTGAGTTATTAAGGTATTTTCATAGCCATAAGAATCTTTCCAAATATGATCTAAAATCCTATCAATTGAAACTATCATATTTATATTTTCACATAAGTAATCTAAAATTTTAAATTGTGTAGCTGTTAGGGGAATTTCTTCGCCATTTTTTTCAATAACCCCCTTAGATTTATCAAAAATCACCTTGCCTAAATTTATCTTTTCTTCATTTTTTATTTTTTACTTCTTCTTAAAACTGCATCAATTCTCCATAAAAGCTCGTCTGGGAAAAATGGCTTTACTAAATAATCATCAGCCTTGTTTTCAAAACCTTCTTTCCTATCATCTATTCCATCAAGGGCAGATAAAATTATAACTGCTACATCAGAATTTTCCCTAACTTCCTTTAACAAATCAAACCCACTTCCATCTGGAAGCATTAGATCTAAAACTATTAAGTCAATTTTAAAATTTGCAATTTTAAATCTTGATTCCTTCAAATTTTTAGCCGTATAAACTTTTTTAAAGCCCTTACTTTTTAAAAATTGTATAAATTTTCTAACAAGTCTTTTTCATCATCAACTACCAATATATTAAAATTTTTCTAAAATCCATCTTGCCACCCCTCATTAAGATTATTATACAATACTTGTTTAATTAATTTGCTTTTGTGATGTAAAAGTGAGCTTGTTTAAAGATTATTTTTATCTTTTCTTGTTATTTTATTTTTAGGAGGAATAATTATGAAAAAAATACTGGAAATAAAAAATTTAAAAAAATCTTACAAGAAAAAAAGAGTCTTAGATATAGACTCCTTAGAAATTGAAGAAAAATCTATTTATGGTCTGATAGGAAAAAATGGAGCAGGAAAGTCCACCCTTATGAAACTTATACTTGGTCTTGTAAAAAAAGATGGAGGAGAAATCAAAGTTTTTGGATGCGAATTAAATTCAAAAAACCAAAAAGATTTCAACAAAAATCTCGGAGCCCTAATTGAAAATCCTTCATTTTATGATCATTTGACAGGCTATGAAAACCTAGAAATAATTTCGAGCCTAAAGGGAGTTGATAAAAAGGAAATTTCAAAAACTTTAGATCTTGTTGGCCTTAAAAATGTAGAAAAAAAGAAAGCTAGAGAATATTCTTTGGGTATGAAGCAAAGACTTGGAATTGCCATAGCCTTAATTGGAAATCCCAAACTTTTAATCTTAGATGAGCCGATAAACGGTCTAGATCCTCAAGGAATTGAAGAGATGAGAAATTTATTTAAAAATATTGTAAAAAATACTTCCACAAGTATTTTAATATCTTCCCATATTCTTGATGAAATCGAAAAAATTTCAACCCACATCGGTATTCTTAAAGATGGAAAATTGACCTACAATGGAAGCCTAGAAGAATATAGGAGGCTTCATCCACCATTTATATCCATTACTACATCCAACAACAAAAAAGCTCTTGGTCTTTTAGATCTTGATGAAGATAATTTAAAAGGAAAAAAGATAATTTTAGGAAAAAAATCTAATCAAGATATTGCAGATATAGTAAATTTTTTACATGGCAAGCTAGATATTTATAGGATTGAAGAAGAAAAAGAAAGTCTTGAAAAATTATTTATTGAAGAAAGCAGGTCTTAATATGAAAAACTTAGAAAGAAAAAAGTATAAAAGGCTTGGAATAAATTTTTTAATATTAATAGTTTTTATCTCACAAATGCTAATAGTAACAGGTCAAAGTTTTTCAAAATCTTTTTTAGAAAGTAAACTCCCACTTTCCTATATAATGGATACTTATTTATTTATATCTATACTAATAAATCCCATACTAATATCATCACTTGTAAAAAAAGTAATCGAAATCGAGGAAAAAAACAAGATGTGGCAGATGCAAATAAGTCTTGGAGAAAAAGTTAATTATATTCTTCTTGATAAATTTAAAAATTTATCCTTAAAGTTATTTTTATTACAAATTATTGAAGCAATAAGTTTCATTTTTTTAGCAATGAAGTCAAAAAATTTCACTTTTAATAATGAAATGATTTTAAGATTTTTACTTGTAAATGTATCAGCTCTAATAATAAATTTATTTTTCTTGGGATTTTTTATGATAATAGAAATGAAAACAAAAAAAGTTTATACCCTATCATTTATTTCTATAGTAGGAGCTCTTACTGGAGTAATAACAATGCTCACATCTGAAATTTTATCTCTTGTAAATCCCTTTGCTTGGATGGCGAGCCTTTTAAATATTTCTTATGTGAAAGAAGGCGATAAATTTATTCAGGTATTAAATCCAATAAATTTCTATACCCTAATCATTGCCCTAATTTTTTTTCTAGCGAGCATTTACTATATAAAAACAATGAAATCTTATAACTTATACAAGGACTAGGAGGAAAAATGTTAAAATTAGAATTTAAAAAAATAAAATTTATAAATATTTTGCTGGTAAGTCTTGTAATTCCACTACTCGCAAATGCCTTTGGGCTTATAAATTACATGGGAAATAGGGAAATTTTAACTCGCAATTGGCAAAGCCTTTGGACTCAAGTAAGTTTATTTTACTTTTCCTTTTTCTATATACCTTTAATTGCAATAATAATAGCAAGTTTGTGGTCAACAGAACACAAGGCGGGACTAAAATTTATAAGATTAAGCCCAAAGAAAAATATATCATTTGTAATAGGAAAAATAATTTTAGCTTTTATAATAATAAGCCTTTGTCAATTATATTTTTTGGCACTTTTTTATCTTGGTGGAAAATTTATAGGAAATTTCCCAAGCGTAAACTTTAAAATTTATTTTTACTATACAATCCTTAGCATATTTTTATCTCTGCCTCTTATTGGAATTTTTGGAGCTTTATCTATAAAGATAAAGTCTTTTGGAATAATAGTTCTTCTGTCTATAATTTTTACAATGTTTGGCTTTGCTACAGCCTATAAATCTTCAAAAATAATAGGACTTAGCTTTTTGGCAATAGAATCTAATAACTTTAGATTTATAAGTCCACATGATCTAGCCTTATTAGGAATTTTTGCAATAGGAGAGATAATAATATTTTTATATTTTTCTAAGAGATTTCTAAAATACGAAAATAAATAAATTTTCTTATATTTTTCACAAAAAAACTGACCTCATAAAGTTAATTTTTATAACTTTCGAGGTCAGTTTATTTTTTACACATGAAATTTAAGAATTTAAAAAGCATCTCTTAGGATATTTGCTAAATCAAATTTTGTTACCAAGGCTGGATTTGTTGGTGTGCACCTATCATTTAGGGCTGTAAGTGCCATTTTTTCTATAGAATCTTGGTAAGCTTTTTCATCGATTTTTCCAAGGCCACTTAATTTTTCTGGGATATTGAATTTTTTATTCATTTCCTTAATTACTTTAATTAGGCAAGTATAATCTTTGTGATTTAATTTTTGAGCTAAATCATCTAATTTTTTTCTAGCCTCTTCACATCTTTCACAATTATATTCTATTACATAAGGAAGAAGTATTGCATTTAATCTTCCGTGAGAAATATGGAAAGTTCCACCAATTGTGTGGGCTAGGGAATGATTTATTCCAAGTCCTGCATTGTTAAAGGCAATTCCTGCCATATTTGAAACTTCTAGCATTTTTTCTCTAAGTTTTAGCCTATCTCCATCATCATATACTTTTGGCAAAATTTCAAAAACTGTTTCTATACAAGTTTTAGAAAATGTATCAGTATATATTGATGCATTTTTGCTAATATAGGCTTCTATTGCGTGAGTTAATACGTCCATTCCTGTATCAGCTGTAATAAAATTTGGCACAGTTTTTGTGAATTTTGGAATTAATAGGGCATAATCTGGAAGCATTATATCATCTATTAATACTTTTTTATCATTTCCAACTGTTACAACTGCAAAATTTGTAGACTCACTTCCTGTACCTGCTGTAGTTGGTATGGCTACAAAAGTTTTCTTTACTTTTTCTTCCTTGTATATATCATAAATAATAGCCTTTGTAGCATCTATTGCAGAGCCTCCACCAATTGCACAAATCAAATCAGGATTTGAAGCCTTTAAAGCTTTTTTTCCTTCTTCAACTAATTCTTGGCTTGGGTCTGGTTTGATTTTACTAAAAATATCATAAGAAATATTTTTATCTAGTAAGCTTATTACTTGATCAATCATTTTACTTTCTACTACAAAGGGATCAGTTACAAAAAATATTTTATTTGCACCCAAAGAATTTAAAATTTCTAGGCTATCATCTCCAACATTTATAGTAGGTTTTACTGAAAATGTCATTTATTTTCCTCTACTTTCATTTCTATCGGTATTAGTATCTCTGTTACATATTTTCTTTCATCTCTAAAAGTCCAAGAATCCACTACAAATCTTTCTATAGCCTCTTCTGATAATTTATACCTATATTCCTTAGCCCAATTTCTAAGTTTTTCATAGGATTGGCTTAAATTTTCATACTTTCCAAAATGATAAATAGATCCATAAAATCCATCTTTTAATGTAAAAATAACTTTTTCATCTTCAATAGGTTTAACAGCTTTTTGTATGTATAAAGCCTTTATAGATCTATTTTCCTTTTCACATTTTAGTCTTTGGATATAAGAATCAAAATAAAACATAACAGGTCCTGTAATCTTGTTGCCTTTACTTTTTACAAAATTTGCGAAATCTAAGTCTAAGACAGTATCTTCATAATAAAAACTAAAATCCATAGGATAAGAAATTAATTCACTTTTTTTATATATTTAACAGTTGGAGCATTATTACCAATAATAAAAGCTGAAGAAGCTTCAGAAATGAGTTCATTCCAATCTTTTATTATTGTTAATCTTTCATCCAATTTTTCTATCTCATCGCTTGTTTTTTTGATAAGAGCATTAAATGATTTATTCACATCATCATAGTCTGAATTAAATATAAAATTTCTAATTTCATCCAATGAAAAATCCATAAATTGTAAATATTTTATTATAGAAATCACAAGGATAGTATCCTCTGTATAATATCTGTATCCATTTTCCTTAACCACATCTGGCTTTATAAGGCCTATAGTCTCATAATGTCTCAAAGTTCTTGTAGATACATCTGCTTTATTTGAAGCTTGACCAATGGAATATAGTTTTTCTTTATTGATCATTTTTACTCCTTAATTATTTTAGTTTTTTAAATAAGTATTTAGTATTTTCGTAAATATTTTCTTCTAAATTATAAGAAGGATTATCTATCATATGTTCAATAGCCCACAAAGTTTTCAAAGACAAACAAGTAATTTCTGCAATATAATAATCATTAGACGAAATACTTTTATCTTTAGATTTTTCAGGTCTTACTTTTTTTAGATCTTTCGGAATATTTGTAGATTTAGAATTTAGAGTCTTTTTTATATTTTCTAACAAATGGGACTTAACAGGAGATAATTCTTCCAAATTTTCTTTAATAGATTCAAATTTATCTTTATCTGTAAATTCCATCATTCTAGCATACTTATCAAAAATGGGATTAAAACCATTTTTTTCTGCTTTTTTTAAATCTTCATACAAATAACCTATAAGTTTTCTATTATAAGCCAAATATTGAGCAAGTCTCATAATAAAAAATTCTTTAGGCGAATCTTGACAAAGAGCCCTACCATTAATCCCTCTGATTTCATCAAAGTTTTTCCATTCAAAATCTAAAATCCAAGAAAGCTCATCGAAAACACATAATAAATTATAATCTCTAAGTATATCTTTCATCAAGTTCTTGTCAATATTTGTAAATAAATATCTCATATCAATTTCCTTTCACCAAATTAATAGCCTTAATTTGTGGATTTATAATTGAATTTTGGACTTCAATAGCATGAGCCAATAAAAAATCATCATCTGACTTTGTAATGGATCTATATCTTAATATATCTTTTACATATATGCTTAGTTTTTCACTTAAATATAGAAGATCATTTTTTTCATTTGATTCCATAAATTTATTCATATCTTTAAGTAAATCACAAGGATAATAATTAATTTGTGCCAATCTTTTGTATCTTAATTTATAATAAGGCATATAAACTTTTGCAAATAAAAAAAGTACCCCAAATAAAGCTTCCATAAACTCAGCCTTCGCAAAAAAAACTGCTGAAATATCACTTCTATCAAGAGACCTTTTTAGGTTATATTGCCCAGCTTGAGCCATTTTAAAAAGATAAGCTGCAAGTTTTTTTCTAACTACATCTTCAGGATAAAAATCCAGTAAATATTTTCTATAATCAGAAAATAATTTACAATTATCTAAAAAAATTTCTCCATTAGTAACAGTAGCTAGGAAAGATTCTGGTATTTTTAAAAAATCTATATCACTTATTGGAAACTTTCTAGCTGATGTATATTTTTCATAAAAATCTTCTACAGAAAATAAACCAACTCTCTTATCAACAATTTTTGAATCAACTCTTTTGTATCCCAAAAATTCCTTGGGCAATTTTTCCAATAAAAATTCAATTTTATCTTTATAAATTTTTACATCATCTTCTTTTAGCCACATACAAAATCCTGGACCAAAATCATGATCTTTTGAGATTTCATCATCAAGACCAAAACATTCAGAGCCCTCTCCCACAAGACCAATTGAACAAAGATCTAAAATTTCTGGACAATTTTTTTTAAAAAGAGGATAGGCTATATCATTAAAATATTTTTTTGATAATTCTATACCATTCATGATATTTCCCTTTGTTTTTTAGCTTGATTAAGATTTTTAATTAAAATATCTTTTATAGGACCTTCGCCAACAGTTTCATCAAATACATCTATAGCTTTTTCATAATAATATATAGATGTAGAATATTCTTTATTATTATAGTAAATGTTAGCAGCTGTCGCATAGGCATTAGCTAAATGCGGAAGTCTTAATTTATTTTTTTCATAGTAAAATATAGCATCATTTACTTTTACCAACGCTTTAGCATACTTTTTTTTAAGTATTAATATCTCTGCAAGATTTATTTTAGATACAGCTATTTTTTCTTCATTTTCTATTATTTTTAGAGCATTTTCAATATCTTCTTGTGCTAAATCCAACATATTTTTTGCCCTATAAGCTTGAGATCTATTATTATATACACTTGCCATTAAATATTTTGTATCGCTAAGTTGGCTAAGAATATTTTCAGTTTCATTCAAATTATCAATTGCCAAATCATAATTTTTAGCAACTATATGGCAATTCGATATATTTATAAGAAGGCTTGCATAATCTTTTGAAATAAATCCGTAGCTATCTAACACTAATTTTTTTATTACTTTATAAATCTTATAAGCAAAGTCTGTTTGACCCTTTACTCTAAGAAAAGATGCGAGCTCATTACCGACAGCGATAATGGCTCTTTCATCTTTTAAACTTATAGTTTTAGAAAATTCTTCCATCAAAAATAGAAGAGTTTCCTTGCCATTTGATTTATTAAACTTTAGCTTCAAATCATTATAAAAGTTTGATAAATCATATTTCATAATTTTTATTTATTTTTTGGTAAAATTGTTTCTACTTCTGCATGTGGTCTTGGAATTACATGTACTGATAATAATTCTCCAACTCTTTGTGCTGCTGCAGCTCCTGCATCTGTTGCTGCTTTTACTGCTCCTACATCTCCTCTAACTAAAACTGTTACAAGTCCGCCACCAACGTGTTCTTTTCCTACTAGTGTAACGTTAGCTGCTTTTACCATTGCATCTGCTGCTTCAATACTTCCTACTAATCCTTTTGTTTCGATCATTCCTAATGCTTCGTTCATTTTTTCTCCTTTATATTTTTATTTTTTATTAACCTATTTATTCACCTTTGAAGGCATTAACTAGTGAGTCTACCATTTCTTTTAATTCTTCTAAGTTTATCTCACCTGTTTCATTAAAGTTTGAAGATTTTTTTTCTTCTTCTGTTTTACAATTATTGCAACCTATTGAATATTCAAAATATTTTGGTTTATTATCATAATTTGGTAATGAATTTCCATTTAATGAAGACTCATTTCCATGATATTTTTTAAATATTTCATCTTTTTCAACAACCTTATCAGCATCTATTGTTCCATAAACTAATTTTTTGAAATTAACAAGGTGTTTTGGTCCAACATTTTCAGATACGCTTGATCCTCCCATTGTTCCACAACCTAAAGTTAGGGCAATTGGAAGTCCTGTTGTAAGTCCTGTTCCTCCCATTGTTCCACCAGTGTTTACAAGGATCCTACTTGCTGGTTTTATAGCAAATTTTCTTGCTATTTCTTTATCTTCTGTATGTAGGCTCATTGTATGTCCTATTCCATTTTCTAAAAGTTTAAATGAAAGATCGCATGCTTCTTTCCAATCATTTACTGTATAAAAACCAAGTACTGATGTTAATTTTTCGTAGTATAATGGATATTCTTTTCCAACTCCATATTGTTCTCCTACAAGTACTTTAGTTCCACTTGGTATGCTAATTCCTGCTGCATCTGCTATAACTTTTGCACTTCTTCCTACAAAGTTAGGATTCATTGCTGTTCCATTTCTAAATAATAAGGCACATACTTTTTTGCATTCTTCGTCATTCATAAAGTATGCTCCAGCTTTTTCAAATTCTGAAACTACTTCTTGTCTATTTGATCTTTCGACAATTAATGATTGTTCTGAAGCACAAATTGTTCCATTATCAAAAGTTTTTGATGCCATTATATTTCTAACTGCTTTTTTGATATCAGCAGTTCTTTCTATATAAGCTGGAGAGTTTCCTGCTCCTACTCCTATAGCTGGTTTTCCAGCAGAATATGCTGCTTTTACCATTGCTGGACCACCTGTTGCTATGATTAATTTAACTTCATCAGCATGCATTAATTCATTTGTTGCATCCATTGAAAGTTTTGTTAATCCTTGAACTATATTTTCTGGTGCTCCTGCTTTTACGGCTGCATCATTTACAATTTCTATTGCTCTTGATGTACATCTACTTGCTTTTGGATGTGGGCTAAAAATTATAGGATTTCTTGATTTTATAGCTATCATTGAGTTATATAAAACTGTTGATGTTGGATTTGTTGATGGAACTATTCCCATTATTAAACCAACTGGATCTGCTATAGTAATAACTTGACCTTCTTGGTCGGCATCTACTATTCCTATAGTTTGTTGATTTTTTATTTCTTCATATAAAAGTCCACTTGCCATGTGATTTTTATATATTTTATCTTCTACTTTTCCAAAGCCTGTTTCTTCTACTGCAATTTCTGCTAATTCTTTTGCGTGAATTTCTCCAGCTTCGGCAATAGCTTTTATAATTCTATCAATTTGATCGAATGTATAATTTCTTAATTTTTTTTCTGCTTCAGCTCCTTTTCTAGCAAGTTCTCTTGCTGCTTGGATTGAAGATAGATCAAAATCTAATTCTGCCATACTTACCTTCTTTCTAAATTATTTTAATTATTCTTTGTGTGGTAAGATTGTTTCTACTTCTGTGTGTGGTCTTGGGATTACGTGTACTGATACTAATTCTCCAACTCTTTGTGCTGCTGCAGCTCCTGCATCTGTTGCTGCTTTTACTGCTCCTACATCTCCTCTAACTAAAACTGTTACTAGTCCGCCACCAACGTGTTCTTTTCCTACTAGTGTAACGTTAGCTGCTTTTACCATTGCATCTGCTGCTTCAATACTTCCTACTAATCCTTTTGTTTCGATCATTCCTAATGCGTCTAATTGTGCCATTTTTTTTATCTCCTTTTTTTCTTCTTTTTTTGCGATTTTATTTGTGTTTTTCTTGTTTACTTCTGTCTTAACTTCTTCATTTTTTGTAGCTTCTGTTTTTTTTGCTACTTCTTTCTTTTTTTCTGTCATCTAAACCCCTTATACAATAATTTCTATAAAGTCTTTAGGACCTAATCCTAGAGCGTTGGCTTCTTCTTGATCTATATGACAATCAAGATATCCGTTATCTCCTACTCTAACACTTACGTTTTCAAGTATTGCTGATCTTTCGCCTCTAGTTCTTATTGAAACTATATCTCCATTTTTAAATCCTCTTTCTTTTGCTTGAAGATTATTAAAATGAATGTGTCTTTGAGCAACTATTACGCCTTCTTTTAAAACAACTGTTCCTTCTGGTCCTATTACTGTGATTCCTGGAGTATCTTTAAGATCTCCTGACAATCTTAGTACTGGTTTTATACCAAGTTTAAAGGCATCTGATCTTAGTATTTCTACTTGACTTTGTTTTCTTGCTGGACCTATTATTCTAACTTTTTCTATGCAACCTTTTTTTGCTGCAATTGTTAAGCATTCCTTGCATGCAAATTGTCCTGGTTGTGATAGGCTTTTTATTGGTGTAAGCTTATATCCTTTCCCAAAAAGAGTATCTAAATCTTCTTGAGATAAGTGAATGTGTCTTCCTGATATTCCTACAGGAATTTTATAAAGGTCTATATTAACTTTTTGTTCATTTTTTTTATAATTGTCTACTAAACTTTCTAGCAACTGACTTAATTCATTCATCCTATCCTATCATCCTTTCAATATCATTTTCAGATAATAGGCCTTTTTCTATACTTTTTTTAAGTATTTCATATATTTGATCTTCTGATAAGATAGCTGATGTTTTTTTATAGTCTTTGCTTTCTTTTTTTTCTTCTATATCATTTTTTTGATCTTTACAATCACATTTTTTAAATTCTATGCCAAGATCTTTTGCCAAGTCTTTGGCAGCAGCTGTGATTATAGTGTTGTCATCGATATAGATTTCTTTTTCATTTTTTTTCTTTAAGACTTCTTCTTGACTTATGAGTCTTTTCATCAAAACCTCCTAGAAATCACAATCCTCATCTATTATTCCGACTATAACAGCATCTACAGGAATTTTTTGATTTTGATTTTCCTCAAGAATTGCTCTTGCAGATGAGCCTTGGGTTATAATAACCCTATCTCCTCTACCAGCTCCTATTGTATCTACTGCTACTATTTTTTTATTTTTTTCACTTCCATCTAAAATTTCTACTAACATAAATTTAAGACCATTAAGTGAATCGTATTTTCTTGTAGCCCATACATTGCCTATAAGTTTTGCGATTACCATATATCTTTTTCCTTAATTTTTTCTTCAATATTTCTTAGGGCAACTTTAACTTCTTCCATCTCTCCAATTATTGCAAGCATAATCATATTTTGTGGACATGAGCCTCTAACATCTACTACTTCTACCCCACTAGTTTTATAGGCTATATCACTTGCCACAGTCATTTCTATTAATTTTCCTTGAACAAGCCCTAAAGCTCCTGGATTTTTTTCCAATTTGAATTTTGATCTATTTTTTATAATATCAAGTGTGGCTGGGCTTGGTGCTTTTATAAGTTTAATATCCATTTTTTAATCCTCTATAAGTGATAAAGCTATTCCTATTGGAGTTACAAACATAGGATTTGATGGTTTTAATGTTTTTATTTTTGTCTTTTGACCAACATAATCTTCCATTCCACTTAAAAGTGCTGTACCACCTACCAAAACAATTTTATCTATTTTTTGGTCTTTGCTTGCATTTTCGATTATAGAAATTATTTTATCTATAACAGGTCTTACAACAGGAAATATTTCTTGGTGTTTTGAAAAATCTCTTTTTAATTCTTCTGCTTTATCAAAGTCAATTTTATATGCTCCTGATAATACTAAGGAAAAATGTGTTCCACCTGTGGCTTCGTCTAAAACTTTTACTACTTTTTCATTCTTTACTATTGATATTCCAGTTGTACCGCCACCGATATCTACTACAGCTCCATTATCAAGATTTAATAATTTATTTGCAGCTGTTGGCTCGTCTAAAACTTTTTCTACTATAAAACCACTTGACTCTGCTACATTTTTTACTGCTCCACCATCTATATTTTCTGTTCCTGGCGGGATAGCACATCCTGCTATAAGAAGTTCTTCTCCTAGTTTTTCTTCTAGTTGATTTTTTAACTTTCTTACAATATCGCAAGCTCCTATATAATCTACAACCATTCCATCTTTAACAACTTGAGCAAATTCATATGCCCCTGCGACTGGCCTTTTATCTTCATCAAATACACACAAAACTATAAAAGCAGTTCCTATATCTATGCCTGTGTAAAGTTTTTTATTTTTTGTTTTTATAGGCTTTTTTATTGATTCTTCAAAGTCTTTTATGACTTTATTAACATTTTCTAAATTGATAAGCTTATCCTCCTTTGCTAATGTTTATAAACCAGATATAAAGTCTAAGAGCTATTTTATCTATAAAATCTTCATTGTTTTTTTCTTTAATTTTATTAAGTTTATCAATACCTTCTTCTATACTTATAAAGCTTTTAAGATATGGATTATCAAGATTCATATTCATATAAATATCTATAGCTTCACTTTTTTTACAATCTATTTTCTCTAGGTCTATAATTTCATTTTTAAAAATTTTTATCGCTAAGTCATTTAGATAAGTTGCAAATTTATGATCAAAATCTCTAAGCTCAAAAGCAATTTTTTTAATTATCAAACTTACTTCTTCATCTAATTTTTCCTCATCCAAATTTTTACAAATCGGATTATCCCCAAGCTTATTTTGTTTCTTTTTTGTGTTTTTAGACTTTGTTTTATCAACTATATCTATCCTAAAATCTAAAAGAAATTGTCTAGCTTGTGGAGTTAGCTTACTACCTTTTTCAATGATGTATGAGTCAAAAGGGCTTTTTTTGTATTTGTATCTTAAATTATCTTCTGTTATAAAAAGCATCTTTTTTCCTCAGTTTCTTTTATATATTTTCTTAATTTTTCTAGTCCCTTACCTGTCTTTAGTGATATCTCAAATATATAATCACTTCCAATAGCATTTGCTATTTGTCTTAATTTTTCTAATTTTACATCATCATAAAGATCAATCTTATTGATTATTGTAATTGTTGGTCTGGTAAATGATTTTGCAAAATTTGGTGGAAAATGACAATCTTTTTGTAAATCTATCATAAAAATATTTACTAAGGCTTGATTTTGTCCAACCATAATCAAGGCACTATTTAAGTAGGGATTTTCTATATATCCTTCTGATGCTTCAATAGTTTTTTCTCTAAATTGAAGATCTAAACTCTTTTTTGATTTGAGATTTTCCTCTTCAATTAAGCTTGCAAGACTTGTCTTTCCTACTCCATCATTTCCAGCTATTAACCATTTTCTTCTCATGACATTGTTACGGGACAAGAAGTAAATTTTAGCATACTTTCAAAAGTATCTTTAACTGCTTGTAGGGACTGTTTTACGCTTTCATTATCTCCTTGTAAAAGAACGCATCCATTAAATCTATCAATAAAGCAAACTTCTACACTCGCAGCTTTTGCTGCTACATCGGCTGCTATAATGGAGCTTTCTGTTGGGGTTAAGGTCATAATTCCTATTGCATTTCCCTTATCCAAACCAATTTTTTCATTTACTGATGGATCGGGAGATGAAATAAGATGAAGAAGTGTTATTTGTTTGCCTGGTACTGATTCTTGAACTATTCTTTGCAAATTTTCCATCTTATCACCTAATGCCTTACTAAATTCACTTCGATTTTCTTTTCATCAATCCACTTTTGGATTTCATCTAACTGTTCATTGGACAAGGCAAATTCACCTTCCATTTCAGAATCCATTGGATAATCCATATCAAGCTGTTCATATTTGCCAACTCCATACCTATGATAAGGAAGTAAATCTATGCCATCGAAATTTTTAAAACATTTAAAATCTTCTAAAAAATCTACAACTGCTTTTATTTCTTCGTGGCTGTCATTTACTCCTTTTAAAATTGGCATCCTTACCCTAACTTTTTTTCCACATTCGAGTAAATATCTTAGATTGGATAAGATTCTTTCATTATTTACTCCAGTCCAATATTTATGTTTTACAGGATCCATTTGCTTAATATCAAATAAAAATAAATCTACATGGTCTTTTATTAAATCCAAAGACTTTCTTGGAGTATAACCACAAGTTTCTATGGCTGTATTAATTCCACTCATATGACTTGCTTCAAGTAGGGATTTCAAACTTTCAGCTTGAGCACTACATTCTCCTCCGCCTACTGTTAGTCCACCACCACTCATCATATAAAAATCTTTATCTTCTTTTACAATATCCATTAATTCGGTTATTGTTTTGTCTTCACCTACAATTTCTATAGCTTTTTGAAGGCAATTTTTTTCACATCTTCTACAACCAATGCAAGTTATATCTCTATGAACTTTGTGTATTCCATTTTCCATATAATGAATTTTTTTTGGACAAACATTAACACATTGACCACAATTTATACAAGCATTTTTTTTAAGCATTACTTGATATTCACTTTTTAATCCTTCAGGGTTGGAGCACCACTTACATCTAAGTGGGCAACCCTTGAAAAATATTAAAGTTCTTACTCCTGGACCATCATGGACGTTGTATTTTTGAGTATTGAAAATTCTAGCGGTTCTTTCAATCCCTTCTTTTTTTGAATCTACATCCATTTATATTCCTTTCTAATTTAGAAATGTTCAAGCATTGTACGGCTTATAATTTCATCTTGAACATCCTTACATAATTCAACGAAGAATGCTGAATATCCAGCAACACGAACTACTAAGTCTCTGTGTTTTTCCGGATGAGCTTGGGCATCTAGCATAGTTTCATTATCTAAGTAGTTAAATTGCATTTCTCCATTTCCATACATACAAGCTGTACGCAATAAGGTTACAAGAGCATTTTCTCCTTCTATAGAATCTAAAATTCCTTTTTGAATTTTGAAATTGTGTACCATACCCATATTCATTGAATCATTTGCCATTTTTGATACTGATTTTATAATTGCTGTTGGGCCATTGAAATCAGCTCCTTGAGTTGGTGATATACCATCTGATAATGGTGTCCATGCATCACGACCGTTAGCTGATGCTCCTGTCATTTGTCCAAATGGTGTATTGTTAGATATTGAAAGTGTTCCATGGCAAAGTCTTGAATAAAGTGTTCTATATTTTGCGTGTTCTCTTTCTGTAAAGTTTATAATATCGTTACAAATCTTATCTGCATAATCATCATCGTTACCATATTTTGGAGCGTCTAAGCAATCTCTTTTGATTTGTTCATAGCCTTTAAATTCTGCTTTTAAAGCTTCATTTAGTTTTTCTAGGCTATATTTTTTATCGTCATAAACTAATTTTTTAATTGCTGCCATGCTATCTGCATAAGTTGCAAGTCCTGACCATACAACTCCTGGACCAAAATTGTACATAGCTCCACCTGCTGAAACATCTTTACCATGTTCCATACAGCCTTCATACATTATTGACATTAATGGCTTTGGTGCCATATCTCTGTGAACTCTTTGAGATATTGTTGTTGCTGCTGCTGTTAATTTTGTTATATATGAAATTTGTTCTTTAACAGCTTTTTCAAATTTTTCCCAAGTATCAAAGTTTGAAAGACTTCCTAAATCAGGTGTAACTTGTTTTCCATACCAAAGTGGAACACCGTGGTTTAATGTTAATTCTATTGCTATTGGCCATTGTGTATAAGAAGTTGATGTCCATTGATATAATCTTCCGGATTTTTGTGGTTCAACGCATCCCATCATACAATAATCTCTAGCATCTTCTACGCTTACTCCTTTTGCAAGCATCATTTTTATGTGAGTGTCATCAAAGTGGCAAGCAGGGAATCCCATTCCAGCTCTTACTACGTCTACGATTTTTCTCAAATATTTTTCTGGGGATTTATTGTGTATTCTTGTTGCAAGTGATGGTTGATATACTTTTACATGTCTTACTGCATCCATCAAAAGATATGTTAAATCATTTGTTGCGTCTACACCTTCTCTTGTGATTCCACCGATTGTCATATTAACAAATGGTTGGTATCCTGCGAAGAATTTTGATGAACCTTCACTTGTTAGCCACATCATCTCGCTCATTTTTATTAGCATACATCCTGCAAGTTCAAAAGCTTGATAATCATTCATTCTTCCGCTTTCAATATCATTTTTGTAGAATGGATACATATATTGGTCAACTCTTCCTATGGACATTCCTGTTTGGTTTTCTTCAACTACAAGCAAGGATTCAATTGTCCACACTGCTTGAATTGCTTCCCAAAATGTTCTAGGTTTATTTGCTGGAACGTGAGCATTTACTTCTGCTATTTTTTCTAATTCAAGTTTTCTTTTTGGATTTGTTTCTTTTTGAGCTAATTCATTTGCATATTCGCTTAATCTTTTAGCATAAATCATTACTCCTTCAGTTGTTTCTATTACTGATTTGTAGAAGTAAATTTTATCTATATCTTCTGGATTTGAATAATCAAGTTTTTCTAAGTGTTCTTTTGCTTCTTGTTGGATATCTTTCATTCCTTTTTTCATTAGGATTACATCATATCCTGGGTTTGAATCTCCTCCTCCATTTACTTGGTGGTAAGAACAGTCTGATACGAAAGATTCTCCTGATAATTCCCATACTCCTGCATCTCTATATTGGTCTTCACAAACTTCGTCAAGACTTCTTCCTTCCCAAAATGGGAATAATACATCTTTACAATATTGTTTGTCTTCTTCTGAAATGTGGAATGGATCTTGAGGTCTATTTTCAATTGTATCTAATTCATCTCTTAACCATCTCCAAGAAATATCTGGAGAAAATGCTCCGCTTCTTGGGGCTCCACAAGGTGAACCTACTATTAATTCATTATCTTGAATAACAAGTGGTGCTGTTTCACAATTTTTTCTAAAGGCTTTTGCTCTTAATACATTTTTTGGCATTCCTGGATTTTCTTTTGTTAGTTCTGTTACTATTTTTGCCCTATGCAAGGTTATAGTTGGAACTTGTTTTAAAAAGTTTGCCTTTAAATCAATAAGTCTTTGAGTAGGTCCATTAGGAATTTGTGTTCCTTCACTTTGTATTCCCACACTTAAATCACAATTTTTGCTATCTTCTTTGTTTAATTGGTCTTGTACTTTTTCAAATAACTTGCGTACACTTTCTTTTTCTGAATCTGACATATGCTCTGTTGCAATTGCCAATTTCTTAGAAAATTCTTTTAAGTCCATTTCTCCTCCTAATAATTTTTTTCTAATGAATTTAGTATTTTTTCGAATAAATCTTTATCTTTTTTGACAGTTTTTTCGCTTAAAAAGGAGCTTATATCTTTTTGATCACATATACCTATTTCTCTAAATTTCATAAAATGATTTGGTGTTAGTGATGTTTGTTCGCATCCTTCTATTTTTTTGGTTGATAGGCTAAAACTTATGGGAAGGTTTGTTCCTATTCCTACTGAGCCTAAACCAGTTGGAGAGTTTACTAAAACTCTTGCTACAGGTTTTTTTTCTATGAATTGTTCTATCACATATGCATCGTTGGAATATATTGAAAGGCTTTGACCTTTTTTGTCGTTTAAAATTAATTCAACGCATTTTTCGCAAGCATTTAACCAATCATTTTCTATATATAGGGAAAGTATAGGATTATATTTTTCTTTTGAATAAGGGCTTTTTTCTGATACGTATGGTTTTGTAACAACTAAAATTTTTGTATCTGAATCGACTTTTATTCCTGCAATTTCGGCGATTTGCCTTGCATTTCTTCCTATAAGTTCCTTTCTGCAATTATGGTCTTGATCATATAATATTTTTTCAAGTTTTATATGTTCGTCCTTGCTTAGAAAATACGCTCCATATTCTTTGAATTTTTCTACAACCTTTTCATAAGCATTTTCTTCTACTACTATTGATTGCTCTACTCCTGGCAAAAGTCCGTTATTAAATGTTTTTGAATTTATAACTTCACAACTTGCCTTATCTATATCACAATCTTTGTCGATAAATACTATGTTATTTCCTATTTCCGCTTTAAAAATTTGAGCCTTATCGTTTTGAATTTTTCTTTTGTTTTCGCTTAGAAGATTTTCTAATATGAATGAAACTTTTTCGCTTTCATATAAGGTTTTTTCTCCTAAGTCCGAGTTATAGGTTAAAATATCTAAAAAACCTCTTGGATAAAAATTTTCTTTTAGGATTTTTTTTATATCTTCAACCATTTTTGTTACAGTCTTTTCACATCGTAAATCACTTACTACAATAAGAGGGTTTAAAGCTCTTATCGCAAAATATATGGCTTGAAAACTAGTAAGTGTTGATAGGTATGGGGCTATAAATACAAGACTAACACCTTTTGAAAGAGCTACTTGTTTTGAATTTTTTCCATTTACTATGTCAAATATTTGAGGATAGGAATTTAGTTCCTCATCTAAATTATCTAAATAATAATTTCCAAGTTTTATCTCATCCTCATATTTTCCATATGATGTTTCTTCAAAAGACATTTTTGCAAGTTGGTCTATGTTAGTTTTGTAATATTGTTTTATTTTTTTAATAGTTCATTTCTTGTTTCCTTATCAATGCCAAGAAGAATCTCCCTAGAATTTTCTGCCTGTTCTAATAAAATTCTTGCTTGTTGAATCGAAAGAAGATCTGTATCTATTACTTTCATAGTCCACCCCTTAAATCAAATTATCTAAATTATAAATTTCGGTTACTTTTTCTAATTCTGGATGTGGGCTTGGTATTACTAATGAAGAGTAAACTTCTGCTCCCATAGCTTCTACTGCCTTAACTCCTGCTTGTACTGCTGATTCAACTGCTGACACATCTCCTTTTACAAGTATTGAAATATATCCACTAGCTACGTTTTCGTAACCAATAATTTCTACACTACCTGCTTTTTCCATTGCATCTGCAGCTTCTAGCACATATACTAAACCGAAAGTTTCTATGCCTCCTAATGCTTGCATATTTTCTCCTAATCTTCTACTTTATGAACTGAAATTACTTTACTTACATTTGTTACTGGTCGTTTCATAACATTATGAGCTGTTATTTTTCCAATTTTTTCGCCTTCAGCTACTCCGGCTTTTACTGCACTCATACAGGATGCAACATCTCCTCTTACTATTACAGTAACTAGAGTTGATCCTACGTTTTCATAGGATACAAGTTTTACATCTGCTGCTTTTAGCATAGCATCTAATGCCTTTATAGCTGGCAACATACCCAAAGTTTCTATAAGACCTATTGCTTGTGATTCGTATTGCATATTTTCACCTACTTAATATAAGAATTTATAGTTTGTTTTTGTTCTTCGCTTGCTTTATAATATACGACTAGTTCGTCATTTATTAGCGTATATGAATCTTCATCTACTAGGCCATTTTCTTTTGCTGTCATTAGACTTTCTATTATGTTTGCCTTAGTAAAAGCTTTGTGATCTTTAAATTCATCTTTTAAAGCTAGATAAACATCGTTTGCAGATGCCTTATCAACCTTAGTAAAATATTTTAATATTTCATAGTTTAATGGTCTTCTCATTATCTGTTACCTCTTTTTAAATAATCAAGCGGATTTACACTCATTATGAATATTCCTAATGCCATAAGAAGTGAGCCGAACCATGCTATTGGTGCTATTTCATAACCTGGATTTTTCAAAATTATTCCAAGTATAATCCAACAGAAAAATGGTCCCCAGAAAGTGTATGTACCATTACATGCCATACCTAATGCTGCTCCACACATAGAATTTCCTTTATACCAAAAAGCAAATGATATAAATGTAAAAAATCCACTCGCAAATAAAATTAAAATTGTCGGATCAGTAATAGCTTTTATGAATAAACTTGAAATAAGATGTATTCCACTTCCTTCAATAATTCCAAAAATTGGTAAAACAATTAATAGATTTGTTAATGATGATGTGCTTTGCCTAATTGCAATTCCTATTTCTGCATCAATCATTGATGTTCCAAATCCTGCTATTACTCCTTCAAGTCCCCAGCCAAAAGCTGCAATAATCGCAAGAATTATTCCTAAAACCATTCCATCTTTAACCTCTCCTGTAAGGCTTGTTGCACCTATTAAAAGAGATGATGCCAAGCAAATAACAATTCCTAAAATTGTTCTCGCTGATAATTCTTGTTTTAAAATTACTCTTCCAAGAATTGCTCCGATAGCAACATTAAGACCTGCTATAGGTATAACAACTGGTCCTCCCATTTGAACAGCAAGAATATATGTAACTCCTGCTATAGGTCCTCCGACTACAGCTGCAAATACCATTATCATTCCAGGCTTTGTTTTTAAAGTTTTTATAAAATCTCCAAATTTCCCCTTAAAAATTGAATTTGCTAAAGCCCAGATTGCTGATGTTAAATCGTTTATTCCTGTCGCAAGAGTTCCAAGAATAAAAGCTAATGTAATATAGGAAAGTCCTGCTTTACCAGAATACCAAAACTTCCATATTCCATATACTGTGGCTGTAGTTACTAATGCTGTATAAAGTCCATAATAAATACCAGATTGAATTCCGATATTTAATCCCCTATTAAAATACTTTTTATCAAGTTCTTTTTTAGTGGATTCTGCTTTACTAACAGCAGCCGAATAATCTTTTGTTTTTTCCACCACTTTGTCTCCTTTTTCTTATTTGAAAACATATAAATGTTTTCCTTGATTAAATATTAACAATTCACCTAACGTAAAAGTCAACTTTTTTTCTTGGAAGAACGTTTCCAATTGGTATTTTAAGTTTTTTTTGATATCTATTATCATATTTTACCTTTATATTTTTATTAAACTTGAACCTAAGCGTAAAAGTTTTTAATTTTTTTCTGATTTTTTTTAGATATTTTTGTTCATATATATTTATAAATTAATAAAAATTTTTTTCGTTTTTGTCTACATCCCAATAAATTTCCCTATATTTTCCATCATAAATTTTTAAAATTTCTGGCATTGAATCGCTCATTTTCTCCATTTTTTTAAATTCTTTGTAGTCTTTCCAAAATAAATTTCCTTCTCTATTTTTTTCTATAAGTTTTCCAGAAAATTCATTTGTTTGGTACAAAAGTCCTACATCTTTTTGAAATTCGCCCTCATCATTTTTAAAAGTCCATGTAATTATGCCAACAAGTTTGGGATTTTTTATATCTAAATTTGTTTCTTCTTTTGCCTCTCTTATAACAGATTTTTCAAAAGATTCATTTTCTTCAACTTTTCCGCCAGGAAAGGTAAGGCCCTCCCATCCATATTTTTCTTTTATTCTAAACCAAAAC
>NZ_HE978617.1:408150-443543 GCF_000307225.1 Anaerococcus vaginalis
CCATCCATATTTTTTCTTTTTATCTAAAACCAAAACTTTTTTATTTTTTTCATCGTAAATTTTTACCATATTCATTAGTCTAATCTTCATTTTTTTCTCCAATCCATAAAAAAAGGAAGCAAGTTTCCTCACTTCCTTTTTTATTTATTCTTATTTTCTTTCTAGCTCGATTTTTACAGTTTTATCATTTAATTCAAAGTCTTCTGAACTAAGATCTTTTGCTTGCATTGTATCTGCTAGAGTTTCTTTCTTTATATCTTCCTTATATTCTTCAAGGGCAATTTTTAATTCATCGTCTGCACTGTAGGAAATGTCAATCCTATCTGTAACTTCATAGCCATTGTCTTTTCTCAAGTTTTGGATTTTTGATACAAACTCTCTTGCATATCCTTCTTTTTTAAGATCTTCTGTGATTTCTGTATCCAAAACTACAAAGACATTTCCGTCCATTTCAACGTCAAATCCTTCTTTTGCTTGGATTCTTACGTCAAGATAATCTTTTTCAACTGTGTATTTTTCTCCATTTATTTCAATTTCTTGTGGAGAATTTTCAACTTTTTCTACAAATTCTTTTGCATCAACGCCAGCCAAGAATTTTCCGAAAGCTCCCACGTTTTTAGCAAAAATTTGTCCAACTTTTCTGAAGTTTGGTTTTAGATAATAATCCATAAAGTCTGAAAGATCATCTGCAAATTCAACTTCTTTTATGTTTAATTCTTCTTTGATTAATCCTGTTAAATCGCCGATTTTTTCTTTAAATGATCCATCTACTATTATTTTTTCTAGTGGTTGACGAACCTTGATTGCCTCTTTTTCTCTTGATGCACGACCAAGGGTAACAATTTTTCTTACAAGATCCATTTTTTCTTCTAATTTTTTATCAATTAGATCTTCATTTACTTTATCTAGTTTTTCAACGTGAACTGAAAGTTCATCAGTTAAATTTCTGTAGATTTCTTCTGAAATGAATGGAGCTACTGGGGCTGTCATTTTTGAAAGACTTACTAAAACATCGAAGCATGTTTTATAAACTGCTTTTTTGGATTCTGTTAAATCTTCTCTCCAAAATCTCTTTCTATTTCTTCTTATATACCAATTTGATAAGTCTTCTACTACAAAATCATTTATTAAATGAACAACCTTGTTATAATCGAATGATTCCATTTGTTCGTAATAAGATTTTAAAAGTGAATTTAATCTTGAATATAACCATTTGTCGATTTCTTCAAGTTTTACATTTTTGAAATTTTTAATTTCTTCAAGACTGATTCCGTCAGTATTTGCATAAAGAACAAAGAAATTATAAACATTTTCTATTGTTCTAAAGAAATTATTTTTAACTTCGATTAGGCCTTTTTCGTCAAATTTTGTTGGAACCCAACAAGGTGATACATATAAAGAATAAAATCTTACTGCATCTGCCCCATATTTATCAAATAATTCGAATGGATTTAGGGTATTTCCTCTTGATTTTGACATTTTTTGTCCATTTTTATCAACAACTAAATCATTTACCAAAACATTTTTGTATGGTGCTTTGCCTGTAATAATTGTTGAAATTGCCATGAGTGAATAAAACCATCCTCTTGTTTGGTCGATTCCTTCACAAATGAAATCTGCTGGGAAATAATCTTTGAAAGCATCTTTATTTTCAAATGGATAATGAACTTGTGAAAATGGCATTGCTCCTGAGTCAAACCAAACATCAATTACATCTGGAACCCTGTGCATTACCTTTCCACATTCTGGACAAGTTAAAGTTACATCATCAACATATGGTCTGTGAAGTTCTATATCTTCTGATATATCTTCTCTTGCTTTTTCGGCTAATTCTTTTCTTGAACCAATTGATTCAACATGACCACAATCATCACATCTCCAAAGATTTAGTGGAGTTCCCCAATATCTTGATCTTGAGATTGCCCAATCTTTTACATTTTCTAGCCAATTTCCAAATCTTTTATCTCCGATTGTTTGTGGATACCAATTAACCTCGTTATTATTTTCAACCATTTTTTCAGAAAGTTTGCTCATTTCTATATACCAAGATGGTTTTGCGTAATAAACAAGTGGAGTTTTACATCTCCAGCAGTGAGGATAATTGTGTTCGATTGTTTGTTTTTTATAAACTTTTCCTTCATCTCTTAAATGAATAAAAATTTCTTCGTTTGTATCAAAAATAAATTTGCCCTTCCAAGGAGTTTCTGTAAAACATCCTTCAAGGTCAACTGGTTGAACGAATGGTAAATTATATTTTCTTCCAAGTTGGTAGTCGTCTTCACCAAAGGCTGGTGCTGTGTGAACAATTCCTGTTCCGTCTTCTGCTGAAACATAGTCAGCACAAGTTAGGAAAAATGCCTTGCCATCTACTTTTACATAAGGAAGTAGTTGTTCATATTCAACATATTCAAGATCTTTACCCTTAATTTCTTCAACAATTTCATATTCATGATCTGCCATAACTTTTTCAAGCAAAGATTTTGCTAAATAATAATAGCAGCCATCAGTTTTATCATTTACCTTTACATAAGTGAGTTCTGGATGAACAGTTAAGGCAACGTTTGATGGAAGAGTCCATGGGGTTGTTGTCCAAGCTAGGAAATATTCATTATCGGCATCTTTTTTCTTAAATTTACAAATTAAAGTTATAGCCTTATCCATTTGATAGCCTTGGGCAACTTCGTGGCTTGCAAGACCTGTACCACATCTTGGACAATATGGCATAACTTTTGCACCTTCATAAATTAATCCTTTTTTGAAAGCTTCATTTAAAAGCCACCATTCAGTTTCAATATAATCATTATCCAAAGTTATGTAAGGATTGTCCATATCGTAAAGAAAAGCCATCCTGTCTGACATATCTCTCCACATATCTGAATATTTGAAAACTGAATCTTTACATTTTTGGTTGAATTTTTCAACACCGTATTCTTCGATTTGATCTTTTTCTGTAAAGCCTAATTCTTTTTCAACTTCAATTTCAACAGGAAGGCCGTGTGTATCCCATCCGGCTTTTTTCAAAACCTTAAAGCCTTTCATATTTTTATATCTTGAAGTCATATCCTTTAAGGTTCTTGCTATAACATGGTGGATTCCTGGTTTTCCATTTGCTGTTGGAGGACCATCATAAATTATATATTCCTCTGCATCTTCTCTTGTTGTAAAAGTCTTATCCAATAGGTCGATATCAGCCCAGTATTTGGAAAGATCAAGTTCTCTTTGTTTGGTATTTTTTGTATCTAATGATTTAAAACTTGCCATAATTCCCTTTCTTTCTTGTAATTTTTTTTAAAAATAAATTATAATAAAAAAACGCCCCCAGAAGGGACGGTCCACCCAAAAATTGAGTATGAAGTTAACGCCTGTCTTACGTAATAAACTAATTTTTTCATTTATTAAGCTAAAAGATGATCTTCATAATAAAAAATGCATAGCCACTTTCACCTAAAGGCCTCTCTGTAAATTATTTTTTAAAACTACTCTTCTTTTACTTGCTCATATCTACTGACTAATTTACTATTTTTGACGAAAAAAGTCAAATTGATTTTTATCTAAAAAAAATATATTTATAAGTTTTTTCAAATTCAAAATAAAACAATAATATTTTTCAGAAAATTCTTCTGCAAACTGAAATAATTTTTAATTTTGAAAATTTTACTCGTGTATTTTCATCTTAAATTTATCTATGGAAAAATTATCCCAACTATCTACATTTGAAATTTCTATTGCCTTTTCTAACATTTTTATATCTGAGTCAAAGTTTTTTTTGTAGACATAATAATTTTCTTCCATAAAAGAAAGCATTATTCCATCATAATCTCCAAAATCTTCTATAAATCTAAGTTTTTTTACATCATAATATTCAAAAACTTTTATTTCTAAATCTTTTAAATTTTCTTTGCTTATTGGATTAAATTTAAAATCAAAAAATCCTGCATTTACTGCTTCAAAAATTATATCCAAAGCCAAGTTCTCTCTTGTCGGATAGATTGAGCCTGAAATTCCTTTAAGTCTTTCATTAATTTTGACTTCAATCCTTATTCCATTTGATTTTCCCTTGAATTTTTCATCAAACTCTCTAAGATATGTCTTTTTTTCTAAATAATATTCGATTGAATCGTAGGCAAGTTTTACATAGGCATCCATTATAATAATCTTTCTATATCTTTTTCGATTTTTTCTGGCTTTGTTGTTGGGGCAAATCTTTTTACAACTTTTCCATCCCTATCTATTAAAAATTTTGTAAAATTCCATTTAATTTTTCCACCCAATATACCACTTTCTTCTTTTTTCAAAAATGTATAAAGAGGATCTTCATTTTCTCCATTAACATCAATTTTTTGAAACCTATCAAATTTTGTTCCAAAATTAAGTGTACAAAATGAATCAATTTCTTTATCATCTTCTGGTGCTTGGTTTTTGAATTGATTGCATGGAAAATCTAAAATTTCAAATCCCTTATCCTTGTATTTTTCGTAAAGTTTTTCAAGTCCATCATATTGGGGAGTAAAACCACATCTTGTTGCTGTATTTACAATAAGTAAAACTTTCCCCTTATATTTTTCAAGTTTTACATCCAAACCATTTTTATCTTTAACTATAAAATCATATATCATATAACGCTCCTTTTATTTAAAAATTTTCATTTATTTTATTTATTTACCCACTTTATAGATAATTTTATTAAAATGGGTAAATTAATATGTAAAGAAAAAACTCAAATCTTGGAAAAGGAGAGATAAATGTACGATTATTTGATTATTGGAAATGGAATAGCAGGCCTAAAGGCTGCTGAAACAATTAGAAAAAATGAAGAAAATTCTTCTATTATAATAATTTCAAAATCTTGTGAACACACTTATTGGAGAACAAAATTATCAGAACTTATATCAAAAGATTTTGAAAATGATGAAATTTGGGTTAAAAAGCCTGAATGGTATGAAAAAAATAATATAGAAGAAAAACTAAATTGTGAAGTAGAAAAACTTGACCTTGAAAATAAAAAGGCAATTTTAAAAAGTGACGAAGAAATTGAATACAAAAAAGCTCTTATAGCAACAGGAGCTCACCCTTTTGTTCCACCTATAAAAAATATTGATGCAAGGGGAGTTTTTGCAATTAGAAGTGTTGATGATTTGAATTCTTTTAAAAATTACATAAAAGAAAATAAAAAAGTTGTGATAATAGGCGGTGGACTTCTAGGGCTTGAGGCTGCTTTTTCTGTAAAAAACGCAGGATGTGAAGTTCTTGTCATAGAAACTTTTGATTATATTTTGGGAAGACAACTTGATAATGAGCTTTCTAAAAAATTGGAAAAGGAATTAAATGATGCGGGTATCAAAACTTCTACTGGAAAAAATACGGCAGAAATTGTAGAAAAGGATGGAAAAGTTTGTGGTGTAAAACTTGCAGATGGAAGTATTATTGAAGCTGATGCAATTTTAGTTCAAACTGGTGTTAGAAATAATTTGGAAGTTGCAGAAAATTCTGGCATCAAATTTGAGCGTGGAATCCTTGTGGATAAGTATTTAAAAACAAGTGATGAGAATGTGTATGCTGCTGGAGATTGTATGCAATTGGGACAAGCTACAATCGGTCTTTGGACAGCTTCAATGGAAATGGGGCAAATTGCAGGAAATAATATGACTGGTGATAGTAAAACTTACCAAACTCCAAAACCATTTTCTTCCCTACTTCTTGGTGATATAAAATTATTCTCAGCAGGATTTAGCTCTGGAGAAGGAATAGAAGAGATCAAAAAGGAAGATGGAGAAAAAGTCTATAAATTGTTCAAAAAAGGTGAAGATTTTGTAGGAGGCATCCTCTACAAGGACATAAAATTCCAAAATGATGTCAAAAAAATAGTATTTGAAAAAGAAGATCCAAAAAATACAAAACTTGGAAAAGAAATTTTTGGAATGTAAAAAATAAAGCTCTTGGCTAAACCAAGAGCTCAGACTGTTGACAAACTAAAAAATATCCATTTCGAGCGAACGTAGTGAGTCGAGAAATCTCATGAGATCTCTCCGTGCTTTCGTTTCACTCACTTAGTCGAGATGGTACGTAGCTTAATTTTCATTTTAAAATAAAATATTATCTACATTCATACTTTGTATACGCTCTGAGCTCTTGCTAAAACAAGAGCTTTTTTTAATTTTCTATAATTTGGGTTGGATGTGTTTCATATACAAAAATCATTGAATCGAAAATTTCTTTTGGAGATTTTTCTATTCTATATGAGTATGGGACAAATTTCATTATCGGAGTATAGCCTTCGCCTAATGAGCCCATTTTTATTTTTGAATCTAAGAGATTTTTGCTATCTCCGTCTTTTACTTTTGAAAAATCTAAATAATAGGAATTGTTATAATTTTTTGCCGCGTATGCAAAAGGATCTGCTGATATAAATTTTTGTATTGTCCTTTGATTTTTTTGCATAGTTTTTATATTTACCTTTGTTTTATAAAAATCTGTTCCTATTGGAAAATATGATTTTTTATATTTTTCACTTAGATTTTCTCCCATATTTTTATACATCGGATCTTTTTTTCCAATATGACCATTGTGGCCCGCTATCATTATTCTTGAATTTTTTTCGTAATCTTTTATCCAAGAAATATTTTCTGCCATTTTCTTATCCCTATATTCACTTGCTTTTACATAATCATCAACCATTTTATAATATGGAAAACTTGATAGAATATTTTCTATAAGTCTTTTTCTTTTGTATTTTCATCAAGTTTTTCATCTAATTTTTTTAAATTTTCTTCCAAAATTTTAATCTTTGGATCTTTGATTGAAATATTATCTTTTTCTAAGACATCCAGACTTTTTATATCAAAGTCTATATTTTCTTTTTTCACAAAATCTTTTACAAGTTTTACAGATTTTTCTGGATTTTGCATATCAAAACCGTAAAAAGAAATTTTTTCGTCGTGATTTTGGTTATATTTTTTTATCCAATTTATTAAATCATTCATCTCATTTGTGTGATAGATTGGAAAGGAGAAGATTTTTGATGGATTTTTTTGAAATTTTCCTGATTTTACATAAGAATCTATCTCCATCCCTTCTGAAAAATCACATTCCAAGGCAAAGGCTCTAACATTTGCATCTTTTACTAATTTTTTTAATAGGTCAAGTTTTAATTCTTGAAATTCTTTGTTTCCATGTGTAGCCTCGCCAAGACCAATGATTTCTACTTGGTCATCGATTTTTATATCTTCTATTTTTTGGGCATATTTTCCTATATCTGAAATTTCTTTTCTGGCTTTAAATTCTGGAATTTTTGTCCACAAAAATATAAACAAAAATCCTAATACTGAAATTGAAATTATTATATATAGTAAAATTTTAAAAAGTTTTTTTATTAAAGTCATCTTTACTCCTTATTTAATTTTCCCATTTCAAAATATATTGGAAGGGTTATTCTAAATATCATTATATAAATTAATGAAAAAATTATTATACAAATCGCCTCTATTTCTACAAATTTTCTAAGCTCAAGCATGGCAAATAATTGAATCATGCCAAAGGCAAGTTTTGATGCGATTAAAATATGGATTATTGAAATTATTAAGGGACCAAAAAATGTGAAATAGTTTTGTTTTTTTACTGATTTTTTTATTTCTTTTTTGCTCATTCCCACTTTTTGTAAAATCTTTATATTTCTTCCATCTTCAAGGCCTTCTGCCGCTTGTTTGTAATAGATAACTACAATTGTTGAAATTAAAAATACTATGGATAAAATAACAACAACAATATAGGCTCCCGTGTGAATTTTGTCAAAATCCATCCTATTTTCTATGGAATTTTTTACTAAAATTTTATCTTTATCAGATATATTTTTATTCAAATTTTTGTCCATGTAGTCAATATTTTTTTGACTTTTATCTTTTAAGTCAAAATATACTCCCGACACACTAGGGAAAGTCTTAATATTTTTGCCATCAGATATTTTTTTTGAAAATTCATCAAAATCATCTACAACTACAAGGATATTGTGAAAAAGACTTGTCGTAGGATCCATTAGGACATAGGAGGTGTTTTTTACATTTTCTTTTACTTTCAAATTTTGATTTTCTATAGAAATTTTTCCGTATTTTTTTGCTTTGGAATCAAAAACTATAGCCTCATCTTTTTTAAGAGAAATATTTGTCTTATTTGCCATATTAAATGACTTTATATCTATTAGAGAAATAATTTTAGTTTTTTCATCCATTATGGATTTTTTTAAATCATTATCTTCTATGGTAGAAAATTTTCCATATGATTTTTCACTAACTACAAGACCTTTCCTTTTAAATTCTCCAAAATTTTTTATTTTTTCCTTGTCTATATTTTTTTCAAGGAAATTTTTTGTATATTTTTCACTTTCCTTATCATTTTCTTGGTATTGGATCAAAAAATCACTTGGGGCAATCCTATCTAATAAATCATTTTTTCCAACAAACATAGCACTCATAACCACGAAACTTATTAGAAAAAGGGAAGAAATAATTGTAATTGATGAAAGGGCCATGGCAGATTCCTTGCTTCTTTTGATAAGCTCTCCTATAAAAGTCATATTGGTTCCCTTGTAATAAATTTTTTTATTTTTTCTAAAAAGTTTTAAAATCCAAATCACAAGAGACCTAAAGAAAAAATATGTTCCAATTATTACTGAAAGACTTGCTGGCAAAAATTTTGAAAGAGCTTGGAATATTCCCCCATTAATTGAAAGGGCTGTATAATAACCATAGCCAATTAAAATTATGGCTAAAATCATAGAAATTACATTCGCCTTTGGTTCACTTTCTCCTTTTTGGGAAAGTTTTGAAAGCTCAATCGGATTTGTTTTTCTAATCGAATTTAAACTTATCAAAGTTATTAGAATAAATATTATAGCAAAAATAATAAGTCCTAAAATTAACTTAGAAAAATTTACAGAAAGTTTTATCTCCGTTTGAATTTTCAAAATTTTTGCCACTAGATTTATAAAAAGAGGTCCCAAAAGAATAACAAGAAAACTTCCAATTATCAAAGTAGAAATTCCAAGAATTAAATTTTCTATAATCAAAATTTTTCTAAGAGATTTTTTGTCCATACCAAGTCCATACAAAAGTCCCAATTCCTTGTAGCGATTTTTGACAATGGTTTTTGCCATATAGACAAGAAAAATTAGAGAAAAAATCGCCACAATCCATGAACCCACTTCCAAAAGACTTTTTATAATTTCGCTTCCCCTAGTTTCCAAGATAAATTTTTCACTTTTTAAATCTATTAAAAGATTAAAAATGAAAAGCATAAAACTTGATGCCAAAATGTAAGGAAAATACAAAAATTTATTATTTTTTATTCCCCTTGTGGCCATTTTAAAATTAAGCTTGTTCAAATCCCTCACCTCCAGATAAAATCATCATTTGAGATTTGACTAATTTTTCATACATTTGTTCATTGGTCTTATCCCCCTTATAAAGGTCATAGAAAATTTTCCCATCTTTTATAAATAAAACCCTAGAGGCCCTTGCAGCAGCCATGGTTGAATGAGTTACCATCAAAATTGTTTGACCATTTTTGTTTATTTTTTCAAAAATATTTAAAAGCTCCATTGATGAATTTGAATCCAAGGCCCCTGTCGGTTCATCTGCAAGTAATATTTTTGGATTTGTGATAAGAGATCTTGCAACAGCAACTCTTTGTTTTTGTCCTCCGGAAATTTGGTAGGGAAATTTATCCAAAAGATTTTCAATCTTTAAGGCCCTTGCAAGTGGATTCAATTTTTCCTCCATAATTTTATATTTTTCATTTGCCAAAACCAAAGGCAAAAATATATTGTCCCTGTTGCTTAAAGAAGATAAAAGCGAAAAATCTTGGTAAACAAAGCCCAATTTTTCTCTCCTAAATTTTGCCCTTTCCTTATCACTCTTATTTTTTGTATTTTCACCAGATAAAATTACATCTCCAGCCGTTTGAGTATCAAGACTTGCTATCAAATTTAAAAGAGTAGATTTTCCAGACCCACTCTCGCCCATTATAGCAACAAATTCTCCCTCTTCGACCTCAAAATTAATATCTTTTAAGGCAACAACCTGAGTGTTTTTATCCTCACTATTATAAACTTTTCTTAAATTTTTAACTTCTAATATATTCATAAGATCCTCCTAAGCCTATATTACAAAAAATAAAATAAAAAATCCCAAATCTAAACTTACAATTTTCCCCCTAAACTTACATTTTGTAATATTAAAAAAATCGGCAAATGCCGATTTATACTGTTGATAAAGTATTCAAATCCTCATGCTAAGAATATCATACGGAAAAAATTGATTTGATTTCAAATTTAAAAATTCGTCAAAAATCGCACTGTTCGAGCGAATGCGAGTTTGCGATTTTAGAATTTTAAAATTTAGAAATCAACAATTTTTGTAGTCAGATATTCGTGCTTGAGGATTTGTTTACTTATAGTATATACAAAAACCCCTATTAATTTTCAATAATACCAGATTTTTTAAGATTAAGCGAAAAAACACTTCCCTCTTTTTCTTTTGAATCAATCTTATAAGCATATCCAAGCTTTTTTAAAATATCATTTACCAAAAAAAGTCCTATGCCTGTTGAATTTGCATTCCTTTTATCACTATCTCCACTAAAACCAAATTTATTAATATTTTTCAAATCACTAGCTTTTATACCAATTCCTGTATCTTCAATTTTTAAGATAGAATCATGGTAGGAAATTTTTATATATCCCTTATCTGTGTATTTTATAGAATTAAACAAAACTTGCTCAAGGACAAATCCCAGCCATTTGGGATCTGAAACTATATTTTCATCTTCTATGTCAAGAATTAATTTTAAGTTTTTATGGATAAAAAAACTCCTATATCTTTTTACAATATCTTTAACAAGCTTTTCAATAGAAAAAGATTTAAAAGAATAATCCAAACTGTCTTGACCCAATTTTATAAAAGATAAAATCGATGCAATATAATCATCAATCCTAATAAGTTCTCTTTTTATGTCATAATTTTCTTCCCTTTCGCTAATTAGAGAAATACTTGAAAGGGGCGTTTTTATTTGATGAGTCCAAATAGTCAAAAGATTTTCCAAATCATTTTGCCTTAGTTTACTGGAAATTCTAAGATTTTCTATCTCTTTTTCCTTTCTTTCAAAGATTTCTTTCAAGTGTCTTTCATAAATATTTTTTTCAAAATAAGAAAAAGAATTTTTTTCCAAACACTTTTTGGCCTTAAAAAATCTAAAAATTCCTATAAATAAAAATATAAAAAATAAAATTAATAAGCAATAGGAAAAAATCCTAAAATCTATAGGAAAAGCCAAAGAAAATATTAAAGATGAGATGAAAAAAATAAAAAAGGAGAAAATATAAGCCTTATTAATGCTAAAAAATAATTTTAAATTTTTCATTTTATAAAATATCCCACTCCCTTTTTTGTCTGAATAAAATCATCTAAGCCAAAATCTTTCAATTTTTTCCTAAGTCTATTGATATTTACAGTCAAAGTATTATCATCAATAAAAGAATCCGTCGCCCAAAGCTTGTCCATAATAAGCTCTCTTGAAACAATTTTTTGAGGATTTTCCATAAGAATTTCCAAAATCAAAAATTCATTTTTAGAAAGATTTATTTCCTTATCATTAATTTTTAAAATCATCTTATCTTTGATCAAAGAAATATTTTTATAAGAAAGATCAAAATTTTTCCCAGAAAAATCATAAGACCTTCTAAGAAGGGCCTTGATTTTCATATTTAAAACCTGCATAGAAAAAGGCTTAGAAATAAAATCATCCGCTCCATAATTTATAGCATTAATTAAATTTATATCATCAGCAGCACTGGTTAGAAAAATAATAGGAAGATTAGAAATTTCCCTAATTTTCTCACACCAATAAAATCCATTTTCAAAAGGAAGTTTCAAATCCATCAAAACAAGCTTATAATCCCTTTTTTGAAATTCATCTAAAATATTAGAAAAATCATTTGGAACAAAACAAGAATATCCCAAAAGCCCAAGCTGAAAAGAAAGCTCCTCACATATTTTTTTATCATCCTCAACAATAAATATATCCATAATAACTCCTTAAAATTATTATAATAGATTTTGGGATTTTTCTTCAAATAAATACAAATTTATAATTCAAATTTTGAGAAAAAATAACTGCCTAATATGATAGAAAATACTGTAATTAAAATAAAAGGAATGATCATTTCTGATAATAAATTTATATTAGCGACTGGACCAAGGGAATTTATTTTCATAAGCGTAAATTTTCCAAGAAATTCTAAATCTATATTTAATTTTTAAAAATACTTAATGTACTTGTTATTATATCTTTTTCAAAAAATACAAAAACCAAAGATGCCAAAATGCCACCTATATAATTTTTAAAACTCATTGATAAAAAAACTATTAAGCTTGCTAAAGTTGCATATATCATTATTCCCCTTGATATAATAAAAATAATTTTATCAAAAGAAATAGCCTTATTAATGATTAAGGAAGTAAAATAGGATGATAAAATGTAAATTAGAAATATAATTAAAGCCAATATATTCGCAAATAAATATTTCTCCACATATATTTCCCACCTTTTTCTACCAGAACATATATAATGTTGCCATGTATTATATTGATATTCCTCTGCTATAAATAAAGTGATAGCAAAAGTTATTAAAAATCCTAATCCTTTTGTATAATTTAATCCATTTAAAAGAACTTCTGACAAATCTTTATAAGTTGTAAGCTCTCCAAAAATAGAAATTCCTATTTTATTACTATTTCCTACAAAGAATGTAAATAAAAAACTAAATAATATGGTGATTACTAATATAACTTGTATATGAAAGCTTTTTAAAGCCCTTAATATATCTCTTTTAACTAACAAATTTATCTCCTCTTTCTAAAATATTGCAATAAATTTCCTCTAAGCTATTTTTTTTCAATTCACTTTTGCTTATGCTTATAATTTTTGTTTCGTAAAAAATAGCAAAATCATCGCATAATTTTTCCAATTTCTCAGTATTATGACTTGTTATTATAATTGTTTTTCCAAGTTTTTTTTCTTCTATTATTTTTTCTTTCAAAATAAGTGACGCTTCAATATCTAATCCATTAAAGGGTTCATCTAATATCAATATATTAGAAGTAGAAATGAATGTAAGAGATAATTTTAGTTTTTGAAGCATTCCCAATGATAAGTCCTTCGCCTTCTTTTTTAACATTGATTCTAATTTAAAATCTTTAATAGCCTTTTCTATTACCTTTTCCCTCTCATCATTATTTTTATAATAAAAAATAGCATATAAGTTAAGATTATCCTTAACGCTAAGATTCATATAACAAGATGGGGCACTAATCAATGCTGATATCATTTTTGAAGAATCAAAAATTTTTACTTTTTCATCATAGATTTTTGTAGGAATAAGCTTTACGATTATTTTTAATAAAGTTGTTTTTCCAACTCCGTTTTTACCAACTAAGCCATAAACCTTGCCCTTTTCAAAAGCTAAAGATATATTATTCAAAACCAAATTATTCATATATTTTTTTGTAATGCCCTTAACCGTCATACTATACATAATCACACCTCTTTTTTACATTGGTTTAATCGCAATAAAACCAAAAGATAATAAAAGTATCAAAAGAAAAATAAATAACAAAAATATTTGCCCCTTGCTTTTAAATTTCATAAAACACTTCCTTTCAAGATATTTTAATTCCAACAAAAATATGAATAAACAAAAGTAGCAAAGAAACAAAAACTAAGGTTGAAACCACTCCTTTAAGCTTTGCAAAAAATATTTTTCTATTCCATTTTTCTGACAAATTTTTAATGGATTCTGCCTCTTTTAAATTAATTTCTATATTTTCTTCTGAAATATATGACATCTTAATTTTTTTAAAATTTTCTTCACATTTACTGCATTGAGACAAATGTTCTTCTATCATTTTTTTACTATCTTCGCTACATACTTCGTCAATATATAGGGGAAGAAGATCCTCAATAATTTTACAAGAAATTTTCATCATATCCCTCCATCAACTTATTTTTAGCCCTATAAAATATAACCCTTGCCCATCCATCTGATTTTTCAAATATTTCTCCTATCTGCTTAAAAGATAATTCTGCAAAAACTCTTAAAGTAAAAACTTCCTTATATGGTTCTTCTAGTTTATGTAAAAGAGAATGTATTTCTATCGACTCTTCTTTTTTATCAAACTCAACTATAAAATCCAAATCACAAGTCAAGTCATCAAAATTTTCATCAATACTTACTTTTTTCTTCTCTTTTTTATAAAAATCATATAAGGTGTTTTTTGCAATTTTACATAGCCAAGTATATATTTTGCAATCTCCATTAAAATTTTCGATTTTTTGTAGAGCTTTAAAAAAGGTTTCTTGAGTGATTTCTTCTGCTATATGCTCATTTTTGCTAATAGTTAAAATATATAAATAAACTTTAGAAAAATATTTTTTATATATAGTTTCATAAGTATCTTGCATAAAAATCACTCCCTTTCTTATCTTTCTATTAATTAGACGATTAAAAACTAAAAACGTTACAAATTATATATCAATATTTTTTTACCCCATTATTTCACCTACATATTCCCTTGTTTTTCCTAATAAAATTATAAGAAAAATATTTTTCTAATTTATAATTAAAAATATACAAAAAAATCAGCACAAAGTGTTAAACCTTTATGCTGATTCATTTTAAAAATTTTTTTAATAAAAATCTAGCTTATATTTTCTTTTTAAAAAGTATATCAAAAGATTTTTCTTCTAAATTTTCTCCAATAAATATCAAAGAATTTGTAAAAGATTCTCCTTCGTATTTTTCTACTGAAAATTTATTATCGACCACATCTACTTTGACTTTTTTGTCTTCTACCTTTACAAGACCCTTGGCTCTTATTAATTTTCCAAACCTATTTTGGCAAACTGCATTAAAATTTGTTCCAAGTTCATTGAAATCTTTGAAAACTACATTTTCATATACCAAATTATCAAGGTGTAAATGTTTATAGTCTCCTCTTATCAAAGATTCTTTGTCATATTCTCCAATTAAAGAGTCCCATTCTTTTTTGTCAAAATCCTTGTAGTGAGTCGTAAAAACTTTTGCTTTTGTTAAGTTTTCTAATTTTTTTACTTCTTTTTCGATTTTTTCTGTACTTATATTTTCAGTTTTTGATAATAGTATATAGGATGAATTTTGGATTTGATCTAGGAAAAGTTCTTTATATTCTCCCATAATTTTATCGATACTATAATAGTCGACTATAGCCATTGGCTTTAAAATTTTATTTTTTCATATTCAATTGGACTAATATTTTCAATTATTTTAGAAAGATAGCCCAAACCTGTTGGCTCTATTATCAAATATTCTGGATTTATTGTATTTTCTATGCTCATTACCGTTGTTGCAAAATCTTTTTGTTTTGAACAACAAATGCAGCCTTCTTCCAAAGACAAAATTTCTTTTCCTGTATTTTTTAATAAATCTTTGTCCACATTTGCCTTGGCATAATCATTTTCTAAAATTACTACATCATCCAATTTTTTTGACAATTTTTCTATAAAGGTTGTTTTTCCACTTCCCAAAAATCCTGATACTATTATTACTTTCATCTAATCTTCCATTAAATCTTCTGCTACTATTACTACTGGTTTAATTAAATCTTTTGGTTTATCTTTCATTAGGTATAAAGCTTCTTCAACTTTTTCAAATCCGTTGAATTTATGGGTAACAAGTTTTGAAAGATCTAATTTTCCACAAGAAACAAGTTTAGCAAGTTTTTCCATTCTAAGTCTTCCACCTGGTGTTAGACCTCCGTTAATTGCCTTGTGGCCCATTCCAACTCCCCATTCAACTCTAGGAATTTTGATATATTCTCCACCATCAAGGTAGTTTACGTTACCAATTTTTGCACCTGGTTTCATAGCCTTGATTGCTTCTTCAAAAGTATCAACTGTTCCACCAGCAATTATAACTCTATCAACTCCTTTTCCATTTGTAAGTTTTAAAACTTGCTCAGAAATTGATCCGTCTTTGTAAGAAATTATATCTGTTGCTCCATAAAATTTAGCAGCTTCTACACAATTTGGGCGAGTTCCTACTGCATAAATTCTACTTGCTCCTCTTAAATTTGCTCCTGCAACTGACATCAAACCAACTGGTCCAATTCCAATTACCAAAACTTCATCACCAAATTGAACATCAGCTTGTTCAACTCCGTGAAATCCTGTTGTAACCATATCTGATAACATTGGAGCTAAAACTGGATCTACTCCTTCAGGAATTAAAGCAAGGTTAGCATCAGCATCATTTACATGGAATAATTCACCAAAAACTCCATCTTTAAAGTTTGAAAATTTCCATCCAGCAAGCATTCCGCCTGAATGCATTGGAAAACCTGCTTGGCTTTCAAGAGATGACCAATCTGGAGTAATAGCTGGAACCAAAACCCTATCGCCAGGTTTAAAATCTTTTACCAATTCACCAACTTTTACAATTTCTCCTGCAGCCTCATGTCCTAAAATCATATTATGTCTATCGCCGATAGCTCCTTCCCAAACTGTATGGATATCAGAACTACATGGAGCTAAAGCTATAGGTTTAACAAGAGCATCTAATGGTCCCATTTCTGGTTCCGGTTTTTCGATCCAACCTGTCTTACCAATTCCTAACATTGCAAACCCTTTCATAGAGTCCTCCTTATTTTTTAAAAATTTTTTCGCATTATCTGCTTTCCATATTAATTTTATTTTAAATTTCAAATATTGTCAATATATTATCATTTTATTTTTTTATTTGAATTTTTTATGAAAACCATAACTTAAAACTAATGTAGATTGGTAAAATAATAAAATTTTAAGCTCACAAAAATAAATTTTTATTTTAAAATTTCTAATAGTTTTTGAAAATAATAAAAAAATTTACAAATAAAAAAGGGCAAAAAAAATAAGACTGCACTTGCAGTCTCATACTGTTGACAAAGTATACAAATCCTCATGCTAAGAATATCATACGGAAAAAATTGATTTGATTTCAAATTTAAAAATTCGTTAAAAATCGCACTCTAAAATTTAAAGCAATGATAAATTATTAAATCAATTAACTTCAATTAAATTTTAATTTCTTCGTTTTATTCCGAGGGATAAATATTAAAATCGTGCCACTGGCACAATTTTAAGCTATTTATCTGTAATCGAGTTAGCGAGTTTGCGATTTTAGAATTTTTAAATTTAGAAATCAACAATTTTTGGAGTCAGATATTCGTGCTTGAGGGTTTGTCTACGCTCTGAGACTGCATTTTAAGTCTCATACTGTTGAAAAAATAGATTTTATAATTCATTACTTATTTTAAAATAAAATTAAGCTACAAAACATCTCGATTGTAGTCGAGATGGTACGTAGCTTTATTTTTTTAAAAAATATAATATTTTCTATATTTACATTTTGTCTATAATTTTTAGTCTTTTTTTCTACAATTTCATTGAATTTTGTCTTCTTCTTAATTTTGTTATTGTTGCTTCTTCGTCAAGTTCTATCATTGATAAGTTTATTACAGTATCTTTTGGAATATCTACTATGGCTTTTGTTTTTTCTGTTATCAAAGCTATTGGAAGTAGGTCTTCTTTTATTGATCTTGTGTGATCTGTTAATTTTCCAAAGACTTTATCTGAGCCTATTCCTTCTAAATATTCTCCCTTTTTTATATCTCTTTTTGCAACTGAAACTGTATCTGCAACTTGACCATGAAGTGGAGCAATTGTTGGCTCATTTTCTATTACTGCATTATAAATTGTAATTGGTGTCTCAAGACTTGTCAAATGATATGGTCTAAATAACAAATAATTTGGTCCATCTCCAAAGCCTAAAAATTTCATCAAATCTCTTACTTCTTTTTTATCACTTGTTACAATTAAAAACACTCCTGGTGCCATTCCTGGTGAAAACTCTACTGTTTTATATGATGATAAAACTCCACCATCTTCTTTTAATTTGAAATCTTCTACGGCTGTTTCTGGACTTGTTGGTATTCCATGACAACCGAATGTGTCTGGCAAAAATCCTAGACAGTTACAAACTGAATTTAATTCTATCATGGTATTTGTTCCATCGACAAAACTTGTTAGCATTCTTGGTGAAAGTCCTTTTTTCTTTTGCACTTTCTTTTAAAATCTCTGCATTTGCATAATTGTCTAATGGATTATTTTTTCCTTTTGCTGCAACTAAAATTTCAAGTCCTATTCCATAAGCAAAATCACAAAGTTCAATTATTGAACCCGGCTCATCTCCTGCAATTCCTGTATAAACTACCCCTGCTTTTTTTGCCATATCGTAAAGAATTGGTCCGACAACTGCATCACATTCTACATTTAATGTTATAAAATGTTTATGATATTGAATTGATTTTGCTGCAAGTTCTGCTCCAAATGGTGGATTTCCTGTTGCATCTATTACTGCTGTAATTTGTAAAAGTTTATAAGCAAGTCTATAGTTTGAACTCACTACAACAAATCCCCTATTCAAAGCCTCATAAGCTTCGTCATATGAGTCTGTATTTATAATTTTATCTTCAGAAATTCCTGAATCTATTAGAGCATTTTTTGCTTTTTGTGGAGTATGTTCAACAACCAAGCCTACTTCTATTGCGTCTATTCCGCCAAGTTGATTTATTAGACTTGCTCCCATTTTCCCACAACCAATTATTGCCAAAGAAATTCTTTCTCCATTGTGTTTTAATTCTTTTAGCTTTCTATTTATCTTAAACATTTAATCTCCTTATATCCTCTGAGGCAGTTTTTGCTGATGAGAATGCCCATTGGATATTATATCCTCCACAATCTCCAGCTACATCCATAACCTCTCCTATAAAATAGCAGTCTTTAATTTTTAAAGACCTCATCGTTTTTTTATCAATTTCCCCACAAGATACTCCTCCCAAAGTTACTTGGGCATTGTTCTTGTCATTTATGTCTATTATATCAAAAGAAAGATTTTTCAAAATTTCGGCAAGTTTTTCCAAATCCTTTCTCTTAATATTTTTTTGACCAGGATTTATTTTAACCCTTTTAAGTATATCAATTATGAGTTTTTTATCTAAATTTCCAATTAACAATTCTTCTATACTTCTTTGGGGAAATCTTTCGGATTTTTCTTCTAATTTCATTAAAAGTCCATCTTTTTTATACTCTGGATAAAAGTCAATGTCAAGACCAACTTTGCTCTTATTTTTTAGGGCAAGAGAAATTGAATTTGATAAGTTTAAAATTGCTGTTCCTGTAATACCATAAGTTTGAAAAATTACATCGTCAGTTGATGATTTTATATATTTCCCATCTACTTTTAAACTTGCTCTTGCATTTACCTTTACTCCCTTGGCTTTTTTTGATAGGGGATTTTTCGCCTTGAAATTTGTTATTCCAAAAGTCATCTCCTCAATTTTTGTATATTTCTTTAAAATTTTAAAAATAGATCCGTCTGAACCAGAATTTTTTAAAGTCATTCCACCTGATGCGATAACGATGATATCGTACTTGTATTTATTTTTTTCTGTTATAATTAATTTTTTATCAAAATCTATATCCAAAACTTTTTGATCAAAAATAAATTTTGCATTTTCTTCTGCCTTCATCATTAACGAATCTTTTACAGTCTGAGAGCTCATAGTTTTTGGATAGCATCTTCCTGATGGCAAATTTGTCCATTCTATTCCCAAATATTCAAAATATTCTAATAAGTCCTTGTTGGAAAAATTGTCCAAGGAATAATTTACAAAATCTTTCTTATTTGAATAAAAATTTTCGTAAGAAAGCTTTAAATTTGTAAAATTGCACCTGCCATTTCCTGTTGCAAGGAGTTTTCTTCCGCTATCCTTATTTGATTCTATTACTCTTATATTTTTCTTATCCAAAAAAGAGCAGAAGGCAAGTGAACTTACCCCTGCTCCTATTACAAAAATTTTCATAGCTCTTTTAGAACTTCCCTTATGGTTTCTTTTTCACTGTAGTAGGTTTTAATATTTGCTTTTAATTTTAAGAAATCTTCTTCTCCCTTGCCGAGCATGAGAACAAAATCTCCTTTTTTGGCATGGGTTATTGCGTATTTTATGGCTTCTTTTCTATTTCTTATAATAATGCACTCACCCTTATTTTCTTCGACACCTTCTTTGATTTGGTTTGAAATATTTTCAAAAGTATCAAATTTCGGATCATCTGTTGTTATTACAGAGAATATATCATATTTTGCAGTTATTCTACCTAAGCCTCTTCTTATATCAGGCGTTCTATCTCCGCTTATCCCATAAACAGCAAATTTTTTCTTATCTTTTGGTAAATCTTTAAACAAACTCTCAAAAGATGTTGTGGTATGGGCAAAATCTACTACTATGTTTATGCCAAGATTATTTTCTATAAATTCAAACCTTGATTTAACTCCCTTAAAGCCTTCCAAGGCTTTGGAAATTTCTTCCAATTTAAAACCAAGGTCATTTGCTATTGCTATTGCACAAAGGGCATTGTAAATGTCATACATTCCAAATCTTTTCAAATAAAATTTAACATCATTTACAAAAAATTCAAGACCCATATCAACTCTTTTTATATTTTTTGCCCTATAGGCTGAGTCTTCATTTATAGAAATTGTTAGGGCATCTTTGAACATTTTTTTTGCTTTTTTACCATAATCGTCATCCAAATTTACGACTTGTTTTTTTGAATGATTAAGTAAAATCATCTTTGCCATAAAATAATTGTCCATAGTTTTATGATAATCCATATGTTCTGGAGATAAATTTGTGAAAACTCCATACTCATAAGCTATCCCATAATTTCTTTTTAGGCACAAACCATGAGATGAGGTTTCCATAACTACATTTTTTATTCCTTCTTTTTTGACCTCACTTAAAATATGGTTTATATCTGTAATTTCTGGCGTTGTATGCTCAGTTGGCAAAGTTTTTCCGTTAAAAAACGCTCCATCTGTGCCGATATTTGCACATGAATATCCCAGTTCATTCAAAAGAAAGTAAATCATATTTGCAGTTGTAGTTTTGCCATTTGTTCCTGTAACTCCAATCATCCTAAATGATTTTGATGGAAAATCTGACAAAAAATTTGAAATTTCGGCAAGGGCTAATCTTGCATCTTCAACTTTTATATAATTTATGCCACTTTTAAATTCCAAATCATCTTTTGTGTAAACAATAGTTGATGCACCATTTTCTAGGGCATTTTCTATATAATTATGACCATCAAATTCAAATCCTTTTATAGCGACAAATATAAAATCTTTTTTAATTTCTTTTGAGTTTGAAGAAACTCCCACAATTTCTCTATCATTTTGAATATTTTTTGAAATGTAGGAAATTTCTTTTAGTATCTTTTCTAATTTCATTTAATGAATATTGTATCCTTTCTCAGTAAGTAAATCTTTAATCTTCCTGATATGATCTTTTCCATTAGTTTCAAGTGTTAATTCAACTTGGATATTTTTATATCTGCTAGTTGCTGCAAGGCTATCGTGAATTACTTCAACAATATTTGCCTTTGTGTAAGCTATAACATCAAGAAGATCTCTAAGCTTTCCAGGTGCATTTTGAAGTTCTACTGTAAATCTTGCAATTCTTCCGTCTTCGTAAAGTCCCTTGTGGATTAGTTGGGAAATAAATGACATATCAATATTTCCACCACTGATTACACAAACAACATTTTTATTTTTGCAACCAAGTTTTTTACTTGCAGCAAGACTTAATGCTCCTGAAGGCTCTGCTACTAGTTTATGTTTTTCCATCAAAGTAGTCAAGGCTACCATGATTTCTTCTTCAGTTACAGAAATATATTCATCAACATTTTCCTTGCAAATTTCGTAAGTAATATCTCCAACTCTTGCAACAGCAGTTCCATCTGCAATTGTATCAGCAGAATCTAAAGTAATTGGACCACCATTTTCCATAGCAGCTTGCATTGATGCAGCATTTGCTGGTTCTACTCCTATAATTTTAATGTCTGGTTTAATTTCTTTTGCACATTTTGCAATACCAGAAATTAGTCCACCGCCTCCAATTGGAACTAAAATATAATCAGCATCTTCTAATTTTTCCAAAATTTCAAGAGCGATTGTTCCTTGTCCTTCAATTACGTCTACGTCATCGTATGGAGGAATAAAAGTATAGCCTTTTTCTTTTGCAAGTTCTTGGGCATATTTATTTGTTTCGTCAAAAATTTGTCCGTGAAGATCAACTTCTGCTCCATATTTTAAAGTTCCATCAATTTTAATCATTGGAGTTGTTTCAGGCATACAAACAATCGCCTTGATTCCTTGATGGTTTGCAGAAAATGCTACACCTTGAGCATGGTTTCCTGCAGATGCGGTTACGATTCCTACGGATTTTGATTCATCATCCATTTTTGAAATCTTGTTATAAGCTCCCCTCAACTTAAAAGAACCAGTTTTTTGTAAATTTTCTGGTTTTATGTACACATTATTTTTTGATAAATCCGAAAAAATTTCAGAATAAAATAAATGGGTTGGGGTTATAGCTTCGTCTACTCTTTTTTTTGCACTTTTAAAATCAAACATAAAATGCCTCCTTTTTCTTAAATTATATCACAAGCCATCAAAAAAAGAATGTTTTTCTGTAAAATATTATCTAAAACTTTGATAAATAAAATCAATATTGAATTTTCAAGCTTGGTCTTACTTATTTTTTATATATTTCTAATCTTTTTATAGAAAAAATATTAAAAAACGTTTTTATTCGTTTTTAAAAAAATTATTTTCTAATATTTTGAAAATAATTTTTTTGAAAGTACTTTCATCATTTTATAATTTTTATTAGATTTTTTTGAAAGAAAGTTCATTTTATTGCTTATATTGAAAACATTTTTTTCTCCTTATATAATTGAATAAAGTAATTAGTTAAGGAGGACTTATGTTTAAATATTTACAAAAAGTCGGCAAGGCCTTTATGCTTCCTATAGCATTGCTCCCTGCCGCAGGTTTACTTTTAGGTATTGGTGGTGCTTTTTCATCACAAGCCACAATTGATGCCTATCCTTTTTTAGGAAATAGTGTTTTACAAACTATCTTTAAGGTTATGGCTGGAGCTGGAAATGTAGTTTTTGCAAATCTTGCCATGCTTTTGTGTATTGGTATTATGGTCGGTCTTGCAAACAGAGAAAAGGGAGTTGCAGCTCTTGCTGGTGCAGTTGGATTTTTGGTAATGAATGCAACTATAACAACTCTTCTTTCAATTTTTAATCCTGACGGAGATCCAATTGATACTGGTGTTGTTGGCGCTTTGGTTATTGGACTTATTGCAGTTTATCTTCACAATAATTATTACAATATTCAATTACCACAAGTGCTAGGATTTTTTGGTGGATCAAGATTTGTTCCAATAATTACATCTTTTGTTGCAATTATTGTTGGTATATTTTTCTTTATAGTTTGGCCACCATTCCAACGTCTATTAATTTCTGCTGGACAATCTATTGCAAAACTTGGCGTTTTTGGAACTTTTTTATATGGAATGCTTATGAGATTATCTGGAGCTGTTGGACTTCACCACATGATTTATCCAATGTTTTGGTATACAGAACTTGGTGGAGTAGAAATGGTTGCAGGACAACAAGTCGCTGGAGCTCAAAAAATATTTTTTGCTCAATTAGCTGATCCAAATCACGTTGGATTATTTACAGAAGGAACAAGATTTTTCGCAGGAAGATTTTCAACAATGATGTTTGGTTTGCCTGCAGCAGCCCTTGCCATGTACAAAAATGCAAAAGAAGAAAATAAGAAAAAATTAAAAGGATTATTCTTGGGAGTTGCTTTAACTTCATTTATAACTGGAATTACTGAACCTCTTGAATATATGTTCCTTTTCGTTCAACCACTCTTATATGTTTTCCACGCATTTTTAGATGGTTTATCTTTCATGATTGCTGATTTGTTAAATATAAATATAGGAAACACCTTCTCAGGTGGTGTAATTGACTTTATTTTATTTGGTGTTTTACAAGGAAATGAAAAAACTCACTGGCTATTAGAAATTCCATTTGGATTAATTTGGGCAGCCCTTTATTACTTCTCATTCTCTTTCTTAATAAAGAAATTTAATATAATGACACCAGGAAGAGGCGATGACGAAGTTGTTGAAGAAAAAGATGTTAAAAAAGATTCCGATTCAAACATACACGAAGAAGCACTTATAATTTTGGATGCCCTCGGTGGAAGTGAAAATATAATTGATGTTGATGCTTGTATAACAAGGCTTAGGGTAAATTTAAAAGATCCAAAAATTGTTGATAAAAATATTTTAAAACAAACAGGAGCAACCGGAGTCCTTGATGTTCCAGGAGGAGTCCAAGTAATCTATGGAGCTAAGGCGGTCTTATACAAAAACGAAATTAATGAAATACTTGGAGTAGTTGATTAATTTTTTGAAAAAATTAAATAAAAATTTAAAAATAACCCATCTCGAGCGAAAGTCGAGAGATCTCTTTTGTTAAATATTTCTATTTAATAAGTTTTGAGATTTCTCTTTGCCCGGATGGGTTATTAATTTATAATCCTAATTTTTCTTCTACTAGATCTTTGTTAAAGCCTACTAGATCTTCCCCATCTATATTTATTACAGGAACTCCTCTGTAGCCTTTTTCTACTAGATAGTCTATTGCACTTCTATCTTCGTCTACATTTTTTTCTTCGAAATCTATATTATTTTCTTTTAAATAATTTTTTGCTGCCTTGCAATGTGGGCAGGTATTTGATGTATAAACTGTTACTTTTTTCATAATATCTCCTATCTTTTTTCTTATAAATCTATTTTTCTAACATTCTCATTATACTAAAATCAAAATCTCTTTCAATCTTATCTTTTTATTTTCTCATATTCATTTGAAATTTTTATAAAATCATCAAGGGAAAGATTTTCTGCTCTGAGATTTTCTTTTAGGGATAAACTTTCCAAAATTTCTTTTAAATCTTCTTTTTCAATCACGCTTGATAGGGAATTTAGTATGGTTTTTCTTCTTTTATTGAAACCTGCCCTAACTATAGAAAATAAAATATCCCTATTTACTTTTTCATCGTACAATCTCAAATTTAATTTTAAAACTTGGGAATCTATTTTGGGTTGGGGCATAAAAACTGATTTTGGAACCTTAAATTGTCCTCTTATTTCTGAATAATATTTTATAAAAACTGAAAGTGATGAGTAGTCCTTACTTTTTTCATCCGCCTTCATCCTATCTGCCACTTCTTTTTGAACCATAATTGTCATATCCTTACAAGGAAGGTCTTCTTCGAATAATTTTTCAATTATTGGGGTTGTTATATAGTATGGCAAATTTGAAACGACCTTGAAATCTTCTCCAGAAAAATTTTCTTTTACAATTTTTTTAAGGTCAATTTTTAAAATATCTGCATTTATAATATCAACATTTGAAAACTCGCCCAAATTGTCATTTAAAATTGGAATTAGAGTCTTATCTATTTCTATTACAACAAGTTTTTTGCAAGTTTTTGCCATCTCTTGGCTTATTGTTCCAATTCCTGGCCCAATTTCCAAAATATTTTCGCCAGAAATTTCTGATAAATCTATAATTTTATCTACAAAATTCTTATCTACCAAAAAATTTTGTCCCAAGGATTTTGTGAATTTAAAACCATAGAGGTCTTGGATTGTTTTTATTGTTTTTGGTGAATATAATTTTTTCATAATTTTTCAACCGCACTTTCAAATTCTTCTCGACTTATTCCAAAGGAATTTAGTTTTGATAAAAGTTGTTTGGAATTAAAGTATCCTATGGAAAGTATGTCGCCGAGCTTTTCTCTTCTGTTTCTGCTGTCATTTGTAAGGGTGAGATTATTATCCAAGAGGTCTTTCATAGTAAATTCTTCTCTTTTTTGACAAGTTGAGGCGTGGGCATTTTTAAGAGCTTCGATTATATCTTCTTTTGAGGCATTTTCCACTCCCAAATCACCCTTTTTGATTGCTTTTTTTCTATCAAGATAGGCGTGCTTGGCATTTGGAATTTCTTTGGAAATTTTTGCCCTGATTTTTTTTCCTGCAAAATCTGGGTCAGTAAAAATTATTATTCCACATCTTTTGTCAATTTCTTTCAATTTTTCAATCAAATCTTTGCCAAAAGCAAGGCCATTTGTCGCTATAAGCTCGCAATCGACCGCTGATTTTATATTTGTTATATCGTCTTTTCCTTCAACTACTATTGTTTCTTTTATCATATTACCTACTTTATATTAAAAAATTCCATAGCATTTTTGCTTGTTCTTTTTGCAAGTTTTGATAATTTTATCCCACGAAGATTTGCAATTTCTCTTGCAACTTCCACAATTTTTCTTGGATCATTTCTCATCCCCCTGTAAGGCTCTGGAGAAAGGTAAGGAGAATCTGTTTCAAGCATTAGCTTATCTAAATCTACATTTATTGCTGCATTTTTTTCATTTTCTGCATTTTTATAAGTTACAACTCCTCCAATTGAAATATAATATCCCCTTTTCATACATTCCATAAGGTGGATATATGAATAGGCAAAACAGTGAATTTGAACTTTTAAATCTGGATAAGCTTTTAAAATTTCCAAACAATCATCAATCGAATCTCTTGAATGAATTACAACTGGTAATTTTAATTTTCTTGCAAGGTCTAATTGTTTGATAAAAATTTCTTTTTGCTCAGCCTTGTTGTCATCTTGCCAATAATAATCAAGACCAATCTCTCCAATTGCAAGAACTTTTGGATCTTTTGCCAAATTTTCTAATTTTTCTATATCTCCCTCTTTGAAAGAATCTATATTTTGGGGATGAAAACCAACTTGGGCAAATAAATTTTCATATTTTTTTGAAAGATTTAAAACATCTTGTGAATCTTTTAAATCACAAGCCGGCATTATTACATAATTTACGGCAAAATTAGACAGATCCTTTATAAGAAAAGATCTGCCCTCATTAAAATCATCACTCGTTAAATGGGCGTGTGAATCTATTAATTTCATTAAGAAATCACCGTACCCGGTTTACAATCTTTTATTGTTGTAAGTAAAACTGCATCATCTCCTGCAGCAAGAAGCATTCCTTCTGATAAAATCCCTCTCATTTTTACAGGTTTTAAGTTTTTGATTACGGCAATATTTTTTCCAAGTAATTCTTCTTTATTGTAAAATTCTTTTATACTTGAAACAATTGTCCTAGTTTCACTTCCAATATCAACTTTAAAAACAAGAAGTCTGTCAGCATCTGGGTGGTCTTTTACTTCCAAAATTTTACCCACAACAAGGTCAAGTTTTTCAAAATCATCAATTTTAATTTGTGTTTTGGATTGACTTTCTTCTTCTTTTTCTTCCTTTTTAACTCCAAGTCTTTCTTCAATTAGTTTATTATTTAAAGCATGAAGTTTTTCAAGTTCTTTTTCTGTATCAAGTCTATTAAATAAATTTTCGCCCTTACTTACTTTTGTTCCTTCTTTAATTAGACCAAATTCTTTTGCAGATTCAAAACCTTGGTTTTCTACTCCCAATTGTTTTAAAATTTCTTTTGTTGTATTTCTCATAACAGGCTCAAGCATTTGGGCAATAATCCTTAAAGATTCAGCAAGATTGTATAAAACTGTATTTAATCTGTCATATTTTTCTTCACGACCTAAAATCCATGGCTCAGTTTGGTCAACATACTTATTTGATCTTCTTACAAGATTCCACAAACATTCCAAAGCCTCGTTAAACTTAAATTCGTCCATTAATTTTGTAAAATCTTCATAAGTTTTATGGCAAAGATTGATTAAATCCTCGTCATATTGGTCAGTTTCAGAACCTTTTTTGATCACTCCATCATTATATTTTGAAATCATTGAAACAGTTCTTGAAAGTAGATTTCCCAAATCATTTACCAAATCAGAATTGTACCTGTCCATAAATTTCTTTGAAAGGAAATTTCCATCAGATCCAAAATTAAATTCACGAAGAAGGAAATATTTCAAAGAATCAGTTCCATATAATTCTACAAGTGGTTCTGGATACATAATATTTCCTTTAGATTTACTCATCTTGTCATTGTCAAACAAAATCCATCCATGAGCAAAAACTTTTCTAGGAAGTGGAATATCTAAAGCCATCAAAAGTGCTGGCCAAATTATTGTATGAAATCTTACAATATCTTTTCCAATTAAATGAACACCAGCTGGCCAATATTTATTGAATTTTTCCATATCATAGCCATAACCAATAGCTGTCAAATAACAAGATAGGGCATCAATCCAAACATAAACAACGTGTTCATTGTCGAAAGGAACATCAACTCCCCAATCAAAAGTATTTCTTGATACAGAAAGATCATCAAGCCCCTTGTTGATAAAGTTATTCAACATTTCATTTTGCCTAAATTTTGGCTCAAGAAATTCAGGATGGTCTTTAAAAAGTTCCTTTAATTTATCAGTATATTTTGAAAGTCTAAAAAAATAAGATTCTTCCAAATGATGGTCAACTGCCCTTCCACAATCAGGACAATTTCCATCTTCAAGTTGACTTTCTGTGAAGTATGATTCGCAAGATTCACAATAATATCCATTATATTTTCCCTTATAAATATCTCCCTTATCATAAAGATATTGGAAAAATTTTTTAACATTTTCTTCGTGTTTTGGATCGGTTGATCTTACAAAAGAATCATAATCAATATCTAATTTTTTAAGTAAAACTTTTGTTTCTCCTGCAATTCTATCAACAAATTCTTGAGGTTTAGCTCCATGAGAGATAGCTGCATTCATTATTTTTTGACCATGTTCATCAGTTCCTGTTGTTAAATAAGTATCAAATCCTCTTAAAGTTTTATATCTTTTTAAAACATCAGCAATAACTGAAGTATAAACATTTCCAATATGAAGATTACTGTTAGGATAATAAATCGGTGTTGTAATATAGTAAGTATTTTTGTCCATAAATTCTCCTTAATAATATAATAAAACTATTTTCTTTTTTATATACAATTATTATAGCGTTTTTGTCTATTTTTTCCAATTTAAAATAAGGAGCTTTCGCTCCTTACTTTAATTATTTATTTTTTCTATTTTTAAAAACTAATGTAGCAAAAGCCACAACTATCATTGGCAACAATACTTTAAAGATTTTTCCACCTTGATTTTTATCTTTTACACTATCGTTCATCTTCTTGTTGTTAGCTTTTTTTTCTGATTTTTTTGAATCCTTATTATCTTTTTCGTTTGAGTTTTCAGTCTTCAAATCTTTTTTATCTTCACTTGCTTTATCATTTTCTTTTGATGATTCTTTATCTTCATCTTTGTTTAAAGTCAATAAGTTTTTATTTTTTGCATCTTTATTTGTAGATAAAGCAATTTCTCCAGAAGGTGAAGGACTACTCTTCTTTCTATTTATTTGGCCAGTCCTTTTTTCACCACCAGCAGAAGCTGAAGCTTGTCTTTGGGCTAAATTTTTATTTTCTTTTTCTTCTTTTTCTTTAATGCTCTTTTTATTTTCCTTATCTTTATTTCCTTTCTCTTTATTGCTCTTTTTATTTTCTTTATCTTTATTTTCTTTTTCTTCTTTTGCTTGGAAAATTTCAAAAACTTTTTTTGCTTTATTTAGCTCTGATAGGGCTGATTTTTCTTTTTCTTTTGCCTTATTTAGCTTTTCAAGTGCCTTGTTAGAATTTTCTTTTGCTTGAGATAATTTATTTTCGAGAGTTTCTATTTTTTCTTCAAGTAAAGCTATATTTTTCACTTTTTTCTTTATACTTTCAAAATCTTCATAGCTTTGAGAATAATTTATATCAACTTTTTTAGCTTTTTCGCTTAAAGATTTTGCTTTTTCTAGCTTAGTCTTTCCTTCTTCTATATTTTTTTCTAAATTAGAAATTAATTTTTTCTTATTTTCCAAAGATTTTTTTGCATCTTCAAGCTCTTTTTCACAAGTTTTAAGCTTATTTATAGCATCTTCATAAGCTTTTGAAGATTTTTTAACTTCTTCAAGTCTTTTTTGAGCACTTAAAAGTGATTTTTGATCTTCTTGTAATTTTTCAGATAAAGTTTCCTTTTCATTTTTGATGCTATCAATTTCACCCTTTGTTTTATTGATATTTTCATCCATTAAAGGAAGTGATTTTTTGCTTTCTTCTATTTTTTCACTAATACTCTTTGATGAAAGATTTAGATTTTTTAATTCTTCTTCCTTTTCCTTTTGGCTTTCTAGTAATTTTTCTGCTTTGGCAGATGATTCTTTAAGTTTTTTTGAAATTTCTTCTTTTTGTCCTTCTTTTTCTTTCTTACTAGCCTCTAGGCTATTTATTTCACCATCTATACTTTCAATAGAATTTGAATAAGTTTTTGCTTCATTATTAAGATTTTCTAATTTTTTTGTATAATCCTTATTATTATCTTCTATAGTATTTATTTGCTCATTCAAATTTTCTATTTCAGAATTTAAAGTCTTGATCTTGTTTTCTATTTTTGCCTTTTCAGCATTTAGATTGTTAAGTTCGTTATTGTTTTCTTTTACATTTTCCTTATATCTTTCAATATTTTGTTTTTTATTTTTTATTTGTTGGTCTAAATTTGAAATTTCAGTATCTAATTCGCTTATTTTGTTATTTTTTTCTTTTATTTTAAGCTCAAGATTACTTATTTCTTTTTTTATTGCATCTATTTGACCTTTTACTTCTGGATTTACAGTAACTTTTCCGTTTATTATTTTAGTAAGTCCATCCATATACTCATTTAGACGTTTTTCATAATCTTCTATAGAATAAGTTTTTTCTCCATTTTCATCTGGGTTTAATTCAAGAGCTTGTGTATTTTTGTTCCAATACCAATTTCTTCCTTCTTTTACACTTTGAAATTCTTCGGTTTTTATTGCATACCCTGCACTTTTTGATAGAGTTGGTGCTGGATACTTAGAATCGCCTTGTCTATTTTTTTCCCACATTAAATCATCAACTAAGTTAGTATAATGACCAACAGCTCCAAGAAAACCTAATTCTTTTAACTTATCCTTGCTCAATGATTCTAGATATTGATCCATCTCATCTCTATTTTTATATCCTTTAGCTCTCAATTTATCGAATGTATCTTTTTCCTTATCCCACCATCCCAATAGGGCTTCTTTAGCATAAAGATCTCCTTCAACTTTTATTTTTGAATTTTTTGTAGAGCCTTTAGTTTCAGTATATAAATTTTCTTGTTGAGGATGTACTTCAGAGTGTTTTTCTGACCAATATTTTGAAGCATAATTTGCATTTGCTTGAGCTACAGCCATATCATAATCTGTGATTCTAAAAATAGAAAGTTCTCTTCCATCTATTCCCTTATCTTTTTGTCTTTTTTCTTGTATTACCTTTAAAGCCTTTATAGCTTCTTTCATATTATTTAGACTTCTAGCATCACCTTCACTAACTGAACCATCTTCATTGGTTTTATTCATTTCCAAAAGCAAAGGGGACTTAGAATTATTTTTTTGATTTTCAGGAATCTTTGTAAATACATCCAAGGACTTTTGTGATCCCATTTTTTCAAAAAATCCAATAGAACCTCTATTCCATTGTTTTTGAGCATTTTTCTTATCTTCTTCGCTTATTTGATCCTTATTATTTTTTTCAAGCTCAGCTAATTTTTTATTTTTCTCCAAAAGTTCTTCTTCCAAAGAAGATCTTTCATTTACAAGACCAGTCTTTATATTTTCTTTTTCTTTCTTTGAAGAATCCAAATTACCTATCTTGGTCTCATTATCTTTTATAGATTCTTCTATTTGTTTGTTTTCATTAGAAATTTCTTCAATTTTCTTGTTGTATTGACCAAGATTTTTTTCTTGAGCTTTCTTATTATTTTCTTTTTCTTCTTTATCAGAATTTAATTTATCTATTTTATTTTGTATTTCTAAATTTTCTTCTTTGAGCTTGTTGATTTTTCCATTTATTTCATCAAGACTTGCTTTAGCCTTATTTTTTTCAGCTTCTTTATTTTTAATATTATTACTAATACCTTCTATTTCTTTTTCTTTTTCATCTAATTGAGTTTTATATTTTTCAAATTCTTCAGAATCTTTGCTTATATTTGATATTTTTTCTTTAAGCTCGGAAATTTCTCTTTTAAGATTTTCTTCTTTTTCTTTTATTTTTGTTAATTCTTCATTTTTCTTAGAAATTTCTTTTTCTGTACTAGCTTTTTTCTCTTCTAAAGCATTTAATTCATTTGATTTTTCTTCTAAATTCTTAGACTTTTCATCATAGGCTTTTTGTGATTTATCTTTTTCTTTTTTGGCATCATTAACTTTATTTTCAGCTTCTTTTAGATTTTCGCTAATATTAGGATTTTTTTCCTTTTCCTTATCTAATTCTTCTTTTGCTGAATCTTTTGCCTTTTCTTTTGAATTTATCTCATCACTTACACTATCTAAGTCTTTTTTTGTTTGATCTAAGCTTTTTTCATCATTTTCAAGACTTTTGCTTATCTCTTTTACCTTGTTTTCTTGATTTTTTATATTTTGACCTACTTCATTATCTAAGTCTTTTTTGCTTGAATCTAAATTATTTTTTTCTTTTTTGTATTCCTTTTCAATATTAGCTTGATTTTGCTTTTCACTAGCATAAGAATTCTCAGCCTCTTTTAAAGCGGTTTCTTCTTTTTTGTGCTGAGCTTTAGCCTTATCATAATTATCCTTTACCTCTTGATAATTTGATAAATTTATCTCTTCTTTTCCTTCAATATTTGAATTTATATTTTCGTCTGCTATGGAAACTTTTGCATTTCCCATTAAAAATGCTGTCGACATAGCCATTACTATAGCAAGCTTATTTATGTTTTTCCCTTTCATCATATCCTATTTCGTAAGCCTCCTTATATTCTTTTATTAATATTTTATCAAAAATCAATTCTAAAGTAAATGATATTATATATAAAATAAAAATTTTAAAAATCAAAATTAATAACAAAAAAAGCCGACCTAAGTCGACTTTCTTAAAAATTTTAATATATTTTATTTTATTACAACTTTATGGAAAGTTTTTTTGCCTTTTTTAACTATTATTTTTCCTTCTTCAAACATTTTTTCATTTATTTCAAATCTTGGGTCGCTTATTTTTTCATCATTTATACTAACTCCACCACCCTTTACTGAATCTCTTGCTTGAGAATTTGATTTTGTTAGTCCGAGTTTTGTCAAAAGAGTCAAAATTCCCATAGGTAATTCTTCTTTTTCAATTTCAGTTGTTGGCATTGCTGATTCATCTCCAGCTCCAGAAAATAAAGCTTTTGATGCCTCTAGGGCTTCTTTTGCCTTATCTTCTCCGTGAATTAATTTTGTAATTTCATACGCCAAAACTTCTTTTGCATGGTTAATTTCTTTTGCATCTTTTCCATTTCCAAGCCTTCTGCATTCTTCTGTTGGAAGGAAGGTTAGCATCAAGAGGAATTTTTCTACATCCCTATCATCAACATTTCTCATATATTGGAAAAGTTCGTAGGCTGAAGTTTTTTCTTCATCAAGCCACACAGCTCCCTTTTGACTTTTTCCCATTTTTATTCCATCAGCCGTTGTCAAAAGTTTAAAAGTCATTCCATAAACTTTGGCATCTTCTTTTTTTCTAATTAAATCATAGCCACCTATAATATTTGACCATTGATCAGAGCCACCGATTTCTAGTGTACAATTATATCTTCTGTATAATTCAAGAAAATCATAAGATTGCAAAAGCATATAAGAAAATTCAAAAAATGTTAGACCCTTATCCATCCTATTTTTGTAGGCATCTTTTTTTAGCATTTCATTTACAAGGAAATTTGATCCAACATCTCTTAGAAAATCTACAAATGGAAGATTTAACAGCCAATCTCCGTTGTTTACCATTATAGCCTTATCCTTGGAATCTTCTCCCTCATTTTCAAATTCCAAAAATCTTTGAAATTGTTTATAAAAACAATTTGCATTGTGATCAATTTTCTCCTTGGTCATAACCATTCTCATATCACTTCTTCCAGAAGGATCACCAATCATTGTTGTTCCCCCACCTAAAAGAGCAATTGGTCTGTGTCCATAATTTTGCATTCTCATCATAACCATAATTTGAATAAGATGACCAACCGTCAAAGAATCAGCAGTCGCATCAAATCCACAATAAAAAGTTAATTTCTCATTTTTTAATTTCTCAGCCAATTCCGCTTCATCAGTAGAGGCATCAAAGTAGCCACGATCTTTTAATTCATCAAAAACTGAATCATATTCTTTTTTGTATTGAAATTTCATATATTCTCCTTTATTTTTAAAATTCTCTTTTATTTTTGAGCACAAAAAAAGAGTATAAGAAGGCATCTTGATGCGGTACCACTTCTTTTTATACTCCACGCTTTCACTAAGTAGAAAACCAACTTTGGACAAAGAATTTTGTAATTTCAAAAAAACTATTTCAAATTTTTCCTACTGTAAATCCTATAAGTCCTATTTACTTATTATACATTATACAAGATTAATTATTTTTTTCAAATGTATGTTTTATTGAGCACAATAAATTCTAAATCCTATTCCAATTATTTCCCTTTAAATTTTTAAAATTATTTATATTATCCTCGCACATTCTCCCCTTAAAAGAAATTTCATAAGATATTTTTTTGCCCAAGTGAGAAAAATTTATAAAAGCCTTATTGGATTTTTCATCAATATCAAAAGATTCTATTTCATGCCAGGGCATAAGAATAAAATCCCCCTTAATAGAATTTGAAATTTCCTTTTCATAAATTCCCTTTTCAGTAAAATTCAAAATAAAAGTTCTCGAAGAATCCATAACATAATATACATCACTTAAAAATAATTTTAAAATTCCCTTTCCAAAAGAATTATGCTTTATAGCAAACAAATATGAGCTATCATTTCCAAAATTTTCTTTAACTTTTACCCTAACTTCATCCAAATTATTAAACAAAAGTCCCATTTTTTTCTCCTTATTTAAAAATAAATACCTCTTTTATATCCCTATCCAAGACCTTGCAAATTTTATAAGCAGTTTCAAGAGTTGGACTTATAGTATTATTTTCATAAGCCATAATTGATCTTCTCTTAAGCCCAACCATTTTAGCAAGTTTATGCTGAGAAAGCCCCTTGTCTTTCCTAAATTCCCTAATTTTATTTTCAATTTCCACTTCCATACAAAAACCTTTAGTTACATTTATAGTACATTTTTTGTTACATTTATAGTACCATAATTATAAATTTTTGTAAAATTTTAATAGTAAAAATTTGGCAATTAAAATTAAAAAATAAAAATTAGTAATAAAAACAAAAAAATTTAGAAATCAAAAAGTGAAAATTAGGAATAAAACTAACGAACTACAAACTTTAGTAATAAAAAAGACACACAATCA
>NZ_HE978617.1:443810-445462 GCF_000307225.1 Anaerococcus vaginalis
ATCTCGACCGATAAATATGCCTTGATTTGGCATATTTATACCTAAAACTAGGTCGAAATCAAGGAAAAATTTGCAAAGCAAATTGGTTTTAGTGTGGAGAAATCTCTTTTATTAATTTAGTCATATTATTCCCCAATTCTTTGGAAAAAATCCACCTATTTATAGATAAGAAAAAACAAAAACAGGAACTCTCGCTCCTGTTTTTTGCTAATCGATTTATATTTTTTAGTAATTATGATTTTCAAAACTTCTTTATTAAAAATCTATTTTTTTACCATAATATGCAGCTTCATAAATTTTCTTAATATCTTCTGGAGAAGTTTCTCTTGGATTTGTCAAAGTACAAGCATCCTTAAAGGCATTTTCACTCATTTTATCCAAAACTTCTAAGAATTTATCTTCTTCTATGATTGTATTTTTTCCATCTTTGATATTAGCTGTAAGACCTACAGATGCATTTAATTTTCTAATTTCTTCTGCAATATCATCTATACCAAGAATTTTTTCTAGCTTATCATATCTATCTGTTGATTTTCTATTATAATCAATTATATATGGTAGCATTATTGCATTTGCTTCTCCGTGTGTTAAGTGGAAAATTCCTCCAATTTTGTGAGCCATTGAATGAACTATACCAAGTGAAGCATTTGAAAAAGCCATTCCTGCAAGGGTTGATGCGTCGTGCATTTTTTCTCTTGCGTCTATATCTTCTCCATTATCATAAGCTTTTTTAAGATTTCCAAAAACAAGTTCAATTGCTCTAATTGCAAGTGGTGATGTATAATCATCTGCTGCTGTTGAAACGAAAGCCTCAACTGCGTGAGTCATAACATCCATTCCAGTTTGAGCTGTAATTAATGGAGGCATTTTACTTGCTATAACAGGATCACAGATTGCTACATCCGGAACAAAATCAGCGTGAACCAATGGATATTTTATTTCTTTTTCTGTATCAGTTATAACTGAAAATGCTGTGATTTCTGAAGCAGTTCCTGAAGTTGAAGGAATACAAGCCATTTTCGCCTTTGTTCTTAGTGGTGGATTATCAAAAGCTGCCAATTTTTCAAAGCTGTAACCAGGATGTTCATAAAAAATCCACATAGCCTTTGCAGCATCCATTGCAGAACCTCCTCCAATTGGAATTATCCAATCTGGACCAAAATCTTGCATTTTCTTTCCACCTTCAAGACAAGTTTTAACAGATGGATCAGGTTCAACCCCATCAAGAATCATAACTTCCATACCAGCTTCTTCCAAATATTTTTTAGCTTGATCTAAAAAGCCAAATTTTTTCATAGAATGTCCGCCAGTAACAAGAACAGCCTTTTTACCCTCAAGATTTTTTAAATATTCAAGACTGTCCACACCATGAACAATAGTTCTAGGCACTTGAAATGTTGTAATAGTCATTTTTTTCTCCTTATGTATTTTCTTTGTTAATATTTTATCACTATCATTATATAATTTTGTTTTTTCTTGTCAAGATTGTTTTTATATAACACTTATTTTTTCTTATGTAAATAATATTAATAAAATTTGTCAGAAGATATTTTTCTAATAAATTAATTTTTTCAAATATTATTCTACAAAACTTTATAATTCGTTGAAAAATTGATAACTATATACATATATGATAAAATTGTAATATATAC
>NZ_HE978617.1:446237-527537 GCF_000307225.1 Anaerococcus vaginalis
TTCTAATGATGATGGAAATCTAATTAATAGCAAAGGATGGAAAATAAATAAGCAAGGTAAACACTACGCTTATAATAATGGTTACTTATATACTAACCAATTCATCACTTTTGGACCTTCTGTTATGTATTATATGGATAATTACGGTAGGATGAGTATTGGCAAATTCTTAGACAATTCTAATAATTGGAGATTTTCTAACGATGATGGTAATCTAATTAATAGCAAGGGATGGAAGATAAATAAGCAAGGCAAACATTACGCTTATGGAAATGGATATTTATATACTAACCAACCTATTACTTTTGGATCTAAAAAAATGTATTTTATGGGCGAAAATGGAGCTATTACTATCGGAAAATTTCAAGATAATAATAAAAAATGGAGATTTTCTAATGATGATGGAAATCTAATTAATAGCAGGGGATGGAAGATAAATAAGCAAGGCAAACATTACGCTTATGGCAATGGATACTTATATACTAATAAACTTATTACTTTCGGATCTAAAATAATGTATTTTATGGGAGATGACGGAAGAATTTCTATAGGAAAATTCTTAGATAGTTCTAATAGATGGAGATTTTCTAATGATGATGGAAATCTAATTAATAGCAAAGGATGGAAGATAAATAAGCAAGGCAAACATTATGCTTATGGCAATGGGTATTTATATACTAATCAATTTATTACTTTCGGACCTAAGGTTATCTATTTTATGGGAGACGATGGTCTTATGAAAACGTCCAAGTTTAATTATATGAATATAGCTACATTTAATCCAGATTCAAACGGACTAATAAGCTTATCTGAATATAGGGCAAATAAACCACAAATAGATGCTATGACTTATGCAAATTCAATTTTAAGGCAAGTTGGAAATTCTCTATGGGAGGCATATAAATGGGCAGGTACACAGATAAAATATAAAACTATTACTACAAATGCTAGTCTTGGAATATCATATTTTGCAAATATTGGATTCAATCAAAGAAGTGGAAATTGTTATACAATGGCATCAGCTTTTTATTATCTTGCACGTGCTTTAGGTTATAATGTTTATCAAATTTCCGGTTACCACCAAGGATACAATAATATAATGGAACATTCATGGTGCGAAATTCGTATGAATGGTAAAACTTATATTTATGATCCAGATGTTCTTCATGAATTTAGAAAATCAGTTTATGGCATGTCCTACGGTCAAAGAGGTACTTTAAAATATATATTATCAAGAAATGTATATATGCATCTGTAGTATAAAAAGGAGTATATTGATGGGAAATTTAAAATTTAATTTAAAAAAATTTTCTTTATTTTTGTTAACTATTGTATTATCATTTTCTTTAGCATCTTGTAATAAAAATGATAAAGATAAAAAAAATGAAAAAAGTGATATATCTGTCGAAGAAAAATCAAGTAATAATAAAAAAGATAAAAAAGAATCAAAAGAAAAAAGCAATATTGATAATGAAAAGAAAGAAGAGGTAAATGCTTCTCCTCAACCTACAAATGAGCCTGTTGCTCAACAAGCTCCTGCTCAAGCTGTTCCAACTGAACAACCAGAAGCTCAAGCTGCCCCAGAGCAACCAGCACCAGCTACTCAGCCAGTAGCTCAACAAGCTCCTGACCAAGGAGGAAATCAGGAGGGATGCCTAAATGAGGCAATCTTTAACTAAAACTAATTTAGGATTATCCTATTGTCGTGCATTAGCAACAATAGCAATAATAACCTTGCATACAGGATTTGTTTTAAGCACACATTTAAAATTTAAAATGATGGATAATATAATATTAAGAATATTTGTGAACTGCTCTATGTGGGCAGTTCCAGTTTTTTTAATGGTAACTGGTTCACTTCTTTTAGATGAAAATAGAAAATTAACACTAAATAAACTCTTGAAAAAATACGTAGTTAGAATACTATTATCAATAGTAATCTTTGTAGCCATTTATCAAATTGTAGATATTTTATTGGATAATAAGAAAATCAACTTAAAGCAATTATTAATATATATAGAAAATTTGTATAGAGGTAAAAGTTATAGTCCAATGTGGTATCTATATATGTTAATAGGCTTATATTTAATGATGCCTATGTACAGAGCATTTATTAAAGCATCGGATAAAGATGAAATCAAGTTTATTTTATTTGTTTATATAATTTTTATTTCTATTATTCCAATAATTGGTGTTTTTAAATTTAAAAGTGGATTTTATATTCACGAATTGACAATCTATCCATTCTATTTATTTGTTGGATATGCTTTAAATAAAGGAATAGTGAGAATAAATAAATATAAGGCAACTATTCTCTTCTTAATTTCAACAATAATATTATCAGTTTTGACATATTATAGATGGATAATTAATTATGCGAATTTAGAAGTTTTTTGGGGTTATTCATCACCTATAGTAATTATCCAAAGTATCGGAATTTTTACTTTAATCATGGGTTATAGTAAGAGTTTAGAGTGGCAAAATATAAAAAATAATATAGGGAATGATAAAACAATAATAAAGAATTTTTCATATCTACTTAAAAAAATTGATGAAAATTCTTTTGGAATTTATTTAGTACACATAATCTTAATCAGAATCTTTATAAATGGGCATATATTGACCAATCTAATTAATAGTTTACCTATTTATTTCACTTTATCTATGCTTGTAATAATAAATTTAATTTTATCTTATTTTATTGTAATTATTATAAAAAAACTTCCGATTTTTAAATCTATTTTATAAGATTTTGATTTGCTTGATTTCTTATTTAACTTTTTTATCATTTAAAATTTTAGCTTATTATAATTTTAAATTTTAAAATAAAAAAGGGATATTGCAAAATGAATACATCTTTCGCAATATCCCTTTTTATTTTAAAATATTATTTCACTTATTTTAAAGATTTTCTTTTTACATAGCCTTCATTCCCATTATAAGAAATTTTGGACCATTTTTCACCATCTACATTGAGATTTTTAATCAATTCCACCTTTGTATTTGCTGGTATTTTTTCTATAACATTGTTCTCATCTTCAGATGGATCTTTTCTTAATTCAGTTTCGTTTGCTATGGTATATTTTTCCCCTTTTTTAAATTTGATTCTTTATTATCATCTAAATCTGGAATATCATCAATTCCTTTTTTTAGCATTTTACTTAGGCTTTCTAGTTGCCTTTCTTCTGTATCGTCATAGGAAAAATCACTATCAAAGATAGTATCAACCTTAACATTTTTACTTTGATAATTTTCTTTTTTAGCCTTACATGAACTTAAACTAACAAGAATCACAAGAAAGCATATTATTTTTTTAATTTTCATTTCTTCCTCCAAAATTTAAAAATTTTATAAAATCTTTAAATTAAATTTATTTATCAAGGTATCCCTTATAAATATTCTTATCTATATTTGCATGTGTCATTACTAGGCCTATTATATTTGCATCAACTTTTTGTAAATTTATAATAGCCTTGTCAAGCTCTTCTTTTCTTGTATCATTATATTTTATCGATAAAATAATACCATCACAATATGTTGAAATAATAGAGCCGTCAGCTAATAAATCTACTGGAGGAGTATTTATAAATATATAATCAAATTTTTCCGACAAATTTTCTACCAACTTTTTTGTTTTTGCTGAATCTAAAATTTCTGTTGGATTTTCTGGAACTTGACCTGATAATAAAATCCAAAGATTTTCTTGATTTTTATCTTCTAACAATATTTGATCTAAATCAGCTTTATCATAGAAAAATTCTGTAAGTCCGATATTTTTTTCTAATTTTAACAGTTTATTTAATTTTGGCATCCTTAAATCAAAATCTAAAATAGCCACTTTTAATCCATCGCTTGCAAAAGATTTTGCAATATCATATAAAATATTAGACTTTCCTTCATTTGGCTTTGAAGAGGTCATTCCAATTACTTTAAGTTTTTTATAACTATTATTATATTTTAGATTGGTTTTTATAGAATAAATTGATTCATCGTAGAAAGATGAATTATCTAGGTATTTATTTTTTCTTTCATTCTATTTTCCCTCCACCTTTTCTGGAATAACTCCTATTATTGGGATTTTATAATATTTTTGTATTTCTTCAATACTTTTTATCCTAGTGTCGCTATATTCATTAAATAATACATAAATAATTCCAACTATAAAACCAAAAAATATTCCTAAAGCTGTATATTTTTTTACATTTGAAGAAGCTGTATTTTCAGGAACTTTAGCTTTATCAGAAATTAGCACTTGATTTTTATTGAATTTTTCAATAGAAGTTTTTAACTCAACAGCAGTTTGATTAGCTATATCAGCCGCTCTTTCTGGTATTGAATCAGAAACTTTAATATTTATAATTCTTGATGCCGGATCTGGCTCTACCTTAACTTTATTCGAAAATTCTGCATTAGACATATTCAAATCTAATTTTTTCATAACTTCAGATATGAATACATTTGATTTCGCAATATTTGCATAAGTAGTATTTTGGTTTATATCAGTTGATCTAGCTATCATAATCATAGTTGATGTTTCATATTTTGGACTTGATAATAAACTAGCCAAACCAAAAAAAGATATTCCAAAAACTACAGTAAATATAAATATTTTATGGATATTTCTCACAATATATTTTAATATTTCTATAATATCAATTTCTATCTCATTCATTTTTTATTTCCTTCCTTTTAAAATATCATTTTTTATTATATTTTTTTCTTATACATAAATTATAATAGTATTATATTTTAAAATAAATATCTGTAAGTACCTATTAAGCTTAATACAAGGATTTTTCCTATTGTATTTTCAGTTTCATATAATACTTTAATATATTTATATAAATAATTATAATACTATGAAAAATTTATTAGGCTAAAACTACTAATCAATATTTAGACATATAAATTTTCTATATCTCTAGGTTAAACTTCTCATCAGAATTTGACATATATTTTTCCTCCCCTATAAATAGAATCAATGCCTATCAAAAGTATAAAAGTAAATAACAAACCTATATTATAGAAGAAATCTATAAAGCCTCCAACTAAAAGATTACTAAATGTATATGAAACTATCAAATATAAAACAATGTTCATTGGAGTTTTTCTTTGTTTAAGTATAAAATTACTAACAATTGCCATAATAAAACCAACTATCCAAGGTGAGATCAAAGCACCTGCTATGCCAAAGTTCGCATAAGCTTCTGCCAGATATATAGAGTTCATTACCCCTGCAACACCTTTTCTTACTCCAACTTGATTAAAAATTTCCATAACAACCCTTCCAGATCTAACCCAAGATTTGTCTGAATTGAAAATCCAAGATACTGTTGTTGGAAAACTTGCTCCTTTTAGAAACTCATGTATATTAGGAAAAGCTTGGAAATGCAAATAACAAGTAGCTATTTGGGTAATAAACAACCTTGAAAAAGGCCCGTGAGATAAGGTGAATATACTACCTTCATAATCAGTTAATGTATAGTAAATTATCATAAATATTATTCCCAATAAGGAAAAATAAATAATTGGTTTTTTTATAGACTTTACATTTCCTAAAAAAATTTCAATTAAATAAAATTGGAATAAATAAAAAACAACTGGAGCTTTTTCAAAATTGTATGTTTTACATATTATTGATAAAAATAATAAAAATATAAAAAGATATTTCCAAGATTTTTTATTTAACATCCTATAATATATATATGATACGAATGACAAAGTTGGTATCATATTTAATGCAAATATATTTCTAATTAACTCAATCCCCTCAAAGTTTCTGCCAACCTCAATCCTTACTACGTTAGTATCTATCTTTTCTAAAAAAACTCTAATAATAGGTACATATCCGATTTTATAAAATGTATAACCTAAAGCAATTAATCCAAAAAATGAAAATATAATCAAAATACTAAAAACGGATTTTTGACTGCTTTCTATATCAACTACATCTTTATCAACATAGTTATTAAAAAATTTTTTATAATTTTTTATACCACTTAACCTGTTGAAAATTATTATAGATAAAGGCAAAGCTAGATATGAATAAAACAGAAACATTGATGTATAATATATTGTTCTTTCCGATACTTTTTTCAATAAATAATGATCTCGAAATCCGATAAAAATGACACATGTTCCTATAATTGAGAAATTAAGTAAAATATAAAAAGATAAACTAATTAAATTTAATTTTTTTAATGACAAGGATCCAGACGCAAATAAAAATAAAAAAGTTGTAAATATTAGTATAGATATAACTAAAATTAAATTCATATAAAACATAAATCACCTACTTAAGATCATACGCAACTTTTTTTGCTCTTTCTCTCCATGTATTTTGCACTACTTTATCCAAACACTTCAAATGCTTATTATAAATTATCTCATAGTCTTTTATAATTTCATCTAGTTTATCTCTTGCACAATCCGAATTATATGGAATAGTAAAACCTATACCATCATCTGTCACTTTTTGTCCAACAAGTGTTTTGTCTGATGAAAATATTGGAATTACATGTGCAAGATATTCATAATATTTTATAGGCACAGCCATATCTCTATAGAAAAAAGGTCTAAAATAAGCAAGTGCCAAATCTGCATCCTTATAATATTTATCTAATTCACGTCCGGATTTATGTACAATTTGAACTCGCTCATTAATATATTTATTTAATCTATTTTTTTCAATTTTCCGCTCTTTTTCCCTACAACAAATAACTAAATTAATATTATCAAAATAATTAATAGCTTTTAAAAATTCTTCAAAATCATAAGTATCACTTATGCCACCAACATAAAATATGTTTAAAGTTTTATCATTGTTTTTTAATCTATCCTCATAAAATTTTTTCTTATTATTTATAAAATCAGAATTTATATCACATCCAGGAGGCAATTCATCCATTATCTTTGATAATTTTTCTCTCCTTATGTATTTCCCCATATTTTTACTAGGCACATATAAAACATCAATTAATTTTTCATATTTATTTAGATCATATTTATAAGCTATTTGTGATACCACATATTTTAATATACCACTATCTTTTGTATATTTTGAAAATCTCCAGTAAATATCCCTGTAAAAAAGTCCGATTTTTATACCATGATTTTTACAAAATTTAAAGAAACCAAAATCTAAATTAGGATACAAAGGAAGGTGATTTTTTTCGGTTAATAATGTAGGCATAGTTGAGCTTTCTGAATATAAAAAATCATATTTTATTCCACTTTTTATATTATTCTTAATCTCCTTAATGGATTTTTTTCTCTCTTTACCATATCCCATAACAACATCAACATCATAACCAATGTCCTTAAATGCTTGTACCATCATCTTAGGTCTAACTTGTGAACCTGACAATGACTTTTCATCAAGTTTATTAGGAATATGAAATATACATCTTTTTTATTTTCCAAATTCTCACCTTCTTTATATCAAACTTAATATCAAATATTTTTCGCTATCAAATCTAGTTCTTTTTTCATAGTTTTTTCTTTATAGTATCTTGTATCTTTTACTGTATTATATTTAAGATTTTTAAATTCATAAAGTGAATCAATTCTATCATTATCTATTAAATATGAATTTTCAAATCCATCGAATATTTCTCTACAGACTTTTATATCAGATGTTATAACCGGCATCCCAAAAGCTGCCATTTCACAAGTCATCAAACCTTGTGTATCTTCTCTTGTAGGCATTAATGCAAATTTTGACATTTGCAAATAATCTATCATATCTTTATGGCTTAAAGTACTATTTATCCACTCAATATTATCAGCTTTCTTATAGTGTTTAAAATATTCTCCCCTACCAACCAAAAGAAATTTTGCATCTGGAGTATTTTTAGCAAGTTTATTAACAAGATCTACACAATACTTAGACCCATCTAAATTTGATCTTATCGTTATGAAGTCGTACTTCTTTTCACATTCATCATCAAATGTTTCTTTCTCAAAGACTTCTCCAACACAATTGTTTATAACATAACAACTATCTTCAAATTCTTTTCTACTAAGTTTTGTATTTTTGAAAAATTCATCCATTATCCAATTACTAACAAAAACAAAACTTGACTTATTTTTTATTTTTGGTAAATATTTTCTCCAAACAGTCAATTTAAAATTATCATATATGTTTTGTAGACTTTCTTTTATTTTATTTCTTTTAATATAAGGAAAAGGATCAGGATAAGCTTCATTCAATTTTAAAACTTCGTGACCATGATAGAAAAATATTATTTTTTTAAATTTATCGCTATTTTTTCTTAAAAATCTATAGTGATTTCTAATATTTGAAGCATGGATAATTAATAAATCATATACCTCATTAGATGAATAATAATCTTTTTCACTCAAAACCATTATTCCGTCTTTTTCATATTTATTTTTAGTTGCAAAGTTCAATACTGTAACATTATAATCATTTTTTATATATGTTAAATTTCTATTATGAACAAACATAGAAGCTACATTTCCATTATTATCTGGATAACCTTGAACTAAAACTAATATTCTCATAATATCTCCTTCTAAAATAATTTTATTTGAATGAATTAATAATTTTATCTAAATCTTGCTCATCTAAATATGGGTGCATAGGAAGTGAAAATACACTCTCACAAAGTTTTGTTGAATTTTCAAGTGATACTGGAGTTGACTTATTATATTCAAATGCCTTTTGTTGACTTAGACCTTTAGGATAGTAAATATTTGTAGGTATTTCTTCTTTAGACAATTTTTGCATTAATTTATCTCTATCTTCCTTACTTTGCGCAATAACTGTATATTGAGCAAAACTAGAGTAGAAGTTTTCTGGTATTTTAGGTAATTTTATGTTTATATTATTTTCACAAACTACCTCTTTTAAGTGTTTTGAATAGTAATTATAAACTTTGTTTACAGAATCAAGTTCCTCACTTACAAAAAATTCAAATTTCTCATTTAAAATTGCTGCTTGAATTGTATCAAGTCTAGAATTCATACCTACTCTTATATTGTTATATTTATGATCGCCTTTTCCGTGGAACTTTAAAGATTCTAATAGATTTTTCAAATCTTCATCATCCACAAAAATTGCTCCACCATCTCCATAACAACCAAGAGGTTTTGCTGGAAAAAATGATGTTGTTGAAGCATCTCCAAAAGAACAAGCTCTATTTATCTTTCCATCAATTTCTATATGACCACCAAAGCCTTGAGCTCCATCTTCTAGCACCTTTAAATTATATTTTTTAGCTATCGGTAAAATTTTTGGAAAATCTGCTGGTAATCCAAATAAATCAACAGGAATTACAACCTTAGCAGATAACTTTCCATCTTCTAATACTTTTTTTACCGCTTCTTCAAGCGATAATGGGTCTAAATTAAATGTATCCATATCCACATCTACAAAAACTGGAGTAGCTCCAACCCTTGCTACAACTTCTGCTGTAGAAAAGAATGTAAAATCAGGTACAAAAACTGCATCTCCTTCTTTTATTCCCCATGCTAACAAAACTAGTTCCAAAGCATCTGTACCATTTGCACATGTTATACAATATTTTCTGCCTACATAATCGGCTAGATTTTTTTCTAATTCTTTTACTGGATTACCACCTATAAATTGAGAAGATAACAGTACTTTTTCTATTGCTTTATCTATGTTTTCTTTATGATTTAAATATTGAGTTTTTAAATCTCTAAACTCCATTTATTCGTCCCCTTTTTTTAAAATATTTCCATACTCATCAACTTTTGCATAAAATCTTGCAGGAATTCCCATTACAAGTTCATTATCGTCAATATTACAAGTAACTAATGCACCTGCTGCAACCATTGAATTTTTGCCTAATGTATTTCCACAAACTATAGTTGCATTTGCGCCTATGCTTGCTCCCTCTTTCACAAGGGTTTTTTTGTAATTATCTTTTCCCTTTGGGTATCTTGCTCTTGGTGTTAAATCATTTGTAAAAACACAAGATGGCCCACAAAAAACACCATCTTCTAAGGTAACTGCTGAATATATAGATACATTATTTTGTATTTTACAATTATCCCCAATTACTACATTTTCTCCTATAAAAACATTTTGACCTAGAGAACAATTTTTTCCAATTTTTGCCCCTTTAGAAACATGACAAAAATGCCAAATTTTAGTATTTTCACCTATTTCAACACCTTCATCTACTATAGAGCTTTCATGAACATAATAAGTCACTAAAATTCTCCTTCAAAGTCAGTTGATGCACAATTTTCTAATGGCAATTTCACAGATTTTCCTGTAAATGATGATTTATATATAGCCAATACTATTTCCAAGGCATTTTTTCCATCTACAGCTGTTATATATGGATCTCTATCATCTTCGATTGCTTCTATCATATCTTTAAATAAAGATGTGTGTCCGTTTCCATATACATTTTCTGTTTCTTCTTTTAAGCCTATATTGTTTTGATCATCAGCATCTTCATCTTTAAAATTCCAAACATCAATATTATTTGTAGATTTTCCACCAATTTTTACGGTTCCATCTTCTCCAAATAAATATAAAGTTTCTTCTAAATTTTGAGGATATACATTGACTGTTCCTTCAACTGTAGCTACTGCTCCATTTTTAAATTTAAGTACAGCCATTCCTACATCTTCACATTCTAAGTAGTCATGGAATTGTTGTTTTGTTACTCCATATACTTCTTCAACTTCTTCTCCAAGCATCCATCTTAATAAATCTATTCCATGAATACATTGATTCATTAAGCAACCACCATCAGATTCCCATTTTCCTCTCCATGGTGCTTGATCATAGTAGTTTTTATTTCTATTCCATCTAACATGAATTGATCCATGAGATAATCTACCAAATCTTCCTTCATCCATTGCTTGTCTTGTTTTATGAACAGCTATATTAAATCTATTTTGATGGCAAACTGATACTTTTACATTTTTTTCTTTACTCAAATTTATAATTTTATTTGCATCTTCCATTGACATAGCCATTGGCTTTTCAATTATTACATTAATTCCCTTTTCAATACAATACAAAGCAATCTCTGCATGAATTCCACTTTCTGTAGCAATGCTTACAAAGTCTAAATCAGGATTTTCATCTACCATTTTTTTGTAGTCAGTATATTTTTTGAAATCTTTATTGTAATTTGTCTTTTCTATTAGCTGATCAATTTTTTCAAGTTTTATATCACAAGCTGCAACCATATCTATATCATTTTCTACAACTGCTTTTATATGATTTACTGCTATTCGTCCACATCCGATTAATGCATATTTCATTTATTATTTCCTTTCTGAGTATGATTTATATAATAAATCAACTATTTTAATTGCTGAAGTACCATCTCCAAATGGTCTATAATTTTCATTAACTTTTTGGATTTTTTTCAAATTATTTAAAATATCTATTTTTGTAGGTTTTGATAAATTGTTTCTGTTTTCTACCATCGTTTCTGGCCAGCATTCAAAATCAAGAAGTGTTACACATTTTTTCTTTGCAAAGAAGGCCTCTCTTTGTAGACCTCCCGAATCTGTAACAATTTTAACTGCATTTTTCACCAAGCATGTGCTTTCTAAATATCCAACTGGCTCACACAATATTATATTCTTAAAGCTGTGCAATTTACTAATTCTTAATGCTCTTTCTTTATTTCTAGGATGAACAGGGTAAATAGTTGGATAGTCTAAATCATTCATAGCTTTAAATATTTCTAATAGAGTTTCATCATCTTTAGTATTTTCTTCTCTATGGCAAGTTAAATAGTAGAATTTTTTAGGTGGTTCTATTTCTTCTCCTAGAAGAGTTTTTAATTTAATATCTTCAATATTTAACATCTTGCTATATTTATCAAATGCATCATACATTGGATCGCCTACTAAAAAGCTTTTGTTAGATAGTCCCTCTTTTTTTAGTTCTTCATATCCACTCTTTGTACTAGCAAGTAATAGACTTGAAACATGATCTGTACATATTCTATTTATTTCTTCTGGATTTGTCATAGAATGTGTTCTTGCACCAGCTTCGACATGGCAAACTGGAATATGAAGTTTTGCTGCTGATAGAGCTGCCGCAAGTGTAGAATTTGTATCTCCATAAACTAGCACATAATCTGGTTTTTCTTTCTCCAATACTTTTTCAATTTCAATCATCATTTTTCCTGTCATTTCAGCATGACTTCCACCTGATATTCCCAAATTATAATCTGGCTTTGGTATATTTAATTCTTCAAAGAATTTTTCTGACATATTATAGTCATAATGTTGACCAGTATGGACAAGAATTTCTGTATATTTTTTTCTAAGCTCATGTGATACCACTGCAGCTTTTATAAATTGAGGTCTTGCTCCAACTACAGTTAATATTTTCATATTATCTCCCTGTTTTTTCTAAAGAACATCTATATTATCACAATTTTTTATGTTTCCTAATGCATTTTTTGTATCAAATATACGTTTAGATAACTTACAAATTCTTTCGTAATCTAATTTTGAGTGGTTTGTAGTTACTACTATTAAATCTGAATTTTTTATTGTTTCGTCGCTTAATTCTTTTAGACCATCTGAATATAATTTTCCTTTATATTTATATTCTGTAATATATGGATCAAAGAATTGTACATTAGCTCCATATGATTTTAACTTATCAATAACTTCCAATGATGGACTTTCTCTATAATCATCTATATCCGCTTTATATGCTATTCCTAGTACCAAAACATTAGATCCATTTAATGATTTTTTATCTTTATTGAGTATCTCCATACTTCTATCAATTACATATTGTGGCATTTTGTCATTTATAATCATTGAACTTTCAATCATAGATGTATGGAATTTATATTCTTTTGCTTTCCATGTTAGATAATATGGATCTAAAGGTATGCAGTGTCCACCTAAACCAGGGCCTGGATAAAATGGCATAAAACCATATGGTTTTGTTGATGCTGCCCTTATAACTTCCCAAATATCTATATCCATTTCGTGACAAAGAATTGCCAATTCATTTACAAGTCCTATATTTACATTTCTAAATGTATTTTCTAATATTTTTTCCATTTCAGCTACTGCAGGACTTGTAACTTTATAAACATCTCCTTCTAATACTTCATTATATACTGCAGCAATTGCATCTAAAGCATCTTTTCCTATTGCTCCTACAACTTTTGGAGTATTTTTGGTTTTATATACTGCATTACCTGGATCTACTCTTTCTGGTGAAAAGCCTAAGTAAAAATCTTCTTCACATTTTAGACCTGACTCTTTTTCAAGTATTGGTTTTATTAGCTCTTCTGTTGTTCCTGGATAGGTTGTTGATTCTAATACAACCATTGTATCTTTACTCATGTGTTTTCCAATTTCTGTAGCACTTGATTTTACATAATCTAATTCTGGTGCTTGATGAGCATTTAAAGGTGTAGGCACACAAATAGCTATGAAATCCATATCTTTTATAAATGAATAATCTGTTGTTGCTTTAAGTTTTCCTTCTTCTACTAAATGTTTCATCTTTTCAGGAATTACATCGCCAATATAGTTAATTCCTTTATTTACTTTTTCTACTTTTTCAGCTTGAACATCGAATCCTGTTGTTTCAAATCCAGCCCCTGCCTTTTCTACGGCAAGTGGCAAACCAACATAGCCTAATCCAACTACTCCTATTTTTAATGACCTGTTTCTAATTTTTTCTAAAATTTCATTTTTGTTCATTTCTTACTCTCCTTTTTATCAAATTATCTATTACATTTAGTAATTTATCAGTTAAGTTTAAATAATCATAATTTATTGATGCTTTTCTAGCATTTAAACCTTTTTTTATACAAGTATCTTTATCTTCTGAAATTTCTTCTATTAGTTTAGCTAATTTATTTGGATTTTGCTCATCAAGAACATAACCGCAATCATATTTTTCTAATATTAAGTATTTCCCTGGAAAAGTTTGTATTATAGGCTTTCCTGATGCCAAATATTCAAATAATTTATTTTGACTTGAACCATATTTCATTAAATTAGAAGACTTATTATGTAACAAATTAAATGTAGATTTTGTTAATATATAAGGAACATATTTTTTATCAATTCTTCCCATAAAATAAACATTATCTATATTTTCTTTCTTACATTTTTTTATAAGATCTTCTCTTTCGTTTCCATCTCCATAGATTATAAATCTAATCTTATCATTTTTTATAATCTTAGCTGTTTCTAAAATAAAGTTTAAATCATTTACCTTTCTTATAGAACCAGTATATACTATATTTACAAAATTCTCATCTTCCAAGATTTCTTCATTTAATACATTTTCTTCCTTACTTGAATCAAATTTTTCTAATTCAACTCCATTGTTTATATAATATATTTTATCTGTTTTTATTTCCGAAGTCCAACCTCTTTGCTTAATATAATCTGGACCTCCAGCCATTGTAAATATTAGAGCATCAGATTTTTTATATATCCATTTTTCGCCCCTGTATAAAATTTTTGCAAAAGCTGAATTTCTTTTTACATATCCATATTCTATTAAACTTTCTGGCCACAAATCTCTAACTTCGCAAATACATGGTACATTGAGTCTTTTTGATAAATAATTTCCGACAATCATTGTTAATGGATGTGGAGAAGAAGCGATTATAATATCTGGTTTTCCATTTATCTTAGCTTCTTTTCTTGCAACTTTATATAAATTTTTTGCAAAATCAAACATATTTATAACTCTATTAATACCATTTCCTTTAGCACTATGAGTCCTTACATATATAAAAGGAACACCACTGGAATTGTCTTTTATATATAAACTTCCATTATTAATAAGTTGTTTATCAGAATAATGAAGATATGAAGATGCAAAAACTGTTGGATCGTGCCCCTTTCGTATTAAATATTTAGAAAAATAATATGGTCTAGCAAGTCCTGTTGATGTTGGAGGAGTCGCATAGTGATGAAAAAACCATATTTTATATTTTTTATTTTCTTTTGAATTTTCCATTTAATTTACCTTTTCTATTTTGATACTGCTATAATAGTTCTTATCATAGTTTTTATATCTTTTGCAAGAGAAAACTCCTTAACGCTTTCTAAATTATACTTCATTTTTTCCGGCAAAATCTTTTCAATATATATTTCGTCAGTATTTTCCCCATCTTTAAGTAACTTTGCTTCATCCTTGTATTCTATGCTAGTTTCAGATGTTACTCCAGCTTTTAACAATAATGTTGCATACATTTCATTTGTATAGTGCTTGACATAGTATGGACTTTCTGGTCTTGTTCCTACAAAACTCATATCTCCCTTTAAAATATTAAATAACTGTGGTATCTCATCAAGCCTATATTTTCTTAAAGTTTCGCCTATTTTTGTAATTCTATTATCATTTCCAACTGTAACTTGGCTTCCAATTTTATCAGCATTTTTAACCATAGTTCTAAATTTATATATTTTAAATTCTTTATTATATTGGGTTATTCTGGTTGACTTATAAATAATTTCTCCCTCAGAATCTTTTTTAATCAAAACCGCTAAAATTATTAGCAATGGAGATAAGATTATTATTAAAACTAGGGATAAAATTATATCAAATATTCTTTTTAGGACTAAGCTAATTTTTCTATTTTTTAAAATTTTATAGTAGGGCAAAACTTCATCATTTTGCATTTTTACAGGTAAATCTTCCCATTTTCTAAGCATCATTTTACCTTTATATATCTCTTTACAATCTCACAAAAAACTTTCAATTATATAATCAACTTCTTCGTCCGAAAGTTTTGTGTGTAGTGGGAGGGTTATTTCGTTTTTGTAGTGATTGTAGGCGTTTGGATAATCTTTTATTTCAAATCCTAGATTTTTGTAGGCTGTTAATAGGGGAAGTGGTTTGTAGTGAACGTTACATGCTATTCCTTTTTCTGCCATTTCTTCTATTATTTTATTTCTTTGTTCTATGTCTATTTTTGGTACTTGACTTATATAAAGATGACCTGATGATGTATGATTTTTGTCAAAATGGTTTAGACTTTTTATTCCGAGTGGTCTAAAGGCCTTGTCGTATTTTTCTATTATTTCTTTTCTTCTTTTTAAAAGACTTGGATATCTTTTTACTTGGGCAAGTCCTATTCCTGCTAGTACGTCTGTCATATTGCATTTATACCAAGCTCCTACAACGTCATATTCCCATGAACCTAGTTTTGTTTTGCTTAGGGCATCTTTTGATTGACCGTGAAGGGACAATAGTTGATATTTTTTGTAGAGTTTTTCGTTATCTATTCCTTCTTTATCTTTCCATGTTGCATATCCGCCTTCTGCTGTTGTGAAATTTTTTACTGCATGGAAGGAAAAGTTTGAAAAGTCTGCTATTGAGCCTACTTTTTTTCCTTTATATTCTGCTCCTAAAGCGTGAGCTGTGTCTGCCATTACTATTATTCTATTGTAGGCTTTTTGGATTTCATTGTTTGCTTTGAATAAATTTTTCTTTTCTTTTACTATTTGAAAAATCTTATCGTAATCGCAAGGAACTCCTCCCAAGTCTACTGGGATTATAACTTTTGTTTTTTCATTTATGGCATCTTTTAATTTTTCGTAGTCCATTTCTAAATTTTCTTTTTGTGTATCTACTAAAACTAATTTTGCCCCAACGTGTTCTACAACTGATGCAGTTGCTGTGTAGGTGTAGGCGCTTGTGATTACTTCATCGCCTTTTCCAACTCCTAAAACTCTAAGGGTCATTTCTGCAGCTGCTGTTTGAGAATTTAAGCAAACTCCCATATTTGTTCCTGTGAATTTTAGTAATTCTTTTTCTAATTTTTTTGTTTTTGGTCCTGTTGTTATCCAGCCTGATTTTAGTGCGTCGATAACTTCCTTTATTTCTTCTTCACTAATATCTGGTGGTGAAAATGGTATATTCATTTTTTTTGTCATTATTTATTGCCCTTTCCTATAAATGTACTTATCAAAGTATTTATCGTAACAACTATATCTAGCTCGTCTATGTTTTCTTGGTTTATTACCTTATCTAATTTTTGGAAAAATTCTTCTTTTGAAAATTCTAATGGTCTTCCTACGGATATTCCTTCTACTTTTGTGTTTGATAATAATTCTTCGTCCATTAGTCTTTCTTCGTATAATTTTTCTCCTGGTCTAAGACCTGTGTATACTATTGGCATATCTATATCTGGTTTAAAGCCTGATAATTTTATCAATTGTCTTGCCAAGTAATCTATTTTTACCGGCTCTCCCATATCTAGTACAAATATTTCTCCACCTCTTGCCATTGAGCCTGCTTGTAATACTAATTTTACAGCCTCTTTTATGGTCATAAAGTAACGAATTATCTCTGGGTGAGTTACTGTTACAGGACCTCCTGATGCTATTTGCTCTTTGAAAAGTGGTATTACTGATCCATTTGAACCTAATACATTTCCAAATCTTACTGCAACAAATTCTGTTTTTGGATCTTTTCCTTGCAAAAGCTCTTTTGGATTTATGGTGATAATCCTATCTCCATCGCTCATTGTAACTTTTGCTAATTTTTCATACTCTTTATTTGATCTTATATCATTTATCCCTTGGATTATTTTTTCGCAAACCCTTTTTGTTGCTCCCATTACTGATGTTGGATTTACTGCCTTGTCTGTTGATATAAGGACAAATCTTTTTGCATTATATATTAATGAAAGAAGGGCTACTATGTAGGTTCCTCTTACATTATTTTTTATCGCTTCTACTGGGCTTACTTCCATCAATGGAACGTGTTTGTGAGCTGCTGCGTGGAAAATTATTTCTGGTTTATAAGTTTCAAATATTTTTTTAACTCTTGCATAATCTCTTACTGAGCCTATTAGAGTTATAAATTTTAAGTCTTTATTGTTTCTCTTTAGCTCTTGCTCAATTTCGTAGGCATTATTTTCATAAATATCAAATATTATCAAAAGTTTTGGTCCATATTGGGCAATTTGCCTACACAATTCTGAGCCTATTGATCCACCTCCACCTGTAACAAGAACAACCTTGTCATTAAGGTAATCAAATGTTTCATTTGAGAAAATTTTTACTGGATCACGTCCTAACAAATCTTCAATTTGTACATCTTTCATTCCAGACATAGAAATGCTACCAGAAACTAATTGATAAATTCCTGGAAGAACTTTTACTTCACATTTAGTATCATTACAAATTTGAAGAATTTCTTTTCTTTGATTTTCTTGAGCTGATGGTAGGGCAACCAAAATGAGATCTATATCTTCCTTGCTTACCAATTCTTTTATTGACTCTCTGCCCCCATAAATTATTGTTCCATCAATATATTGACCTTTTTTTTCTGGGTTATCGTCTATGAAAGCAACAACCTTAATTCCAGTATTTTCTTTTCTATTTGACTTATTTATATCCTCTTTAATAGTTTGACCTGCTGAACCTGCCCCAACTATTATTGCCTTTTTAAATTCAGGATTTTTGTCAATCATATTATACTTGCTTTGCATAATCATCTTATTTGCAAATCTTACCCCTACTGTGAAAGTATATTGAATTAAAAATCCATAAACATAATATGAAATCGGCATTCTTTGAAATAAAATTGATATGCCAAAAATATGAATCAACAAAGATAAGATAACAGCTTGGGTTATTTTTATCAATTCATTGTATGAAGCATATTCTAAAATTATCCTATAAAGTTTAAATGCTGAATATATTATTAATGTAATTATTGTATTTATTAGGGCATAGTTTTTAAAGGCTTGCAAATATATTTTTGGAATTTGGATAAAACTTCCATCAAATCTTAAATATAAAGCCAAAAAATATGCCATGTTTATGATTAAAATATCAAAAACTAAAAGTATATATGTTTTTTTATTAAATATTTTTTTGCTTTCCATTTTTATTCCTTCTATCATTAGATTTCATTTTGACCGATTTCATTAATTGATCAAATTCTGGTACTTTTAATATTATTATACCTATTAAATAAATAAAGCCTCCTATAAATACTGAAATTCCTAAGCTTAAAATTAATGGTAAAATTCTAATTATGATTTTATATGATGATTTTGCCACCATAAACATTATTATTGATATGATTAACAATTTTATTAAAGATTTTTTGTTATTGTTATCTGTAGCATTCCCATATTTGTTAATGAATACCAATATCATAATTATACTACCAACTGCTGTGGATATAGTTGTTGATAAAGCTAAACCATTTATTCCAACTAGTTTCGATAAAACTACATTCAAAGTAATATTAATCAATTGTTGTACTATTATTATTACTACAGGAGTTTTAGAATCTCCTAGAGAATAAAATCCTTTAGAAATTATTTCGGTTATTGCTGCAAATATTACAAATGGTGCATAAGAAATTAAAAGTGAAGCGACTATTCTAGTATCCTCACTAGTAAAAGCATTTCTTTCAAAAACCAATTTGATAATAGGATTTGATAGAGCCATCATACCAAAGGTTGCTGGTAATACAAGAATCAAAGTAAAAATAACAGCTGAATTTATTTTATTTTTCATCTCAAACATTTCACCTTTTTGTGCAAGCCTTGCGATTTCTGGAAATGATACTGTAGCAATCGTTGTTGTTACAACTCCTGATATAAATCCTAGCATAGTTTTAGCATAAAATAGTTTAGATATACTATCTTTTCCGAAAAAAGCTGATGCCATTGAATTGTCTACTATAAGTGAAAGTTGGCTTGCTGCATTTGAAAATATTATAGGTAATAATAATACCATAAAGTATTTTACATACTTGTTTTTAAAATTTAATCCAAATTTATATCTAAATCCTAGTTTTTTTGCCACAAATGGAAATCTTACAAATTGAAATACATTTCCAAGTAAAGCTCCAAAAATTAAAATATATGGATTTTTGTAAATCCCTGTAAGTATAGTTGCTATAATTATAAATAAATTCATAATTATAGGAATTAAAGTAGGATCTACAAATTTATTTTTTATATTCAAATATCCTCTTATTACTCCCCCATAAAGGTAGGCAAAAGTCGAGAACATCATAATCACAGTGAAATTTGCAGCAAGATTTAACCACTCTCCACTTAAATCTGGAGATAATATTTTTGATATAGGTTTTGCTAAGATTACTATTATAAAGAAAGAAATCAAACCATAAAACATCAAAACATTTATTAAGTCATTTGTAAATTTATTAGCTTCTTCTTCTCCACCTTCATTTTTTGCTTTATTAAAAGTTGGAATATAAATAGAAAGTATGCCCGAAGCTACTATGCTAAATATAACTGTAGGTATTGTAGTTGCCGTAGTATAAATTGACTTTAAATCTCCTGCCCCAATATAAGCTGCCATTATGGATTCTCTTAGAAATCCAAATATTTTAGATATTAAAGTTAAAATCATTATTAATAAGGTTGTCTGACCCATTTCTTTCCCCAATCTAAAAAATAGAGAAAAACTCTATTAATTATTATTTTTTAAAACTCCATCATGTATTTCATTAATCGAATCATCGTCTGCTTTCATCATAAATAGGTTGCTTGTTGGCATTAGGTATGATGGTAAGCCTGTTGCGTCTTCGCCTTTTAGGGCTTGGCTTTTTATTTTCCAATCTTTTGCTTCTTCTATTTGTCCGTTTGCCATTTCTATCATTTTGTCGTATGGCATATTTGTGTTTACTGAATCCAGGGCAACTTCTGCTATTGAATTGAAATTTAAGAGTGTTTCTGTTGACAATAATTTTCTTATTATTCCTGTCATAACTCTTGCTTGATTTTTTCCTCTATCAATGTCGCCTTCTGCTAGATGGTATCTTTCTCTTGAAAAACTTAGTGCCATATCTCCATCCATTTCAATTTTTCCTTGTGGGAATGTATATTTTCCGTCTATGGTATCAAAATAAACTGGATTTTCGACTTCGATTCCTCCTAACAAATCTATAAGTTTGGTTAGGGTCGTGAAATTTACTTTTGCATAATAGTCTATATTTATATCCAAAAGTTTTTCTATGGTTTTTATTGAAGTTTCTACTCCAAATAAACCTGCATGAGTTAATTTATCATTTGCATGTTCTCCAAGTCCTGCTATGTTTACATAGGTATCTCTTGGAATTGTTGTGATCAAAATTTTTCCTTTTTTAGGATTTACGCTTACAATTAAATTTACATCTGATCTTGATACTGTTGCAAGATCTCCATAAGTGTCAATTCCTGAAATATAAACATTAAAACTCTGGTCTTTTTTTACTTCTTTATTTTCTTTAAATTTATTGTTTCCATTTATAGAATATGTTTTTATTACCCTTGTCCTATCGCTAAAAGAGCCGACCGTATCATCCAACATCTTCCTGAAATTTTCATTTAATAATATAGCCTGTGTGCTTCCATTTATTAAATTTTGTCCAAGGGTCAAATAATCTCCGGCATCTTCAACATTTAAGTCTTTTTTTCTTTCTTTTTTATATTTTTTCAAAACTTTATTTATATTTTCTTTGTCCATTTGATTTGCTATCGAAACTTCTACATCTTCTAAATCTTTCATAGTTTCTAATGGAGATTCTTTCAAGACAACAAAGGACATTTTCAATCTTTCTATATCTTTTTTCTTATTGATTTTTTCAACAGTTTGGATTGATGTATTGGCATAAGACATAAACAAAGCTTCAAATGTGCTTATAAAAAATAGCATTATAATAAAAAAGGCTTTTACTGCCCTTGTCGCTCTTTTTCTTTTGAAAATTAATAAAGAGAATCCTAAAATAATTAGAAAAATAAATCCTAACAATATAAATCTGTATTTTAGAGGTAAAATACTATATTTATTTAAAAAATAAAAAATACTATATATACAATAGCTGATAAAAAAATAATAATTTTTGATATTATGTTTTTAAACATTTAGCTGTAATTTCTCCTTTTATTAGTCAATGATTAGTCTAATCAATAATATACCAAGCTTTGGTCTTTGTCAATGATTTTCGTATTCAAATATTCAAATTTTGCGATTTTCCTTTTTTCATATTTTATATTTTGAAAATAAAAAATTTAATTTTTTTAGCCAATAATATATTAATTTCGTTTTTTTCTTTAATAAAAGTATAATATTTCCATTAAAGAGGTGAACTATGATATTAGACGAAAAAATTTTTAAACAATTAGATGAAGCTTACGAGCTTGAACCAAAAAATAAAGTTATAGAAAATGCAATCTCAAATATGGGAATTAGAGAAGCTTCCCTTAACAAAAATATTATCAACCAGCACGATTTTATTTTTTCTAACCAAATTGACACAAAAGACGTAACAAATCAAAAAAAGACCGGCAGATGTTGGATGTTTGCAGGACTTAATATGGTTAGGATGCATATAGCAAAAAAACTAAATATGGAAAAATTTGAACTTTCAGAATCCTTCCTTTACTTTTATGACAATATGGAAAAAGCAAATTTGTTTTTACAAAGAGTTATTGATACAAAAAATTTAGACATAAAAGATAGAAAAGTTGAAGATGTATTTTATTCAACACCAGAAGACGGAGGATATTTTGAATTTTTCTATTATTTAATAAAAAAATATGGAATTGTTCCAAAAACCAATATGGGAGAAGTTTTCCATACAGAAGAATCCCACTTTATGTTCTATACATTAGAAAGTGCCCTAAAAAAAATCGCCATAGAAATTAGAGCAACAGACGATGAAAAAGAAATTGAAATTTTAAGAAAAAAAGGACTTTCCTACGCCTATAATATCTTTGTAAAATCAATAGGAAAGCCAGTCAAAAATTTCGATTTTAAATATTATGACAAAGACGACAAATATCACATAGAAAAAAATATGACACCAAAATCATTTTTTGATAAATATATAGGGGACTTTTTTGATGGAAAAGTAAAATTATTAAACGACCCAAGACATCCTTACAATAGGATTTTAGTCGATAAAGTAGCAAAAAATTCAGTCGACTTACCAGACCTTCTTGGAATTAATGTAGATATGCAAACAATGAAAAGAGCCTGCCAAAAATCCATAAAAAACGAGGAAACAATGTGGTTTGCCTGCGATATTGATATAAATGAAGACAGAGAAAGTGGCGTTTTAGACGAAAATTTATTCAATTTCGACCAAACATTTACAAATTTTCCAAAAATGACCAAAGAAGAAAGAATTAATGCCAGATACTCCACAGCCTGCCACGCCATGAATCTTACAGGCTTTGACAAAATAGAAAAAGAAGTAAAATTTTGGAAAATCGAAAATTCTTGGGGAGAAGACGACGGAAAAGACGGATATTTTTCAATGACCGATAAGTGGTTTGAAGAAAACACCTTTGAAGTAATAATAGATAAAAAATATTTACCAAAAAAAGTATTAGACTCCTTTAATAAAGAAAAAATATATTACGATGAATTTGACCCAATGTATAAATTGTTGAGAAATATAAAATAAGTAAAAACAAAAAATAAAACCCAGCCAAAGCTGGGAAAATAAAGAAGAACAATATATGATATCTATAATAATTGCGGGATTAAACAAACGTTCAACTTTATACAATAAATAAAAGTAAGATATACTTCTAGTAAAAAATTATACCCGAGCAAATCGAAAAAGCAAGAATAAAACGATTGTTTTTTAACCTTATATAAAATAATTTTTAAAAAAGAGCCTGTCAAAGAATACTAAATAATCATAGTATATGACAGGCTCTTTTTATTAAAACTTTATTAAATTAGAATATGCAAATCATTTTTCCATAATATCATTTACAGATACAATACTTGATTTTCCCACTTCTAAAAGTTTATTTCTATCAAATTTTTCATTTCTTATATTTGTATATTCCAATACAGTAGCAAGATTTATTCCAGATATTATTTCTAATTTTTCCTTATAATTTTCTTCCTTTAATAAACTTGAAGCTATATTACTAGGAGTTCCGTATAGTAAATCACAAAAAACCACTACACCATCTCCAGAATCAACTTCATCAATTTTGTTTTTTAAATCATCAATAAAACCCTTTAAATCTTGATCTGGTAGGAGTGAAATACATGAAAAATTCTTCAATTCTCCAGAAAACATTTTTATAGCATCATATATACCTTCTGCAAATTTCCCATGACTTGCAATTATAATACCTCTCATATCTTACATCCTAAAGTATTCCAAAAAATGACAAGACAAGACTTACAGCTATTGTTGAAAAAATTAGTTTACTAATACTGAAGTTTTTCTTTCCTATCAAATAATAAAATAAGAATAAAACCAAAATTGTTAATATTCCTGGAAAAATTTTATCTAAATTTTCTTGAACATTTATAGCAGCCTTTCCAAAACCAAAATTTAATTTACTTTGTAAATTAACCATATTAGCTGATAAAGCTCCCATCATTCCCATTCCAAGAATATTTGCTCCATATAATACATATCTCATTTGCCTTGAAGATAAAACATCTTTTATAGCATCACGACCCTTTTTATAAGTCAAATTTGTTGTTATAACAAGCTCTGCCATCAAAATAGCATTTCCTAAAAATAACATTGGAAGAGCAAAAAATGAACCCTTTACAGCCATTGTACTCGCTGCTAATATGCAAAGAGTTTGAAATGTTCCAGCACTAAAAGAATCTCCAAAAGCTGCAACTGGACCCATAAGACCCGTTTTTATTGCTACTATTGCATCGCTTGAAATTTTTCCTGTCCTAGCCTTTTCTTCCTCCATAGCAATTGTCAATCCCACAATCAATCCACCAGCTGTTGCATTTGTATTAAATAATTTCATATGACGAACAAGAGCTTCTTTTAATTCACTTTTTTCTGTATACAATTTTTTTAATATTGGCAAAAAAGCATAGGTGAAAGCTAAAGCTTGCATTCTCTCAAAGTTAAGGGATAATTCAGTAGCAAAATACCATCTTCTCATAACCCTGTTTATATCTTTTTGACTTATATTTATTTCTTTATTTTCACACATTTTTAGCCTCCAATTTTTCATCTACTTCTTTTTGATTATAGACTAATATAAAAGCAACACTTATTAAAATTGCACCAGTAACTAAATTATTTAATCCTAAAGCCTTTACCAAAATAAAACCAATTATAGTATAAGGAATTAATTTTGGCTTACCAATAGAATTCATTATAAGAGCAAATCCAACTGCAGGCATAACATTTCCTGCAACTTCTAATCCATGAAGCATCCATTCTGGTATAAAAGCTAACAAATCTAGCATTACATTTTGTCCTAATAAAACCACTAAAAAAACTGGTAAAAATAATAAAGGAAACGCCAATAAAGCTGGATATAAAATAGCATTTTTTTCTAATTTTCTAGTATCTACTTCCTCTACCGCCTTATCTGCTCCATGTGCAAAACGTACATTAATAATTTTTCTTAAACTCATTAATTGTGCTCCAAGTAAACCCAAAGGAACTGCAAGAGCAATTGCTTGATCAACATTCAAATTCGCTGATAAAGCTAGAGGAATCATTGTCGTTGCAGCCATAGTTTGATCAGTAGGCATATTTCCACCAGGAGCAATAATTCCAGCAAAAACAGCAGAAATTCCTCCACCTAAAATCAAACCCTGAGTCAAATTCCCACTTATTAGACCAGCAACAACTCCTACGAATATAGCATTTCCTATAAAAAATAAGGCAAAATATCCACCCAACATACTTCTTGAAATCCAATAGATTAGACCCATAGCAATAGCCATTATTAAAGCATTTTCCATACGATTCTCCTCATACTTTTTCTTCATATTTTCTAAACTTATTTTAGAATTTTCAGGTATAGATTGAGAATAAACAAAAATTTCCTTTTTTTCTAAAATATCAAGTTTTTCAATTTCTTTTTCAGATAAACAAACACCTTGAATAATTTGCTTTCTTTCTGGTGTACTTTCGGAAGCACCAACATTTATTTCTTCTAATATTAACCCATTTTCAACTGCTTTATAACAATTATCTACATTTTTAAAAATAAGCATTACATTATCATCACTTGATTCCAAACATTTATTTAGATCTTCGATAGATACAATATCAACTTTTTTATCAGCTGCTGCCATTTTATATATATCTGCCATAAAATCATCATTAACAAGTTCATCATCTGCAAGAATTATTCTGTCTACAGGATTATATTTTATCCATTTTGCAACAACTTGACCGTGTATTAGTCTATAATCAATACGTGTCATTTTTATTTTCGCCATAAATACTCCTTATATTTTTTCAATCTTCCCAGAATCTAAGCTTCTATGGATAGCCTCAGTCAATTTAGCAGCTTGTAGTCCATCATAAACATCTGCCACAAATTTTTTATCATTAATTAAAGCATCTACAAAAAAATTAATTGGATCTGCACCAAATCCTATCACTTTTCCATGAAAATCATTAAAGAAAAATACATTAGGTGTATGAAACTTATTTTCATCAAAAAATTCAACACCTCTATTTTGATTATCAATTCTAATAAGTTCTTCGCTAGTTATTATTGATGTTCTACCATCATTATTTTTTGCAAAACCCTTTGGTAAAATCCAAGAATTTTCTAAAGTCCATGTGCATCCATTTTCAAACTTTATGATTGAAGTTACACTATCATAAGTATCTACTCCCATACTAGGCAAAAGTTTTTTTGAGCCAACAGCATAAACATCAACAGCTTCGCAGTCCATATACCATCTCATCAAATCAACACAATGAACACCCAAGAAATCTACAGGATCAGATGAGCCACCCCATTTAAACCATTCAGTTGGTACGTCTATAATATCGTCCATATTCATATAAGCTCTTATCGGATAACCTTTGCTTGATCTTAATTTATTATAAATAAATATAGCAGCAGGATCCCACCTCTTGTGAAAATCTACAGCAACCCTAACTTTATTTTTCTTAGCTGCCTCATATATTTTTTCACAATCAGCCACGCTTGTTGCTAAAGGCTTTTCAATAAGCAAATCTATACCCTTTTCAATACAAGCCAAAGCGGGCTCTACATGAAGATGATCAGGAGTTACAATAGATGCTGCATCAATTTCCTCATTTTCTAACATTTCATCTACACTTTTATAAGTTTTTAAACCATAATTTTTTTCAATTTTTTCTCTTATCTTTTCACTTTGGTCGCAAACAGCAATTAAATTAACATAAGGGTTTTGAGAATATACATCAACATGATGAATACCATAAATGCCCGCACCAATTACTGCTACATTTAGTTTCTCCATAAATTTTTCCTTTCCTTTACTTTAAAAACAATTTATATTTATGTGCCATTATTTTAAAAATATTGTAGCATAATTTTATTAAAAATACAAATTTTATTTTTTTTATGTAGTTTTACTACTTATTTTTTATATGGTAAGATATAATTAAATAAAAACAGAGGTGATATTATGTCTGACGAATTAATTTTAGATAAAATTCAAGCTATGCTACCTTATCTGACCAAATCAGAACTAAAAGTAGCAAAATATATTTTAAATTCAAATACTACAATTAACTGTAGCCTATCTCAACTCGCAAAAAAAATTAAGGTTAGCGAACCAACAATAATAAGATTTTCAAGATCGATAGGATTAAATGGCTATTCAGAATTAAAATTGAAATTATCAATAAATAATTCAATAAATGATAGCAGAGAATTAAAAAATTTAGATATAAAATTAAATAAAGACGATGATGCTTACGAAATTTATAGATCCTTGTCAGAATACACAATAAAATCTATAAGAAGCACTTGGCATAATACCTTGGATGAAAAATCTTTTGAAAAAGCAATAAATTTAATCTATAACACCCATAAAAATAATAAAAAAATTTTTCTAACAGGGATGGGAGTTTCATCAATTCTTGCACAGTCCCTACAAATAAAATTAATGAGATTAGATATAGACTCAATATTTTATTCAGACATCCATTTAAGATTAGAAGCCTGCTCAAATTTGAAAAAAAATGATTTACTAATATGCTTTACAACACTTGGCAAATCCAAAGAAAATCATGATTTTCTAAATTTAGCCAAAGAAAAAGGGGCAAAAGTAATTCTTGTAACCCAGTTTGGAGTAAATAAAATAAATAAATTATCTGATATAGTGATTTACACATCAGCAATAGAAAATAACCTAAGACTAGCAACACAAGCCTCATTTATTGTCCAAAATTTAATTGTAGAAACAATCTTTCTTGCACTAGCATTGAAAGACTACGATAATATAAGTAAATCAGTAAAAGACACAAAAGAAATTTTTCACAAATATGGTTATAATATCAATTAAAAAGAAAAATATGGTATAATCTTGAATTATTGATTAAAAATAAAAATATAGAAAGGTAAAATATGGAAAAATTTAAACAAATACAGAAAAAATTTCAAATAAATGGAGCTCAATTAAAATATATTGCTTTTTTATCAATGTTTATAGACCATTTTAACAAGGCAATAATAACACCTATGTTAAATTATCAACAGCCTCTTGTTACTATATCCACTATTTTTGATATAATCGGAAGAATTGCATTTCCGATATTTGCTTTTATGATAGTTGAAGGATTTTTCAAAACAAAATCAAGGACAAAATATCTAAGAAACCTCATAATATTTGCCATAATCTCAGAAATTCCTTTTGATATGTTCCAGTCCAAGGTTTTTATAAATAATAGATCACAAAATATAATGTGGGCACTTGCCCTTGGACTTTTGACTTTGATGATTGTAGATAAGTTAAAAGAAAAAATAAAAAATCATTATGTTTGGCTTGGTATTTCCATAATAATCGTCCTAATAAATGCGACAATAGCAACACTTTTGTCATTTGACTATGACTATTATTCCACAATAATAATCTTTATCCTCTACCTTTTTTACGATAATAGGCTAGTGGCAAGTATCCTATCATATTTTATAATAATAAAAGAAGTTTACTCAATTTTAGGATTTGCAGTAATTAATTTTTACAACGGCGAAAAAGGAAAGCAAAATAAAATATTCAATTATTTGTTCTATCCAGTTCATTTGTTTATACTTGGACTTTGTAGATTTTGGTTTGGAATATAATTTTTTATTGTTAGGCATTAAAATTGTTTTGATTTAATTATAATATAATCTAATAAAATAGAGGGATCTCTCGACTACTGAAATTCGTTTGCTTCGCAAACTTTTGCGTGCTATCGCACTAATTTCAGGGATAAATGTACCAAATCAAGGTACATTTATCCGCTCGAGATGGGTTATAGTTTGCCTTTTTTGATTGCTAAAGTTTTGGTTTTTTGTTTTAATTTTTACTTTTTCGATTTTTATTTATGAATTTTCAATAATATGTAATTTTATTTATTAAAATTTTACTTAAATTTATTCGGAATATAAAAGTATAGCGATACTTCCCCCATCTCGAGCGTAGTCGAGAGATCTCTTTTGTTATGTTTGGCTTGTGTTTTGGTTTATACTTTGTGATATATTTTTGGGGTGTTTTTTTGAATGCATACTATTTCTTTTGCCTTAATTTTCGCAGTAGATCTCTCCACAAGGTCGAGATGGGTAAGTGTGTGCTTTTTTTGATTGCTGAAGTTTACAATTCGTTAGTTTTATTTCTAATTTTTATTTTTTAATTTTGATTTCTGATTTTTTTATTTTTTACTTGATTTTTGTTTTATTTTTTCCCCACAAAAAAACTACCCTGCCAAGCAAGGTAGTTTTTTATTTGCTTTATTCTTTAGCCTTTACTAATTTCACTCCGAATCCTATCATTATTAGACCTAGTAGTAGGATTAAGTAAATTGTTGCGTCGCCTGTTTTTTTCATGGCTTCTACTCTTTTGCTTAATCTTGGTCTTTGTGGTGAGATTGGGGGTTTGAAATTTTTTACTTTTATTGTTTTTTGGAATGAGTTTTCTCCTATTTCGAAGGGTACTGATTCTAGTTCTGGGACATAGCCTTGTGGGGCTTTTGTTTCTATTAGACAATATTGTCCATATGGTAAATCTTGTGTTACAAAATCTCCCTTTTCGCCACTTGTTAGGGTGTATATTTTTCTAGCATTTTTTTCTTCTGTAGATACCATTCCATTTTCATCCAAATAAAGATCTTTGAATTTGTCATCTTTTTTGTCTTTGTATTGGACTTTAAATATAGCTCCTTTTAGTGGATTGTTATTTGTCCCGTCAATTTTTTGGAAGGAGAAGAAATTTTTTGGCTTATCTTGTTTGTTTAACATTTCGATACTGCCAGTTTTTAAATATCCTTCACTTTCTTTTCCAATATTAGATTCATATCCCTTTAGGGGTTTTGTTTCAACAAATTTTACTTCTTCTTCTAGTCCGAATATTTTTATTTGACCATTTTCGTCAGTAGAAATTTCTGAAATATTCCCATCCTTGGCGTAGGTAAATTTTTCATTTCCCTTTTCATCTTTAATTTTTTAAATTTTAAAGTTTCGCCCTTTTTATTTATCACTTTAAAGCCAACTTTCGCAAGTTCCTTGCGACTTTCGCTGTCTCTTTTTGTTAAAATCAACCAATCCGGTGATTTTTTTGGATAAATTGTTAGAGGATTTTCTGTATTTTCGTCTATGGTTTCTATAAAAGGAATATATGGTCTTGATGAGTCATTTGACCTGTACCTTAATAGATATGATCCTTTTGCTAAAGAATCAATCATAGCAAAATACATTCCATCAATTTCTTCTGACTTTTTTGAAGATTTCATTTCTCCAAAATCTTTTGAAATTTCCTCGTCTTTTTTGTCTTTATAAAAATCTATAAGCTCAAGTTTTTTGTCGGCATTTTGTATTTCTTTTGCCTTTTCCTCAGGAATTTTCCAATAATCTACATATTCGACTACAGTTTCTTTGTTTGAACTATCATCCTTATAACTTGTATTAATTTTTAGGCTATTTCCGCTTTCAGCCAAAGCTAAAAGAGGAGTAACTAGCTGTAATATTACCATAAAAACTATGGAAAATATTATATTTTTATTAAATTTTTTCATAGTAACTCCTCTGTTTAGTTGCTATTATGCTTGTTCTTTGTTAGCTTTCATTTTGTAAGCAGCAAGTCCCATAATCATTAAACCTGCTATTACAAAGATGATTGAACCAATACCACCTGTTTTAGGAATTGAGACTTTGATATTCTTTATTTGTTGTCCTTTGCCATCAGTCTTTTCAACTTCTTTTTCATTTTCTTTGACTTTTATTTTGTAGTCTAAGTCAGATGTTTCACCTTTGTATGATCCTTGTTTAACTACAAATTCTGCTACGTTATCAGCGTTAGATGGAAGTTCGTATCCTGCTGGAGCTTTAGTTTCTTTTACGTAATATTTTTCGCCAGCTTTGTTATATGCTAGACCTTTTACTTCAAATCCACCAAATTCGTTTGAAGTAAATACGTAAGCATCAGCTTCAGCACCCCAATCCCAAACAAGATTTACTTTTGTATAAGCGTCATCTCTTGCTTTCTTAAGTTGAGCGATTGATCCTTGATCATTTTCACCTTTATTTAAAGTTTCGAGTTTTTGTTTTTGTTCATTTGATCTCTTCTTTTCTTCTACCTTAAGAATAGCATTCTTTTCTTCGACTGCCTTTATATAAGCAGTTTCAGCTTTATCATAAGCTTCTTTATCAGCTTTTTTTGTATCGGCTGATTTTAATGTTAAGAATTTATTATTACCTTCTACTTTTTTGTAAATCTTAAATTGAGCGCCTTCAAGTCTATCCTCTGCATTGTCATAATCAGTTTTTACAAATTTCTTTCCACCTGTAACAACCTTTGGAGGTGTTGGTGTGATTGATGTTGGTGTAGTATTGTTTACGATTGAAAGAACTCCTGCTTGATCAGATGTTGTATATTTTGGTGTAAATCCATCTACAAACTCTTGAACTTTATAAGTTTTTTTATTATCAAGTCCTGTAAATTTACCTGAATATTCTCCTGTTATAACAAATTTAATACCATTTCCTAAATCTTTTTCACCTGTTGTTTCTGTGCTGGTAAGTGTTACATCAGCAACTGCTTTATCTCCTTGAAGAAGTACATATTTAACTTTATCAGCTTTTTCTTTACCATTCCAAGTTTTTGTAATTTGTATCTCACCTTTATCGTTTGGTTTGGTTTCTGGTGATGGTGTTGGTGGTTCGTGGTTGTAGGTGATTGTAATGTTGTTGTCCATTTCATCATCAACAACTGCATCTTTTGTTACTTTACCTTTATAGTTGAAGTCTACGTAAATATCTTTAGCTTTTGCAGCATCATTTAATTTTTTAAGACCTGCTTTGGTAAAGTTTAATGTAAATCCTGATGTTGTTTCATTAATTGTATAATCATCAGTTAAATTTAGTGTTTGTTTTGATCCTTCAGCTTGGTTTGCGTCTGTGTTGTAAGTTACAACCATAGAGCCTTTTATAAATTCAATACCTCTATCAAAAGTATCTGCAAGATCTAGGCTTCTAAAGTATGTGTCTTTAGGAAGTTGAGCTTTTGCATGGTAAGGAAGTTCTTTACCGATGTCTGCTGTTGCTTTTGCTTTTTCTTTTTTGTAGTTTCCTATAACAGCTCCTACATCTTTTAATTGTTGAGGGTCTGTTATTGCTTCAAGTCCATTTTTTTGAGCGAAGTTTTTATCAAATTCTACTTTCTTTTCAGTATTTTTTGGATAGATGTGTAGTTTATCAGTTGTTGAGAAGTTTCCTGTACCGTCTGGTTTACCTGCTGGAAGTTTCAAATCAAATGGTACAGCCTTATAACCAGTGATATTCTTTGTATTATAAGTTGAGTTTTCTTTATCTTCTATGATTCTGTAGTTTCCTTTTCCGAGTGTTGCTTCAAATTTACCACCGTTAGCAGTAATGAAGAAGTCCTTTTCACCGTTTTTTATAAGCTTATAATATTTTTGTGCTGAAAGGTCACTTCTGTACTTTTCATCAATTGTTGAGCCTTGAACAAAACCATCTTTTGCTGCTTCTGATACTTCGTAGATTCTAAAAGCAACTCCATCAATGTATTCTGCACTAGCACCAAAATGTTCGGTTACATTTGTGATTTCTTTACCGTCATGTTCTCTTGGTTCTCCAAATTTTTCATAGTCAGTATTATTCATAAGTACTTTATGAACTACTATTGTTGTGGAATCTGAATTTGGTCCACCAGCTGGTTCATTTGCATTATCAGCATTTACTTTAGCAAATGGTGCCACTAATATTGATGCAACCATAGCAAATGCTGTCAAAAATGACAAAATTTTGTGTTTCATAATTTTCTCCTTTATATTTTTTTGTCAATCTCCCTTGATATTTTGGCTTTCGCCTATCAATTATGTATATAATCTTTAATTAAGATTTATACTAGAAACGTGCCTACATTTTATAATTACCTTGACTTCAAAATTGGAAATCAAAGCTAATTAACTTTTTATACTATTAGTTTATCCTTCCTTTTGAAATAGGTCAATACTGAAATAAGCATAACTAATAGTCCAATAATTGTGTATCCTATCCAAACTCCAAAGCCTCCTGTTTTTGGATATTCTGCTTTTCTATTTGTGATTAGGATCCTATTAGAATCTGAATTTGGTTTTGTTTTATCATTTCCAGTCAGTTCTATTTTAGAAATCTTATTTGTCTTTCTATCTATATAATATATTTTACCATTTTCTACAACAAATTTGAATACTATTTTTTCAACAAGTGTATATTTTTCTGGAGCTTTTGTTTCTTCAACTTGATATTCTCCATTTGGAATATTTTTAAATTCAAATTGACCTTTTATTTTTTCATCTGAAGATGAAGTTGCTGTCCATTTGTCTTTTAAATTTGTTCCATTTGGTATAAATACTTCACCATTTTCTTTTATTGGAATGAAGTATCCTTTATCATTTTTTCTTTGTATTTCAAATATTGCTCCAGAAAGTGCCTTGCCATCATCATCTGCGTCTACTTTTTTGAAGTAGATGTCTGGGTTTTTGATATTGGCTACATCTGTTGTTATTAGATTTATATCTCGATCCAAATATTTTCCTTTGTAGGATTTCATATCTACATTTGTTGTTTGGATTTTAAAGTTTGGTTTTGATAGATATTTATATAGGGTCGTTTTTATGTCTTCTTTTTTAAATTCAAGTTTGCCAGTATTTTGATCGACTGTTCCTATATCGTAGCTTACTTTTGCTCCTATTTTTGTGTCGTCTTTGTATGGCATATCGACTATAAATTGATATTCTCTTTCGGCATCGTCATTATTTGTCGTACTTGTTTGTCCTGTGCTTGATCCTTGTGGATTATTTTTTATTTTTTGCATGTATGGAGTTTTTATCCTTAGGATCAAGTTTGGCGTTTGTTCATTATTTATTTCGACCGTATATGATGAATCATCTTTTTCTTTTATGGTATTTTTATCTACCTGTACCAATCTCACCTTGGTGTTGGCTTGGGTTAGTTTTTGATTGGCGCTTGGATTTTCTAAAATTAATCTAGCATTTTCAAGTTCACTTGGTTTTGCTTTTATTGTTATTTTTTGTCTAAAAGTTTTGGCAAGTGTATCTATCCCCAGAATTTCTGATTTTAGATTTTCTTTATCAGAATCTCCCGAGTAGGAAGTTATAGATAGATTTTTTGTTTGATCTTTTGAATCATCAAATGAATTTGTCCATCTGATTTTTCCGTCTTTTGTTACTTCAAGCTCCCAAATTGTATCGGATTTGGTGTAGCCTTTTGGTGCTTTCTTTTCTTCTAATGTATATTTTCCTTTTGGCAAAGGATCTGACTCGATTGTTCCGTCTTTATTTGATGTTAATGTTTTGGCTTGGAGTTCTTTTTTTGGATCGGTTGGATCTTTTTGTCCACTTGTTGGTGTCAACAAGAATTCTGCTCCTTGTAAGCCTAAGCCATCTTGATCAGTTTTTCTTATTTTGATTTTTACTTTTCTGTAGTTTTCTATAATATTATTTTCTGGTTTGATATTTACAATATTACCATCTTTATCTACTTCAAAATTTGCTATTGGTTTTTCTGGCAAGTCGTAGATATCGTCATCTGGTGTTTTTGTTTCTATAACTTGATACTCTCCTTTTTTTAGTCCTTGCCAAGAAAAGATTCCATTTTCGTCCGAAATTTTTTCACCATAGGATGAATCTATAAAATCATTTCCATCTTTGATTTGAAGTTTAAAGCTTGCACCTTTTAGGGTATTTCCTAAACCTAAATCTTTTAGTTTTTCAGGATTTTCTGCTGTTTGGTCTACTACATTTGATATTACTCCTCCGTCAACTTTGGCAAATTCTATTTTGTTTTTGACGTTTAGAAGTTTTATTTCTTTGGTCGCTTCTCCAAGTCCTCCCGGATTGAAAAATTGTGACCAAGTTTCAAAGCTACCTGTATGTGAATACCAATATCTTCCATTATAGTAAACATTATGGTTTGAATAATATGCTGTTGTCTTTAATGAATTGGCAGATTTTCCTTTAAGTTTACCCTTAATTTCTATTACATAGCTTTTGTTGTTTGGGTATCTTTCGTTTAGATATCTTGTCGGTATATTTATTTGTCTGGTTATTTTTTCGTCTTTATTATCTTTCCAAACATATTTAAAATATCTGTAGCCATAATTGTAATCATATTTCCAGTAATCGTAATCATCGTTTCTACCAACTTCTTCGACAGCTTTCCAAATTTTGGTTGGTTTCCAATCGTATTTGTTTTCGCTATCTGTTACTAGACTTAGGTCATTTCTATTGAAGTCTACGTCATAAGAGTCTGGGAGGTCGCCCTGAGTCCATTCGGATTCATCGCTTCCTTTTCCATCTTTCATATAGGTTTTTACGGATAGGCTCTCATCTACCATAATATCTTGGTCTGTTGTAAAGGTAATATTTTTATTTGCCAATGATTTGTTCCAAGGATTGTAGTAGATAATGGCTGTGAAAGTTTGGTTGTCTGGATCAAGTCTTAACATATATGATGATATGTCTACTTTTGGATTTTGATATCCAGTGTAGTTTCCCTTTTCGTTTTGTCCTCTGTAGTCGATTTTTATAGAGTCTGAGTAATGATATTTGGATTCATTTGTATTCTTATCTACAACATCTGCTGTTACTCTTATGTCTTGGCTGTGATCAATTTTTCTTCTGTTTGCGAAAAGTTGTACAATCATTGACATAAAGTCTGGCTTATAATCATTTACATAGTTTGTGAAGGTGTAGGTTATTGATCTTCTATCATCATTTACTTTTGCTTCGGCAAGTTTTCCTGCAGGTCCTATGATATCAAATTGAGAATCTTTATTTTTGCCCTTGCCGTCATTATCTCTAAAGATACCATCTAAATCTACATTATCTGAAAATTTAATTGTAAAATAATCTCCAGCTTTTACTGCGATTTTTGGATCAATCTTAAATCTCAAATTGGCGAGCATACCCTCGGCATTGTTTGGATAGACAACGTCTTTTCTTCTTGGATTTTCTGTTGATACAAGTTCTTGTTGATTTCCATCGAAGGTAATTGATTTTGATATATCATCTTTTCTTGATGGAGTTTCTCCCCAATCTCCACCGCCTAGGGCTATTAATTTTTTCTTGGTATCTAGGATGTAACCTTCTTTGGTTTTTGTTTCTTTTAACCAATAATAACCATAAGGTAGATCTTTAAAGACTATTTTACCCTTAGAATCTGTTGTATATGTTCCTCCGACTTGAGTTTCTGTTGCATCTGTCTTGTGAAGGGTGTATTGAATATATTCTAGTGGATCATCTTTTTCATCGACCTTGGTTAGACTAAATTCACCCTTTCCAGATTTTTCGTTTACGATTTTGGCAACGTCATTTTTATTTTCATTTGTAAGTTCGGTTTCGATGATTCTTCCATCTTTATCTTTTTGGTCCATATATACTTTTCCGTCAACTACTCTGAATTTTTTGACTGGACCTTGAACTTGCATATATTTTTTGCCCGGTTCGTATTCTGGAGCTTCTGGTTCTATTACTCTGTAATATCCATCGGTTAGGTTACTTATTTTGAACTTACCATGTTCATCTGATTCGTATTTTTTCGCAAAGGCTTCTGGGGTTACTATTGTACTATTTTCATAGAATATAGTTTTCCTCTCACCATTTACAAATCTTTCGATATAGTAGTCTATTCCATCTCCATTCCTATTTGGTTGAGATTTTATAAACTCATTATCTTTTGTCAATGGATAGTAACCTTGGTTTTCCTTGTTTATATCTTTTGGGTCTTGTTTTTCTAGGTAGAATTTTACGCCCTTTAGTGGTTTTTCGTCCTTTCCATCCTTGCCGACTTTAGTAAATTCTATTTCGGTTTTGTTGTTGATGATTTTAAAGTTTGATGTTCCATGAAAGGTTCCAATGTTTAATCCTCCACCTATATAGTCGCCCATTTCGGTAATATTTTGACCATCTTCATTTTGAAGTGGCTTGCCATCTTCTCCTATTACTGCAAGAAGGGTTGCTACAAATTTCTGATATTCTGCAATCCAATTGAACCTTAATTTATATTTGTTTTTAGTTTTTACATAGCCATCTGGGGCTTCAACTTCTTCCAAAATATAAACTTTATTTAATTGGATTCCGTCAACGTGAATATCATACGACTTATCATTTTCGTTCAAATCGATAGTTTTGTAATAAACTTTTGTATCTGTATTTGTTTTATCTTCTGGGTCGGCGTAAATTTTAAAACTTAATTTTCCTTTTGTGATTGGATAGTAGCTTGGATAACCCTTACTTCTATCAATAAATCCTTTGGATATTGGGAAAACATATGGTCTTTCTTTGTTGTTTACGTAGAAAGTTCCGTCATTATCGGTATCAAGTTCACTTCTGCCCTTTCTTGTCAAAAGGTAAGAAAAAGTGGTCGTGCCTATATATGATGTTGTTACACCGTCTGCTTGTTTTAGTTCGAATAATTGTTTTTCAAGTTTTCCATTTACTTCTCGAATTTTTATAACAATTTTTCTATCCATCGGCTCATAGCCTTCTGGGGCTTGGCTTTCGCTTAAAAGATAAAGTCCCTTGGTCAAGTCTTTGATTTCAAAAATACCCGTATCACTCGATACATTGTACGGCGCGACATTTCCAATTTTTCCTTTTTCTATAAGCTCCATATCATCTGGATTGTCGCTTACTTTTACCAGCATAAAGGAAACATCTTTTGTTATTAGTCTTGATTTTTCATAGTTGGTAATTTTCTTCCACTTCAAATTAGTTGTTGTTTTTGTATTTTTGATTTGGTGAGAAAATTCTTTATCTCCTTTAAGTTCTATGAAATTTGAATTTGTTTTGAAATTATTTGCGGTGTATTTTTTGTAATAACTATTTTGATCCTTAGGGTCGTTTTCATATTTTTTGTAATATGAGTCTTCAAAGTCCTTATCATATTTTAGGTGTAGACCGTCTTTATCTTTTTCTACTTTAAGTATCCACCTAAATTGTTTTGAGTCGCTCTTGTAGCCTTCTGGTATAGAAACTTCTTCAAGTTCGTAAATTCCTTCACTAAGTTTTTGGAAACTTACCTCACCATCTGATTGAGAACGGACAGTTTGGTTGAATTTACCAGTTGCCGATGTAATTCCATCAGGTCTAACTTTTTTGTCCTCCTCAGTCGGATTTTGTCCATTTACCTTAATTAAATCTCCCTTATCATCATATTCATAAGTCTTCTTATCATGGGTGAACTTTCTTACAAGACCACTTTCATCATATTCTGTAATCTTTCCGAAATTTATATATTTTTTTAATTTTCCGGAATTGTAATATTCGTATGCCTTTGTTTTATTATCTTCATCTATTGATTTTCTGACTTTTTTGATATTAAATAGGGCATCTTTTAGGGCTTTGCCATCTTGATCTGTTTTTTTGAAATGAACATCAATTTTTTCAAAGTTTGCAACTCTAATATCGGCTGGGTTGCCATTATCGTCAAGCTTTGGAGTTAAATTTTCTCCGTCTATGGTGTATCTAATTGATTTGTAATCTTTTTCAAATACAATTTTAAGCTTGTGGGTATGTGAGTCTTGGACAACTTCAAAATACCATGGATCTGGTTTTTCAAATTTTTCTATAGCCCATGTTTCTTGAAGTTTGTAATGACCAACTCCTAGCTTTTCAAATTCAAAGCCATTTGAACCATAGTGGGTAATTTCCTTTTCATAACCATCCTTGATTTTCTTATGATTCTCGTCAACTTGGGTTACTTTAAAGGCAGCAGTGTTAATTGGAACTTCTTCGCCCTTTTCATTTGCTTTTGCATTTATCTTTTTGAAATTAAAGTCGATGTAGTTTTTCTTGTTGTAGACGCTTACAAGTTTTCCTGTATCCGATTTTTCAAAAAGCTCTTTTACTTCTCTAGCATCTTTTACTTCATGGTAGTTTTTGTCCTTGCCAAGCTTGTAGGCTTTTACTTCTTGCTTCCAAGCACCCTTAGTATCTTCTTTGAAAGTTACAAGGAAGTAGGCATCAAGTGGAGCGAAGCCCTCTTTTGGCTTATGTTCTTCTAGGATATAGGTTCCTTCTTCGATGTTGGTAAATTCTACGCCGAGCTTCTCATCCGACTTAGCTATGGCATAACCCTTCTTGTCATCAAAAGGTTTAATCCTCATCGCATCTAATTGTTCTTTTGATAAGGCCTTGCCCTTTGAATCAGTTTTTGCTTCAGGTTCGTACATAGCCTTGCCATTCATATCAAAATACACACTACCATCTTTGTTAGTTTTAGCTTTTCTTAGACTAAATTCTGCTAAAGCTAAGTTTTGATAAGTTTCCTTATCTTTTTTCAAGAAACTGAAAGTAGTTCTGTTTTTATAGTTGGTAACCTGAGCATCGTTTATTCCTTGGTATGGGGCGTCTGGCCTTGCTGGGTTTGAACGTCCATCATCTGGAATAACTTTGATGTACTTGTTAAACTTGGAGTTTTCTGAACCAAGTCCTTCGATAGTAGTTCCGATTAGTTTTTGTTTTTCTTCATCCGTTACATTATCTTTGTTGAAAGAATCATTTGCCGTAAAGGTGTGTGTGAAGTAGAAGTTGATACCCATGTAGTCAGCACCTCTTGGGTTTCTGCCTTCATATACAAAAACTTGGAAGTACCATTTCATTGGCTTACCTTCATCATCTACTGGCATCCTATAAGTTCCATCTGGGGCTCTTACTTCTGTTAATTCATAAATACCTGGGGTCAATTCTCTAAAATAGTTATCGCCCGGCTCACCAGTTGCTTCTGATACACCATCGTATTTTTCATCAAAGTAAATCGGATCTTTATCTGCTAATTTACCAGATTTTTCAACTCTTCCACTTGGTTTGCCATTTGAATCGAGAATATCTTTCCACAAAGACCTATCACCATTTAAAATCTTACGAGCCTTAAATTGTGAACCTGTTAGAGCACCCTTATTTTCATTTACCTTGGTAATTCTCAAAGGAATTCTAAAACTAGATTCGTCTTTGTTGAAAATTTCCATCAAGTTACCATTGGAAATTGTCATAATTTTTAGGTCATTTTGTCCTTGTCTTTTTTGAGGATTTGATAAATCGACATCGATTATTGATGTGGTTTCTGTTCCCCACAAGCTTGCATTTGATTCATATCTTTTATATTCAAGTCTGTATTTTTTGCTTGCGTCAAGATTTTTGAAAGTTAAGTTACCCTTAAATGGAGCATCTAGTTCTTTTCCCACTGGTAGCCATGATTCTGGCATAAATCCGTTATCTTCTTTTACATAAAGTTGAATCCTACCAGCCCAACCTTTGGAAGGTGGGTTGCCATCATAATTTCCGTCTTTTTGGTTGGAGTAGATAAAGTCTGTCTTTAAGTCTACATTTCCTTTTGGAATTGGTTTAAATGTTGCATCAACTGTAACATCTGAATTTGGCATTTTAAATGTCCAATATTCTTTATTTTCATTTAAAGTTCTTGTTTGTGGAATTTTACTTGTAGGTACAAATTTTCCATCTGTATCTTTTTTTACAGTTAAACTTTCCAATTTATAGGAATCATTTGGACTTATAGTTAATTTTACAGGAGCTCCAAGAGAAATATCTGAGCTTGGACTTGCACTTACGTTTCCATTTTGTGTAGGATTTATTGTTACCCTGTATTTTTCTTTTTGTTGTGTATTATTATCCTTTAATGTTACTAGTCTATTAGGATCAAGTTTTACTTCTTCGCTATTTTCATCTGGCTTATAAGACATTTTTTCATGGATAACATAATTTCTCTTATTTTTTGCCGTTGATTTTAAAGAAATTTTATAATTAATTTCTAAATTTTCTCCAACTTCTAAGCTGATATTTCTATTTATAGAATTTTCTATAGGATTTGTTTGGTTTTCTTCTACATTTCCATTTTTCTTTATAGAATATGACTTTAATTTAACATTAGGATTTGTAGAGATATTGATAGATCCATTTGTTAGTAGGGATTCTTCCTTGCCAGTTGATGCGAAGTTAGCACTATTATTTAGGATTGAATCTAACAAGTCTTTTTGAACATAAGGAGCAAATTCTCTTGCTTTCCTATTTCCCTTATTAATAAGAATATATTTTAAAGTTCGATCAAAGCTATTAAATTCTGAATTATTAGAAATATAAGTTTTAAATTCTGTACCCTTTGGTTTAAAATCTGTATTTGTTTGGTCTACATGAGTATAGACTCTCTTATATCCTTTTTCTTTAAAAGCCCTCATAGCTTCAAATTGATCGAAGCTTTCAGCCCACAAATCAGGCTTTTGAGCATCGTTAGAGTTGAAGTTAGCAAAGTTTATAACGTATTTGGTGTCATAATCTTCACTAGTTAAGTTTGCTAGATTAGAATTAACTACATTTTTTAACTTGTCGCCACCATCAACTATTCCACCATTTCTCCTATCGATTCCAACTTTTGACAAATAATCTTTTACAGTTACATTTTCTTCTGTTAGGTCAAATTGATTTTCAAATTGACGTGGTTTTAATGAAAGCATTTTATATGAATATTCACTAGCATTATCTAAATTTTTGATATTTGTCTTGGCTCGTAAAACTTTATTATACTTATTATTGTTTCCAGAGTATTCTATTATTGATAGGTAAACTTCAGCTCCCTCAGTGTTAGCTTTTGCTCTTAGGTCTGTGATAAATTTGTTGATATTATTATCAAGATTATTTAATTTGTTTGAATAATCCCATGACCTATCGATCATTAGTACCCAGTGAGATTTATTTTTGCCGATTTTTTTAGTTTTTGGTGTGATTTTTACTGTAATATCACGAGAACCATTACTTGTATCGACTGCACTTGCACTTACTCTTATATTTGCATTAGTTGAATCTATATTATAAGGTTGGACTTCTTGAAGTTCTGGCCTTGATGTTTGTTGTGCCATTAGTTTATTAAATTGTAGAGGTTGTGATATATTTAGTCCTGACATTTTATATCTTGGACTTTCCATTGAATAAATTACTTCTCTTGAGCCTGTGCTTGAGTTTGGTTTCTTCCTATATTTTTTAACCACTCCAAATTTATCTACATGGATGTACCACTTGCCCGGATCTTTTTCGTATCCTGCAGGACCTCTGTATTCTTCAAGAACATAATTTCCTGGTTTTAATTGGTCGAAGGTTACTATACCTTGGTTAGGTGGAAGTTTATTTGGATCTTTTCCTTTTTGTCCACCATGTCCATCATCTTCTGTAATAGGCTCACCCGGTGTTACTTTTTGTATATATTCCTTGGCGTATTTTTTGCCTGGGTCTTTGTAGATGATGTCATAATTTTCATCTGCCGTATAAAGTCTAAAGTAGGCACGTCTTAGACCTACCTTTATTGGATTGCCATTTTCATCATTAAATCCTATGGCATTACCAATTTTTCTAATTGAAAATTCTCCAAGTTTTGCAGTTTTTTCGTAGTCGATTACCCCATAAAATAGAGAGTGTTCATTGGTAAAAGCATTAGGGTTAGGGTCTCTAACTATAACTTTCATAAAGCCTTCGTTAGCTATGGCTTCTGCCTCAACTTTAAGTAAAATCGAACTTGCAGTCTTGTAGCCTTTTGGAGGATTTTTTTCTTTTAGAACATAGTAACCACCGAATTCTAGGTCTTGAAGCTCGAAAGAATAATCGTACTTCTTTTCTTTAAAGACTCTTGGATTATTTGTTCCGACCTTATTTATGTTTTGAACTATTGGGTGTTTATTTAATGGTTTATTATCAACTATTGCTCCGTAATAGTCAGCTTTATAAATATTAAATTCTATCGGATTTCCATTTTCATCTAGGAGTTTTTTATCATTTACTTTTGTCGGTTTTTCTCCATCTTTTCCTGATGATAGGTATTTATCAAAAGGAATCGAGATTTTTCTTGCTTCGTTTCCTATTTGGAAGGCTTCTACTTTTTTATCTCCACTTATAATTTTATCCAAAGGGACTTCCTCAAGATTTTTATCTTGGAGATTTTCTTCTTTTGAAACTTCGTAGAGTTTATATTCAAGCTCTCCCTTATTTTTTCCTTCTTTAATTTCTTTTACAACAAGTTTCCAACCATATAATTTTGTTTTGGCATAGCCTTTTGGAGCTTGGAGCTCTTCTAGTAAATATTCTCCAGCTTTTAGATTGTCAAAAGTTATATATCCTCCACCTGTTGCATTTTGACCATCAACTTTTTTATTACTTGGTTTTGTCCTAGATGTGTAGCCTTCTTTTAGATAGAAATCTCCATCAATTAGTTTCAAAGACATCAACCTAAATTTTGCATCATTTAAACCCAAGTGTTCATGTTCTGTATCAAGGACATACTCTTTCCTGACTTTTCTAAATTTAATTTCGGTCTTTTTTGTTTTGTTTTTAATTACAGTTTTTCCATCTTCTGTTTCTGTTGGCTTATTATCTCCAACAAAGTAAAGATTGACCTTGCTTTTTTCACCTGTTTGGTTTTCTTTTTTTGCTTGGATAATATATTTTGGAGCTTTTTCGTATCCTTCTGGAACTGTAGTTTCTTCTAGGATGAAAAATCCTTCTGGAATTTGATCAAATTTGAAATATCCAATATCTCCCTTTGAAGATTGATTATATTTAGGGTCATAGTTTGGATTTTCTAATTGATTTTTTGCTTCTTCTAGGGAAGATGCTTTGATTTTTCTTAGGCTAAATTCTGCTCCGTCCAATCTTCCAAATTTATTTTTCTTTATAAATTCTAATTTTCCGAGGTTGTCTTGGATATTTGTTACACTTAGTTTGATTTGTTTATTGTCAATCGTAACTAGATCCTTGTTTTCGGCAGATTTTGGGACAGTATTTTCATCAAGACTTACTACGGTTTTAAAACCATCATTTACATGGATTTCTGGCAACTCTTTAAATTCGTAGGATCCATCATCAGGATTTATTTCTTTTCTTTCGACTTTGATACTAAAGTCCTTGATCGCTTCATATCCTTCTGGGGCTTTTTCACGAACTCTGTATGTTCCTGGTTTTAGGTAGAGTTTGTGATTATTTTCATCGTCTTTTGATTGCCAAGTTGTTTTCTCACCTGTATAGATATTTGTAAAGGTAAAAGTTGCACCAGCTAATTTTTTCCCTTTTTCATCGAATTTGTCGATTTCTATAGGATCTATTACTCTTCCTGTGATCAGTTCTTGGTATTTTCCTTCGTTGGTATGGCTATAGAAAACTAATTTTACTGAGTTCGCTTTTTCTTCTGACCAGTCGGAATTAGCCTTGTAAGAATTTATTACCTTAGTTAAAAGATTTTGAGCTTGGTCAGTTTGCATATTTTTTACTGGTGGATAATCTTTAATTAAATCTTCATCATCCTTTAATTTTCTAAGACCATTTGGAAGAACTCTACTTTGATCTTTTCCTTTAAATTGTCCATCCCATCCAGTTTTTGGATAAGGTTGACGCCTACCTGAAAGGGTGTGATTGTGTTTCCAGCTCTCATCATTGTAGTTTGATGGAGTTGTGAAATATTCATCATAAATACTATTACCATCAGTGTAGTGGTGGATTACTTTTTGAATCATAGCAGATTCGATAAGCCTGTGCATTTGTTTATTATTATTTTCTGATGGATATTCTTTTTTAACTTCTTCTGCATAATAGAAAATTCTTTTCATCAAATCTTCCATAGCAGCGCCTTGAGATTTTTTTCCACCTGGGTTTAGGCTAACTCCATCATAAGTACCATTATTATTAAGGTAATAAGTTAGTTTGAAATTTTTATTTTTATCCTTGTTGCTACTATTTATGTTTTCATTTAACCTAGATATCAAATAATCACCTGTTGGATTTTCGTGAATATCTAGGAAGATTCCCTTTTTACCCTTGTGGGCTGGATCAGGAAGTCCAGAGTTGAAACAGTGAACCATATCAAAGTTTTTGTTGATACGCATAACTGGATATGGATTTTCTGTGTACATCAAATAATTTGTTCTAAGGTCAGATTCAGAGATTTTTTTCTGTGAAAAGATCTAAATGACCTCCCTCACTTTCTGCTGCAAAGGATGGGTCAAAGTTATCTTTCTTTTTCTCATTAATGTCTGCCTTGAAGTAGTAAGAATCTTCCCTTGTACCCGTTTGATTTCTATATTCATAAGAAACCAAAGTTCCTGGATAATATTGTCCATTTTCTAGGATAACATCTCCAACTTGGCTGGTTCTTCTGTAACCACCATTTTGAAGAGGTACATAGTAATATTTTATAGGAGCAATTTTTTCTCCTTCAAAAGCATTGTTCAAAGTAAAAGTCGGATTGTCAAAGGCTGGGTCTTCTTTTTCGCCAAGTCTTATTAGGTCAAGAGCGTACCAATCAGCCCTGTTATCTGTAATTCTATCAGCTACTATAGTTCTTGTTCTGTCATAGTAGAATCTTTCGTTAGTATAGTTGTTTCTAAGCCCAATTCTTGCTGGAATTTTCGCCTCTACCAAGTTAAAGGGAACTTCCGAAAATCTTGATGCTTCTTCAAGACCTTTAATCCATTTGAATATACTAGGGATACTTTTAAATTTTTCCAAGGCATCCTCTACCATCTTTTTGATGTAGTTGGAATCTGGATTTATCCTAAGACCTATAGAATAAACTTCGTGTGGATTTTCGGTGTCAACTGGTGCTTTGACTTTTATATATAATTTTTCTCCCAAATCAGATTTATTTATCGATGTATTTAGGGTCAAAATTTCTCCAAGTCTTGAAGATATTTTATAATCATTTACATTTTCAAGATCAGCCTTGTTTTTTGATGCTTTTGCCCTAAGATCCCAAAGTCCTTGCCTGCTTGAACCAAAAATTGTTAGGTTTAACTTTTTAAAATCTAATTTATTATTTTCCTTGTCAAGAAGGGTATCTGTATCAACTTCTATATCCCATTCTACATAGGCTCCATCAAGACTACTTCTTGTTGGATCTTGGATTACATTTCCATTTTTATCTTTAAGTTTTTGGGAAGTTGTCCTCCACTTTAGCTCATAAGGATAAGTTCCTGCTGGTTGCTCACCCTTATCTTCTACTACAAAGTCTGTAGAGACGACTGGTGTTGGGTCAGTTTTATTTACGGTTTTTCTTGGCATAGTTTGAACTGGGTTGTTTTTTGGTGCAACCTTGATGTCAATATCAACACTATATCTTGAACCAACATTTCCCATATCAAATTCTAAATCTTGGTCAATGTTTAAACTAATATCATGTGTAACTCTTGTTATATAGGTGTATCTGATATAATGGTCGTTTCCATTTTCAAAATATTCGCCAGTTGCTACAACTTGATTTCCTACTTTCAAGTTTTCGATGTTCTTTGTGCCCTTTTTTAGGTATGGTCCTAAATGTACATCAAAATACCAACCTGTAGGTATAGCCCAGACTGGACTTGCCTTTACATTCATAACAGTTTTTAGGTTAAAAACTTTATCTTCAAAAGAATTTGAAGGTCTTTGTTGATCTTGCCTAAGATTATTTGGTCTGAAATTTTCTTTTCTATCTTTTTCTACAAGATCTTTTATAGCCTTGTCGTTGGATGCCATTAATTTTTCTTGGTCATCTCTACTTAGCTTGTATTTTTCTCCTAGGCTTGTTAAAAGTTTTTGAATTTCTTCTAGGGTATTTTTCTTATCGGCTAGGGCAGTTTTTAATTCTTTGTCTGCTTTTTCAAGATTTGATAATTCTTTGGACTCTTTAGATTCATCAGATTTTTTATCCAAATCTTCTTTTTCTTTATTTTCTTTTGCCTTTTTTTCTTCTTCTTCTAATTTTTTAGCCTTTTTTGCCTCTTCTTCTGCCTTGGCTTTTTCTTCGGCTAATTTTTTCTCGCTTTCTTCACTTTCTTTTTCTTCTTTATATGAATTAAGGCTATTTAAGTCCTCTTTTAAAGAATTTGTGTTATAAATATTTACTTTTTTATCATTAATAAGGGCAAAAATATCTCCCTCATTTTTAACTTTCCAATTTCCTTCTTCGTCTTTTTCAAACAAGTTGTAATTTGGATCAAGTGATGTATTTTTTATAAATTCTAAATTAAATACTAATTTATCTTGACTTAGAAGTTTTTGATTTCCCTTTTCATTAAAATCAAAATCATCTAAAATTTTAAAGTCTATGTAGGAGTAATTTTCTCCATATTGGCTATTTTGAGCCACCCCCCCCAGATTCAATATTTTTGATTTCATCTTTGTCTAGGATTTTATATCCTTCATCTTCTTTGATGATTTCAAGATCTAAATCAAGGCCTTGGTTATTTAGCATATCTTTTACACGCCAATATTCCTTGCTTGCTTCTTCTTTTGTTTTAAAAATTTTATCATCATAAAGCTTGAGGTCGTTTCTTTTTACAAGTTTAAAATTTGAACTTGTATCTGGCATAGATATAGCGATAGAAAAATTGCCCTCGCCTTTTTTTATTTTCTTTTTGTCATAAATTTTTTGGGAATTTGTGATTGAAAAATAAGATTCGTCGTCAATTTCAAGATTTTCAAGATTTTTAATTGAATTTGGGTTTTCTTCTTCCGCCCTTGATATTGTTGCGAAAGCTGGCAGCATTACTTGCAAGATCATAAAAAGCGCCATTGCAAATGATGCGGATTTCCTTAATATTTTTTTCATATTAGCTCCTTCAATGTAATTTTAAATGAATTGAATTTTTTTAAAATTACCTAAATCCCGCTGACTTTTTGCATACAAGAATAAACTTTTTAGTACCTATTTTTGGGTAAAAAAAATTTTTGTTTTTTATTTATCGTCTTTTCTTATAATAATTCACTAAAAAATGTATATAAATAATAGTTTTCAAAAATTTTTTGTATTTAATTAGAATCTTTTTATTCTAAGTTTATTTAATTATAAAACTTAATTTTTTGATTGTCAAAAGATTTTTTACATATCTTTGAATATTTAATATATATTTAAAAATTCTTATAAAATCAATCTCCCACAAATATTTTTCGTTTTTTAGTTTTTTATTTTTCGCGAAAATTTTATAGGTTTTTTAAAAATAAAAAAGGACCTTACAAAATGAATTTATAATTTAATCATTTTGCAAAAGTCCTATTTTTTATTTTATTATGGTTTTTATTAATTTTATTATTATAAGTAGAATCAAAATAAAATCTATTAGCAAAAATATTTTGTAAAGGTGGTTTGTGATTTTTACATTTTTGCTTATTTCTGTATTTTCGATTTTATTTTCTGCATCTTCTTTTTTTTCTTCTACTCTTTTTGCGTTTATTAAAAGTCTGTGGGTGAAGGCTGGATATGGTGTACAGGTTAGGATTGTTACTATATCTTCTCCGTCTATAACTTTTAGTTTCTCCCAATCGTATGGGCTTATTACTTCCTTTGAATAAACTTCATAGGTTAGGGTTTTTTCTCCTCTTTTTATATAAAATCTATCTCCCTTTACTAAATCATTGACATATAATAAAAATATCTGCGCCCACCATCCTCTGTGTCCTGCTAGAACACTTCTGGTTGATTTTCCTCCTATTGGAATTGATGTTCCTGAAACTTGTCCTACTCCTTTTTGCATATGTGCGTAGCTTGCGTCTAAAAATATAGGCAAATTCACGTCTATTTTTGGTATGACTAGGTAGGCAAATATATCATCTTGGTTTTCTAGTATATTTACTGAGCCAAGATTTTTGCTTGTAAAGGGATCGACCATAGATATGTCGGAATTTTTTACTATTTCGTTGTATTCTTTTGATTTTTCTTCAATTTGGTCAAATTTTTCGTCTTTTTTTTGGGATTCTATTACTTTTTGTATTTTTTCTTTGTTTTCTATATTTGAATAAATTCTTTTTGAAAATGGAAAGGCAAGTGTTATAAGACCTCCGAGTATCAAAAGGTAACCTAGGATTTTAATTTTCTTTTTCGCCGAGTTTTTTTTCAATGTCGATTACCTCCATCTTCATTTTTTTCGCATATCTTTTTTCTCTTATATATTGCATTATGGTAAATAATAGGATTGGCAAGAGTATCAAAAATAATTGGAAAAAGTTTGGTTTTAATCTTGGTGTATTTGCTAATCCGTCGTCTATGGCTTGAGTATATGGAATCCTATATCCTCTAACTAAAAGTCTGTGTGAATTTATCATATAGGGTGTGCAGGTCAAAAGAGTTGCATAATCTTTTTTTTCTACGACTAAAATTGGTTCGAAATTTGATGGTTCTACTACTTGAATTTTATCGACCTTGTATGCCAAAGTTTCTTTTATATTATGGATATAAAATATATCACCTTCTGTCAATTGATTTAGGTTTCTAAATAAAAGTGCATTTGGAAGTCCTCTGTGGGCTGTTATTACTGTGTGTGTTGAGCTTCCTCCAATTGGAAGGGAAGTTCCTTCCAAATGGCCTGCTCCTTTTTGTAAAACATCCTCGCTTGTTCCTGCATAAATTGGTATGTCGACTGCAATTTTTGGAATTTCTATATGACCCAACATCTCGTGAACTTCTAGCATTTTTGCATATTCTGCCTTGGCTGCTTTTACTTTTTTGTCATAAGGGTCTACAAGTTTTGATGGATCAAGAGTTTGGTTATAAATTCTTGCAAGCTCCATTCTTCTTGCAAGCTCTTTTTTATCTATTTTTTCTTTTTCCTTATTAAATATTACAATCTCATCGTTTGACTTTATTTCATAAAATTTTTGGCTTATAAAAGGATAGGAAAAAATCAAAAATCCTAGCAAGAATATTAAGATAGATGGAAGATTTTTCTTTATATTAATCTTTCTTCTCATTATCTTCACCTAGTTTATCTAATTTTTTTCTTATTTCTTCGATTTTACTTGATGTTTTTTTATTTTCTTTTCTTAATTTTCTAATTTTCCATAATAGGAAGATTATTATTATTAGGGCTATGAAGAATAAAATTCTAAATATCCAATTTGTTTTATTATCTTTTATCAATTCTTCGTCTACACTTTCTACATATTCTACCCTGTGGCCTCTAACTAAAAGTCTATGTGAATTTATCATAAAAGGTGTACAGGTTAAAAGGGTCGCATAGTCATGGCCTGGTACTATCATCAAATCTTCAAATTTGCTTGGCTCTATGACTTTTATTTGGTCAACTTGGTATGCCAAAGTTTTTTCTATATTATGGATGTAGAATTTATCTCCTACTTCAAGCTCGTTTAAGTTTGTAAAGAGTGTTTTTTCTGGTAGACCTCTGTGGGCTGTTAAGACTGTGTGAGTATTATTTCCTCCTATTGGAAGAGAAGTTCCCTCAAGATGTCCTACTCCTTTTTGCAAAACTTCCTCGCTTGTTCCTGCATAGATTGGCAAATCTTGATTTATTTTTGGAATCTCGACATGACCTATCATTTCGTGAACTTCAAGCATCCTTGCATATTCTTCCCTACCTTTTTTATATCTTTTTTCTGCAAAAGGATCATTGGTAGGACCTCCCGACAAGGAATCATTGTAGGCTTTTGCAAGTCCAATTCTTCTTTGAATTTCTTCCTTATCAAGTTTTGATTTTCCTTGGTTAAAAATTTCAACTTGATTGTTGGAGTCTATTCTATAATAAAGTCTTGATATTATTGGATACAAAAGAACTAAAATCCCTATCAAAAATATAAATTTCCATAAAATATTGGATTTTTTTGCTTTTTTCTTTTTATTTTTCATTATATCACCATAATTTTTTTATAAATCTTTCTTACTAGAATTTATCTTACACCAAAAATACTCTTTTATAAAGGATTTTTCCAAAAATAAAAAAATAAATAAATTTTTATGGACATTTTATCAAAATTCTTTATCTATATATGAAAGGAGCGATAATATGAAACTAAGAATTAATTTAGAAGTAAATGAGGGTCAAAAGATTAAAAAAACATCAAAAACTTTTTCAAATCTTGACGAAGGCCTAACAAACGAAGAGTTAAAACAATTCGCAAATGCATATATTGCATTGATTGAAATAAGCTCTTATAGTTTTGAAAAAATCACAGAAGAAACACTTTAATTAGTAGAAAGGAGAAAATATGATAGTAAAATCACTAAAATTGTCATTTAAGGATAAACTTGGAAAAAATAAAATGATAAGCCTTGAATATCCAAAAGCAGATCTAAATGCTCAAACTGTAAAAACACAAATGGAGGCTATGATAAATTCAAAAGTCCTTCAAACAAAAAATGGCAAAATTACAAATATCAACAAGGCATATATGGAAAATGTCTCAAGAGATGATTTTAATCTAGCTTAGAAAGAAAGTTGCAAAACTTAATTAGTTTTGCAACTTTTTTTGTTTGAAATTTTATAGATTTTGCTTCGTTCTAATTTTTACTTTTTTACTAATTCAAACTATGAGATCTCTCCACAAGGTCGAGATGGGTTATGATTGGATTACTTTTATTACTGAAGTTTTTATTTTTTTATTCCTTAATTTTTGATTTTGATTGTTAAATTTTTTATAAAAATATAATTTTATTATCAAAATTTGATTTAAACTTATTCGAAGTGCAAAATTATGGCAATTTTTTACCCATCTCGAGCGTAGTCGAGAGATCTCTTTGATTTATTTTGCCTTGTGTTTTATTTTTTACTTGTTTATATTTTTAATTATTTTTTGAATGCATACTATACTTTTCTCTTAGTTTTCTTTGAGATCTCTCCACGCAGTCGCACAGCTTCCTTGATTGAGATGGGTTATGATTGGATGGTTTTAATTGCTAAAGTTTTTATGTAAATATATTTTTTATCTTAATTTCCTTATATTTTAATTTTAAGTTTCTCAAATGTCTTTTAGGAGAATTTTTTTGTTTTTATTGTCTTTTGTCTAATTAAACTTTTTTAAAAATTTTACTAGAATTATGGTGTCGACAAATTTAAGCGATCGCAGTTAGGAAAATTTAATGAAAATATGTATAGAAAATTTGAATGCGATTATTGAAAAATATGAACCTCTTTTGGTTTCGATGGCAAATAGGTTTCCTATTTTTGACAAGAATGAGGCTTATATTATGGCGAGGGATATGGTTTTTGATATTGTAAGGGATTTTGATTCTAAAAAGGGTTCTTTTGGTGGATATTTGAAGTACAGACTTTATTTTTTCTTTTTGAATGAGTGTAAAAAGGAAAGGGCCAGTTCTTTAAATTCTAAGGATGTTAATGGGATTGAAATTATTGAAAAAATTGGTGATAGTATTTCTATTGAGGATGATTTTGTTAAAGGTATTGAAATTGAGGAGCTTTTTAAGGCTATTAAAACTTTAAAAAAGCAAGAAAGGGAAATTTTGTATTTAAAGTATGACAAAAATTTGCCTCACAAGGAAATTGCTAGGCTTTTGAATTTATCAACAAAGTCTATTACTAATTATCACTACAATATTATTAGAAAATTGAGAAAGTATTTTGTAAATCATAATTTGGTTTAGTCTATTGTTGACTAATTTTATTTTTTATTGTACACTTAATGTCTAAGGAAGTCTTTTTTCTTTAAGGAAAGGAGGATTTATGGACAGAATAGTTGCAATTCTTCCTACTGAAATCAAAGGGTTTGGTGTAGGTTGTGAAGTTTATACTAATTCGAAAGTTTTTGTTGATAGGAGAACTTGTGGAGTTTTTTTGAAACATCTTGCTCAAAAGAAATCTATTTCTATTAAACTTATGCACAAAAATATGAGAGAAATTCTCAAGGTTTCTAGGAATTTGCCCTATTGTATTGATGCTTTTAATGTGTTTTTTCCTTTTAAAATCAATGAAACTGAAATTGATGATTTAAGACGTGGTTTTGTAAATTGTTATTATGTGAAAAACATTGAAGATTCTACTATAATTCTTAATAATGGTATGACGCTTTCTAGCTTAAATAGGGATAGGGCATTGAAAAATAATTTTAACAAGGCAAGTAAGATTATGTATATGAAATTTGCTAGGGACTTATCTGAGATGAGAAAGTCTTTTGATTTTGTTGATAGGATTGCCTTGTAAATTTATGGATAAATGTAATAAATTTTTGGAAATATTTATTGATTTATTTTAATTTAAAAAGAGATTTTGCAAAATGTTTATTTTTCATTTTGTAAAATCTCTTATTTTTTTATTATTCTATTGCGTCTTTGTCTACAAATAGGTAGCAATTTGGGTGAAGTGATAGGAAGGATGCTGGAAAATCTGGGGAAATTTCTTTTCCTTCTATTAGTTTTTTTACTACTTCTTTTTTATTTTTTCCGCTTGCTATTACTATTAGGGTTTTTGCATTGAAGGCGTCTGCCATTCCCATTGATATGGCATATTTTGGTACGTCTTCTTTTTTGTCAAAAAATCTTGAGTTTGCTTCTATGGTTTCGTCTGCAAGTTTTACTATTGAGGTTCTTTTGTTTAGAAATTCTGCTGGTTCGTTGAAGGCTATGTGTCCGTTTGGTCCAAGGCCTAGAACTTGTAAATCTCTTGTTCCGAAATCGTCTAATAATTTATTATATTCTTGTGCAAATTTTTCATCATTTGTATCTGCTTTTGGTAGGTGGGTATTTTCTTTTTTTATATTTACATGGTCAAATAAATTTTCGTTCATAAATGTTTGGTAGGATTGGTCATCTTTTGGGTCAATGCCTACATATTCATCTAAATTTATTGTTTTTGCCCAATGAAAAGAAATTTCTCCTTCCTTTTGTGCTTTTATTAGGTTTTTATAAAGTCCTATTGGGGATGAACCTGTTGCAAGTCCTAATTTTGATTGGGGCTTTTCTTGTAATATGCTTATAAAAAGGTCTGCTGCCTTTTTTGATAATTCTTCGTATGAATCTGAAATTATTATTTTCATTTTTTCTCCTTTATCTTTTCTTATTAATAATAGTATTTTACTAGACTTTTATTTTTTTGAAAGATTTCTAAGGCTAATTTTTAAATGAATGAACTGGAGCTGGGATTCTTCCTCCTCTGTTTACGAATTTTTCTGCGCTTGAATTATTTATATCCATAATTGGTGCATAGCCCAAAAGACCTCCAAATTCTGCAAATTCTCCTTTTTTCTTTCCGTAAACTGGTATAACTCTAACTGCTGTGGTTTTTTGGTTTATAACTCCTATGGCTGACTCGTCTAAAATCATTGCTGATATTGTTGATGCTGGTGTATCTCCAGGAATTGCTATCATATCAAGTCCAACTGAACAAACTGAGGTCATAGCTTCTAATTTGTCAAAGGTTAGGTGTCCTGCTTCTGCTGCTTTTATCATTCCTTCGTCTTCACTTACTGGGATAAATGCTCCTGAAAGTCCTCCAACTGATGATGATGCCATAAGTCCTCCCTTTTTGACAGCATCGTTAAGCATAGCAAGGGCAGCCGTTGTTCCGTGTCCACCAACGTGTTCTATACCAATTTCTTCTAAAATTCTTCCGACACTGTCTCCGATTGCTGGTGTTGGTGCAAGGGAAAGATCCAAAATTCCAAATTCTTTTCCAAGTCTTTTTGCAACATCACGTCCAATCAAATCTCCCATTCTGGTAATCTTGAAAGCAGTTTTTTTGATTGTTTCATAAACTTCATTTATTGGTTTATTTTTATCTTTTTCAATGGCAGATTTTACAACTCCAGGTCCTGAAACTCCTACATTAATAACTGTATCTCCTTCTCCTACTCCAAGAAAAGAGCCAGCCATAAAAGGATTATCTTCAACTGCATTTGCAAAGGCAACAAATTTTGCACAGCCGAGAGAGTCTTGATCTTTGGTTAATTTTGCTAATTCTTTTATTTTTTCTCCCAAAAGTTTTACAGCATCAAGATTAATTCCTGTTCTTGTTGAACCAACATTTACAGATGAGCAAACATATTGTGTTTTTGAAAGAGCATTAGGAATTGAATTTATCAAAATTTCGTCAGATTTTGTCATAGACTTATGTACTAGGGCAGAAAATCCTCCTATAAAATCTACTCCTACTTCTTTTGCAACCTTATCTAAAACTTCTGCATAAGGTGTATAATCGTCAATTTTTGAGCTTGCTGCAACGAGAGAGATTGGTGTTACAGAAATCCTATTATTTATTATAGGAACTCCATAAATTTCTTGGACAAGTCCTGTAGTTTTTATAAAATTTTCAGTTTCTTTCATCATTTTGTCATAAATTTTTTGACATGATTTTTTATAATCACTATCGGCACAATCAAGAAGGGATATGCCCATGGTTATGGTTCTAATATCAAGATGTTCTTGATCGAGCATTTTTATAGTTTCAATGATTTGCTTTGTATCCATATTATATCCTTGCCATCTTATCAAAAAGATCTTCGTTTTGAAGTCTTAGCTCAAGACCAATTTCTTCGCCCAATTTTGTAATATTTTCCTTTATTATTTCAAAAACTTCGTTAGCATTTGTTAAGTCAACATTCATAATACCAACAAAATTTTTTTCCATTATGGTTTGATTAAAGTCCAAAATATTCACATTATATTTATAGAGTAGTTCACTAACTCTATAAACTATTCCTGGTTTGTCATTTCCAATTATCGTTAAAATTGCTTTCATATTAATCTCCTTTTATTTTCTTACAAATATTTTAGCATATTAGAGAAAATATTGAAATTTATTTATAACTTTTAGTGGAATTTTTATATAAAAAATGAAAAATTTAGGAAATTTATATTAATTGGGCAAAATTTTTTCTATATTTTTTATTTTTAGGCAAAAAAAATCCTGCAAATTTGCAGGACTTTTTTTGAAAGATTCTAATTTTTGTTTTTATTTTATTTCGTTTACGTATTTTCTTATTAATAGTTAAAGTTTGCAACTTCAAAGAAGTCTTGTGGATGTTTACATGCTGGACAAATCTTTGGAGCTTTTTTACCTTCGTAAAGGTAACCACAGTTTAGGCATTTCCATACAATTTTTTCTTCTTTTTCGAATACTTTGCCATTTTTGATATTGTCGTGTAATTTTTGATATCTATCTCTGTGAGCAGCTTCTACTTCTGCAATGCGTTCCCAACTTCTTGCGATTTCTTCAAATCCTTCTTCTCTTGCAACTTTTGCAAATGATGGATACATATCTTCAGCTTCTTCATTTTCTCCGCCGATTGCGCCTTCAAGATTTGTTAATGTATCGTGATATACAACTGGGAATGCTGTATATGATGGATTTAATTCTATTGCGTCTAGTTTAAATTCTTCTTTTAAATATTTGTAGAATACTTTTGCGTGTTCTTGTTCGTTTCTTGCTGTTTCTTCAAAAATTTGTTGAATTTGAACATAGCCTTCTTTTTTAGCAATTTTTGCTGCAATGTTGTATCTCATTGTTGCTTGAGATTCACCTGCAAATGATGTAATCAAATTGCTAGCTGTTTTTGTTCCTTTTAATGTTGTCATATATACGTCCTTTCTACTTAATAACTCGTGTACTAATCTCTACATTTATTAGTATATGCTTTTATTTTTATTTGTCAAGAATGATTCTAAAGTTTTAATCATTCTAAAAATTGATTTCTATTATCATTATCAGTTGCTTTTTTATAAAAACTCTTTTTTATAGAGTTTAAAGTATTTCCCAAATTGGTTTTTTTGGGTATAATTTAACAAAGGAGGATTTGTAATGAAAATTAATTTTAATAATGTAGACTTATCAAATCTTAACTCTTATAAGGAAAAAAGTCTTGAAGCTTTTTCTACTTTAATGAAAAAAGATGGAGAAGGTTCTGATTTTTTGGGTTGGATTGATAGGGCAAATAACCTAGATGTAGAAGAATATGAAAGAATAAAAAAAGCTAGCAAAAAAATCCAAGAAAATTCTGATTGTTTGGTAACAATTGGTATTGGTGGATCATATCTTGGCACAAAAGCTGTAGATTATGCTATGAAGGGATATTTTCCAAAAAATGACAAGACTGAATTAATTTATGCAGGCCATCAAATTTCTGGAGAATATTTACATGATCTTTTGGATTATCTAAAGGAGAAGGAATTTTCTATTAATGTAATTTCAAAGTCTGGTACAACTACTGAACCTGCTATTGCCTTTAGATTTGTAAAAGAATTGTTGGAAGAAAAATATGGAAAAGATGAAGCTAGGGAAAGAATATTTGTTACAACTGATAGACAAAAGGGAGCTTTAAAAGATTTGGCTACAAAGGAAGGCTATGAAACTTTTGTTGTTCCTGATGATATTGGCGGAAGATTTTCTGTAATTTCTGCTGTTGGTCTTTTGCCATTGTGTGTGGCTGGTATTGATATAGATAAATTTGTTGCTGGATTTAAAAAAGGAATTGAAAATTATACTAAGGATTCTTTTGAGGAAAATGTGGCAATCCAATATGCAGCTATTAGAAATATGTTAAATGAAAATGGAAAAGATATTGAAGTTTTGGTAAATTATGAACCAAAATTAAAATATGTTTCTGAATGGTGGAAGCAATTATTTGCTGAAAGTGAAGGAAAAGATGGTAAGGGAATTTTCCCTGTTTCTGTAAATAATACAACTGATCTTCACTCTGTTGGTCAAATGATTCAAGATGGCAAGAGAAATTTATTTGAAACTGTTTTGAAAGTTGAAAATGCCAGTAAAGACCTTACTATTATGGAAGATGAAGAAAATCTTGATGGTCTAAATTATCTTGCTGGTAAAAAAATGTCTTTTGTTAATGAAAAGGCAATGGAGGGAACAATTATCGCCCACGTTAAGGGAAATGTTCCTAATATTTTATTAAGTCTTGATGATGTTTCTGCTCAAAGTTTGGGAGAATTATTCTATTTCTTTGAAATTGTTGTTGGTGTGAGTGGATATATGCAAGGAGTTAATCCTTTCAACCAACCTGGAGTTGAAGAATATAAGTCTCAAATGTTTAAATTATTGGGTAAACCTGGATATTAAATAAAATTTTAAAATTATATATGTGTTTTACAAAAAAGGGGCTGTTGCAGAATGAATAAATCGTCCCAATATCACCAGAGGAACCTCTTAGAAAATTTTACCTCCAAGAGCCGGCAGGCTATACAAAAAATTTTCTAAGAGAACCCTCTGCTGATGGGACGATAGTTATTCACAATTTGCAACAGCCCCTTCATTTTAATCATCATCTGAATATTTTAAGGCTCCGCCCAAAATTCCATTTACAAAATCTCTGGATTCGTAGATTTTATAGTAGGTAAATTTTTTTTCTAATAGTAATTTTGCTCTCATTGTTAGCTTATCTTGATTTTCATTTTTTAAATTTTTTATATATTGAGAATGAATATCCTCGTCTTTGTGTTCTAATTTATCATAAATATCTACATAGCAAATATTTGTTATATCTACATCTACTTCTATACCATCTTTGGTCTTTTTTTGACCTTTTACGTCAACTTTTAGGTTTGCAAAATTTGCCTTTAAAAATTCTTCTTGTTCTTTTTTGTCTGATGAGTAGGACTCTTTTAAGACATCTTCAACCTTGGTTAATTTGTCGAAATATTTTTTTGTTTTTCGTAATCCAAGTCTTTTATTGCAGATACAGCCTTATTTATTGTTCTTTGTGGTGTGTTTATGAATTTTTGGTATATGAATAAGGGAAATAATATTATAAGGATAAAGATTAGAAGTTTTAGTAAATTTTTCTTCTTATTTCTTTTCCTTCTGGCTTGTTTTTTTGGTGTTTTTACTTTATTTTCCCTATATTGTTTTTTTTCTGGTCTTTTTATCTGGTTTTTTTCAGCAAAAAGCTCGCTTCTTTTTTTTCTTGCCATAATTTCCCCTAAATAATTTTATTTTAAACTGATATTATTATATAATCAAAGTGGTGATACTATGAAAAAACAAAATTTAATAATAGCAGATCTTTTAGCAATTATCTTTACCCTGATTATAATATATTTACCCTTATTTACAAATAAAATAACCTTTTCTAAATTTTATTTTGTCTATATGTGTGCTTATTTTGCGGTAATATTTTCAAATCAGAGGGATAAAAAAGTTTTTATTTTTTATTCCCTTAATAAGTTTATCCCTTATCCTTATTTTATTAAATAAAGTGGATATTTACAACATAAATATAGTAAGAAAAAATTTTATTAATATAATTTCCGAAAATTATTTTATTTTGCTTGGGATTTTTCTTTTATATATTATAGAAAGATTTTCAACAAGAATTTTTGGTTCTTATTTTACTATGGCTTTGGGTATAGTTTCTTTAATTGTATATCTTATAATTTACAACACAAAATACTTGGAAAGGCTTGATGAATATAGGGATTATTTCTTTTATATTTTTATTTATTTCTCCTTTGCAAGGATTTTGACTGCAAAAGAAGTTAATAAGTATCTATATGTAATCACAGTTTTAATATTTTTTATAGAAATTCTTGCCATTGACAAATACAAAATCTTTATCGGTTTTCACATTTCTGTTATTTTGATAATTTATTTGATTTTAAAGACAAATATTTATGAGGTGAAATTTGAAAAATATTTTTTGAGTGGACTTTTGTATCTATTTCCCTTTGTAAAAATAATTTTGGATAATTTTCTAATGCTTTCAAGTCCAATTTTATATGTAGCGACGGGTCTTGTGGTATTTTTCCTTTCAATAATTTTCTACCAAATAAGGCTAGGTTTTTTGGATTTTCTATTTTTGGGCATCCATAGGGACAAAAAAAAGGGCTGATGCCCTTTTTTTTTTACATTTCTTTTTCTATTTTTTCTTTGTAATCTCTTCTCAAATAATAAACGCAATAAAGTCCTGCCAAAAATTCTGCTATTATAAATGAATACCAGATTTTATTTATATCTCCGGTTTTTTGTCCGATGAAATACATCAAAGGCAACAAGATTATAAATTGTCTTAAAAATGGTTCGAATAGTGCTATGCCTGCACTTGATAGGGATTGGAAAATTGAGGCACAGACTATGGAAAATCCTACTGGCAAATATGAGATTGCAACTATTCTTATCATTGGAATCCCTATTTCTTTCATTTTTGGTGTGGCTGAGAATAAATTTAAAATTTCTTCTGGAAATGCCATAAATATTATCATTCCAAAAATTATCATTAGGGTCGCCCATATTATTGATAATTTTATGGATTTTTTTATTCTTTCTTTATTTCTTGCTCCATAATTATAGGAAATTATTGGTACTATGGCGTTTGATATGCCAAAAACTGGCATAAATTCAAAACTTTGTAGCTTAAACATTACTCCATAAACGGCTATGGCTGATTGGCCAAAGCCTGCAAGAATTGTATTTATAAAAAATGTTGCAAAGGATGTTATTGCATTCATAAGAGCGGCTGGAAGTCCTATTGAAAAAATTTCTTTTAAAATCAAATGGGACATAGAAAAGCCTTTGAAGGATAATTTTACCTCTTTATTTTTTATTAAATTTAGCAAAAGTCCTATCAAGGCTCCCAAAATTTGCCCAGTAACTGTTGCTATAGCAGCTCCCTTTACTTCAAGTCTTGGAAATCCAAAAAGTCCAAAAATAAAGATTGGATCTAAAATTATATTTATGAGTGCACCAAGAACTTGTGTGATCATAGTATAAACTGTAAGGCCTGTTGATTGGAGAAGTTTTTCAAAAAATATTTGAAAGAATACACCCAAGGAAAACAAACAAACTATATGAAGATAATCAATTCCATAAGAAATAATTTTTGGATTATCTGTTTGCATTTTTATAAAGGGTTCAACAAAAAATATTGCAATAAGAACAAAGATTAAGGATAAAATTCCTGCAAGAATTATGCCATGAACTGCAACACTGCTTGCCTTTTTTGCATTTTTCATACCTAAATATCTTGACAAGAGCGCCGAAACACCTATTGATAGTCCAACACTAAAGGCAATAATTATATTTTGAATGGGAAATGAAATTGTTACGGCTGTAAGGGCATCTTCTGATAATCTTGCCACAAAAATTGAGTCAACTATATTATAAATTGCTTGGACGAGCATTGAAATTATAATTGGAAGGCTCATTTCAAATAATAATTTTCCTTCAGCCATAGTCCCAAGTTTTTCTGATTTTGCTTTTTCCATCTAAACTCCTTTCTTTTTATGAATAGAAAAATAACGGCAAGAGCCGCTATTTAAAGTTTACTATTTACTTAATTATTCTAATTCTTTTTATTAAAAAATCAAATTATTTATTAAGTTTTCTTTTTATCTTTTTTATTATTTCAAGACTTTTATATTTTGCTGGATTTGGATAATAGATAAAAGCTCCTGTTTTTCTTAAAATATATCCGTTGAAATTTTGCTTAAATCTCAAAACTCCATCGCTACCATCAAACAAACCATCTACCCCAAAAAAATTATAAATTGGAATATTTTTTTCAATTACTTTTCTCATAGCTTGGTATTGTAGGATAAAGGCTCCTGGGAGTTTTTGATATTTTGTTGATGAACCTCCCAAAAAATATATAGCTTGGTCTTTTGAATAAATAAGAATCATATTCGCTAGGGATAAGATTGAAGATTTCGATTCATTTCTAAGTTCTATCAAACTGTCTATTTCATTTTTTAATGACTGTCTTCTTTGTTTATTTTTTGAACTTTCTCTTATAGAAGAAAGAAGCTTTTCCAAATTAGAAATTGATTCATCCAGATTTATTTCAGATACTAAAAAATCACAATCCTTGTCAAATTCATCATAAAAAGTTTTATAATATTCCAAAGACTTATCATTAAAGCCTTGCCTTTTTGCAGCATCAAAAGTCAAAGTTTTAAAATCTCCCAATTCATCCTCGCCAATGCTTCTTACCGTAATTCCCAATTCTGTAGCTTTTTTTATTTTTCTTTGGGCATTGTTATTTAAAGATTTTAAAAGACTATCATCATCGAGCGAAAACTCATTTAAGTCTTTGACAAATTGATAATCTGGCAAACCATCATAAGTAGATATAGAACCATCATTTGCCATATAGCCTACTTCTTTCATCTTATTAAGAAAATAATCATTTTTTTCAGAAATTAAATTACCATCTTGATCATATTTACAATAAGTATAATCAAGTTTTATTACCAATTTTAAGCAGTCTAGTTTTTTTACATAATCTTTTAGCTTATCATAAAATATATATTCATATTTTTCATCAAGTGCATTTGCACCGACCATAAAATCTATTCTTTTTCCACCAAAAATATTTCTTAAAAAAGCAAGGCCTACTGCAAGGACTTCTTTATTATCAACTAGGGCAAAAAGCCTTGTGTCCCTATTTGCACTTTTGAAAACCTCATTCATTTTACTTGTTTGCAAAAACGAATAAGAATCTATCTTTTCTAAAAAATTATCATATTCTTTTCTTGAAATTTCTTTGATTTCCATAATTACCTTCCCTTTATTTTCTTACACCATCATACCACATATGTGATATTTATTTTAAAATTTTATAAATTAATTAATCTTTTCTATAAAATTTTATATTTTTAATCAAATAAGGGCTGGTACAAATTATGAATAATAATTGCCACCAGCCCTTAATTACGTTTTATTTTTATAATATTTGAAAGATCTTATTTTTAACTAATCTTGGTTTTTCAAAATATTTTTTAACATTTTTTAAAATATAGATTTTAAAGCCTTTGAATCTCTTTCTTGATTTAATTTTTCAATAAATTCTTCTAAAGATACATCTTTTGTTTCTTCTCCATCTCTATTTCTTACTGTTAATTTTCCAGATTTTTCTTCATTTTCGCCTACTACTAACATGTAGTTTGTTCTCATAAGTTGAGCTTGTCTAATCTTGTATCCTACTCCCTCGCTTCTGTGATCTACATCTACCCTGTAGCCTGCTTTTTTGATTTTTTTAGCCAAATCATCTGCGAAATCTGCAAATTTATCTGATACTGGAATTATTGCAACTTGTTTTGGATTTATCCAAAGTGGGAATCTTCCTGCAAATTGTTCTGTAACCGAACCAATAAATCTTTCGATTGATCCAAGTAAAGCTCTGTGAAGCATTACTGGTCTTTTCTTTTCGCCGTTTTCATCAATGTATGTTAGGTCAAAGTTTTGTGGTAATTGGAAATCTAATTGAATTGTTCCACATTGCCATGTTCTTTTTGCTGCATCTTCCAAGTGGAAGTCAATTTTTGGTCCATAAAATGCTCCGTCTTTTGGATTTATTGTATAAGAAATTCCTTTTTCAATCAAAGCATCTTCTAGGGCTTTTTCTGCAAAATCCCATTCTTCAATTTTTCCCATAAAGTCATCTGGTCTTGTTGATAATTCTATTTTATATTTAAAGCCAAATGTTGAATATAAAAGATCTGCAAGATCAATCATTTTAAATACTTCGTCTTTTACTTGGCTTGGCAAACAATAAACATGAGCATCATCTTGAGTAAATGTTCTTACTCTGAAAAGTCCGTGAAGGGCTCCTGATAATTCGTGTCTATGAACTTGACCATATTCTGCAAGTCTAATTGGAAGATCTCTGTATGAATGTGGTTCTTCTCCATAAACCAAAACTGATCCAGGACAGTTCATTGGTTTTACTGCATAATTTTCCCCATCAATTTTTGTAAAATACATATTTTCCTTGTAATGATCCCAATGCCCTGATCTGTGCCACAATTCTTCATTCATTATAAGTGGAGTTTGAATTTCGCCATAACCATTTTCAGCCAAAACATCTGTCCACCAATTTAAAAGCTCGTGTCTTAAAATCATTCCATTTTCTTTAAAGAATGGGAAGCCTGGAGCTTCTTCGTGGAAAGAAAATAGGTTCATTTCTTTACCAATTCTTCTATGATCACGTCTTTTAGCTTCTTCTTGAAGTTCAATGTATTCGTCTAATTGTTTTTTCTTTTCAAAGCTTATACCATAAATTCTTTGAAGCATTTTCCTATCAGAATCGCCTCTCCAATAAGCACCAGCTATAGAATTTAATTTGATTGCCTTTATATCCTTTGTTGAAAGAAGGTGAGGTCCCTTGCAAAGATCAACAAATACATTATCTCCCAATTCATAAATAGTAATAATTTCATCTTCAGGTAAATCTTCAATCAATTCAATCTTGTATTCTTGATTTTCTTTTTTGAAATATTCCAAAGCCTCATTTCTTGAAATTTCTTTTCTAACAAATTTAAGATCTTTTTTGGCAATTTCTTTCATTTTTTCTTCGATTTTTGGAAGATCTTCTGGAACAAATCTGTGTTCAAGGTCTATATCATAATAAAATCCGCTTTCAATTGCAGGTCCAATAGCAAATTTTGCATCAGGCCACATTTCTTTTATAGCAGCAGCCATCAAATGACTTGTTGTATGCCAGAAAATTTCTTTTCCCTCTTTGTCCTCAAATTTTACAACCTTAAAATCAGAATCTTCATTTATAGGTTCAGCATAGCCCATAACTTTTCCATTAACAACAGCTCCAAGGGCTGATCTAAATAAGCCTTCAGAAATGTCCTTTGTAACATCTCCAACACTTACGCCTTGTTCATATTCTTTTACACTTTCATCTGGTAATTTGATTTTTATCATTTCTCTCTCCTTATAATTTTATCCACACTTTCCTATCAAATCAGAAAAATTTCGTAACATTTTAAATTAAGAATCACAATTTTCTACCCTATTAAAATTTTAAAATTTCGAAAATTTTTTATTTTACAATAAAAAAACACACCATCCCAAAGGACGATGTGTCGTGGTTCCACCTTAATTTATACTCATTGATGTTTTAAGGCAGGTCATGCCTTTCGTATTACCGAAAATATCAGGGGTGGTCTTGGGGATAAACTTAATCAAAAGCTCTCAGCAAACACTTTTTCTCTGTAAAAAAAGTAAAATCCTTACTCTTCCCGTCATCTAAACTATTTTTTTCTTATAAATCTATGTTACTAGCAAAATATTTTTTTGCAAATTTTTTATAAAATTTTTGCTAGTAAATTATTAAAAAGATAAAATAAGATTTTTAAAAGAACTTTAACAGCCTATAAAATCATCTGTCAGCTTAGATTTTATTATACTTTCATATAATAAAGCTAAAACTAAGTTTAAGGTTATATATGATGACGTGTTGAGTTTATTATTTGAGCTAATAGTTGAAACTTGGTAGTACAAATTATAATCGCACATTTTAGCTAGGGTATTTCTGGTAAATATTGAAACAGAAACTAAATTAACTTTTTTAATTTTTAACTGTTTTAAAATATCAATAGCCTTATCAGATATATCCCCAGAGAATGATACAAATAATAATAAATCATTTTCGTCAAAATCAGAGCATAAATTTTCTAATTCTGTAACAGTTGGTATATATATTATCATCTTATGGTCATTAAACATACACCTTATAAATTCTTTTATCATTAACTGTTGACTGCAACCAGTTCCAAATGCAAAAACTCTTTTGCAATTATTAAAACAATTTACTATATCTTCTATCTGATTGTTTTGACTATACAATTTGCTGGTGTCTACAACATCTGATAATATTATAGATTGTTTGTTTAGATTTAACTTATTTTTGTATTCAATTTTTTTATTTTTAACTTCGTTTGCTATATAATATTTGAATTCACTAAATCCGTCAAAGCCTAACTTTTGGGAGGCTCTTATTATTCCAGCACTAGACATATTTATTTCTTTTGCAAGTTCAGATATTTTTATTTTTTGGAAACTTTCCATATTATCTCTAACATAATTAAAAAAATAAATATCACTTTCGCTTAGCTTATCATAATTTTTGTTTATCAATTCAGATAAAGACATATTCTAGCCCTTCTTTTATTTACTTAAATATTTTATAAATTCTGATAGTACATTAGTACCCTTTTCAATATCATCTAAACTCGTAAATTCATCTTTATGGTGTGAGATTCCTTTGTGGCTAGGTAGATAAATCATATTAGTATCTGTAAAATCAGTCATAATCATAGAATCATGTCCTGTTCCCTTGTTTATAATCATAGCAGGATATGAAAATTTTTCTGCAATTTCCATAAGTTTTTTTGTATTATTTTTATTCATTACACTTGGAGGTGTAGGATTTGGATATCCTATTCTTCTCATATCTTCAATTTCAAAACTTACACCAATATCATCGCAGGTGGATTTTAAAATTTCTTTTATTTTCTCCATCATATCTATTTTTTCTAGGATATTTTTATTAAATGTCCTAATTTCTATTTTTGCTTCTACAAAACTTGCAATAAATTGGTTGCTGTTTGGACTTATGTTCATTTCATTAACAGAACCTGTTATATCATCTCCAAGAGATGTCATATATTCATTAAATTTTACAGTAAATTTTGATGCAGCTAGTAAAGCATCTTTTCTCTTGTTCATTTTTGCAGTTGAGTCATCATTTTTACCATAAAATCTAAGCTTATATCTTCCAATTCCTGGCAAATATTCAATTACCCCTATAGTTTTTCCTTCATTTTCTAAGATAGGACCTTGTTCTATGTGCATTTCTACAAAATTTTTAATGGAACCTTTTTTCCAAATACATTTTTTCAAATCTGCATCCAAACCATATTTTAACATAGCTTCTTTTTTTGTAAGTCCATGTCTATTTTTGACTTTGTTTAATTCCTCTTCAGTCAAAGTCCCAACCATAGCTCTTGAATTTGTTACACCTGTACTTGGTCCAAAAGTTTCTCCTTCTTCTGCATTCATAGCGATAAGAACTAGAGGATATTTGTTTTCAAATCCTTCTTCCACAAGATCTCTGAGAACTTCCATAGCAGATATTACTCCAACTACCCCATCATATTTTCCACCATGAAATACAGAATCATAATGTGAACCAAACATAACGCATGGCAAATCTTTACTTTCACCATTTTTATATATAAATAAGGTTCCTACACTATCTTCCCAATATTTTAAACCTAGGTTTTTGGCAAAACTAATAATAAAGTCTTTGGTTTTTTTATCTTCTTCACTATAAGCAGACCTTGTTACTCCCTTGCCTTCTTCATAACCATTTTTACTTATTTCTTTTAAATATTTTTCTAAATTTAATTTTGATATCATTATTTTTCCTTATTTTCTAATAAAGATGCTGCATCCTCATCAACTATCATTATTACATTGTCCTTATCTCTTAGGTAACTAGCTGGACAAGCTGTAGTAATTGGTCCTTCCAAAACATTTTTCATAGCCTTAGCTTTTTTACTTCCTGAAACCATAAGCAAAACCTTACTCGCTTCTAAAATTTCCTTAAATCCCATAGTTACCATTTGATTTGGAGCTTCTGATATATCAATACCATATTCATTTGCTGTACTTTCTATTGTAGATTTATCATGATTTGCTAAAAATATTGTTGAATCAAAAGGTGTTCCTGGCTCATTTGCGCCAATATGTCCATTAACTCCTAAACCCAAAACTTGAATATCTCTTTTTGTCTTATCAAGGACTTTTTTATATCTTTCAATTTCTTTTTCAATATTTTTTTCATCTCCGTGAATATGATCCCAAGAGAGAGGTTTTTTTGAAACCAAGTCAAATAAATTCTCATTCATATACCTATAAACTGTATAAGGAGCATCTTTTTCTCCAATATATTCATCCAAATTTAAAAATCTAACTTTTTCAATATCTAAATTATCATTAAAAGCATCAGAAAGTTTTTTAAATAAGCCTCTTGGTGTTCCACCCGTAGTCATAGATATAACAGGATTTTCTTTTGTTTCAATTTCTTTTTTAATAATTTCAAATGCTTTTTCACTCATAGCTTCATAATCTTTTACAACTATCAATTCCATCCTAACTCTCCTTAACTGCTTTTTTCAATTCACGAGCCATTTTTTCAACCTTAGTACCATAAACAATTTGAATATTTTCACCATCAATTTTTATGATGCCCATAGCTCCAGTTTCATTTTTAAGAACCTTATCATCAACAAGACCTGTATCATTTAAAACTAATCTTAATCTTGATATACAATTGTCGATAGATTTAATATTATCTTTTCCACCTACAGCTTTTAATATTTTTTGACCAACGCCATCATAATTTATGTTAGCATTTTTATTTTCATTCTCATCTATGTCAACTTCTTCAACATAGTCCCTACCAGGAGTTTTTAAATTATATTTTAATATTACTTTTTTGAAAACATAGTAATAAGTTATAAAATATATTATTCCAACTGGTATTATTAAAAACCATCTTGTATATGTTCCTTGGAAAATTCCAAAAATTGCTAAATCTATAAATCCACCACCTGCATTTCCAACTGCAACTTTCATCAAAGACATCAAGAAGAAAGATAGACCTGCCATAAAGGCGTGGAAGATCCATAAGATTGGTGATATAAAAATAAAAGCAAACTCTATAGGTTCAGTTATTCCTGTAAAAAATGAAGTCAATGCTGCTGCTGACAATAAAGCTTTTACCTTATTTCTATTTTCTAAAAATGATGTCTTATACATAGCCAAACAAGCCCCAGGCAAACCGAAAACCATAAATGGATGAGTTCCTTGAGTTAAAAATCTTGTAGAATATCTTAAAACATTTATATCTCTATTAGGATCAGCCAATGCGGCTTGGAAAATTGTTAAAGCTCCTGTATAAGTTTTTCCACCAACTTCAGCAACACCACCAATAGGTGTAAATCTTATTAGCTGATTTAATATGTGGTGTAAACCAGTAGGTATTAATAATCTTTCTGAAAAACCATAGATAAATGGACCAAAAATTCCAGCATTTGAAATTAGTTTTCCTATGGCATTAATTAAGCCTGAAAAATATGGCCAAATAAAATACATTACAATAGCTAAAAAAGGAACAGTAATTACTGTCATAATTGGGACAAACCTATTTCCAGCAAAAAAACTAAAAGCTATAGGCAATTCTTGAGTATGAAATTTATTATGAATAAGTGCAGTCCACAAACCAACTAAAATTCCACCAAATATTCCCATCCTATAAGTAAAAATTCCAAATAAAACATCATATTGGTTAGCTTTTTCAAATGCCTTTACCTTGCTCAAGCCCTCTTTCAAAAGACTTTCTACACTCATATTTTCAGCATTAATGCCCTTTATTGTTAAAATATGATTAAGAGTTATATGAAAAATAAAAAATGCAATAACAACAGCAAAAGCAGCATACTCTTTATCTTCATTTGCAAGTCCTATAGCCACTGAAACTGCAAATAATATTGGCAATAGCGAAAACATCATTCCTACAATGCTATTAACGCCTGTGATTATAGCTGCAAGAAATCCACCATTTTGTATGCTTTCTCCAAAAATAGACGGATTTTGCAAAATAGAAACAATTCCCAACAATAAACCCGATGCCACTATTATTGATAACGGTCCCATCAAAGTTTTTCCGAACTTTTGTATTTTTGTTCTCATCTTTACATCTCCTTAAATAAATTATTTTAAATAAATCCTACCATAAAGAATTACGTTTGCCTATACTTTATAATATATTTCACTTTAATACACTTTGATGAAATTATTTCATTTTCTGTAATTTTTTTCAGCCTGGAGTTTTCCTTTAAAATCAAAGGATTAATGAACTTGAATTTTATTTACCCTATAAAAAATTAAATAAATTTCAAAATCAAAAAATTGTTTTCAATCTTATAAATAATAAGAAAATTTTTTAAAGCATATTTTAAAAATTTAATAAAAAATATAAACACCAGAAAATCTTTAATAAATTTTTTGCTTAAATTTTTAAAAAATTCCATCCTATTTTTCTCTTGAATTTTTCTAAATTTTTTCTCAAATTATTTTTCATATCTTTTTATAAATTATTTTGAATTTTTTAAAATAATTTTCGATTCTTTCTATAGATTGTTTTTAATCTTTTTTTAATTATTTTCGATTCTTTTTATAGATTGTTTTTAATCTTTTTTTAATTATTTTTTAATCTTTTTATCAAATTGCTTTCTAATTTTTTGTAAATTATATCTCTTTGAATCTTTTTATTGGATAATTTTTCGCTTTGAAAATACTTTCTATTTTTACTTTTCTTGAAATTAAAATTGAAACCGTATCTTAATATGTGATATAATACATATTAAGATATACGAAAGGATTTATTATGGATTTTACACCTTCCCCGATTAAAAGAAAATTTATAAAAGATGAAGCCTATGATTTAATTTCTAAAAAAATTATTTCTGGCGAATTAAAACCGAAAACTAGAATTAGAATAAATGAAATGTCTGAGGCTTTGGGAATTTCGAGAACTCCTGTTAGAGAAGCTATTTTAAGGCTTGAAGATGAGGGTCTTATCTTGTCAAAGGCAAACAGATGGACTATGGTTGCTCCGATTAATATTGATGAAACTTTAAATATTTATCCAATTATTTCTAGTTTGGAACAACTTGCTTTAAAGATTGGTTTTTCTAATATTAATGATGAAGTGATTGAAGAGCTTGAAAATATTAATGAAAATATTAAAAAAATACAAAGCAAAAAAAAATCACATCAAAATTTTGGAGCTTGATCAGGCTTTTCATAAAGAAATTATTGATCTTGCTCAAAATAGTGAAATTAACTCCTTACTTGATGGTTTAAAGAGAAAAGTTTCTAGGGTTGACATTTACTTTTTTGAAAATGATAGCCATAAAATGTCAAGTTTCGATGAACATACTGAAATTATTAAGTATTTAAAGAAAAAAGATTTGGAAAAAGCCCTTTTAGCTCTTGAAAAAAATTGGGCAACAACTATGTCAAGTCTTGAAGATATTGATTTTTCTGATGATGAAGATGATGAACTTTTATAATTTAAAGGCTTTTTTATAAAAATCTTGGCTAAAGTTTTGAGAAATAAAAAAATATCTTATGTCCTCCCTCCTTACAAAATGATAAAAAGATGAGGTTTTTCTTATAAAAATTTGGGTAATATCGACCAAGGGCTAATTGAAAAATTTATGGACGAATATGTTGAAACTTCATATTGGAAATAATTGAAAAAATTGGAATTTTCTTGATTTTTGAGAAAATTCCTTTTTTATAAGAATATTTTTTACAAGAATTTGAGGAGCTTTTATGTTAAAATTTATGAAAAAAATTCCTACTGGACTTTTATTAATTCCTATGTTTATTTCTGCCTTATTTTATACTTTTGCACCTAATTTTTTTGATATAGGAGATATTTCTGGGGCATTTTTCACAAAAAAGGGAACAAATTATATATTGGGTTTGATTTGTTTTTTATCTGCAAGCTCACTTGATTTGAAAAATTTAAAAAATATCATAAAAAAACATGGGTCTATTCTCTTATTAAAATTTATTATCTCCCTTATCTTTGGGATTTTATTTGTTAAATTTTTTGGACTTGATGGGATTTTTGGAATTTCTGCCCTTGCTTTTATCACAAGTATTTCTTCTTTAAATCCCGCCCTTTATCTTGCTCTTTCTTATGATTATGGGGATGAGGATGATATTTCTGCTTTTGGTCTTGCAGAAATCTTATGTATGCCTGCTTTTCCAATTTTAATTTTTTCGATTTCAAAAAGTTCAACGATTGATTGGACTCCTCTTTTTTCGGTTTTAATTCCTTTGATTTTTGGACTAATAATTGGAAATCTTGATCGTAAGTTAGCTGAATTTTTTTATCCTGCTCTTACAATTTTAACTCCTTTTATGGGTTGGTCTTTTGGGGCAGGGATAAATATTATAGATGCTTTTAGGGCAAGTTTTCAGGGCATTATTATAAGTATTTTATTTTATATTCTAAATCTTCCCATCCTGATTTTTTATGAAAAAAAGATTTTAAAGGAAAATGGCATAACAAGTTTAGGCCTTTCTTCGATTGCTGGTATTTCAACTTCTGTTCCAGCTATAATTGCAAGTAGCGATAAAACTTTTTTGAAAATTTCTCAAACAGCCACAGGGCAAATAGCTCTTGCTGTCTTGATTACAAGCATCATCACTCCTTTTATTATGGGAAAATATGGAAAAAATTTAAAAATTAAATATAACTTTTATTTAATCTTAAAAATGTTATAATTATATAGTAAAAAAATAAATAGGTAGAGTAGGGCTAAGGCGTTAAGTGCTAAAAAATGGGATGTTGTTTTTAGACGAAAGATTTTAGTCCGCATCCGCTACATCATTTCCTATGATGGCACACTACCAATAGGAGGAAAAAATGAAAAATTTAAAAAACATCAGAACTTTGATTTTGCTATCATTTTTTATAGCATTATCCATTGTAGTTTCAAGATTTTTTTCTATAACTACAGTAAGTCAAAAAATAGGTCTAGGTTTTATTGTAACGGCAGCTATGTGTTCGATTTTTAATCCATCACTTGCAGTCCTTGCATCAATAATTATAGACATAGTTGCAAATTCCTTATTTCCAACAGGAGGGGGATTTTATTTACCCTTTGTTACAACAAAAATTGCAACAGCACTTATTTACACTTTCTTTTTCTATAGAAAAGAAATAACAAGCAAAAATATAGTATTTTGTACAATTTTAAATTCACTTATTACAAGTTTATTTTTAAATACCTTATGGATAAGCCAATTAACTGGCAATCCATTTATGACTCAATTTATAGCAAGAATACCAACTATGGCAATAAATTTTGTAATTCACACCATAGTTTTATTAATAATCTTGCCAAAACTTGCAAAAATTTTGAGAATGGAAATAAAAAGATTGGGAGCACAACCAGAAAATGCTCCTTATTAGGAGAAATTTATGAAATTATTTAAAATATTAGCACTTATCTTGGGCATAGTTTTCACAATTTTTGGATATAAAATATATTTCAAGAAAAAATATAATCTAATAAATAATTTTGAAAAAGATTATAAAAATGGATTAAAAAATGAATCTTATGCAAAAAAAGTGGGATTAATAGAATTGATACTAGGAATTTTATTTTTCTAATTTTTTAAAAATTTCTTTATGATAAAATATATTTGATGTTTTGCAAACATCTCTATACTTTGTGTAGGGAGGTGATAAAAATGCATCTTAGAGATATATTAGTTTCTATTATTCTTGGTTTAATAGCAAATTTTATCTATGATATTATTTGCAAGAACGATGAGAATAATGCAAAAACATTATTAAAAAAAGACAGGAGCTGCAACTCCTGTCTTTTTTTATGCATCTTATACATTAGTTTCTTTACACTTTCATTATACGAGCTAAAAATTTAAAATCAATATATTTAAAAATAAAAACAAAAAAGCAGGAATAGGTCCTTCCTTTAATTTAAAATTATAAAAATTTTAATTCCTATTTTTGAATTATATCCAATGTTTCAGCGTCAAGTTCTACATCATCGCCACCAACAACATCAATTTCATAAACTAATTTTCCTTGATCATTGAAATCTAATTCATAAGATTTTACAAAGCCCTTGTTGTTTTTCAAAGCTTTTGCAATAGCTTCTTTTGGAGCTTTTACTTTTGTAAAGTCAATTGCCATAGCATCTTTTGTATCATCTTCTTTGTCTTTTTCTTTTGAAATAACTTCTCCGCTTTCAGCATCGATTTTTGCTTCAAATTCTTCATTATCTTTGAAACCTTTGATATCATAAGCATATTTTCCATTATCTTCATCAAATTCAATTGATGAAACTTCTATCCCATCTACTTTAAAAGCTTCTTTGAATTTATTAACAGCATCATCAAGAGAAACTTTAAATTCTTTTTCTTCAATTCCTGTTGTTGCATCATCAATTTTTTCCTTAGCATCATCCTTTACAGAACTAACTTCTTCAGAAATAGCAGCTTTTGCATTGCTTGCTGCATCTTTTGCATCTTCTTTTGCCTTATTTGCATTTTCTCCAGAACAAGCTGAAAGTAAAAGTGTAAGAGCAAGTGCTGATGCACAATATTTTAAATTTTTATTTAATTTCATAATTCCCTCCATCTTTCTTTTTACATTTTTAATATATCTCTTTCAAAAAATTAAACAAGTTTTATCAAAATTAAAATTAAATTTATTTTAATTTTAATTTTTTTAAAATATTTTATAAAAATAAAAACTCTTGCAAAATTACAAAAATTAATTTGCAAGAGTTTTTTTATTTAGGATCTTCTTAGGCTTGAATTTTTTCGAAAACTGATTGAGCAGTTTCTTTTAAAACTTCATTTAGACTTTGAATATTATCTTTCCCTGTATTTTCCAACCATTTTTTTGATTTTTCTTGGTCTTTTCCATAAATTTCTACGCAATCTTTCCATGTTGCTCTTCCGCACAAAACGCCATTAAAATCTGATCCAGCTTCTTTGGCAAGTTTTAAGGTTTCTTTGAATAAGTCAGCACTTACTCCACCTGATAGGAAAATAAAGGGAATAGATGTTGCTTCTGCTTGGTCTTTGAAAAATTTCTTAGCCTCTTCTTTGCTATAAACAAAATTTTCTCCAAAGCCTTCAACAAAATTCATATTTACTGGTGTTTCTACCTTCAAAACATCTACCTTGTATCTTGGATTATCAAATTCTTTCATAGCTTCGATTACTTTTCTCGGCCTTACTTTTGCATATTTTTCATCTTTTTCGCTAGAAAGTGTATAATCATAAGTTACAATCTCCAAAAAATATGGCAAATCTAAACCTTCCGCTTCATATCCTACTCTTTCAACCCAAGCTTTTTTAATATCATTTATTTCATCACCCTCATCAACATCATAATATAATAAAACTTTTAGGCCATCTGCTCCCATTTCTTTTGCTCTAAGTCCTGACATAAAATTAATTAGCCTTGGAAGTCTGCCTTCTTCGTATTCATCATATCCAGTTTGCTCATAACTCATTATAAGACCAGAATTAGGATCTTTTGCTCCAATTGCAGTTTTCCCATAAATTGGATCAAGCAAAATTGATGAGGAAAATGGAGTTAATTTTTCTGAAACTTGTTTTTTAAATTCAGAAATTCCATCAACATTATTCAAAGATGAGTTTGCCTTTTCCATCATTTTTTCCATAGAGCCTCTTTGATCTATAGCAAGAGCTGCGATTACACCGTCTTTATTTGTCAATTTCTTTAAATTTTCAAATTTCCCCTTTGAAATTTTCATTTTATCTCCTTAATTTTTATTTGATTATAATACTTGTCAAAATCTTCCATATTAATATGGGCAATTTCATGATTTAAAACATTTGCTAGACCACAAGTCATGGATTTTCTTATAAAATCTAGGTTATCTTCCTTATTTTTTATTGCAGAAATCGCCCCAGCAAGGCTGGCATCTCCACTTCCTACAGGATTTATAGCTTTAACTTTTGGAACTTTTGCCTTATAAATTTTCTCTTTGATTTTTACAACAGCACCCTCACTTCCTTGGCTTACTATTATGTGAGAAATTTCCTTTAAAAATTCTGATTCAAAAATTTCCTCGATTTTTCCCTCATCCTTTGGAAAATCTTTCCCAATAATATCAACAATTTCCTTCTCATTTGGCTTAATAAGATCAGGTTTAATTCTTCCCCTTACCAAATTCTTTAAAGTCTCCCCAGATGTATCCAAAGATACAAAAATATTATTTTCTTTGGCAAACTCAATTATTTTTTGGTAAAAAGTATAATCAAGACCATATGGCAAAGATCCAGAAATGTTTATAATATCCAAATTCTCAGATATTTCTTTTAAATGTTTTAAAAACTCATCTTCTTTTTCTTTAGAAACAAAAGGACCTTTTTCCAAAATTTCAGTTTGATTTTTATTATGAATTATGGCTATACAATTTCTAGTTTCATCCTCAAGTTTTATAAAATCATGGGAAATTTTTCTTTGATCAAGTCTTTTTTCAATAAACTCTCCCAATTTTCCACCAACAAAACCAGAATTTGAAACTTCCTCACCCAATTCATTTAAAACATAAGAAACATGAACGCCCTTGCCACCAGCATCTTTTTTAACTTCTCTAACTCTATTAACATCATCAATTTTCAAATTATCAATATTATAAGAAATATCGACAGAAGGATTTGCTGTTATTGTTAAAATCAATTTTTTCTCCTTTACTAACAATATTTTAAAAAATAAATTTATTCTTTTATTTCATTGTTTTTATTCAATGTTTTTTTCTTATATGATCTATAAGTATAAATAAGAGCTGATACATATAAAACTAATATAACTACAAATCCAACTCCCATTTCAAAGCTCATACCTTTTGAAAGTAAATAAGTTATTGGTGATCCTCCTTGATCTAGAGAAGCAACTTGTTGCCCTTTTTCTACCAAATTAACATTTATTCCCAATTGTGTTTGCAAATCTATCATTTGATTTGAAATCCATATAGTTATAAACATTATGAAGCTTCCACTAAATAGAGTTCTGAATATATTTCCTCCATGTATTGCAACAGCCATTGCTATAAAAAATCCTATAGTTGCTAAATCTCCAAATGGTAATACTTTGTTTCCAGGAACTATCGCAGCTATAAGAAGAGTTATCGGTATAAATAATAATCCCGCCGCTATAACTTGACTATCACCTAACAATAAAGCTGGATCCATGCCTATAGAAAATCCTCTACCTTCATATTTTTTGTCAAGAATTTTTTTTGCAGCATCTGATATAGGCATCAAACCTTGCATTATAAATTTAACAACCATTGGCATCAATAACATTACAGCAGCCATTTGTACCGCTAATAGTAATGCATTTGGAACAGAATAGCCTGCTAATAATCCTATTATTAGTCCTAATAAAGATCCCATAACAGTAGGATCTCCTATTACTCCCAACTTATTTTCTAGAGTTTCTCCATCAATTGTTATATCTCTTATTACAGGTATTTTATCAAGTAAATCATCAATCGGCTTTGCAAATACTCCCATATAAGAACTTGTTCCATGAGGAATCGCTATCCCTTCTAATCCAAAATAGTCATCTGTAACATCTTTATAAATGTCTCCAAATTTATAAGCTAAAGCCGCGTGAATTACTATGGCTATTAACCCAAAAACATAATTTCCAGTAGCAACTCTTACTATTGCACCTGTAAAAGCCATGTGCCATATATTCCAAATATCAACATTTACAACTTTAGTCCAATTCAATGCAATCATAATAACATTTACCGCTATAGCAATTGGTATAGCAATAAGTCCCATATCTGATGCCCAAGCAAAAGGAGAAGTTCCAGGCCATCCAAGATCAATTATAGACAAATTCAAGTTAAATCTTTCTGCCATAGCTTGAGCTGCAGGACCTAAATTTTTATTTAGCAAGTCTACAACAAGTCCAATTCCTATAAATCCTACACCTATAGTTAATCCTGATTTCAAAGATTTACCCACTCCCTGTTTTAGAATAAGACCCAAAACAAAAATAACTATAGGAAGCATAACGGCAGCACCTAAATCAACAATATATTGAATAATATTTAATAAAGCTTGCATATATATCCTCCTAACTATTTTAGCTTATCTAAAATCTCTTTTTTTGCCTTATCTTGATTTATTCCCGTTATGAAACTAACACCATGAACAACTGGAATGTCATACTTTTTTGAAACTTTCGCAGTCGTTATGAACAAATCCGCATTATCAACATGACTTGATAGCTCAGAAATCCTACATTGTTGAACGTCTGCATCAATGCCCTCTTCTTTTAAAAGATCTCTTACCTTATTAGCAACTACAGTCGAAGTTGCAACTGCTCCACCACATGCTACGTAAATTCTTTTTTTCATATTTTCCTCCTATATTTCTTTAAATAAATTTATTATCTCTTCATCCGAATTAGAGTTAGCAATAGTTTCAACAAAATCATTATCTTGTATTTTCTCTATCAAATTTTGTAATACTTCTAAATGTTTCTGACCATCTGTCATAACTATATTAATAGCAATCTTAACATCTACCGTGTCACCTTCATCTCCTGCCATTTCATTAAAAACTATTGGATTCTTAAATATAGCAACAGTAAAAGTATTGTTTTTACATAAGAAGAATCTGTATGTGGTATGGCAACACCTATAGGTAAGGGAAGCCCTGTTGGATATTCAAGCTCTCTTTGATTTAATCCTTCCCCATAATCTTCTTTTACATATCCATCCTTATATAATTTATCAGATAAAAATTTAAAATATTCTTCCTTGTTTTCACAATCTAAATTTCTAAAAATATATTCTTTACTTAATTTCATTACCTTCTCCATTTATTTCGAAAAGTACTTTTATTTCTTTAGATCCTTTTTCTTTTAATTTCAAAAATGGTGTTTTTGCATCTTCCAGCTTAAATGAGCTTGTTATTATAGGCTTAACGTCAACTATTCCTTTATCCATATAGTTTAGAGCTGTTTCCCATTCATAACCTGGAAAAGGCATTGAAAATGACATCCATGATCCAGTTATAATAAGCTCTTTTCTAAGAATTTGTTCATACTCTTTAGCCTTAAAATTAACATCCCTTTCCATTGTTCCAAGATAAATAATTTTTCCTTTTTTCTTTGCAACATCAAAGCATTGTTTCTGTGTAACTGGGGATCCTGCAGATTCTACAACAAGATCAGCTCTTCCTTCTTTGTTTAACCAACTATCCAAATTAACTTTTGAGGGATTAACAAAAAAATCCGCCCCCATTTTTTTAGCTACTTCTTCTTTTTCATCATTAAGCTCTATACAAATAACCTTTCCTGCACCTCTTGCTTTTAAACAAGCAATAGCTAATAAACCAATAGCTCCAGCTCCAAATACTATTGCTGTTTCACCACTATTTTCCATAGGCAATCTATCTATTCCATGTATAGCTACAGTCAAAGGCTCTACCAAAGCCGCTTCCTTTAATGATAAAGTGTCAGGCACTTTAACAATATTTCGACTAGGAACAGCTACGTATTCAGCCATAGCTCCTGGTTGTCTTGAGCCTATAAAGCTATAATCATCATCCATTGATGGATTTCCACCAGCCCATGATTGAGGATCATTTTTAGGAACAAGAGGGGCAACCACAACCCTTTCTCCCTTTTTAATATTTGTAACTTTTTCTCCTACTTTTTCAATTATTCCAGAAAATTCATGCCCAACAATTTGAGGAAAGTTATGAACTCCTCCTTCAAAATACCTAGGAATATCTGAACCACATATACCGCAATATGAAACTTTTACTAATACTTCATCATCCGAAATCTTGGGTATATCAATATCTAAATACTCAATTTTTTTTACTCCAGTTATGGATAACGCTTTCATTTTTTTCTTAGATCCCTCCCTTATTAATAAACTTCCCTAAACAATTTTTGTTTTTTATTGTTTGTTTTTGTTTTTTTATGTTTCTATATAGAATATATTATAATCTTACAGATTTGTCAACACTTTTTATGAAAATATTTTATAAGTTGAAATTGTACAATTTTGTAATATAATTATATTGTAAATAAATCGATAAAAATCAAACATTATAGGACGGAATATGTTAAAAGCTGAAAGACAAAAAAATATATTACTATCTTTAAAAAAAATAGACTAATTAAAGTTTCTGAATTATCATATAAATTGAATGTTACCGAGATGACTATAAGAAGAGATTTAGAAGAATTAGAGGCTATGAATTTATTAAAAAGAATTCATGGTGGTGCTAGATCAATAGACTTTTTCCCATCAAAAGAATACTCGCACGACCAAAAAAAATCTATAAACATAGAAGGTAAAAATAAAATAGCTCAATTGATGGTAAATATCATCTCTGATGATGATATAGTTTATATGGGAACAGGATCTACAATCGAAGCTGTTTCTAAATATTTAGAAGATAAAAAATTTAAACTGGTTACAAACTCTTTAGAACTTTTTAATAGTATAAAAAATAATAACAATATTGAGAGTATGTTAATAGGTGGAAACTATAGACCCAACACAGGAGCATTTGTTGGAAAATTCGCATCTGATGTTATAAGAAATTTAAGATTTAAAATAGCATTTGCTGGTACAAACGGTGTTAACGAAAATGATATTTTTACTTATAATGAGGAAGAAGGAGAGGTTCAAAAAATAGCTCTTAATAATTCTATGGAAAAATATATAGTAGCTGATAGCAGCAAGATGAAACATCAAGATTTTTTATCTTATTATAAAACTGAAAACTTGGATGCGATAATATCTGATAACGGAATAAGTAAAGAGGATATCGATATGATTCAAAGTTACACAAATCTTATTTATAAATAAAGATTAAATTTATTCCTTATATTTTTAGTCAAGTCAATAATATTGTGTGAAAATTACTAATACAATATTCACTATTTCAATCTTATATACAATTTAGAAGATATTATCCAATCCTCATTCATATCTATGAGGATTGCACCTATTGGTCTAATAGTAGATTCTTCATTAGGGAATATTCTAATTACTTTTTCATTTATTCCTATTGCGATATGACAAGCTTTTGATACTACTTTATTATTTTCCCTTACTTTTATGTATAATACATCTACATTATGTAGGGATATTTATTATTACTTAGGTTGCTATTTCTCCATAGTTTAACTTCTTCATCCAGCTCTTTAGTTAGGGATGATACGAAGGATTTAGAATATGATTTACCACACATATTTTCTATTATCTTGGATATTTTTCTCGTTGATAATCCTTGGACATACATTTCTAGCATAGTTGTCAGTAGAGCTTTCTCATTTCTTTGATATCTTTCAAAGACTTCTGTCGAGAATTTGCCATCTATTGTTCTAGGAACTCTTAAATTTAATGTCCCAATTTTGGTTGTATAGTCACGTTCGTAGTAGCCATTACGATAAGTACTTTTGTTAGGATTCCTTTGATAAGATTTGCTTTCTAAGTATTCATCTCTTTCTTTTTCCATAATCTCGTTAAATACTTTGGTTAGAATAATTTTTGCCATATCGTTTTTAACTTCAGCATTGATTAAATTTTGAATATCTTCTATGTTTAGTGTAAAATGTAATTGGGTCATTTGTTCCTCCTAGTTGTTTTTGTAGTTAAAAATACTGTGCTAGTTTAGGTTTCAAATGACCTTTTCTTTTTACACAATTATACGGACTCTATCTATTTTTATTTTCATAAAATCAAAGCAAAAAAT
>NZ_HE978617.1:527817-532824 GCF_000307225.1 Anaerococcus vaginalis
AAATTGTCGGAGAAAGTATAATTACTTTTACCGTACAATTTTTTTATTTATTATATATTTTCAATCTATTAATAAGATTTTTTTATATTTTTTCTACGCTTTCATCAAATCCTAGGATATAGGTTAAAACTGCTGATACAACAACACATATTCCTAGTCCTATTAGGGCGTGAATCATATTACCTGATTCTCCTCCTGAAAATGATGGTAGGGTTGTTAGTCCACCATAGGTAAAAGCGAATGATTTTACATGGTTTAATCCTATATAAGCTCCTCCTACAGCTCCACCGATTAGGGCTGATATAAATGGTTTTTTTAGTGGAATTGCTACACCATAAATTGCTGGCTCTGTTATTCCTGAGAAAGCTATTGTTAGGGCTGTTGTTAGGGCATATCTTTTAAATTTCTTATTTTTTGATCTTAAAAATACTCCTATAGCTGATCCCATCATTGCAAAGTTTGTTGCAAATGTGAATGGAACTATATAATCATAACCTTGTCCTGCTATATTTTGAATCATTATAGGGTTTACTGCCCAGTGTAGTCCTACTGAAACTAATCCGTTCCATCCTCCACCTACGAAAGCTCCTGCTAATAAAGCGTTCTTTTCAATTAATCCATTGATAAATCCAGCTATTGCATTACTTATAAATACTGTTGCTGGTCCTATTGTAATTAATGTTAGAGGTATCATAAGGATAAAGCTTATTAAAGGAAGAAATACTAATTGTCCTCCTTCTGGTATAATTTTTTTCAAAAATCTTTCTAAATATGAATAAACAAAAATAGATGTAACTATTGGAAGTACTGTTGAAGGATATCCCATTAATACTACTGGTATTCCGAAAAATTCACTTCTAGCTCCGTTACCTATATCTCCCATCATTTCTGCGATTTTAGGATTTATCAAAGCTGCTCCTATAACCATAGCTATGATTGGATTTACTTTTAAATATCTTGCTGTTGTGTAAGCTAACATAATTGGCAAGAAATAAAATACTGACATAGCAGCTACTTCAAGAATTTGTGCTGTTCCGCTATCAGGACTTAATAAACCAAATTGGATTGCTAAAAGGGTTAGTCCTCTTAAAACACCTGCTCCTGCAAAGGCTGGTAAAATTGGTGCAAAGATACCTGATACAAAGGTAAAGAAGTTGAATTTTGTTTTTTCTTCTTTTTCTATACTGTCATTTGATGCTTTACCACCATTTAGTAATTTTTCTACTTCAGCGTGAACGCTTGCTACATTTGATCCTATTACAACTTGTAATTGTCCACCACTTTCTAATACTGAAACAACCTTTTCATTAGCATTTAATTTATCTTTGTTTGCTATACTATTGTCTTTTAATTTGAATCTTAATCTTGTTGCACAATGTGATACAGAATAAATATTGTCCTTACCACCAACGTTATCTATTATAAACTGCGCTAATTCTCTCATTTTTTCCTCGCTTGTATTTATTTTTCTATTTCACTAATCATCTTAACTCTATTCTCGTGCCTTCCGCCTTCAAATTTAGCATCTAGCCATTCTTTTACTATCATTTTTGCAAGCTCTGGTCCAACTACTCTTGAGCCAAAGGCTAATATATTTGTATTATTGTGTTCTTTTGAAAGTTTAGCAGAATATGGTTCACTGCAAACAACAGCTCTTATTCCCTTTACCTTATTTGCAGCAATTGAAATTCCTACTCCTGTTCCACAAATCAAAATTCCACAATCAAAATTTCCACAAACTACTTCCTCAGCAACTTTTTTTCCATAAATTGGATAGTCAGTTCTTTCAGAAGAATAAGCTCCAAAATCTTCTACTTCGTGTCCTAACTCTTTAAGATAATCAATAATTATTGGTTTTAGTTCAATTCCTACATGATCTGATCCTATAGCTATTTTCATTTTTCCCTCCTTTTTATAATTCTCTTAACTCTTTAATTATTTCCTTATAAGCTTTACCTTTTCCAAATAAAGATGATGTGCCTAAAACAAATCCTTTTACACCCTTATCACTTAACATTTTTATTTTTCTGGTGATATTGCTCCGTCAACTATTATTTCAAAGTTATAAGAATTTTTTATTTCTAATAATTCATCTATCTTCTTATTAACATAATCCAAATATTTTTGACCAGCAAAACCCGGATTTACCGTCATAACCATAACATAATCTACAATGTCAAGAATTGGTTTTATAGATTCTATAGATGTTGCAGGATTTATTACAACAGCAGGCTTTACACCATTTTCCTTTATTTTTGATAAGGTTCTGCCCAACTGCTTATCTGATTCAGGATGAACATAAATTATATCTGCTCCAGATTTTGTAAATAAATCTATATGTTTATATGGATCATCTATCATAAGATGGACATCCACACTAATATTTGATAATTTCTTTATAATTTCTAAATCTTGTATGCCCATCCCAAAATTAGGAACAAAACTTCCATCCATAATGTCAATGTGAAAACTATCGACCCCTGCCTCTTTTAAATCATTAACCTCTTTTTCCAGATTTGAAAAATCAGCACACATCATAGAGGGTAGTAATAATTTTTCTTTCAATATTTTCTCCTTTCTATTATTTTGAGTAATGCTTTACTCAAAATGAAAACAAATTCCTCAAAATAAAAATTTTTTTTATTAATTTTTTTAAAGATTTTATTTTTATTAGTTAATCTTTTAAAAGTTTTTAGTTAATTCTTTAAAAATTTTATTTTTTATCAGTTATTTTTTTAAATTTACTTTTAGAATGGAATTTTATTTTCTTTTGAGTAATCCTTTACTCAACCTTAAAAAATTGTTTTCTTTTCACATTTATTATATACTGTGTTTATAATAGTGTCAAGAAGGTAAGGGTAATTATGAAAACATTAACTATTAAAGATATAGCTAAACTTGCTGACGTTTCGGTCGCAACTGTTTCGAGAGTAATAAATAACAATGGAAGATTTTCTGAAGAGACTAGAAAAAAAGTGCTTGATATTATAGAAGAAACCGGTTATAAAACTAATTATATGGCAAAATCTCTTAGAACTAATAAGTCTTATACTATTGGTGTTATTGTTCCTGATATAAGTAATTATTTTTTCTTTTCTATAGTTGAAAAAGTTGAACAGATTATGTTTGAAAAAAACTTCACAACTATAATTTGTAATACTGACAGAAATCTAAAAAAAGAAAAGGCCTATCTCGAGTTACTTGAAAGTAAAAAAATTGATGGGCTTATTGTAATTTCTGGTGCAGAAAACTTTGAATTTCCTTGTAACGAAATTCCTTATGTATGCATAGATAGGGAACCTATGGATAAATCAAAGACCATTTTTATATCTTCTAATCATTATAAGGGTGGATATATGGCAACAAAAGAGCTAATAAAAAGGGGGTCAAAAAATCCTTGTATTGTTTATTATAATGATAAGGCAACTTATTCTAAAAATAGGATTTCTGGATTTGAGACAGCTTTAAAAGATGAAAATTTAAAAATCAGCAAATATTCAAAATTAAAATCAACTCCTTTTTCGATAGATGTGGATTTGGAAAAAATTTTAAAGGGAAATGTCGATTCTATTTTTGCTATAAATGATAATATTGCTATGGATGTTTTGTTAAGTTTAAATGAAAATAATATTAAAGTTCCTGATGATATTCAAGTTATTGGTTTTGATGATAATATTAATGATAAGTATATGTATCCTTCTTTATCAACAATAAGGCAAAATATTGATGAAATTGCAAAAAATTCTGTTGATGCTTTAATTAAGCTTATGGATTGTGAAGATAAAAAGGGACAATCTATTACAATTGATGTTGAACTTGTTTTGAGAAATAGTACTAAAAATTTATAATTTTGTAAAAAAAAGATAATGTTAATCTTTATATTAACATTATCTTTTTTAATTGCTTGTTTATTTTTTATTTTAATATTATAGGACCTATAATTCATTTTCCCAAAATTTTAAGCCCTATATTTTTCTTCTCCATTTAAAAATGTTTTTTGTAGATTTAATTCGTAGTCTAAGAGTATAAAATCTGCATCATATCCTACTTTTATTTTTCCACAAACGTCATCTATTCCTACGGATTTTGCTGGTATTAGGGATGCCATTTGGACTGCTTCGTAGATATCTACTATATCCCAATCTACTACGTTTTGTACTGCCTCTTTTAATTTTAAAATTGAGCCTGCAAGGTTTCCTGATTCTAATCTTGCTGTTCCTTTTTCTACTTTTACCGGAAATTCTCCTAATTTATATGAGCCATCTGGCATTCCTCCTGCCATCATGCAATCTGTGATTAGGGCGATTTTGTCGTAGCCTTTTTTATTTATTAAAATTTCTGCTGCTGCTGGGTTTACGTGGTGGCCATCGCATATTAATTCTGAAATTGCATCTGAATTCATAGCAGCTCCTACCATTCCTGGATTTCTGTGGTGTAGTCCACTCATTGCGTTAAAGGTATGAACAAAAATATTTGCTCCATCTTCTACGGCTTTTATGGCTTGGTCGTATGATGCATCGGAATGGCCAAGGGCAACGTAAACTCCCATGGCATTTGCTTTTTTTATAAATTCTTCTACTCCAGCTCTTTCTGGGGCTATGGCAATTTTATTTACAAGTCCCTTTGATAATTCTTTCCATTTTTTTAATTTTTCTATGTCTGGATCTGACATATATTTTTCGTTTTGAGCTCCCTTATATTTTTCTGTAAAAAATGGGCCTTCTAAAAATATGCCCCTTACTTTTGCTCCCTTTACATCCTTGTATTCTTCTCCTACAACTTTTACTGCTTCATTTAGTCTTTCGGTTGAATCTGTTAGAGTTGTTGGCAAAAATGATGTTACTCCACATTCTAAAAGTCCTTGGGAGATTATATCCAAGGCTCCCTTTTTTGCATTCATTATATCTTCGTTTTTGTAGCCATGAATGTGGGTGTCTACAAGTCCTGGTGCCAAAATTCCTTCTAAATATTCAAATTTTTCTGCTTCGTTTTTTGAAATTGATTTTA
>NZ_HE978617.1:533346-560028 GCF_000307225.1 Anaerococcus vaginalis
TTTTTCCATTTTCTACTTCTATAAATAGATCTTTTTCTATTTTATCTTCTAATACTACATAATCTGCTTTATAAATCATAATTTCTCCTTTTTTCTCCTTTTAGGATACCAATTTGAATGATTTTTTTCAATTTATTTTTTTGTTAAAAGAAAGATATTTTTTTATTTTAACAATTTTTATTCATTTTTTTGCAAATAAATTGACTAATTTATTTTCTTGTGTTATTATTGTTTCACAGTTATTTTGAGAATATTTAAAACTTACAAAAAGAAGAGTAGCTTATTTTAATGATTTTAGAGAGCTTTGTTGTGGTGAAAAAAGCAGATTTATTTTGAGTGAAGATGGCCTTTTTTTGTTGGCTTGTGATATTTAATGAGTCAGGGGTATGCCCCTTATAGCAGATGGTATTGTTTGATACCTACAGAGTCCATTATTGTGAATTAATGGAAAATTAAGGTGGTAACACGAGTCTTCGTCCTTTGGTGAAGGCTCTTTTTTTTGTAAAGTTTTATGGAAAGGAAAAAGTTTATGCCTGTTATTTTATCGGACAATTTGATTAGGGAAGAAGTTTTAAAAGAGGAGAATATTTTTACTATTGGTAGGGCAAGGGCCCAAAGCCAAGATATAAGACCTTTAAAGATTGCTATTGTAAATTTGATGCCTAATAAAGAGGAAACTGAAATTGATCTTTTGAAATTAATTTCTGCTAATTCTTTGCAAATTGAGGTTGATTTTATTAGAACAAAAACTTATACAAACAAACATTCTGACCCTAAAAGGCTTGAAAATTTGTACAAGTCTTATGATGATATAAAAAATGAAAAATATGATGGAATGATTATTACTGGTGCTCCCATTGAAAATATTGATTATTCTGATATTGAATATTGGGAGGAGTTAAAGAAAATTTTTGATTATGCTAGAGAAAATGTCTTTTCTACTATTTTTATTTGCTGGGCTTCTCTTGCTGCCCTAAATTATTTTTATGGGATTGATTCTTTTTCTTATGATGAAAAAATTTCTGGTATTTATCCTTTTTTGAAAGATAGTGATTCCAGACTTTTTGATGGTTTTGATGATGTTTTTAATGTTCCTCAATCAAGGTATAAGGGAATTGACCCTAGTGATTTGGAGGGCATTGATGATCTTGATATATTGGCAAAAAGGGATGATATTGGTCTTTGTTTGGCTGCAAGTTCTGATAATAGATTTATTTTTTGCCTTGGACACTTTGAATATGGTAAATTTAATCTTGATAGGGAATATAAAAGGGATTTGAAAAAGGATAAAAGCACTAAAAAACCTACAAATTATTATTTTGAGGGCACAGACAGGATAAATATGTCTTGGAAATCTTCTGCAAGTCTTTTTTATTCTAATTGGATAAATTATGCAGTTTATCAAAATACTCCTTTTAGGATCGAAAATATTGAAAGCAAGTCCGTATCAAAATTTGGTGGTTCTTCTCTTTCTGATGCTGGTCAATTTAAGAGGGTTAAAGATATTATTGAGAAAAAATCTGACAGGGATGTAATTGTGGTTTCTGCTCCAGGAAAAAGAAATCCTTACGACATCAAGGTTACTGATCTTTTGATTTCTTTGACTGATTCCAATGAAAAAATTGATGAGCTTAGAAGAAAAATTTTGGAAAATGAAAATCTTAGAGATAGGATTTTGGAAAAAATCAGGGAAAGATTTTATGAAATAATTGATCAGTTGGACCTTAAAATCAGTTTAAAAAAGAAATTGATAAGGCAATTGAAAGTTTGAGGTCTTCTTTAAAGAAAGACTACAATTTATCAAGAGGCGAATTTTTGAATGCAAAAATTCTTGCTGCTTTTCTTGATTATGATTTTGTTGATGCTAAGGATATAATTATTTTTGACAAAAATGGGGTAAATCTTGAAAAAACTTATAAAAAAATCCAAGAAAGGATAAAGGAGGGCGACAAGGTTGTTGTTCCTGGTTTTTATGGCTCTTTTAATGGCGAAATAAGGGTTTTTGAAAGGGGCGGTTCTGATTTTACCGGCTCAATTTTAGCCTCTGCCCTAGATTCTTCGGTTTATGAAAATTGGACTGATGTTTCCGGCATAATGACAGCCGATCCAAACAAGGACAAAAACGCTAAAAAAATCGAAAATTTAGCCTATGATGACCTCGAAAAAATAATCCAAGCTGGTGCAGAAGTTTATCAAAAAGATGCAATAGGACCTGTCAAAGATAAGAATATTACCATAAAAATTTTAAATACAAATAAGCCAGATGATTCTGGTACGACAATAAAGGATTAGGAGTTAGGATGATAAATATAGGACTTATAGGTTTTGGAGTTGTAAATTCTGGAGTTTATGAAATTTTTGAAGAACAAAGAGCAAAAATTGAAAAGGCAATTGGAGATGAGTTTAAAATCTCGAAAATTTTGGTCAAAAATAAAAAAAATCACAAAAATATTGAAAATCTTTTAGCCCATGATATTAGTGAGCTTGTTGATGATGAAAATATTGATTTGATAATAGAAGCTACTGGAAAAGTTGATGAAATTATTGGAGATATCAAAAAAATCCTTGAAAATAAAAATTTGATTTCATCAAACAAGGCCCTAATTTCTAAATATTTTGAAGATTTAGTAGAAATTTCAAAAACTAGCAAGAAAAAATTAAAATTTGATTCAGCCGTTGGAGGTGCAATTCCCATAATTGAAAATCTTTATAAGATAAAAACCCTAAATGATGTCGAAGAAATAAAGGGAATTTTTAACGGTTCTTGCAATTTTATTTTATCAAAAATGGAAGAAGGAGATGATTTTAATTCAGCCTTAAAAAAGGCCCAAGAGCTGGGCTTTGCAGAAAGTGATCCGACAGATGATATAGACGGTTTGGATTCTATGAGAAAATTGAGAATAGTTTCAACCATTCTTTTTGAAAAAGAGATAAAAGAAGAGGATATTTCCCTTGAAGGCATTAGAAATATAAGAAAAAAAGACATAGAAAAAGCCAAGAAAAACGGAAAAAATACAAGCTAATAGCCTATGCAAATTGCAAGGGAGCTTACAAGGTTAAGCCTGAATTAGTGGATGAAAATTCAAATTTTAGTCTTATAAAAGATAACGAAAATATTTTTCAAATTAAAACATCAAACGCCAAAAACTTAATCTTTCAAGGAGCAGGTGCTGGAAAAAGAGAAACCGCCTTTTCTGTCCTAAATGATTTTCTTGAGATCTATGGAAAAATATAAGAATCTTTAAAATATTTATGATTTTTCATATTTGGTAAATTATAAAAATACAAGCGAAAATTTAAGAAATTTATTTATAATTTCTACATTCTTAAAACTTTATAAGTTAAAAAATCAAAAACCTAATAATAAAGATTACAAAAGGCTCTTGCACTTACTTGCAAGAGCCTTAATAAATTATGAATAATTAAAAATCTTCCTTTCTTTCATCTTCAATCTTTTCTATTCCCCTTATTATTTTTTCAGCAATTTGCTTTCTCTTTTCACTCTTCCTGAAGGAAACTACCCTTCTTAGAGCCTTAGGATTGAAAGATTTCTTTCTTTTATAAAAATTATCAACCCTTTCCTATCATATAATCCATAACCAAAATATATGATTCTAATACCGTTAAAAAAATGAATCTCACAATTTTAATTTTTTAAAATTCTTGCAAATCACTTGCAAGTAAAAAATTTTTATAGTAAAATTATTGAGATAATATTGCAATTCATTCGCAAAAAGGAGATTTTATGAAAGAAAAAAGAAACATATTTCTAGGAATTTTTCTAATTTTGGGATTATTTTTGACATCTTGTTCTAATAATTCTAAAAATATTTCAAAAAAGGAAAATTCTTCTGAAAAAAAATTAATCTACACTAGCTTTTTTCCTGTAGAAGAGCTTACCAAAAGAATTGTCGGTGATAAATTTGAAGTGAAATCAATTATAGACAAAAGCCAAGAGCCTCATTCTTTTGAGTTAAAAACTGAAGATATAAAAAATATAATCAAGGCTGATTTGGTTATTTACAATGGAGCAGGTATGGAAACTTTTATCGATGATTTGAAAAATTCTTCTGATGATAAGGATAAATTTGTCGATCTTTCAAAAAATTTAACCCTTCTTTCATCTGCTAAGGATGGAAAAGTTTCTAAGGATAAGGTCAATCCCCACACTTGGCTTTCTATTAAAAATGCTATGGTTGAGCTAGAGGAAATTTATGAGAAAGTTTCAGAAATTGATCCTGACAATAAGGATTTTTATAAGAAAAATCTTGATAAAAACCTTGATATGTTTAAGAAAATGGATGAAAAGTTTGCAAATGAGCTTAAAGATGTTGATGAAAACAAGAGATATTTTGTAGTCTCCCACGCAGCTTTTAATTATCTAGCTAATGATTATAATTTAAAACAAGTCGCTGTTACAGGAATTTCCCCTGAAGATGAGCCTTCTGCTAAGCAATTAAAAACAATTGCTGATTTTGTAAAAAAACATGATATTTCTACCATATTTTTTGAAGGAAAGGCTACTCCAAAAGTAGCTGAAACTTTGGCTAAATCTACAAATACAAAAACTTCTACCTTATACACTATGGAAAATTTGACCAAAGAAGAAGCACAAATGGGTTATTTGAAACTTATGGAAGAAAATTTAAAGTCCTTGAAAGAGTCTTTTGATGAGTAATTATGCTTTAGAGATTGAAAATTTATATTTTTCTTATGAAAATGAAAATATTTTAGAAGATCTGTCTATGAAGATTGAAAAGGGGAAATTCGCCTTAATTATTGGTGAGAATGGAGCCGGAAAAACAACTCTTATTCGTTTGATTTTAAATCAATTAAAAAAAGATTCGGGAAGTATAAAGATTTTTTCTGATCCTATCGAAAAATCTAATCACTACCAAGATTTGGCTTATATTTCTCAAGCTTCTGTAGCTTCTTTTAAACTTTTTCCTACAAATGTGAAAGAAGTTATAGAAAATCACCTAAAATTTTTGAAAAAATCTTATGATATTGATAAGTTGTTGAAAGATTTCGATTTGGTTAAGCAAAAAAACCATGCCCTATCAGACTTATCAGGCGGGCAAATTCAAAGACTTTCTTTGATTTTAGCCTTTATAAAGGATGCTAAAATTTTAATTTTGGATGAGCCTACTGCCGCAATTGATATGAAATTTTCTAAGGATTTTTATGAACATTTGAAAAATTTAAGTAAAGAAGGAAAGACTATTTTGATGATAAGTCATGATTACAAGCTTGCTTCTATTTTTTCTGACGAGATTTTTCATTTATCTAATAAGAGGGTTAGAAAAATTGATAGGGCGAGGTTAAGAGAGAGTTTGGGAGATTTTTATGTTTAATATTTTTGAATATGATTTTATGCAAAGAGCTTTTATCGCTGGGGCTTTGATTGCTATAATTCTTCCTTGTATCGGTCAATTGGTTTTAATTAAAAGGCTTTCTATGATTGGAGATACTCTTTCCCATTCGTCATTGGCAGGACTTAGTATTGGGCTTTGTTTTGGAATCAGTCCAATTCTTTCTGCCATGATTTTTTGTGTTTTCGCAGCCTTTTCCATTGAAGTTATTAGAAATAAATTAAAAAATTATCAGGAAGTTTCTACAGTAATTATTCTTGCAGCCTCTATTGGAATTGCAGGAATTATGGCTGACTTATCAGCAAGTGCAAACGCAATTTGTTCATATCTTTTTGGTTCGATTGTTACCATATCCGACCAAGAATTTTATTTATTAATTGCTTTGAGTCTTTGTTTTTTAGTAATTTATTTTACTTATTACAATGATTTTTACCTTTTACTTTTTGACCCAACATCCGCTCAAATTTTGGGACTTAGGGTCAAGTTTTTAAATTTTACCATTAGTTTTTTGACGGCAATCGCTGTTGCAATTTCTGCAAAAACTATTGGATCTTTGATCGTTTCGTCACTTCTAGTCATACCTTCAATAATGGCTATAGAAATTTGTAAATCTTATAAAAAATCACTCATACTTTCAATTATATTTTCATTAATATTTGTATTTTTGGGCTTGTTCTTATCTTATATTTTTAACCTAAGACCTGGTTCAGTCATAGTTTTGATTGCAGTTTTGAGTTTGATTTTGGTACTTTTAATAAAAAAATAGGAGCTTATATGAAAAATAAAAATAAAAAAATACTTGCCCTAGTTTTGGCTACTTCTTTTGTTTTAACATCATGTTTTAGCAAAAATAAGGAAAATATTCAAGATAAAAAAGAAAAAAAGCTAAGTGTAAAAAGTGAACAAAAAATTAAAGAAGATAAAACTACAGAAGTTTTATTAGATTCTGAAATTAAAAAGGAAGATATAGTAAAATTTTTTAAACATGGAGATCACTGGCATATTTTTACGAAAGATGGTAAGGAGCATATCTCCTACAAAGATCCTAATTCTTTTGGGAAAGATGGAGGAGTTGACCTTGTTGATGTAGTTGATAAAAACAAATTAAAAGATAAAAATGTAATTGCTATAAAAAAACACGGAGACCACTGGCATGTTTATACAAAAGACGGGGGTGAATATTTAACATATGAGAATCCCTCAGGGCTTTTTCCAAATATAAAAGTTGGAATATACACAGGAAGCCATGGTTCAAATTCTACAAATTCATCATCAGCCCTAAATAAAAATTCTTCCCAAAAACTTTCAGGAGATAGGGTTGTAAAAATTCTAAGACATGGAGACCACTGGCACATCTATACAGCTAGTGGAAATGAATTTATTTCATACACAAATCCAAGCTCTGCCTATCCAAATATAAGGATTGGAACATATAGAGGAAGTCATGGGACAAAATCACAAAATATAGCGAATAATAAGAATATTTCTAATAATAATATTTCTAATAATATTGTAAAAACAAATAAGAAAAATCATCAAGTTTTTGAAAACAATAAAAAAATAGGAAATAGTCAAACAACAAAACCACTTTATAAAAAAGAAAATTCCGAAGATCAAAGAATAAATGCTATTAAAAACTTAAAATTAATACCAATTTTGGGACAAGGAAAAATAAATAGGTTTGATATTGTAAAAATTCTCGTCCACCAAGACCACTATCATATTTACGATTCAAACAACAGAGAAGCTATAACTTATACAAATCCAATAAATTTATTCCCTAATGCATATTTTGGTGAATATGGAAATAAGAGCCATAAGCAAGTAGCTGAGAATAATAATTCTAAAATTGAAGATAATAAGAATAAAAAGCCTCAAGTTAGGCCTGAAATTAAACCCGATGAGAATAAAAAACCTCAAGCTAAGCCTGAAATTAAACCTGATGAGAATAAAATAGTAGATGTAAAACCTGACCAAGATAAAGAAAATCATGAAAAATGGCCAAGTGGAATTACAAAAATTATAGACCACAAAGACCACTGGCACCTATATAGAGGAAATGAAGAAGTAGGCGTTGTAAAAGAAAATCCAAAAAATATTTATCCTAATGCTGAATATATAGTGGAAAAATCAGAAAGTGATAATATAGCCGTATCGGATGATGAAATTTTTAACTACCAAGATGTAAGGGCTGAGCTAATAAAAGGAGTAATCCCATATCTTGAAGGAGATCTTTCCAAATTTACAAATTATGGAAATCTATCTAAAGAAGATGCAGTTTATGGATCAAATGGAGTAAGAGAAAATATATTCTATTGGTTCCACCAAAACCACTATCATGCCAAAACTATAAAACAAATAATTCAAATGGAAAAAGATAATAAATTTGGAAAATATACAGCCAAAGATGTAGTAAAAACTATAAAATACAAGATAGAAAATCCAAAAGCACAACTTGAATACAAACCTGAAGTAAATATTGAAGATGTAAAAGAATTCTTAAAAAACCACTACAAGGTAGAATCTTACAATATCCTAAACATAGGCGATTCACTCGTTCAAGTATTTATAAAAGATGAGACCCTAAATTTCTACCTAAGAGATTTTGAAATGAAAGATGGAAAACTATCCTATAAGAAACAGTTGCCTTTAGTCCAAGATAAAAAAGAAGAAAAAAATGAAGAAAATATCAAAGAAGATTCAAAAAATTCAGATAATTCAGAAGATAAAAAAATAGAAAAAACAGAAAAAATCGAAAATAAGGAAACGAATAAAATAGAAAATACTAAAGTAGACGATACAGAAAATAAAAAAGACCAAACAAAGCCAAATCAAGAAGAAAAATAAGATAGGCTAGAAACAGGAAATAAAATAGATAAATAAACCATATAGACTAGCTTAATTTATGAAATTTATAAACTTTAGTTTCTCATAAATTCTTAAAATTTTACAAAAATTCTAAAGAATTTTCATAAAATAAATAAAAACTTGGGGATACTTATGCCAAATTAAGGCACAAGCATCCTAGTTAAGAAAGCTTATCCTTATTTTAAGTATAAATAGTTGAACTAGCTAAAATTAAAATCCTGCGCAAGCAGGATTTTTCATTTAAAATATTATTTTCTTTCATCTTCAATTCTTTCAATTCCTCTTATTATTTTTTCAGCAATTTGATTTCTCTTTTCGCTCATCCTAAAGGAAACAACACTTCTTAAAGTCTTTGGATTAAACATTTTCTTTTTCCTATAAAAATTATCCACCCTTTGGGTCATTTTTTCTTGGAAATTTTCTTCAATTTCATCAAGTTCCTTTTGGAAATTTGTCAAGTTTACAACAGTTAAAGTAAGATCCGACGAATGAAGCCCAACCAAAACGAAAGGCAAAATTATGGCAATAATATTTGGCAAAAAAAGATAAAAACTTTCTGCCCTTGGAATCAAAATTTTCATTATAAAAATTGAACCAAGCCCAAAACCAATCGAAGTAGGAACAGAAGTCCTTCCATTCAAATTCAAAGGCAAATTTGAATAATCCCACCATCTTGCATGAAATAATTTTTCAAGAACATAAGAAGTAGGATATTCCAAGACCATAGAAAGCAAAAATCCTACAATAAAAATCTCTAAAACCGAAAGATTTTCAATATTGCCCTTATTTATTAAATCATAGGTAAAAAGAGCAAAAAGCGAACCAAATCCATAAATCGGACAAAGAGGTCCATACAAAAATCCCCTATTTTGCCATTTTTGATTTTGAGCAGTACAGTAAATACTTTCCCAAACCCAACCCAAAATAGCAAACAAAAAATAAAAAAATATATACCTATTAATTACCATAAACCACCTATTTTCTCTACTTATCTTCTTCTTTTCAATAATATTATAAGACATTTTAAAAAAATAATAAAGAAAAACCACCCCGAGTGCAGTGGAGGATTCTCCTTTATTTACTCTAAAAATAAGCAAACTAAAAATTGAAATCTCTCGACTTAGCTCAAGATGGGTAATTGTTATATTAATTTAATTCTGCGTTTATTTTAAACTCATCCTTTATTTTGATTTCATATTTTAAAAAAATTAATAGGGTACTAATAATAAATTGCTAATAAATTATAAAACTTTGTAAAACTAAGTCTTAATAAAATACCAAAACAAAGAAAAACTATCCCGACCGCAGTGGAGAGACCTCTTAGATTTTCTTTGCTTTTTTCATACTATAATCTTGAGATCTCTCAGCTTTACTCGAGATAGGTAATTATTATCTGGATATAATTCTATATTTTTTTAATCTTTTTCTATATTTTATTATTACATTTTATAAATTTAACTACCGATATTTACAATTCAAATTTGAATATAGGAAATTTTTTATAATTTAAAACTAAATCCTACTTTTCTTCCCACAAATTAGGTGAATATTTTCCCTTTTTAAACATTTTTTTAAATTCCTCTTGAGCAGGTAGCAAATCCTCCTTATAAGTTATCCCTATCCACTCATCATCTGTCGGAATCACCTTAACCTTTGCCATCTCATCCTCAAGCAACTGTTCAACCATATCCGCCAAAATATATTCAGCATTTATCAAATCATCCCTATTTTTTTCCAAATAATTCCTAAAATATTTCTCACTTATATCAATAAATTCTGGAAAAGATGCCCAAACATTCATAGATACCAAAGATTCCAAATTCAAAAAATCCTCTGGTCGGTTTTCTTTAGATAAAATTTTTCCATTTTTATTTTCAATTCCATGAGTTTCCTTTATACTCACCAATTCATTTTTATCATTTTCAAGACAAATTCCCCTATTTACAGCTCCATTATCAGAAAGCGTGTTTTTTAATTTATATCCTGCCATGGCAATATGAATTTTTCCATCATTTTCCTTTTTCTCATCATTCAAATACTTATACATAAGATCAAAAACTTCTTTGCCATAATAATCATCAGCATTTATTATTAAAAAAGGCTCAGTTATAAAATCTTTTGCACAAAGAATTGCAGGAACAGTTCCCCAAGGTTTTTTCCTATTTTTTGGAACTATAAATCCTTCAGGAAGTTCATTTTTTTGAAAAGCATACTCAACATCAATAATCTTTTCAATTCTTTTTCCCAAAATTTCCTTAAAATCTTTTTCAATTTCTTCCCTAATTATAAAAACAACCTTATCAAAACCAGCCTCTTTTGCATCAAAAATTGAATAGTCCATAATAGTATGACCAAATTCATCCATTTTAGCAAGTTGCTTAACACCCGCCCCATATCTTGACCCAATCCCAGCCGCAAGAATTACCAAACTAGTACTCATTATTCCACCTCATATCCATCATACATTTTTAAATTTATATAAATAATTTTAATTTCAATTTTTCCGTCTATTTCTACTATCATTATAAGTAAAACACATATAAATAGCAAGATTGAGTAATTTTGATTTGTAAAATAAGAGATATCTTAAAAATTTCAGCATATATACTTCCCACAAAAAAACACTACTATGTATTAATTAGTAGTGTTTTCTTTTATTTCCGAATTTGCTTCAGTCTTATTTATTTTTTTAATCCTAACAACTTTAATTCTAGTTTCTTCTATATATAGGATTTTAAATTCATAGTCCTTATAGACTACTGCTTGTTCGCAGGCTTCGTCTGGTATAAAACCGAGTTTATCAATCATAAAGCCTGCTACTGTGTCATATTGGTCATTTTCTTCGTCTATATCAAGTCCCAAAATTTCATTTAAGTCCTTTATTGAAGTTGATCCCTTTACTATATATGATCCCTTGGTTGATGTTCTTATATCTGGAAGGTCCTTGTCGAAAGTGTCATCCATATCTCCAACTATTTCTTCTACCAAGTCCTCCATTGTAACTATTCCCGAAAATCCACCATATTCGTCTATTAAAATTGCCATATGGATGTGATCTTTTTGCATTTGAGAAAATAATTTATCGGTTTCAATTTTTTCTGGTACAAAAAATGCTGGCTTTATTAATTTTCTAATATCAACACTTGCAATTCCAACATCAATTGCTTCTAAAAGATAATCTTTTGTATAGACTATTCCCAAAATATTATCGACTTCTTCATCATAAACCGGTATTCTTGAATGTTTTAATTTAATAAATTCATCCAAATATTTTCTTTCCCTATCCTTTATATCTATCATAAATACTTCAGGCCTTGCGGTCATTATTTCTTCTGCCCACACATCATCAAATTCATAATAGAGCGAATCATTTTTGACTCTAGGGGTCTTAAGACTCCTTGGTCTTCTCCAACTTGAACTATAGATTTGATTTGTTCTGATGTAACTTCTTTTTCAATAGCCTTACTTTCTATGCCAAAGATATTCATAATAAGGTTGGTAACTCTATTTACAAAACTTACAAAGGGTTTTGTAAAAAAAAGAATAAACTTTGCAAATCCTGTGGTTTTTTTTGAAATAGTATATGGATTTCTAATACCAATTCTTTGAGGAATCATATTTGCAAAAATTCTTTTTATTACAACAAATACAATTACCATAAGAATCATTATAAGCATTTGCATAAAATTTGATTCTCTATTTAAAAATTTTTCCAAGGAATCTTTTATATTTAATAAAAGAAAAGCAATTGTAATAATTGATAAAACTGCATCTTGGAAATTTTGGCTTTGCATAAGTCTTTGTTGGTCTTGGGATAAAATTAAAACTTCCTTAGCTTTTCTATCGCCATTTTCTGCCATATCTCTTAATTTTTGGTGATTTAGGCAAGTTAGGGATGAAAATATCATATTAATTAGGGCATTTAATATAATAAGCCCAAAAACTATTAAAAAAATTATCAAATTCGCGTAGGGTCCTTCCGTATCCATTTATTTCTCCTTTAAAATTTATGTATTAAAAGGACGCTTAACACGTCCCTTTTATCTTTATTACTAAACTATGAAAATTTTTCTTTTCAAGATTTAGGCTTCAGATATAATATCCTTAACTTTCATTAGCCTTGAAATTGTTGCTCTTTCATTTTCTTCTAGCTTAGCTCTAATATATTTTATTGTTTCTTCCAAATCTGGAATCGTCCTATATTCTAGGGCGTTTACCCTTCTTCTTGTTCCTTCTATTTCATCTGCCATAAGTTGTGTTGATTTTTCAAGCTCTGCCAAGGTCAAAAGTTTATCCATAACCTTAGTTAGACCTCTAATTGCAAGGTCTAAATCTGCAGACGTTTGAGCAAGTCCATAAGGATAAATTGAGGCATTTTCATTTCCTCCCTTATCAATTTTAAATTCCATTTGAGGAATCCTTACGCTCATGACATTTTTAACCCTTATATCTACTCCAATTTTTTGAGTTGGAAAACTTACTGCTTCTTCCAAAAATTCTGGGCTCATAAAAGATGATGCCATCAAAAATCCTTTTGAGGATTCTTTCAAATCAGCTTCAACTTCTTCACGAAGTCTTTTATTTTCTCTGATTTTTTCAAGAAATTGCCTCATAAGTTCATCTTGCTTATCTTTTAAAAGTTTATATCCTCTTTTGGATGTTGCAAGTCTTTTCTTTAGGGTGTTTAAATTCATCCTGGTTGGAGTTACATTAAGCCTTGCCATAGCCTAAGACTCCTTTTTGTTTTCGTCTTTATCCAAATATTTATCGATTAATTCGTCATCGATTCTCTTTAGTTCAGATTTTGGTATTATTTTTAATAATTGCCAACCAAGATTTAGGGTATCTTCTATGGACCTATTTGTATAGAATCCTTGATTTATATATTTTTCTTCAAATTGTTTTGCAAATTCTGCAAAGGCTAGATCAGCCTTTGATAGGGCAGAATCTCCAAGGATTTTTTGAAGCTCTCTTGCGTCAACTCCAGATGCATAAGCTGCATAAATTTGGTTCATGGTATCTGCATGGTCTTCTCTAGTTTTTCCTTCTCCAATTCCCTTATCTTTAAGCCTTGATAGGGATGGAAGAATTGAAACTGGTGGTTGAACCCCTTGGTTATATAATTCATTTGATAAAATAATTTGTCCTTCTGTGATATAGCCTGTCAAATCTGGGATTGGATGGGTTATATCATTTTCTGGCATGGTTAAAATTGGAATTTGGGTAATTGTACCTGGTTTTCCTTTTAATTTTCCAGCTCTTTCATAAAGGGTTGCAAGGTCTGTATAAAGATATCCTGGATATCCACGACGGCCTGGAACTTCTTTTCTTGCTGCTGAAACCTCACGAAGAGCTTCTGCATAGTTTGTCATATCTGTCATTATAACCAAAACTTGCATATCTTTTTCAAATGCCAAATATTCTGCTGCTGTAAGAGCCATTTTTGGTGTTGATAAACGCTCGATTGCAGGGTCATCTGCAAGGTTTATAAACATTACTGACCTATCCAAAGCTCCTGTTTTTTCAAAATCTTGTCTAAAAAATTGAGCTTCTTCAAATGTTATTCCTATTGCGGCAAAAACAACGGCAAAGTCTTCACTATCATTTAATACTCTAGCTTGCCTTGCAATTTGGGCTGCAAATTTATTGTGTGGAAGTCCTGAGCCTGAAAATATTGGAAGTTTTTGTCCACGAACAAGGGTATTTAATCCGTCGATTGTTGATACTCCTGTTTGAATAAATTCTGATGGATAATCACGGCTTACAGGATTGATTGCAACTCCGTTTACATCTCTTTTTTCTTCAGGAATAATTGATGGACCATCGTCAATTGGTCTTCCTAGTCCGTCAAAAGTTCTTCCTATCATATCTTCGCTTACGCCAAGTTCTAGTGGTCTACCCAAAAATCTTACTGATGTTGATTTTAAATTGATTCCAGAAGATCCTTCAAAAAGTTGGACAACAGCATTGTTTTCGTCAATTTCTATTACCCTTCCTCTTCTTCTTTCTCCTGTTTGAAGTTCTATATCAACTAGCTCTTCATAATCAACTCCGCTAACATCTTCGACAAGCATTAGGGGTCCAACTACTTCTGATACGCTTTTATATTCTTTTAGCATTATTCATCCCCCTTTGCTGCTGCTTCTTTACATTCTTTATCTATTTGTTCTTTAACTTGATTAAATTCTTCCAAGTTTTCATCTTTTATCAATTTTAATCTTGTAATTTTTTCTTTTACTTCAAGCTCTTCAAGCCTATCAAGATTTGCTCCTTCAGCTAGTGCCTCAAGGCTTTTATCATAAAAGTATAAAATTGTATCAAGCATTAAACTTTGTTTTTCCATTGGGCAAAAAGCATCTGTTTCGTGGAAGGCATTTTGTTGCAAGAAATCTTCTCTTAATGATTTTGTTACATCAAGTTTTAATTTATCGTCATCACTTAGTCCATCACGACCGATTAATCTTACAATTTCTTGTAAAGATGATTCTTGTTGAAGTAGGCTCATTGCTCTCATCCTATTTTTTGAGAATTTTTCATCTATAGTCTTGTCTATATATGAATCCATCTTGTCTTGGTAGAGAGAATATGAGTTTAACCAATTTATAGCTGGGAAGTGTCTTTGATAAGACAAATCATAATCAAGTCCCCAGAATACTTTTACTATACGAAGGGTTGCTTGGGTTACAGGTTCTGATAAGTCTCCACCTGGAGGAGAAACTGCTCCTATTACTGAAAGTGATCCTTCTTTTTCTACTTGTCCATTTACTATAACTTTTCCACTTCTTTCGTAGAAATCTGCTATACGGCTTGCAAGATAAGCTGGGAAACCTTCATCTCCTGGCATTTCTTCCAAACGTCCACTCATCTCACGAAGGGCCTCTGCCCATCTTGATGTAGAATCTGCCATTAGGGCAACTGAATATCCCATATCTCTGTAATATTCTGCCAAAGTTATTCCTGTATAAACACTTGCTTCTCTGGCTGCAACTGGCATATTTGAAGTATTTGCTATAAGTACGGTTCTTTTCATTATTGATTCGCCAGTTTTTGGATCGATTAGTTCTGGAAATTCATCAAGTACGTCAGTCATTTCGTTTCCACGTTCTCCACAACCTACATAAATTACAACGTCAGCATCTGCAAATTTTGCAATTTGGTGTTGGATAACTGTTTTTCCTGAACCAAATGGTCCTGGTATTGATGCAGCTCCACCCTTTGCTACTGGGAAAAATGTATCAATAACTCTTTGTCCTGTTATAAGTGGTGTGTCTGGATCAAGTTTTCTATTATATGGTCTTGGAGATCTTACTGGCCATTTTTGAATCATATTTAATTTTTTATCGCCATCTTTTGTTTCGATTACAGCAACTGTATCTTCTACTGTAAATTCTCCATCTTTTATTTCTTTAATTTTTCCAGATATTCCATTTGGTACCATTATTTTGTGGTTAATTACGCTTGTTTCATCAACTGTACCTAGGATATCTCCTGGAATTACTTCATCGCCTATTTCTTTTTCAGCTTTAAATTCCCATATTTTTTCTCTATCTAGTGGTGGGGCTGTAACTCCTCTTTTTAGAAATTCTCCTGCCATTAGTTCAAGTTTTTCAAGTGGTCTTTGGATTCCATCGTACATTCTTTCAAGTAGTCCTGGTCCAAGTTCAACTGATAGTGGGCTTCCTGTTGAAACTACTTCATCTCCAGGTCCAATTCCAGTTGTTTCTTCGTAAACTTGAATATTTGCAACATCCCCTCTCATCTCTATTATTTCTCCGATGAGCTTATCTTTTGAAACTTCGACCACATCATAGATATTAGCATCAGATAATCCTTTTGCTTCTACAAGTGGACCTGATACTCTTGTGATTTTACCTTTATTCAAATTTGGTCTCCTTTTAGTTCAAAATGTTAGCTCCAACAGCTTTTTCTACACTCTTATTTATATCTGCCATTCCAAGTCCAAGATCTTCTTTGTTGGATGGTATAAGTATAATTGCTGGAGTCATTTTTTCTCTGTATTTGTCTATAGTATCTTGGATTTTTGCTGCAAAATCCTCTGTAATAAATATTATCCCTACTTCTTCTTGGGCAAGTTTATTTACGAGTTTTTTTGCCATATCTCCATCTACTGCTGTATAAACGTCAACTCCCAATGCCTTAAACATTAGGACTGAATCTTTATCTCCTATTACGGCTACTCTATACATATAAATCACGCAACCTTTCTTCCATAAATTCACGAGAAAGTGAATTTAGTTTGGCTGTTAGGATAATTCTCAAGTTTTTTACTTCCATTTCACGACTTATAAGATATCCCATAATAACTTCTGGACCATAGCTTACTTTTTTGCTTTCTTTTGCAAAGTTCATCAAGTGGTTATCGATGATTTTTTCGATTTTTTGCATGGTCTTATTCAAATCACTTTCTTCTAAAGCTTCTTTTACTTGTGAGTAAATTTTTTCTTTGAAAAATAGGTTTGGATATGATGATTTTTCAGCATTTAGTGAATCTCTAAAGAGATTTTTTTCAATATTGCCTCCATCTATTAGGGCTTTTTCTAATAAATCGATACTTTGACCTTGACCTTTTATTCTCAAAAGTGCTTTTAAGTTTGTAAGGTCTATTCTTTCTTTGGTGAATTTTATTAAACTTTCATAATCTAGTTTTTTTGCATCTTCTAGGAGTTTTTCATAAAAATCTTTATCCAAAGATAAGTCTATGTCTTGAGGATCTTTGTTTTCCTTATAAATATCTAAGGCTTTTTTTGCATAAGCTAAATATTCATCCTTTGTTTTTATATCTTCTTTTAGATTTCTTTTTATATTTACAAGGTCAATTTTTCCTATGTCAATATATATAGACTTGTAGTCTTCATCCTGTATAAGCTCTTTTACTAAAACTTTCAAATTATGGAAATTGTATTTTTCTTCTAAATATTTTACTAAATTTTTATCAGGGCTTATTTTTATCATATCCTTGTATGAATTTAAAAGCATTTTTGATAGGACTTTTTCGTAGTCTTCTGGCCTATCTAATTTTTGTAAATATTGTCCATATTTTGTATCGTTTAATGATGTTAGAGCCTCCTTTAGATCATCTGTATCTATTAGCCTTTTTAAATTTTCTGAAGTAAGGAGATTTTTTTCGTATACTCTTGTAGTAATTGATGGGCGGATAAATTTTTCTCTATCCATCTAAATCACCTCACTTAAATATTTCATCAACTATGATTTTTTCTAAAGAATCTTTCTCAAAATTTACCAAAGATTTGTAGGTGTTGTCATAGAGGATTTTTCCTTCTTTTACCGCAAAGCCACCTTCTACGCTTTCGTCTGATATTTTTAATCCATCAAAATCTTCTTCTTTGAAATGAATCTTCATATCTTTTTGTAAAAGAATTTCACCTTTTTCTATTCCTGAATTTTTAAGTCTGTTAAGGACAAATTCTTTGTAGGCGTTTGGTCCTAGTTTTCCTAATTTTTTTATTAATTTTTCTAAAACTTCTTCTACAACTTGGTTTTTTGCTCTAATTTTTATATCTCTTGCCTGTCTATTTGCTGTAACTTTTGAATTTTCTTTTATTCTTACTGCTTCTTTTTGGGCTTTTTCTATAATTTTTGAGATTTCTCTTTGGGCTTTTTCTTCTGATTCTTTTATTATTTCTTCTTTTCTTTTTTGACCATTAGATAGGATGTGTTCGGCTTCTTTTTGCCCATCTTCTTTTATTCCATCTAATAATAAATCAAGATTGTTCATAATAAAACCTTAAAGTTTGTTGATTAATAGTAGGGAAATTACGAATCCTAAGATTGCATATAACTCAACCATTACTGCATAAACTATACCTTGTACGAAATTATCTTCGTTTTTTGCTAGTATGTTCATACCTGATACTGCTACTTTTGCTTGAGCTACTGCTGAAAAATATCCTACTATTCCTACTGGAAGTGCTGCAAAGATATAATATGATCCTTGTTGGAAGTTAAGATCTCCTGTTAATTTTCCTAAAATCATAAATCCTATTACAAAGCCGTAAAGTCCTTGTGTACCTGGCAAAAGTTGTAATACAAGTGCTTTACCAAATTTTTGAGGTTCTTCTACAGTTAATCCTGCAGCTGCTTCTCCTGTCATTCCTGTTCCTTTTGCAGATCCCATTCCTGATAAGAATACTGCTAGGGCAACAGCTACTGCTCCCATTATGTTTCCACCATTTTCAACTAAAAAATCAATCATTGTATCCTCCTGTGATTATATTTATAAATTTGCTATCTTCTATCATTTGTCTAAATTTCTTTCCACCACCTTCATAAAACTTGTTAAACATTTCTACATAAACAAGTCTTAATGAGTGAACATATGCTGATAGGGTTGATAAGAATAGGTTAAATAATTGGAAAATTACAAAAACTATAACAGCTCCTATTTTTCCAAATATTCCTGCAGGCCATAACATACCTACAATTAAGTTTACTGAATAAGCTACAAATCCTCCTGAAAGAACAAGCGCCATTAGTCTTAAAAATGATACAAAATCTCCAATCCATGAGCTTATACCATATAAAGAATATAAACCACCTGCTACCTTTCCAACAGCAGTTTTGCTTTCACGACCTCCAGTAAGAACAATTCCTACCATTCCTATTATCATAATAACTTTTGCGATAATTTTTGTTGGATCTTCTAATAAAAACCAAGCTATAGCTCCACCTACAGCCATATACCAGAATAATACATCAAATATTGCTCCTAGTGGATCTCCATCACGAATTAGCATATAGGCTTTTATGCCTAGGGCTGTGAATAATGAAATTCCACCTATTATTAATGATATGATCATTAGGGTATCAAAATCTTTTTGTGTGTCAATTAAACCCGGTATAGGAACTATTCCCCCAAAAAATGAGCCGAATATAATTCCAAATATTGATCCTGAAATTCCTACCCTTGTAAAAAGTCTTACCATCTTGTCTGTTTTTTCTGGTAAATCTTTGTATTTTCTAAGTAATAAGGTTCCAATAAATAAAATTAAACCATAACCCAAATCTCCTATCATAAAGCCTGTAAAAATAGTATAGAAGATTGAAACCAAAAGGGTCGGATCAACTTCATTATATTTTGGTAAGGCGTAGGTTTCGACTACGGATTCATAAGGTTCTATAATTTTTTTGTTATCAAGGATTACTGGAACATCTGGATCGTCCTTGTCTGCATCTTTTATATCAAGTACAAAATCTTCTCCCAAAACTTCTTTCAAGTCTTTTTTGAATTTTTTATTTAGCTTGTGAGGAATATAACCTTCAACTAAGTCTACTCTTTTCGTTTTAAGGAAAAATTCACTACTTGCTTCTTTTTTCTTAAATTTTCTAAATAAGTTTGGTAAAGGTAAAAATCTGGAAGAAATCTTTTCATTTCTTTGATTTTTTCTTCACTATTTTTTAGAATTTTTTCTAAATTTTCAATCTCTTCTAGGTTTAAAGCTATTTTTTCACTAACTTTCTTCTTGGTCTTGATGTTTGCTTTTGAAAAACCATGATCTCTTAGAAATTCCCTAAAATCTTTTGCCTCATCAAGGTTTGATATGGCTATTACATAATTTAAGCCATCTTTTTTGCTAAGATTTATTACCATTGCTGTTTTAAAATCTTTTTTTACCAAGTCTTGATCAAAGTCTTTGTAAAACTGATCAGCTATAGAGCCTATTTCTACGAAGAATCTGTGAGAGGATTCTATTGATTTTATATCTAAGTCTAAAGTCTTAAAACTGTCAAGTTCTTCATTTAGTGCCTTTAAGCTTTTGATTTTATCTTGACTTTTATCCCTTGTGTCTATATATTCTTTAAGATTAGGATAGATTTCGTCAAACCTGAAATTTTCGCCTTCTTTATAGAGCATATCAAGACTCATATCCTTTTTTTCTATGTAAGATAGTTCATCCTTGTCCAGATATTTTTCTATAGAATTGATTGCGTATTCAAGTTTTGACCTTTTTTCGTCAATTCTTGTAAGACTTTCTTGGTTTTTACCTTTTTTAAGTATTCTTCCTTTTCATCGACCAAAAGATCGTTAAAATGAACATAGTTAAACTTTTGTAAAATATTTAGAAGGCTTTTTCTATTATTTTCAAAAGAGAAAAGATTAAACTTATCCATTTTAACTATTGCCATTATTTACAATCCTTTCTGTTAAAAGATTTAAAAGTCCATCAATTTTCCCCTCATCTTGGTTCAAAATTTCCTTACTTTCTTCTTTCGCCTTGTCAATAAGTGGAATCTTTTCTTCGTTTGCTTCTTCTTTTGCTTTTTCGATTAAAGCTTGGGCATCTTTTTTTGCCTTTTCAATTTTTTCCTTATAAGAATTACTAGCGTCGATTTTTGATGATTCAATTATTTCCTTGGCGTTTTTTTTGGCATCGTCTACAAGTTTATCGGCAGTGATTTCCGCCTCTTTTACTTGATTAATTACATCGCTTGCCATCTTTCACCTCCTACTATATGTGCTTTTATTATAGCATATTGACCATATAAGTATATATTACCCTATTTAATTAATAATTATAGAAAAATCTAACTTTTAAAATTTTTTTAATAGATCTTTTTCTTTTTCAATTATTTTCCATATTTTTTCATTTTTCCAAAAAATTTTTTTGAGTTTTTTACAGATTTTTCTTCTAATTTTTTATTTATTTTTTGATTTTTATTTTTCATTCTTCATTCTTGTTTTTTTATTCTTATTTTTTCTTTATTTCCTTAATTTTGATTTTTTATATATATCCTGTTGACAAAAAATTTTAATTTTATATAATAGAATCGATAATAATTATCATTATCTGAAAGGACTTTTTTATGTACGCTCTAAATAAAAAAATTATTCATCAAAAAAATAAAGTTATTTATACAAGAAATACAAGAAAAGATAAAATTATTAATGCAAGAAAAAATAAGGGGCAATTTGTCTATTTATCCTTATTTATTTTTACATATTTTGCTATGGCTTTTAACCACCTCCTAATAAAAGATTTTGTTTTATCAAGAATCTTTTGTATTTTTTTTAGGGACTATGAGTTTATTTTTTTTAAATAAGACCTACATAATCCCTAAAAAATCTCATTTTATTTTAGGTGCCATCCTTGTAATATTTATATTTATTTCTTTTTTATCCTTATTTTTGGTCTAGTTTTTGATCAAGTTTATGGACTGAATCTATATATCTTATTGTGCCTGATGGTAATCTTAGCAAAAGTGATTGGGTTTTTGCCATATTATTTTTCATATAGGAAACTCCTTTTAAAAATGTTCCATCTGTGATTCCTGTTGCGGCAAATAGTACATCTTCGCCTTTTACTAAGTCATCTATTGTGTAAACTTTGTCAAAATCTACTCCCATTTTTATGCATCTTTTTACTTGTTTTGAATCTGATGGTGCAAATACTCCTTGAAAGTCTCCTCCCAAACATTTTAGGGCTGCGGCTGCTATTACTCCTTCTGGAGCTCCTCCTATGCCCATTATAAGATCAATTTTCCCACCTGATAATTCTGTTGCGATTGCTGTCAAAACATCTCCATCTTCAACCATGGAAATTCTTGCTCCTGTATCTCTTATTTCTTCAACTAATTTATCGTGTCTTGGTCTGTGCAAAACTGAAACTGTAATATCTGAAACTTTTTTGTTTAAGGCCTTTGCTACATTTTCTATATTTTCTTTTGTAGATTTGTTTATATCTATTGCTCCTTTTGCCTTACTTCCTGTGGCAATTTTATTCATATAAACATCTGGAGCATTAAGCAAACATCCTTCTGGGGCAACTGCTATTACTGAAATTGAATTAATGGTTCCGTTTGCAAGTGATGCTGTTCCATCAATTGGATCTACTGCTATATCTACTACATCATCTTGACTAACATCTCCAATTTCTTCTCCTATATAAAGCATAGGAGCTTCGTCAATTTCTCCTTCTCCAATTACAACTCTTCCATTTATTCCCAAATAATTAAACATAGCTCTCATTTGGTCTACTGCAATATTGTCAGAATCGTTTTTCTTTCCCTTGCCTAAATATTTTCCGCTGGCAAGAGCTGCCGCTTCGGTTACTCTACATAAGTTAATACCTAAGTCTCTATTCATTTTTTCTCCTTTGAATACTCTCCTAAAAGTTAATAGGAAATAAACAATTTCCTATATTTTTATCATACCAAGAAGAAGAATATTTTTAAAGACTTTTGTTTTTATATTTCTTATAAAAATCTTTTATTTATTTTATTTTTGCTTATATGTGATATAATCAATTAGAAAAAATAAATTTTGGAGTTTTTATGAAAAAAATTTTGATTTTTTTATTTGTAATTCTTCTTTCTTCTTGTACAGGAAATAAGGAAAATATGAATAAATCTAGCGAAAGCAATATAAAAGAAAAAATATCTAGCGAAACTTTATCTAGTGAAAAGAAAAAAAGAAAAGATTAGAGTACAAGCATGATAATATGGAAGGCTTCAAAAGGGATGATTCCTTGTGTATTGATAGGATGCTTGGCGATTATCCTTCTGATATTTCTAGTGATTCTAATGAGCCTTATACAGTTGATGAGCTTAAAAATTTGGACTATGACAAAAACCTATCTTTGTCTGCTTTTAATATTAGAATTCCAAATAGGTGTAAGGTTTTTTCAAAAAATGAACAGTATGTGGTTGATTTTCCAAAATCTGATTTTTATGATATTTCTATTAATTTTAAGAAATTATTTGAAGATGGAGAAAAATCTGAGGATGAAATAAAAGACGAGCTTTATAAAATATCTGAAAATGAAACTTATAATTCTAACATTAAGGATGCAAATGTTGTTCAAAAACCTATAATTCTTGAAAGTGATTATAAAAAAACTTCTTATTCAATTATTGAGGATAGCAAATTTTCTTATACAAATATATTTATGGCAACTCCTACAAATATTATTGAATTTCAAATTGTAGAAGATAAGGAAAAATCTCAAGCCTCTCCATATATTATGGCAGATTTATTGTCTACTACATATCCTGAAAGTGAAGATTCTAGTATAGTTTCAAAATATTTTAAGTCTTTTGATAAATATATAAATCTTTATGCAACAGAAAAAGTTGATATGGGGGATTTTTCTTTTAATGTCCCTCAAGATATGAGAAATACCCAAGAAAGCAAGGCTTTGACAGTTTATGAAAATCAAGTTTCAGGAAAAACAATAAATCAAATTTTGATTTCAAAAGTAAAAAAGGATAAGGCGATTGATTTGAAAAATTCTTTTGCCCAAACCCAAGGAACCCAAATTCCTCCGGCCTTTATAAGTCCAATGGGAGGAGTAAAAGAAGAAATGGTAAAAGAAAAATTGTTTTTAAAATCAAAAGTAAGAATTTATACCGAGCAATTTTCGCTAGAAGGAGAAAAAATATCCTTTGAAACCAAGGATTATTTTGTAAATATCATCCTTGCAGGTCCCCTAAAAGATACAAATAAAACCCGACTTTTAAATGAAAATATAATTAATTCATTAGAATTCAAATAATAAAATTTTTGGAATTTGCAAAATATTTTAATAATTCCCTACAATAAGAAGAATACTAAACCATCTCGAAAAAACCGAGGTGGTTTTTTTTATAGAATATTAAAGATATAATTTAAAGTAAGGATAGATTTGCTCAAGCTTATACGAATATATAGGCAAAGGAGGAAATAATGGATGATAAAAATTTAATAAATGGAATTAAAAATAAAGATGAAAAATATTTGATTAAATTCATTAACCTTTATGGACCTGTATTAAAGGGAGTTATTGTAAAAACTATAGGAAATAGGAGAAATATTTTAGATGAAATTTTAAATGATGCTCTCCTTGGAATTTGGGATAATATAAATTCTTATGATCCTAATAGATCATCTTTTAAAAATTGGTGTGCAGGAGTTGCCAAATATAAAGCGATTGACGCTATAAGAAAAGAAGTAAAACACGACTGCCTTGACCTTGATGATGTTTCCGCTTTTGTTGATGATGAAAATTTAGAAAATTTTGATGAAAGCGAAAAAATTCTTGAAATATTACCAAAAAAAGACAGGGAGATTTTTAAAAAACTATTTATAGAAGGCTATTCCTATGATGATTTGGAAAAAATCACAAAAATTCCAAAAGACAGACTCTATAACAAAATAAGCCGTGCCAAAAAAACTTTAAGGAGCAAATTATGAAAAATATCTATGACAAAATAAATGATATGGACTTTGAAATTGAAAAAATCGAACTAGACGATTTTGAAAAAGAAAAATTAATAAAAACTGCAAAATCCTACAAAAAAACAAAAATCAAAAAAATTTTACCAATAGCAGCTGCATTAATCCTAGTAGCTGGACTTAATATTCCAGTTGTAAAAGCCGAAGTTTCAAAATTTACAACAGACATAAAAGTAACTATGATGGAGGCCTTTGGTGCAAGTCCTGATTCCTACAAATATATAGCAGAAATTAATAAGCCCGTTACAGTTGGAGAAGATTCATTTGTAATCGGAAATATAGCCTTTGAAGATAACAAAATATTTATAAATACCCTAAGAAATGGAGAAAATTTAAAAGAAAATGCAAAAAATAATTCATATTTGTATAAAGTAGTCGTTGATGGAAAAACTTATAAAGCTATGGGCTCATCAGGAGAAGAAGGCTTATTAGAAGATAAAAAAACATCAGCAGAAAATCTTATGATAAGTTTTGACAAATCTTTTCCAAAAAAAGATAAGGCAAAGGTAGATTTATATTTTGCAGACAAAAATAAAAGCCAAATAATTTCAATAGAATCTCCAATGAATACAATAAACAAGGACAACAAAATTTTCGCTGAAAATTTAAAAATAAAAGGAACAAACGCCACAATTTCATTAATGAAAATAAATCCAATGACCCTTACAGCAACAATAAAAAATCTCGATCCCGCCTATGTTTATGAACTAAAAGGAGTTGACGAAAAAGGAAATAAAATTTCTTTAGATGAAAGAGTTGCAGATGAAAATTCAACAACTTTTATCTACAACAAAGATTTCTCAGACCTAAGCCTAGATGAAATAAAAGACGGAAGAAAATTTAATTTTACCCTAAGCCGTTCAAAAATGAATGAAAATTCCGGCAAAGAAAGTGATGGAAACTTTGAAAAAGTTATAGAATTTTCATTAAGCGCCAAGTAAAATTTAATTTCAAATAAAAAAATTCCTCAAAATGAAAATAATTCATTAAGAGGAATTTTTTATTTTATTTGGCTGATGCCCTTTGAAGTTTCATATTTCTTTTTCTCAATCTTAATACTATATAAGATGCATATATGATAGTATATACAATTATCCCTAACATATTATCCTTCACATTAGCAGAATATAGTACCATAACATGAATATATATGCCTATAAAAAATGGATACGCCATTTTTTGTAAATTTTTCCAACTTTTAGCCTTCATTTTACGACGTACTGTCTTAAAAGAAGTTACAAAAAGAGGAATTAGCATCAACAATAAAAATATTGTTATTATTGATGCAATTAATTGTCTTGTAGGCATAGAACTAGGATTTGTAAATAGGATTGGGAAATAGTGTAAACCAAATATTATATTGTGGCTGAAAACCAATATACTTGCTATTATAGATATTTCCCCACGAATAGCCATCAATTTTTTTGAAAAATCATTGTGCTTTGTAACAGTTCCTAAAAACATTACTATCATAAAAGTCGCTGTGGCAAAAATCCCCCTTGAAAATATCTTCATAAAATATTCATTAAACCAAGCTGGGAAATTTCTATCAAAACCCATATTATAATAATAAACTACAAGTCCTGTCCAAACATATATACCTACATAAAATACGACAGGATATTTCTTAATCAAATTAGCTGTTAGACTATAAAAAATTATAGTAAACAGGATTCCAGTAATTAAATTCATATTTTTCTCCTTTCTATATATAAAAGCCTATTCTTCTTTTTTAGTAGAATCTTTTGCCTTATCAGCTGCAATTGGCTCTTCTTTATTTTTTAAAGGAGACAACTGAGAATTTTGCGTGCTTTGAATGTTTTTCAAATCAGGTTTTTTTTCAGATTTTTCTGACTCTTTATTGTCTTTATTGCTAGAGTTTTTATTTGATTCATTCTTATTAGCATCTTTCTTATTTTCTACAGAAGAGTTTGTAGAAGATTTTTCTTGCAATTTCTTAACAGAATTTGCCTTGATTTCTTCCTTTTTCTTTTGAGATTTTTGATTCAAAGATCTAACTTCTTTGTTTTCTTTATTAACAGCTTTTTTAACTACTACCATTACATAAGCTTCTCCTACTTCTTTTGCATTTTTCGCTTTAAATTGTAGGACTACTCTTTGTGGTCTTTCGCTTACTTTGCTTTAATCTGGTTCTTTTTAGAAGCTTACTTCTACTGAGCCGTCTTTTGGTAT
>NZ_HE978617.1:560344-563472 GCF_000307225.1 Anaerococcus vaginalis
ATTACATAAGCTTCTCCTACTTCTTTTGCATTTTTCGCTTTAAATTGTAGGACTACTCTTTGTGGTCTTTCGCTTACTTTGCTATAATCTGGTTCTTTTTTGAAGCTTACTTCTACTGAGCCGTCTTTTGGTATATTTGAGAATTTTGCTTTATATTCTTCTATGCTTGGTGCTTTGCCATTAACTATTATTGCTTGTCCATTAGCTCTTTGTGGTGTAAATTTTTCACCTTTATCATCTTCATCAGCATCTGCTAATCCATCTCTATCTTTATCTCTATACAACCAATATTCGATTGTTCTTACTAAAATCTTATCGCCTTTTTCTGCCTTGAATCTTAGTTTGATTGTTTTGACACCATTTTCTGGCCATTCTTCGTTACTTATTTCTGGTGTTCCACTTATGGTTTTTCCGTCAAATGTTAGACCTTTTGGTAGTCCTTCTATTTCACCAACTATTTTTGCTTCTGGATCTAAGCTTGTTACTGTGGCTGGTTTTATTTCTCTACCTTCTAACCATTGTTGCCCATTTGATTCCATTAGACTTGTGTCGATTACTTTTTGGTCTACTTCTATTTCTTTTTTAACAGCTTTTCTTACTACTACCAGTAAATAAGTTTCCCCTACTTCTTTTGAATATTTTGATTTGAATTGTAGGTAAACTCTTTGTGGTCTTTCATTTACTTTGCTGTAATCTGGTTCTTTTTTAATGCTTACTTCTACTGAACCGTCTTTTGGTATATTTGAGAATTTTGCTTTGTAATCTTCTAGGCTTGGTGCTTTGCCTTCTACTATTATTGGTTGTCTATTTGAGAATGTAGCTGTGAATTTTTCACCTTGGTCTATATCTTCATCGTCGGATATGCCATCTCTGTCTTTATCTCTGTACAACCAATATTCGATTGTTCTTACTAAAATTTTATCGCCTTTTTCTGCCTTGAATTTTAGTTTGATTGTTTTGAAGCCACTTCCATCTTCTGGCCATCCTTCGTCACTTCTTTCTGGAGTGCCTGATATGGTTTTTCCGTCAAATGTTATACCTTTTGGCAAGCCTTCTATTTCTGGCAATATATTTGCACCATCTAAACGACTTGTTACTGTTGCTGGTCTTATTGCTTGACCTTCTATCCATTTTTGTCCACTTGATTCCATTAGACTTGTGTCGATTACTTTTTGGTCTACTTCTATTTCTTCTTTTGCTTGTGGTTTTTCATTTTTAGCAGCTTTTTTCACTACTACCATTACATAAGCTTCTCCTACTTCTTTTGCATTTTTCGCTTTAAATTGTAGGACTACTCTTTGTGGATCTTCGCTTACTTTGCTATAGTCTGGTTCTTTTTTAAAGCTTACTTCTACTGAACCGTCTTTTGGTATATTTGAGAATTTTGCTTTGTATTCTTCTAGGCTTGGGGCTTTACCATTGACTATTATTGGTTTTCCATTAGCTCTTTGTGGTGTAAATTTCTCGCCGTGATCTTTATCGTCATCGTCGGATATGCCATCTCTGTCTTTATCTCTGTAAACCCAATATTCAATTGTTCTTACTAAAATCTTGTCGCCTTTTTCTGCTTTGAATTTTAGTTTGATTGTCTTGAAACCACTTCCATCTTCTGGCCAGCCTTTGTCGATTGGTTCTATTGTTCCTGATATGGTCTTGCCATCAAATGTCAATCCTTTTGGTAGTCCTTCTATTTCACCAACTATTTTTGCTTCTGGATCTAAGCTTGTTACTGTTGCCGGTCTTATTGCTTGACCTTCTAGCCATTTTTGTCCACTTGATTCCATTAGACTTGTGTCGATTACTTTTTGGTCTACTTCTATTTCTTCTTTTGCTTGTGGTTTTTCTTTTTCTTTTTGTTCATTTTCTTTTTCTTCTACCAAATGTTTATCTGACTCTTCTCCAGATAATTCGAATTTTGCATATATGGTCTTTGGTAAGTTTGGATTATCTCCCTCTAGTAATTTGTATTGGAGTTCTCTATTTACAGGCAATTTATCTGTTGTATATTCATAGCGATTACCCTTCTTTGATACTAGACGGATTTTAACTTTTTCAAATTCAAATGATTTTGGAGCATCAATTGTTTGGTGGCTTGCTATATTACGGCTATCTGCATAATCCATATCTACCTTATCTATCTTGTACCATTTTTTACCGTCAGCACTATATTCCAAACCAATTATATAATCTTTACTATAGTTACCAACTAATATTCTAAAGTCATCATAAGATAATGATTTTTCGTGAACCACTTTTGCCTTAATAATTCTAGCATCGCCATATTTCTTTAGGTCGTTTCCATTTTCAATTGTTTTTCCATCTTCATCTTTTATACTGATTCCGTTAGCTTGGAAATCTTTCCATTCTATTTCTTTTGAGCTTCCATCTTTTTTTGTAACTTTTAATTTAAGCTCAGAAAAATCAACTCCGTCGCCCTTATTTACTTCTATATTTTGTTTTTAGGCTTTATTATTGAAATTTCTTTTACATCAGTGTTTGTTTTGTAATCATTTGATGATTTTTCTGCAGCTTCTCTTGTTGCTGCTGAAATTCCGCTTGCACTTACAGTTGCTCCTGAAATGCTATCAAATAATTCTTTTGAACCGTAACGGTTTGACATATAAGCTTTTACAGTTCTTGAAAGTATACGTAAGTCTGATTCTGAATTATCTCCTCTAAATCCTCCTAAATGATCTAAATAAGATCTTCCAAATAATTCAGCTACTTTTTCTTTAGGATTTTGGCTATTTCTAATTGTTTCAAAATATTCTCTATAAAGTCCCATTTTTGCAATATTTAATCTACCTTCTTTACCCTTTAGGAAGGAAAGTACTTTTTCTGCTATTGGTCTAAATGGTCCCATATCATCGCCATATTCTGAATTTAATCCCACCTTGATATTTGAGATTTCTCCGTTTTTGACTGTTATATATGTTTTTGTCTTTTTAGTATTAATATAACCAACGCCCCAACCTGTATATTCTCCATCTTTGAGTGGTTCATTGTTGTAATATTTTTTGAGTGCTTCATCTATATTTTCTTCAGGTTTTTTACCTGGTTTATCATCCGGTTTTTTGTCAGGATTTTCATCTGGTTTTTTATCAGGTTTTGAAGGATTAGTTTTTTCA
>NZ_HE978617.1:564205-619050 GCF_000307225.1 Anaerococcus vaginalis
ACATTCTTTCCTGGTTTTCCTAATATTTTTGATATTACGCCTTTTGCTTTGGCAAAGTATGAGCTATCTTCTTTGTGAGATAGGATTTCTACCTTTGTTATTGAGCCTTTTGATATGGTTACTCTAACTTTTATTGGTCCGTTAAAGCCTTCTGATGTTCCTTCGTAAATTCCATCTTTTAGCTTTTTATTGTTTTTACCTATTCCAATAGAATTTCCTGTTTTTTTATTTTTGCCCGCTTTATTATTTTTTGAAGGGCTAGGTTTTTTTGTTTTTGTTTGTTTTACCTTTTGATTTTTTGAGCCTGCTTTTGCTATTGCATTGTTTACTGCATCAATTATTCCCCTACTTGAGTATGTTGCACCAGATACTGTATCAACACTTTTTCCTGGTTTGCCTAGGATTCTTGATATAACACCTCTTGCTCGACTAAAGTATGGATTATCATCACTATAAGATAGGATTTCTATATTTTTTATTACTCCATTTGCTATGGTAACTCTTACGCTTATAGGGCCATTGTATCCTTGACCTGAACCCGTATATACTCCGTCTTTAAGGTCTTTGTTTCCTATTGTAACGCTTCCTGCAACATTTCCTCTTCTATTATTAGCATTTGATGAATTGTTTACAGCTTGCACCTTGGCTTGTTGTTTTGAACCAGCCTTTTGGATTGCGTTAGCTACTGCCATTTTTAATGCATTTGATGATATGGTAGCTCCCGAAACTGAATCTACATTCACGCTTCCTGTACTTAAAATTTGATTTATAACTGCATAGGCTCTTCTAAAGTATGCTGGAGTTTCATTTTGAGAAACAACGTTTATTGCACTTATTTTTCCATTTTTTATGGTTACTTTTACAGTCAATGCTCCACCATATCCATTTGCACTACCAAGATATTCACCATCTTTTAAGCCTTCTACTTTTTTGGTGTCTTTCTTTTTGGTTTTTTCTTTTATTTTTTCCTTAGATCCAGCTTTTTGTAGAGCTTTTGCTACAGCATCTTTTATGGCATTTGATGATATTGTAGCTCCTGAAACTGAATCTACATCTACGCTTCCTTTTCTTAAAATTTCATCTATTACTGCTAGGGCTTTCTTGAAATATTCCTCTGTTTCATTTTGGGATATTACTTTAATGTCTGTTAATTTTCCATTTTCAATGGTTATTCTAACAGTCAACAAGCCACCGTAACCTTCTGAACTTGCTTCATATTCTCCGTCTTTCAGATCTTTCGAAACACGGATAGTTTCATGAATATCTTTGTCCTTTTTGCCCTCATTGAGCTTATTATTTTTTTCTAATACAGACATTGACGATTTTATAATAGCTACAGATGCTGCACCTACAATAAAAATTGCCAATACTTTTTTCAAAAATGTATTTTTCATCTTTCCTCTTTATAAAAAATATATTTAGGTTATAAGGTACCTACTCCTTTTGATTTTTAGATAAAAAAATCTTAAATATAATTTTCGAGTATAAACTCTTTTTCTTTAAAATAAGTTCATTAGCCTATTTTAAAAGCGATGAATTTTTAGAGATTTTTCAAATTTTGTTTTTCAAAAATTCTTCTAAAAAATTCGGTTTTAAGATTTGATATTGGTAAAAATAACTATAACTTTTCTAGTTTTATGGCAAATTTCTAAAAATAACTAAATGGATCTTGTTATTATTAGTCTTTTGCATAAATATTTTTATCTTATCAAAGGTTTTTTCCGAATAAATACAAATCCAAATTATTATATATAAATCTTTAGCAATTGATTTTATTCGTTTTCAGCTATATTTTATCCTATATCAATTATTTATTTTTTCACATCTACTCCTTTCTAAAAAATTTCTTTTTTTCCCTAAAACTTTTTGTGAAAAAGTTTTACTTTCAATAGTGATAATCACTATCCATTCAATTATACAAAATAGTTTTAAAAAAAACAATATTTCTTATCACTTTTTCTCAGAGTGTATTTTTTTATACAAATCCGTATTTTTCTATGCTTTCAAGATAAAATTCATAGAAATTTCAAATAAAAAAACTGACTCAAAAGTTAGTTTTTTTCCTAACTTTTGAGTCAGTTTTAAATAGAAAAATTTATTTTTTTATAGCTTTTAAATTTTATTTTATAAATCATCTTCAATAACTGAAGATTTTGAATAAGCGGAAACTTTTCCTTCAAAAAAGTCAGTTTTTACTTGGTTTGGATCAGAATATTCGCTTACCCATTTCATTGATTGAGGTTCTTCTTCATATCCTTCATAGATTGTTCCAAGTCCTAGGCCCTTTGCCCTTAAATTTCCCAGATATTTTATATAATCTTCAATCATTTGTGAATTTAATCCTTGGATTTCATCTCCAATGGCATATTTCCCCCAGGCAATTTCTTGTTCTACTCCCTCTTTTAGTAATGAGCGATAAAACTCTTTTAATTCGTCTGTAAATAGGTCCGGTCTTTCTGCTTTCAAATCATTAATCATTGACCTAAATAGCCACAAATGAGTGTTTTCGTCTCTATTTATATATCTAATTTCTTGGACAGTTCCTGGCATTTTCCCATTTCTTCCAAGATTATAGAAAAATGAAAATCCTGAATAGAAATAAATTCCTTCAAGTATATAATTGGCAATCAAAACCCTCATTATATTAAATTCGCTATCATCTTTGATAAATTCATTGTATTGCTCTCCAATAAATTTATTTCTTTTTAAAAGATGCTCATCTTCTTTCCAAAGATACAATATTCTAGTTCTTTCATCAGGAGAACAAATTGTATCTAATATATAAGAATAGGATTGGGAGTGAATTGCCTCTTGGTAGGTTTGAATAGCAAGGCAAAGGTTGACTTCATTTGCTGTTATATAGGTTTGAAGATTTGGTAAATTTGCAGTTTGAATTGAATCGAGATAGGTCAAAAATGACAAGATCCTATCATAAGCCTTTTTTTCAGCCTTGGATAAATTTCTATAATCTTTTATATCCTGGTTTAAATTAATTTCTTCAGGAATCCAAAAGTTATTCATAGCTTGGCGATACCAATCGCTTGTCCATGTATATTTTACATTATTAAAATCATTAAGATTGGTTGTATTTCCATTGATAATTCTTCTTTTGGAAAGCTCAATATCCCCATCTTCATTAAAAATTCCTCTTTTAGAAACTTCTTCATTATATTTTTTTTCCATCTTTACTCCTTTATTAAAATAAGTCTTAATTCTTATTTACCCAATTTTTTCTATAAAATCTTAATACTAAGTTGAAAGAAGCGAAGCTTCTTACAAAATCAGCCCGCGCAGCGGTCGGTTGCAGGGGGTTAATAAAGTAGGGGCTTGGGGGAGGAAAACAGGGGGAGAATCGAAACTCCCCCTTTCTTCCCCCAAATCCGAAGTAATTAATTTTAAATTTATGACGCACATGAATCACAATCTTCTACTTCAAGAGATTTTCCTCTTACGTAATAGAGGGATTTTACTCCTGCTTCCCATGCTGTTAGGTAGATATTTAAAATTTGTCTCATTGTGTATTCTGTTGTTATATAAATATTTACTGATTGGGCTTGGTCGATGTGTCTTTGTCTTACTCCACATGCTCTCATAGAAATATTTTGATCGATTGTATAGGCATTTTCGTAAAGCCAAAATGTTTTTGTGTTTAGTCCTGGGGCAACTCTTGGTACTATTGCTCCTTTTTTTTCTTCTAGGAAATACTTGTTCATTATTGGGTCAACTCCTGCAGATGTTCCTGAAATTATTGAGGTTGAGCCTGTTGGAGCTACTGCCAATAAATATCCATTTCTAAGTCCATTTTCGTGAACTTCTTTTTTCAATTTTTCCCATCTTTCGCTTTCATATCCTCTTATTTTGAAATAATCTCCATTATCCCAATCACTTCCTTTGAAGCATAAATATGATCCTTTTTCTTTGGCAAGCTCATTTGATGCTTTTATTGCAAAATAGTTTATATCTTCATAAACCTTGTCTACAAAATCAAGATGTGCCTCTTCTTCTGACCATTTTATGTCATTTTTTACGAGCATATGGTGGTAGCCACTTGTTCCAAGTCCTATTGCCCTGTATTTTTTGTTGGTTACCTTGGCATAAGGTGTTGGATAATAATTTAACTCTATTACATTATCAAGGGCCCTTACAACTGTTGAAACAACTTCTTCAAGCTCTTTTTTATCATTTACGTCAATATTTCCAAGTGTGAGGCTTGCTAGATTACATTCTACAAAGTCTCCAGGTTTTGTTGTATTAACAATAATAGTTTCTCCATCAACTGTTTTAATTTCTTCGCTAACTGTTTCTGATGGGCTCATATTTTGGGCAATTTCTGTACAAAGATTTGAGGAATAAATTATTCCCTCATGCTTGTTTGGATTTGTCTTATTTACGGCATCCCTATTAAAGACAAAAGGTGTTCCTGTTTCTGTCCATGATTTTATCAACAACCTAATAATATCCTTGATTGCTATAACTCTTTTTGAAATTTCTTTATCTTTAACTAATTTATGGTAAAATTCTTCAAATTCTTCTCCGTAGGTATCTTCGATTGATTTTCCATATTTTACAAAAACTTCGTGAGGATCAAACATATACCAATCTCCACCAATATTATCCCTACATTCTTTCCAGAAAAGATCTGGCACGCAAACTGCTGGGAAAATATCGTGAGCCTTCATCCTATCATCTCCGTTGTTTGTCCTAAGAGATAAGAATTCTGGTACATCTTTATGCCAAATGTCTAAATAACAAGCAACTGCTCCTTGTCTTACTCCCAATTGGTCAACAGCAACTGCTGTATCATTGGCAAGTTTTATCCATCTTATAACTCCACCAGCAACATTTCTTATTCCTCTAATGTCAGAACCTTGAGCCCTAACTTTTCCAAAATAAAGTCCCATTCCGCCACCGTGTTTTGAAACTTGGGCAAAGTTTGTAATTGAACGGTAGATTCCTTTTAAGGTATCTGGAACTGTATCTATAAAACATGAGGAAAGTTGGTTAAAAGGCTTTCTCGCATTGGTCATTGTTGGAGTTGCCATAGTTGCCTTTAGTTGGGATAAAATGTCATATAATTTTTTGGCAAAAGAAACTTGGTCTTTCTCACCAATTGCAAGGTGCATAGAAATTCCCATAAACATTTCTTGGACGCTTTCTATATATTCACCCTCGAAAGTTTTAATCAAATATCTTTTTGCAACTAAATCAAGACCTGAATAAGTAAAAAGTTTGTTTCTTTCTTCTTTTAAATAGGCTCCCAATTCTTCCAAGTCTTTGTTGGTATAAGATTCTAAAATATATTTTCCATAAAGGCCAACTGAAGTTAGGTATTGAACCTTTGACCTAAAATCAACAATTCCATATTTTTCTTCACTAAGGCTAATTTTTAAATTAATCAAATGAATCATAAATCTTGCAGAAATAAATTCCCAATCAGGAGCTTCTTTGCTTGTAAGCTCACTTGCAGCCTTGATAAGGGCGTTTAACAAGGCCTCCTTGGTCATATTTTTCTTGGTAAAAGATTCAAATTTTAAATACAAAGATTCTATTGGATATCTTTGGTTGTCATACTCTTCATTAATGTCCTTAATGATAGAAAGAGTATATTCATCATCAATGAAGTTTTCAAAATCTGTTATAACTTTCCTGTCCATATTGTGTTTTGCCCTATAAAGAATATAAGATTTAACTTCCTTATAGTAATTATTTTCAATAAGCTCAAGCTCAACCAAATCTTGAATTTCCTCAACAGTAACTATGTGGTCTTTGGGATATCTTTCCTTGATTGTGTTTTCTATATTAAGAGAAATTTTATCCAAATTTTCATCACTAATAAGAGAATCCACAGACCTGAAAGACTTAAAGATTGCACGATTAATCTTCTCCCTTTCAAAGTCAACAACTTTACCATCTCTTTTTTTTACTTCCATGTTCACCCCTAAATATCGTTATTTTTATATTTAATCCACTATATATAGTGGTTATTCCGAATTTGCTACCATATAATCATACCATAAGATAAGAATTTTAAAAAGTATGAAATACTTATAATTTTTGAAAATATAATAATATTTTAAAGAAGCTAATATAAAATTTTCCAAAAAAAAAGATATATCTTGAAATTCAAAATATATCTTAAAATCTTTATTAATTTTCAAAAAGATAATCTATAACATCATCTTTTACAACTACTGTGTCAACTAACATATCTGCTAAAGATTGCTTATTTGGACTAACACCTATAATTAGGTACAAAATTTTTATGAAATTTTGTATATATCTTGCAAAAATTTCCCTTACTAAACAATCAAAAAAGGACAATTTTTCATCTTTTAATGAAATAACCCTTATTCCCATCGCCATTTTCCCTAGAGTTTGACCATTGTTCAAATAAGTTAAGATGAAAAAATATAATAAACAAATACCCGTTTGAATCAAAGGATTTATTTCTATATTCATAAAACTTAAATCAGTTTTTATTTGAAAAATCTTTAAAATTATATTTGAAAATGAATAACAAACTATAGAATCTATAGCAAATGCTACAAGTCTTAAGAAAAAACCAGCATAGGCAAATTGAGGTATGGATATTGTTTTTTGATTGTCTAAATTCCTATTTTCAATTACTTCCATATTTTCCATAATTTCACCTATTTTCCATAATAATACATTGGTAGTGGAGAATCTTTTTCCATTAATTCCTTCAAAATTGAAAGATCAGATGATGAATTTTTTTCTACTAGATTTTGAGCTTTTGAGAAAAGTTTTCTAAATGAATAATCATTTCCCTCATACTCATAAACTTCAGGATTATTTAATTTATAATCTTTTTTCATATCCTCAATAGCATTATCAAGATTTCCAATCTTATCTACAAGACCCTTGCTCTTAGCTTGAGCTCCATCATAAACCCTACCGTCAGCAAGTTTTCTAACTTCGTCTTCCTTCATAGATCTTCCTTGAGATACAACTTTTACGAACCTATCAAATGAAGAATTTATAAGCTCTTGGAAATATTTCTTTTGTTCATCTGTCATATCTTTTCCAGGAGAACCTGCATCTTTCATCTTTCCTGTAGTTATATTTTGTTGTTTAATTCCATATTTTTCAAATAAACCTTGGAATGACATTGTTGACATAATTACACCAATTGAACCTGTAAGAGTTTCATTTGATGCATAAATTTTATCGGTTGGTGCAGAAATATAATATCCACCACTTGCTGCCATAGTTTTCATAACTGTATAAACAGGAATTTTCTTCTCACTTTGAATCTCTTTTATCTTATTTGCAATTTGTTCAGAATTATAAACAGCTCCGCCTGGAGAATTAACTTGCATAATAACCCCTTTTACAGACTCATCCTTATATATATCATCAAGTTGTTCCATAAAAGCATCATAAACATCGCCATCTCCAATAGCGCCCTCATAAGAAAGAACTGCTATTTTATTTTTACTATCTCCCTCTTCCAAAACATTTTTATTTGCAGTTGCTGAAAATGGATTGAATTGGTCAAAATATTCGCTTGTCAATTTTTCCTTTTGCTTTTCAGTAATTTTTTCTCTCTTATTTGATACAATAGATGATGCCACAAATAAAAGTAGGGCTATAGCTATCGCTATCCACCTTTTGCTATTGTTTTTTTTCATATTAACTCCTTCAGTAATTTTTTATAATTACACTATATTATTTTGAATTTAAAGATTCAAGGAAAAATAAATAAGTTTTGATTTTTTTTAACAATTGAGTACAATGAAAGAGCAAAACAATTATCGTTGACACTAAGAGAATTGTTTTTGTATAGTCTCTTAATTGAGACTATTTACATAGAGGATTTTTACCAAAATTAAGAGGTAAAAGTCCATTTTTTTAAAAAATTTTTCAAAAAAATCTGGAGATTTTAAAAAATTAATTTTTTCTTAATTTAAAATCTCCAGATTTAATTTTTACATTTTTATTTCTTATTTTTCATCTCAAGTTTTTTTCTAGTTTCATTCAAATTCATAAGTATAAGAGCTATAAAAACTCCAAAAAAACTTGGAGAAACTTTTCCAATTATAAAATGATTAATCAAAACCACCAATATAATCGGAATAAAAACCCAAACTAAATTCGATAAATAAGGATGCTTTTTATTAAAATTACTAAATTTTTCAATAAAGACAATTTGAAAAAATAAAGTGAGCAAAAGAACCACAAAAACTTCCAAAATTAAAAATATAAGCCTATAATTTTGGTAAAAATTTTTCAAAAATTCAATCATCCTTATTCTCCTTAAAAAAAGAGCCAATTAGGCTCTTTTTATTATTCATCTTCTTGATTTGGTTGTTCACTTGAGCCTAAGGCTATTGGATCATCTAAATCTTTATTTGAAGATTTTTCTTCTTCTTTTTCATTTTCTTTCAAAGTTTCTTCTAAATCTTTTTTCAAATCTTCCTTTGAATTTTCACTAGAATTTTCTTTTCCCTCATCAAGATTTTTCTCTTCTGATAAATTTTGATGATCAGTTTCTTCATTTGAAATTTCATTATTATTTTCTACAGGCTTTTTATTTAATATATCCATAAATTGCTCACCTGTAATGGTTTCTTCTTTTAAAAGGAAATCTGAAATCTCGTGAAGTTTGTCAAGATTATCTTTTAAAATTTCTATAGCTCTCATATGAGCTTGTCCTATAATTTTTCCAACTTTTTGGTCGATTTTATCTCCAGTTCCATTTGAAACTATCATAGCTCTTTGACCACCAAGATATCTTCCTTGAATTTGTTCAAGTTGCATAAAGTCAAAGTCATCATCCATACCATAAATTGTTACCATATTTCTTGCTATAGCTGTTGCTTTTTCTATATCGTTACTTGCTCCAGTTGTTTTTGTGTTAAAGATTAATTCTTCAGCACTTCTTCCACCTGCCAAGGTTACTATTTCATCAAACAATTCTTGCTTGGTCATTATATATTTTTCGTCCTTATCGACAGTCATAGTATAACCCAAAGCCCCACCAGTTCTTGGAATAATTGTAATTTTAGTTACTGGTGTTTTTTGTGTTTGAATTGCTGCAACAAGTGCATGACCTACCTCGTGGTAAGCTATCACTTTCTTTTGATCATCAGAAATAACGGCATTTTTCTTTTGTGCTCCTGCTATAACTGTTTCGATTGACTCTTCGAGGTCTGTTTGGGTTAGTTTCTTTCTTCCTTCCCTAACAGCACGAAGAGCTCCTTCATTTACTATATTTGCAAGGTCTGCACCAGAAGTTCCTGCTGTTCTTTTTGCTATTTCTTCGTAGTCAATTTCATCTTCACGCTTAATTTTTTTCGCATGAACTTTTAATATATCTTCACGACCCTTTAAGTCAGGCAATTCCACTTGAACCCTTCTATCAAAACGTCCAGGTCTTGTAAGGGCAGGGTCTAGGATTTCTGGCCTATTGGTTGCAGATAATAAAACTACTCCCTCAGTAGCATCAAATCCGTCCATCTCATTTAATAGTTGGTTTAGGGTTTGCTCACGTTCATCATTTCCAGAATATCCAGAAACATCACGTTTTTTACCAATAGCATCTATCTCATCAATAAATACAATACAAGGTGCTTTCTCCTTTGCTTGTTTAAAAAGATCACGAACCTTGCTTGCTCCCATTCCTACAAACATTTCTACAAATTCAGAACCTGAAATTGAAAAAAATGGAACACTAGCCTCACCTGCAACTGCTTTTGCAAGTAAAGTTTTACCAGTTCCTGGAGGTCCTACAAGCAAAACACCTTTTGGTAAAACTGCACCAATTTCCTTATATTTTTGAGGTCCATGTAGAAAATCTACAACTTCATTTAAGCTATCTTTTGCCTCTTCTTGACCTGCAACATCAGCAAAAGTTTTTCCAGTTTTATTTTCCATATAAATTTTGGCATTTGATTTGCCAAAATTCATAAAATCTCCGCCTCCACGGCCTCCCATTGTCTTTGATAAAGACCTGTTTGCCATATAAAAAATCAAAAGTAGGAATAACAAAGGTAAAATACTTGTTACAAAAAGAGTAAGCCAAGGACTCATCTTTGTTTCAACTTCTTTTGTAAAAGTTAAATTTTTATGTTTTTTACTAGCCTCAAGAAGCCTTTCTGTAAGATCTGTATCAGGCCACAAGCCTGTAACAAAATTTTTTTTCTCCCCGTCAACTACAGCTGTGAAAGTGTAATTGTAATTATCTTTTGTTACCTCTCTAACTTGTCCCTTGTCTATCATAGACACAAATTGAGAGTAAGTTATTTCTTTCGGCTTTCCTTCTGCCCTAATTGGTTGTAAAACTTGCTGAATAACCAAAAAGGCGACTATGGCAATAATCCAGTAATAGACCAGAGGTCTTTTGCCTTTTTTCATTGATGGCATCTATAAACCACTCCTAACAATATAATCATCTAGCAACTTATCAAGTGAATCTAGTTCATTAATTATAGTTTTTAAATTAGAGTTGATTGATTTCTCTTCAACTTCTGGCTTAATTTTATCAAAATATTTGCTTACTTTTTCAGCTGCATCAAAGCCTTTTTCTGTCAATTTTACATTAACAACTCTCTCATCTTCATCAGATCTATTTCTATCAACAAATCCTTGTTTTTCCAACTTTTTACAAATATTAGAAATATTTCCTCCATTTACTCCAATTGATTTACCAAGATTTCCTATAGAAACTGAACCATCGGATGCTGATAAAGTCATAATCATTTTTAACTGAAGAGTAGTTACTCCTAGCTCTTGAGCTGTTTCTTGCAAAAGCAAATCTATCTTATGTGATATTTCTCTAATCATCGAAAATATAGAGTTATTAAATTCAAAAAAATCTATGTGTCTTTTTGTCATATAAACCTCCTTAAAATTTATAGACCTTAATATAAAATAGTAAATCTACTTAAATATTATTCTACATATAATATTATAATTTTCAAGTAAAAATAAAGATTGTTTTTAATAATTAATTTTAATTATGTATTAATTGTATTCCTAGCAAATTGCATTTGAAATTTCCTAAATATTCTTATTAAAATAAGTTTTGTATATCTTGAAATTTTCAAAAAAAATTATGCCACACCCTTTGGCGTGACATTTGTTGTTTCACGTGAAACATTTATTTGTTTTTATTTATAAAACTTGCAGCATTTAATCCAGCAACCTGCCCCTCACCTGCTGCTTTATTTATTTGATATGGCTTTCCTGTAATATCTCCACAAGCAAAAAGTCCTCTTATGTTTGTTTTCATATCAGAATCTACTTTTATGTGCCCATCTTCAATTTCAACCGATGGAACTAAACTTTCTGGCTTTGATGAATTTTTTATTATAAAAAATCCATCAGCTCTAAGCTCTTGGCCATCTTCTAAAATTAAAGTTTCCGCTTTTAAATTTCCTGTAAATTTTAATGGCTTTTTATTGATAATTTCTATTCCGATATCAAGATTTACATCTTTTTTATTTGGATTTATAAAAATAGTTTGGCTTGCCATTTTATTAATAAAGTTTGCCTCTTCTATTGCCTCATCATTCATTCCAACTAAGACAACTTTTTTTCCTTTATAAAGGCTAGCATCGCAGGTTGCACAATATGAAATTCCCTTGGCAAAAAATTTATCTTCATTTTCTATGCTTTTTCCCATATCAATTCCTGATGCAATAATGCAAGCTTTTGATGTGAGCATTTTTTCTCCCAAGTCTACAGAGAAATATTCTCCCATAGCATAAACTGCCTTTATTTTTCTATCTAGTATTTCTATAGGATAATCTTTTATGTGATTTATGAAATTATTATATAAATCAGATCCTTTTATATCTTTAAAGCCCAAATAGTTTTTTATCGATTGGCTTTTTTCTAAAGCTTTTGATTTTTTTCCTATTATTAATACTTTTTTTCTTCTTATACTAGCATTAAGGCCCGCAGAAATCCCCGCCGGTCCAAGTCCTACTATTATTAAATCGTAATCCATTATTTTAGTTTTTCTACTTCAGAAAGTATAACTTCTTTTGCTTGAAAACCAACTAGAGTATTTTTTAAAACTCCACCTTTAAATAACATCATTGATGGAACTGCATTTACATTATATCTTCCTGCAAGTTCTGGATTTTCATCTACATCAACTGAATATATGTCAAAATCAGCTTCGCTTTCAATTTCTTCTAAGACTGGCTTTTGCATTTTGCAAGGTCCACACCAAGTAGCTGAAAAATCTACTAAAGCTATTCCCTCATTTTCTAAAACAAGTGTATCAAATTCATTTTTATTTATCTCTTTCATTATATCCTCCATTTTCACCTTTATAATTATACCATCTTAATTTTGCTCAACAAGTCCACGAACGTCTGAAACAGGAAGGGAAAATAAAATTCCTTTTGAATTTTCATCTAATTTCATAGCCTCATAAATGGCAGATTTTACTCTTTCAGATATTTCTTTTTTTATTAACATTAAAACAATATCTTTTTCAGGTTCAATTGTCATATTCAAAAATACTGATTTTTTTTGTATTCCAGATCCTCTTCCATGAACAACTGTTGCACCTTTTGCTCCTTCATTTTGTGAAATTTCTATTACCTTGTCAGCATTAGCCCTATCTACTATTACATACAAAGCTTCATATTCCATATTAATTTCTCCTTTACAATCTAATGGTGTTGTAAACATTATAGAATTGTTCTTTTTATCAAATTTATCTTTTATTTCATCTAATATTTCTTTTATTATATTATCATTAACAAGTGCAGAAACTATTTCTTTTTTTCTTTATCAATACCCAAGACTTCGAGTATGTGTGCATTTGCTGATCCTTCTGCCAAAAAACAACTTATGGATTTTACACCTTTCTCACTTAACTTATTCATTATTTTTGAACCATTTGATCTTGGTGTTATAATTCTTAAATACTTCATTATCCTTCAATAGCCTCCTTATAAAATGATCCCATTATCATTATGGTTATTACTGGCATTAGAGCTACAAAGGCTATAACTCCAAATCCATCCGATATATTTCCTGCAACGCCTTGACAAAAACCTAAAATAAAAGTAGCTGTCATAGGTCCTGATGCAACTCCACCAGAATCAAAGGCTATTCCTACAAAAAGTTGTGGAACATTTCTCGATAAAATTAAGGCTATTAAAAATCCAGGAAATATTAGCATTCATAATTTAAAGGCATCCATTTTAATCCTAAACATAGCAAGCATAACCGCAAAAGCAACTCCGATTGAAAGTGCCTTCATAATTGATGACTTATGAATTGAACCTCCAGTAACTTCTTCTACTTGTTCTGATAAAACAAACACAGCAGGTTCAGCTAAAACAACCAAAAGTCCCAAAATAAAACCAATTATTGGAACAAATTTAAAATCCGAATAATTCTCTCCCATTACTCTTGCAAGTTCCATAAATCCACCTTCAACACTTGTCAAGAATAAAATTAAGCCTATATAGGTATAAATAAGTCCTAAGTTTAAATTTTTTTGTTTTTTATTTTGAAAACCAATTTATCCATTACATAAAAAACTAGACTTATTGGTAAAATGGCAAAAGTTGAGGACTTAAATCCAGATATTAAGGCTGATTGATGAGCTGTTTCTTCAATCAATACATTTGTAGAGTTAATTGACATAGTCATTATTAAGCCTGCAAGAATTGGTCCTGCTGATGCTATTCCAACAAGGCCAAAGGAGTTTTCTTCTCCCTTGCTTTCTCCTTTTAATTTACTTACTCCAAGTCCAAGAGCAATTATAAATGGGGTCGTCATAGCCCCAGTTGTTGCTCCTGAAGCATCAAAGGCGATTGCGTGGCCTAAATCTGATGAAATTATCATAAGAATAAAAATAATTCCATAAATTACTATCATTAAGGTTGATAACTTTATTTCTTTAAAAATCCTATAAAGACCAATAGAAATCATAAATCCAACTCCTATGGATATTATTGTAACTATCAGAAAAGATTTTATTCCTAAAGACGACGTAACTTGATTTGCAAGTATTAAAAGGTCTGGTTCTGCTATTGAAATTATAAAGCCTATAAAAATTCCAAATATTATAACTTTGATTATGTTTTGAGATTTTGCTATAAAATCTCCCATATAAGATCCGATTTTCGATATAGAAAGCTCGACTCCGGTAAGAAATATTGATAAACCCAAAATTACTCCAGCACATCCAAAAATAAACTTAATTATCAATTTATTTTCTACCGGTCTAAATATATTCAATATTAAAACCAAAACGGCTATTGGTACAACGGCCTTGGCATTTTGTTTTATTTCATCTTTAAATATAAGTACCACCTCTTTTCTTGTTTTTTATTATTTATATATTTAATAACTTAATTTTTGATATAACAAAAGAGGCAATCAATAGACTGTCTCTTCTCAATATTTTTATTAATCTCTAACTTGGTTAGCTGTTAGTATTGTAAGTTTATATACGTCTTCTTCGTTACATCCTCTTGAAAGATCGTTTACCGGTTTGTTTAATCCTTGAAGTATTGGACCTAATGCTTCATAGTTTCCAAGTCTTTGTCCAATTTTATATCCAATATTTGCAGCTTGTAGGTCTGGAAAAATAAATACTTTTGCTCTTCCTGCTACATCTGAATTAGGAATCTTCTTCCTTGCAACTTGTGGTGATATAGCTGCATCAAATTGCATTTCTCCGTCTACTTGAAGGTTTGGATCCATTTCTTTTGCAATTTTTGTAGCTTCTTCTACTTTTCTTGCAAGCTCATGCTTTGCAGAGCCTTTTGTTGAGAATGATAGCATAGCTACTATTGGATCTATTCCGAACTCTTTAGCTGTTTTGGCAGCTTCAACTGCAACTTCTGCAAGTTCGTTTGATTGAAGAGTAATATTAATTGCTGTATCTGCAAATAATAATTTTTCTCCATTTGGTCCAAGCATAATCATAACTCCGGAAACCCTATTCACACCTTTTCTTGTTTTGATAAGTTGTAGGGCTGGTCTTACTGTATCTCCTGTTGGGTTTGAAGCTCCTGAAACCATTCCGTCAGCTTTTCCAGTTTGAACTAGCATTGTTCCAAAATAGTTGTTATCTTTTTTTAATATATATTCACCATCTTCTCTGGTGTTTTTACCTTTTCTGATTTCAACATATTTGTCTACTAATTCTTCAAGTTCTTCGCTTTCTCTAGGGTTTATTATTTTAATATTTCCTAATTCTACCCCTTCTTGATCTGCTACTTTTTGAATTTCTTCCTTATCTCCTAAAAGTATCGGAACTATAAGTCCATCATTTTGATGTCTAATAGCTGCTCTTAGGACTCTTGAGTCATTGCCTTCTGGAAATACTATCTTGAGGTTTTTGCCTCTAATATTTTCGATAGCAAGCTCCATAACTCCATCGTTTGCCATAATAACCTCCTAATAATAAATCGATATCAGCACTAATATTATACCCTAATTGCATAAATTATCTTCTATAATTTTGCTTTTTTTAAGCATTCATTTTCCTTATCAGAAAGTTCGATTTCACACTCTCCATTTGTAATTTCTTTAAGATAAGTATTTGAACCATCTTGAGAATATAAATTTGTTAAAATTATTCCATTATGGTAAGAATCAAGTAAGGTAAGAGAAAAAGAATTTCTTCCTCTTTGGCTATCAAAGGCATCATAATGAACAACTGCCATCTTGCTCACAGCTCCCATGGAAGTATTTTTTGTATCAGAAGATCTTTGATCAAGTGATTTTATTTCCTTATTTGACTCTTCTATCTGATCATTAATTTGAAGAAGTAACTCTTCAAGATTTATATCTGGATTTTTCCCTCTAAGTAAATAATCGTATCTTCTTTTTTGTCTTTTTAACTTATTTTGGTTAGCTCTTATCATTGAATATTCAAAAATAACAAGAATAAATAAGATAACTATAGCTATTATTTGTCCCATTTTTTACCTCTCTTTAATGATTTTCATATTATCCTTATATAATTTATCGCAAAATTCTATAATAGATTTGTAATTTGTTTTTTCATAATTTTCATTAATAATATTAGCTTCATTCATAATAAGATTTGTAAAGGATGAGTGAATCGCCTCTTTTACAAGCCTCAATCCAATCTCTCCATCACTAACATATGCCATATTTCCATATTTTAAAATAAAATCACAATCTTGTAGGACAATAATCATAAGCTCAATTGTTCTTTTTGGCGCTTTGTTTGCCTCAATTATAAAATCGTCATATTCTTTTATTTCCTTATCCTTATAAGCCTTAATTAAAATATTTACCTTATCAATATCTTCTTGCATCAAATCTTTTAATTCATCAGCATATTTTTTAAATTTTTTTTCAAGTTTTTGTGATTTTTTATTTAATTTTTCATCTCCATAATCCTTTTTTGCCATCATTAAAATTAAATTTAAGCCAAGATTTCCGACAAGGCTTGCTATGGCTCCTCCTCCTGGGTTTGCTGTTTTTTTTCTTGTATTTTCTATAAGCTCGCCCACAGAAAAATCAATCATTTTATTCTTTTCCATTCTTTAATCTCCAATATAAATGTTCTATATCATCAATAGAAAAACAATCAATAGTTACCTTATAAGTTTCTTTTGTTCTTTTAATTTCTACCTTTGAGCTTAAAAGATCTATAAATTTTTCCTCAAAATCTTCAAATAAAATCCTATCTAATTTATCTTCCTTATTAACCTTTTTCTTATTTTGAGAACTGATTTTTTCTACTTTTCTTATATTAGTTTTTTGTTTTTAAAATCATCAAGGCTCTTTTTCCTATCTTCTTCATCTTTTATTGATAGCAAAGTTCTTGCTTGGGATGATGAGATATTTCCCTCTTCTAATTCTTTTTTTGAATTTTCATCAAGTTTTAGAAGTCTAAGAGTATTTGCTATATATGACCTTGATTTGCCAACAGTTTTTGCTATTTCATCTTGGGTCATGCCATAATTTTTGGACAATTCATTATAAGCATTCGCTTCTTCAAGACCAGATAGATCTTCTCTTTGTACATTTTCAACTATTGATAGAATATCAATATCTTTTGTGTCTACATTTTTTATTACAGCTTCTATTTCTTTTAAACCCAATAGTTTACTTGCCCTAAATCTTCGCTCTCCAGCAATTATTTCATACCTTATTCCATTTTTTCTAAGAACAATTGGGTTTAGCAAGCCATATTTTTCTATTGATTGGCTGAGGCCTTCTATAGCTTTTTCATCAAAATTTTTTCTAGGTTGGTCGTTTCTTGGATAAATTTTTTCCATAGGAATTCTTACTATAGCTTTATTTTTTTTATTATTTTCTGGTATAAGAGATCCAAGTCCTCTTCCCAAAGATCTTTTTGTCATAGCTAATCCCTCTTTTCATTATTTACAAGTTTGTTTTGGCTAAATGAAAATTTATTTTTCTTTACTATCCCGTTCTCAAACTTTTTTTCTTCTTTTTCTTCAGTATTTTTTTCATTTTCATCCGATTTAATAGAATTTTCATCATCTATATTCTTATCATCAGACAAATCCTTATCTTCTTTATGAGCCTCTACTTTTTTATCAGTATTTTCTAAATTCTTTTCTTTTATTATATCTTTTTCATCTTTTAAAGAATCAGAATTTGAAGTTTCTTCTAAAAATTTTTCACCAAAAATATTTTCCGAAATCTCCCTTGCTAAAGCCATATACGCTCTTGCACCCTTAGAATTTTCATCATAAAAAATTACAGACTTTCCAAATGATGGAGCTTCAGCAAGTTTTATATCTCTTGGTATCATTGTTCTAAATACTTTTTCTTTGAAAAATTCCTTGACTTCTTCTACAACTTCGTATGATAAGTCTGTGTCCTTATCAAACATAGAAAGTAAAATTCCTTCAATTTCCAAATCTTCTTTTATAGAATTTTTAATTTTTTGGTAGGTGTTTAATAGCTCGCTAACACCTTCAAGGGCATAATATTCTGTTTGTATGGGAATTATTATAGAATCACTTGCTACAAGAGCATTTAAAGATAAAAGTCCTAATGAAGGTGGACAATCAATTAAAATTAAATCAAAATCATCCCTTATTTCCTTTATAATTTCATTTAATATTTGAAGTCTTTCTCCTTCATCAAGACTTACAAGTTCTACCTCAAGGCCAGATAAAGAATTTTCACTTGGTATAATATATGGACCTTCTTCACTTTTAAAAATATAATCCTTATAATTTCCATCTTCATCATAAAACATCTTGTAAACAGATTTCTCCTGCTCATTTTTATTGATGCCAAGACCTGTAGTAGTGTTTGCTTGAGGATCAAAATCTATTACCAAAACTTTTTTATCTAATTTAGATAAAGCTACAGAAAGATTTACTACACTAGTAGTTTTTCCAACTCCACCCTTTTGATTAAATATTGATATTGTCTTCATTGTTACCTCTCATTATTAAAATAGCTAAATCTAACGCTCTGTTTTTTGCAAATAGCCTAGCCTTATTTCTGTCGGCAGAAAATTGAAATTTTTTAATTATTTTTTTATTATTATATTTTATGGCCAAAAAAATAAGTCCCTTGTGAGCATAGCCAGTTGATGCTATACAAAGATTAGATTTTGTTTTATTGTATAAGCCCTCGACCATTTCATCTGCACATTCAAAGCTAACTGCACTATACCTATTTAGTGTTTCACGTGAAACATTTAAGATCTTTTCCTTAATCTTGTCAGAATAGGTTATATAGGATTCCTCAATCACATCACTTGCACCACTTATATCAATGATTGATGAAGCAATTAGACCTCCTGTTACAGATTCTGTGGTAGATACTTTTTCATTTCTTTCTTTTAATAAATTTATTAAAGTTTCTTCTTTTCTAAGTCCATCATCAGAAATCAAAAGATTTTTAAAAACTTTCTCTACTTCTTTTTCTTTTTTTTCTAAAAGTCTTCCTGCTTCGGACTCATTATTTGCCTTAGCTGTGATTCTTAAAAATCCTCCCTCATCGTCAAAATAAGGAGAAATAGTTGGATTTATTGAAGATAAATCAATCCTACTTGCCATATCCCGTTCACCCAAAAGACCTATTCTTAAATTTTTGGATTTTATAATAGAATCTTTTTTTAAATAATTTACAAGCTTGTTTTCGAACATATATTCCATTTCCCTTGGTGGACCCGGAAGTAAAATTATTTTTGTTTTTTTACCCATTATACATCCTGGGGCAGTTCCTCTATCATTATCCAAAATTATTGCATTTTGAGGAAATTTTGCTTGTTTTAAATTTATATTTAGAGCTTTTTTATTTTTATAAAAATAATCTTCAAGCCTTTTTTTAGATTTTTCATCAACTACTACTTGATCTTCCTCTCCCAATGCTTTTATAGCTACTTCTTTGCTTATATCATCTTCAGTAGGTCCAAGTCCCCCTGTTATAAAAATATAATCAACTTTTCCCAAAGTATCTTTTATAGCCTCATATAATCTCTCAAAATTATCACCGACTGTTACCATTTTATATACATCGATGCCAAATTCTGTAAGTTTTTTTGCTATATATTGTGAATTGGTATCAGTTATATTTCCTAATAATATTTCTGTGCCAACAGAAAAAAATTTGTGCTTTCATAAAACCTCTTTTCTTATAATAGTATAACATATTTTAATAAAAAAAATGTTTCACGTGAAACATTTTTCTTTAAAATTATTTTTCATTTGATATTATAAAGGATTTTTTTTGGCTTGATTTTTTCCTCTTGGATATTTCTTTTTCGTTGACCTAATTTTTTTTATTAAAATATTTTTTCTTGTATTCCCATGGAGATTAATATTATCTATATTTATAAGCTCTCCACCCAAAGTTTTTAAAGCATTTTGAGCATCCTTATATTCATCTTCTGCTTTTGGTCCCTTCATTGCTATAAATATTCCTCCAACTTTTAAAAATGGGAGAGCGTACTCCGAAAGAGTTGATAGGTTTGCTACAGCTCTTGATATAACCAAATCAAACTCTTCCCTATGATCTTTTGCAAAATCTTCTGCTCTTGTATGAATTGCCCTAGTATTTTCTAAATCCAATTCTTCTATAACTTCATTCATAAATTTGACTTTTTTATTTACAGAATCTATCAATGTTAGGTCAAAATCTTTTTTTATTCTTAAAGGAATACCTGGAAAGCCTGCACCAGATCCTATATCTAAAACTTTCATCCCCTTATTTATATATGATTCTATAGTCAAGGAATCTTCAAAATGTTTTATTCTTATTTCTTCTGGATCTTCAATACTCGTGAGATTGAATTTTTTATTTGTTTCAATAAGCATTTCTTGGTATTTTTCAAACTTATCCATTCAAATCACCTGCTTTTAGTCTAATTAACAAAACATTTATATCAGCAGGAGATACTCCAGAAATTCTTGATGCTTGACCAATGGAGTCTGGTTTTATCTTATTTAATTTTTCTGCTGACTCTTTTTTAAGTCCTTTTATTTTATTGTAATCAAGATTGTGGTCTAATTTTTTATTTTCAAGTTTTTTGAATTTTCCTATATCAGCCATTTGTTTTTTAATATAGCCTTGGTATTTTATTTCTGTTTGTACTTGAATTTGTTGAAATTTTGGAAGATAAGGTCTGTCTGGATCTAATAGTTCGAGTTTTTTATAAGTTAATTCTGGTCTTTTTATTAAATCGTATAAAGTATATCCTGTTTTTATTGGACTTGATCCAATTTTTTCTAAAATCTCATTATTTTCCTTATTCGGACTAATCATTATATTTTTTAGTCTGTCTATTTCTTTTTCAATATTTTCTCTTTTTTTAATCATTTTTTCATAGCGTTCATCCGTAACTAAACCAATTTTATGACCCTTTTCTGTGAGTCTAAAGTCAGCATTATCTTGTCTCATTGTAAGCCTATATTCGCATCTTGAAGTCATCATCCTGTAAGGTTCGTTGGTTCCCTTAGTTACCAAATCATCAATTAAAACTCCAATATAAGCGTCTGACCTATCTAAAATAAGAGGTTTTTCTCCCCTTAATTTCAATGCTGCATTGATTCCTGCAATAAGACCTTGTCCTGCTGCCTCTTCGTAGCCACTTGAACCATTTATTTGACCTGCAAAAAATAGATTTTCAATATTTTTTGACTCTAAGCTTCTTTTTAAATTTGTTGAATCTAAGCAATCATACTCTATTCCATAGGCAGGTCTTATAATTTTGCAATCTTCAAGTCCCTTTATTGTTTTATAAAATTCTTTTTGAACTTCTTGAGGAAGGGTTGATGAAACTCCTTGAATATACATTTCATCTGTTGAAAGGCTTTCAGGCTCTATAAAAACTTGGTGGATGTCCCTATCTGGAAATCTTACCATTTTATCCTCAATAGACGGGCAATATCTTGGACCTATTCCTTTTACAAGTCCAGCATACATAGGGGACCTTTCTAAATTTTCCATAATTATTTCTTTTGTTTTTTCTGTAGTATAGGTCAAATAGCACGCTTCTTGCTTTTTATCCGAAAAATCTTTTTCTTCATTTAAAAATGAAAAAGCTACTACATTTTGATCTCCCTTTTGAATTTCAGTTTTTGATAGATCAAGACTTTTTTTGTCAACTCTTGCTGGAGTTCCCGTTTTAAAACGCCTCAAAGAAAATCCTAGTTCTTCTAGGCTGTCTGATAGGTGAGTTGCTGCAGAAAGGCCATGAGGACCTGAAGTTTTTTGAAAGTCTCCCATCAAAATTTTTCCATTTAGGTAAGTTCCTGTACAAACTACGCAAGCCTTTGTCAGAAAAATTGCTCCTTGGATTGTTTCTACACTCTTTATTTTTCCATTTTCTATATTTATTTTATCGACTTCTTGTTCAAACAAATCTAAATTTTCTTGGTTTTCAAGAGTTTTTTTCATCTCTTGGTGGTATTTGATCTTATCAGCTTGAACTCTTAAAGAGTGAACTGCAGGTCCTTTTGAAGTATTTAACATTCTTGATTGGATAAAGGTCTTGTCAATATTTATTGCCATCTCTCCACCCAAAGCATCAATTTCTCTAACTATATGTCCCTTTCCTGTTCCACCAATATTTGGATTACAAGGCATATCTCCAACTGATTCCATACTAGTTGTAAGAACCAATGTTTTAAAACCAAGTCTTGCTGATGCAAGAGCAGCCTCACAGCCTGCATGTCCTGCTCCTACAACTACAACATCATAGGCTTCATCAATATATTTCTTATTTTCTAACTTATTATTTCCCAACGCAAAACTCCCTAAATACTTTATCCATTATTTCATCTGAAACAGTCTCTCCTATTATAAGACCCAAATCATCATAAGAGTCCCTTAAATCAACTTCCACACAATCTATAGGAACATTAGATTTTATATCATTTAATGATGATTCTAATTTTTTCATTGAAGAATTTAATAGTCTTTCATGTCTAAGATTTGTAATAATCAAAGACTCCTTATTTAATTCTTTTGAATCAAAGATCTCAAAAATTGCTCCTTCTAACTTATCGATTCCATCTCGTGAAATCATAGATGTTTCTATAATTTTAAAAGATTCATCAAAATCATTTTTCGAAATTTTTCCATCTAAATCCGTTTTATTTAGAATTATAATCGCATTTTTCCCCTTTAATAGGTCTAAGATTATCTTATCTTCCTCATCAAGTTTTCTTGATTTATCAAAAATTGCAATTATTAAATCTGATCCCTTTGCTAATTCTTTCGATCTTTGAACTCCAATTTTTTCTACTTCATCATGAGTTTCTCTAATTCCTGCCGTATCATTTATTTTTAAAGTTAGATTTCCAAGATTTATATATTCAGTTATTGAATCTCTTGTTGTTCCTGGAATATCTGTAACAATTGCCCTATTTTCATTTAATAAAACATTTAATAAGGAAGATTTTCCAACATTTGGCTTTCCTATTATTGTTGTTTCAATTCCATCTTTTACAAGCTTTCCCTTATTTGCAGTTGATAAAAGCTTTGAAATTTCCTCATAAGCTTTGTTCATATATTCAATAATATTATCTAAGGGTAAATCTTCACCATCTTCTGTGAAATTTATTGAATATTCTATTCTTGATAGGGCTTCAAGCTCAATTTTTCTAATTTCTTCAATTTTTTCTCTTAATAAGCCTGATAATTGTTTTAGACCTTGTTCTTGAGATAATTCGTTAGTTGAATTTATTATATCAAGAACAGCTTCAGCTTGGGATAAGTCAATTCTTCCATTAAGGAAGGCTCTTTTTGTAAATTCTCCCCTGTCTGCAAGCTCACATCCTAAATCCAAAAGTAAATTCAAAATATCTCTTACTGAAATCATAGAGCCATGGCAATTTATTTCACAAATATCTTCTCTAGTATAAGTATTTGGTCCTTTCATAAAATTTACCATAACTTCATCATAAATTCTGCCATCTTTTTCGATATGGCCATATCTCATCATTCTATTATCTTTTTCTTTATCTAATGCCCTCTTATTTATTGGCTTAAAAATCTTTTTTATAATGTCAAAAGATTTTTCGCCACTCATACGAACTATAGATATACCACCACTTCCCTGTGGCGTAGAAATTGCTGCTATCGTAGATTCATTCATATTTTATCCTTTCTTAAATGACTGCTTACCTTTGACATAAACATTCTTTCCATATTATACATTAATATTAGCAATAAAAAAAGATGTTTCACGTGAAACATCTTTTGATTAATCTATTTTATAATCAACTACAACAAATCTTTTTGGTTCAATTCCTTCTGAGTGGGAATCAAGTTTATCATATTTTGAAATTTGCTCATGTGCAAGTCTTCTTTCGTATGAATTCATATATTTTAGATTCCAACTTTTTCTAGTTTTTAAAACTTTTTTACAAGCTTTATCAGCTAGCATAACAATTTTATCATCACGTCTTTTTTTGTAGTTATTTATATCTATATTTAGCTTAACCTTATTTGATTTTGCTTTTATAATCTTTCTTATTACAGTCTCTATTGCATCAAGGGTTTTTCCATTTTTCCTATAACAATTCCCGTATCTTTAGGATCAATTTTTGCGTCAAGCTTAATAATATTATCTTCAAGATTTCCAATAACTTTTATATCTTCAAAGTGCATTTGGCTAAGAATTTCTTCTAATAAGTCTTTTGCCTTGTAATATAAACTTACTTCATCTTCTTTTTGTTCTATATCTTCTATTTTTTCTTCAAAATCTTCATTAATTAAATTATCAAAAAATTCATTTGTTTCTTCAAAATCTTCTGTTTGAATTATATCTTTATCTTTTTTTATCTCAAAAGAATTTTCTTCTTCAATTTTTTCTGATAAGTCTTTAATGTTAAATTCTTCTTTAATTTCTTTTTTGCTGTCTTCTTCAATCTCTTTCATCAAAGAATCTATTCCATCTTGGATATCTTCTTCGTAAGAAATTCTAACAACAGCATTTTTTTGCCCAATTAGTCCCAAAAATCCTGTAGATTCTTCTTCTATAACTTCAACATCAACTTCATCTATTTTTTTGTTAATTTCTTTTAAAGCTAAATTAATAGCTTCTTCTTTAGTTTTTGCTGTTTTTACTATTGATCTTTTCATTTTCTTCCTCTTTATCTCTTTTACTTAGGCCAACTAAATATTGCCCTCCAAGAATTATAAGTCTTGATACTGAACTTGTTGTCCAGTAAAGTGGCAATCCTGCAGGAAGATTTCTAAATACGAAATAATAAACAACTGGCATAGCCAAAAGCATATTATTCATTGAACCCATTCCTGGAGTATTTTGAACTTGACCTTGAGCTGATGTCCTCATTGTAATAATTTGGACACCTAATTGACTTATACTTGTGAAAAGTGGCAAACCATAAAACAAAGGATCTGCCTTAGAAAGACTTGGCACCCATAAAAAGTCATCTCTAATTGAATGCATTTTCCCAGCAAAAATAAATTTATCAGGATTTTGAATTACCCTATATAATGATAAAAGTATTAATAATTGGAAAATCATAACTAAACAAGATGATATTCCTGGTCCTACACCCTCTTCTTTATATAATTGTTGCATTTTTTGTTGCATAATTTGAGGATCATAGGCATATTTTTTCTTTATTGCTTCAACTTTAGGTTGAATTTCTCCGCTTTTTGCAGCTTGTTTTTGTTGGTTCATAGTCATTGGTATTGTTATTAATGATACCAAAACTGTCATTAATATGATTGAGATAGAATAAAAACTCATATTAGATGGCTCAGTAAAATTATTTACCAAAGTATCATAAATAAGTTTCATTAAACTACCCAAAATTTGTGCTATAAAACTTAACATTATTTCTCCTAATCTCTATTTAAAATATAAAAAAATCAATTGCTAGGCTGGATCATATCCTCCCTTAGAAAAAGGATTACACCTTAAAATTCTCCAACAAACCTTAAAAAAGGCTTTTAAAAAATTATATTTTTTAAAACAGTCGATCGCATATTGGCTGCAAGTAGGATGATATTTACATTTTCCAGAGCCTAATAGTGGAGAAATAAACAATTGATAAAATCTAATTAATATTAGAAAAAGTTTATTTAACATATCTAATTTTCTTATCCTTAAAGGCTTTACTAAGTACATGTCCCAAAGAAGATTTAAGTTTTTGGTAAGTAAAATCTGTAGTGTGTTTTTTTGGAATAATAATTATATCAACATTATTAATGTTTTTATAATTTTCATAAACAATTGACCTAAGTCTTCTTTTAAGCTTGTTTCTTTGATTTGCCTTGCCTATTTTTTTTGAAATAGAAAAACCAAACCTTGGACTATTAACCCCGTTATTTTTTATAAAAACGGTAAAATCTCTATTGTAGTAGTGCTTAGATTTTTTATAAACTCTTTCAAAGTCTACATTCTTTCTTAAACTAAATTGTTTTTCCATTAGAATAAAACCTAACTTTTTTCCTACCTACAATATAAAAAAGCCGCAGCTTTTTTATTATGCAGATAATTTCTTTCTTCCCTTTTTTCTTCTGGATTTTAAAACTCTTCTTCCAGCGGGAGTTGACATTCTTTTTCTAAAGCCATGGTCTTTTTTCTTTTTCTTCTATTTGGTTGATAAGTTCTCTTCATATTATCACCTCCTATTATTTTACGCTGTCTTTTATTATATTTAAAAAATGCTATAAAGTCAAGGTTTTAAATAGAAAAATAAGAAGAAAAAATTTATTAATATTTGCTTATTTATGTGATTTTTTAAAAATTTAGTTGATTTTTTTTATTAATTTGATTTTTAAATTTTAAAAATTTCAAAAATTTTTAATTTATTAGAATTATTTTTTTATTTTTTGTGAATTATTTTCATATTTATTTTTTTATCTATCTGTGGATAAGTTTTTTTAATTATATTTTATCCACATTCTTTTTTGATAAGTTTTCTTATGTATAATTTCAAATTTTTTTGAAAATAATTTTTATCAAATTCCTATAAATAAAGATTTATTTATAAAATTATTTACAAATTTTAATATTTTATCAAGATATCCACAATATCCACATGATTTTAATATTTCTAAATTTAAGAAATTTTATCTTATCCCAAACTTATTAACATTTTGTGGATAACTTTACAAAATGGCTATATTAGTGTATAATTTCTTGTGTAAAAGATGATGATAAGTAAATTTTTTATTAATTTTTTTATTTATTTTGTGGATAATTTTATTTTGTTTGTTTTTTAAAAATAATATGCATATATTATTCGTAAAAATAAAGATTTTTCCTATCCACAATAAACTTATCCACATCTTATCCAAAATTTGTGGATAAGCTCAAAAATTTATTTAACATCTTAATATTTACTTGTTTGTTTTGTGTGGATAATATTTTATGAAAGAGAGCTTGTAAGATGAATCTAGAATATATAACTAATGAATTAAAAGAAAAAATGAAAATGAATGTTCCAGATCTTCAGCAGTATGAAACTTGGATTGGTATTTTAAAGCCTTTAAATAAGTATGAAGATAGAATTTATTTGGAAATTCCAAAAAATGATACAAAATTTATTTTTGATCAAATTTGGGTTCCTCAACTTCAAATTATTTTAAATGATATTAATAAAAGGGAACATAAGTCTTATAAACTTGAAATTGTTGCAAAAGATAGTCCAGATTATGAAAATATTTTAAGTCTTGGCAAAAATGTTGATGATGATGGGCAATTAAGACTTAATAATATAAACAAATATCCTAAACCTCTTTTGGAAAAAAATAACATTTTTAAAAATTTTGTTCAGGGTAAATCTAATCAATTGGCTCTTGCTGCTAGTCAATCTGTTGCAGAAAATATGGCAAATTATAAGGTTTCAAGAGTTTATAATCCTCTTTTTATTTATGGATCAAGTGGTCTTGGAAAAACTCACCTTATGCAAGCTATTGCCCATGAGATTCTTGAAAAAAGAGATGATTGCTATGTTATGTATCTTTCTAGTGAGAAATTTACAAATGAAATGATTTCTGCTGTTAGAAATAATACTAATGAGGAATTTAGAAAAAAATATCGCTCAGTTGATATGCTTTTGATTGATGATATTCAATTTATAGCTAATAAAACTGGAACTCAAGAAGAATTTTTCCATACTTTCGAAGATCTATATAATCAGGGAAAACAAATTGTAATTTCTTCTGATAGGCCTCCAAAGGAAATTAAACACTTGGAAGAAAGACTTGTTTCAAGATTTGGTTGGGGAATTATTGTTGATATTTCAAAACCTGATTTTGAAACTAGAGTTGCTATTTTGCAAAAAAAGCAAGATGAGCTAGGTGCTGTTGTTGATTATAAAATTTTGGAATATATAGCAGAAAATATTGAAACAAATATTAGAGATCTTGAGGGCGCCTTGGCTACATCTATTGCTTGTGCAAAATCTAATAACAGATCTTATGTTGCTTTAGAAGATGCAAGACTTGGAGTTAGCTCAAGAGTTCATAAGGATAAAAAAAGAATAAATGCTGAAGATATTCAAAAAAAGGTTGCTGAAAGATACCATGTGAAATTATCTGATCTTAGGGGAAAATCCAGAAAGAAAGAAATAGTTATGCCAAGGCAAATTGCAATGTATCTTTGTAGGGATCTCTTATCAATTTCTTTGGTAAGTCTTGCTAATGAATTTAATAGAGATCATACAACAATCATGCATGGCCATGATAAAATTAAAGATATGATAGAAGAGGACCAAAATTTCAGGCAAGAAATTGAAGAGATAATTAAGGAAATAAAATCTTAGTTATCCACATAATGTGTATAAGTTTGAGGATAAGCTTGTTTATAAGCTTAACTTTTAAAAAAATATTTTTTGACCTGTGGATTGTGTGGAAAAGTGGATTACTTATAAAAACTTATCCAAAACTTATTAATTAAATTTTTGTTTTGAAAATAAAGATTTAATAGACTTATCCACATATATACACTGCCTACTATTAATACTACTAAGTTTATATAATATTTTAGGAGCAAATATGAAAATAGAAATTCAACAAAAAGATTTATTAAATAAAATATCCATAGCTTTAAAAGCTGTTTCAAGAAAAACCAATATACAAATTCATGAATTAATATACTTTGAAGCAAAAAATGATAGTCTTACACTCACATCATCAGATGGAGAAATATCTATTTTAACTAAAGTAAATTGTAAAGTAATTGAAGAAGGAGAAATGGCAATAAATGCAAATATAATTGCAAATATTGTAAGAAAATTACCGGATGAGCTTATAAAAATCGAACTTGAGGATTCAAAAATAAAAATAAAATGTAATGGATCAAACTTTAATATCCTAGCCTTTGATTATTATGAAAAGAAAGATTTGAAGATTCCTAATGTAGATTATTTAGAAATTCAAAATGACAAATTAAAAAGATCAATCGCTCAAACAGAATTTGCAACGAGTTTGGATGAAACAAAGCTTGCCCTTACAGGAATTTTATTTGAATTAAAAGATGGAGATTTGAATTTTGTAGCCCTTGATGGATATAGGGTTGCCCTTAAAAAATTAAAATTATCATATCCATCATCAATGGATAAGGCTAGGCTTATTATTCCAAGAAAATCTATTTCTGAATGGACAAGGATAATAGATGATGAAAAAATTACAAAAATTTATAAGGATGACAAGGATATAATATTTGAATCTGGAGATACTACAATGTATTGCAAGGTAATAGATAAAAATTATATTGATTATACAAATATAATTTCAGATATATCTACAACAAGTCTTATTGTAGATAGGCAAGAGCTAATAGATTCACTTGAAAGAGCACAATTATTGAATAATACCCAAAGAGCAAATCTTATAAAAATAAATATAGAAGATGATAAGTGTCTAATAGAATCAAATTCAGAAATTGGAGATTTAAAAGAAATTATTCAAATACAAAAAGAAGGTGATGATGTAAAAATCGCCTTTAATGCAAGATATTTAATAGAAGGGGTTAAGGCTTGTGATACAAAAACTATAAGGATGCACTTAAAATCTTCTCTAAATCCATGCCTAATTTATCCAAATGATTCAAAATATGATGATGAAGAATTTACTTATCTTGCTCTTCCAGTTAGACTTGCAGAATAGGAGTTTTTATGGAAAAAATAGAATTTCAATGTGAAACAATCACAGCCAAAGATCTATTAAAGGCAACAGATATAGCCCAAAGTGGAGGAGAGGCCAAACATCTTATAAAAGAATATGGAATTTTAGTAAATGGAGAAGAATTTTTCCAAGCTGGCAAAAAACTTCACAAGGGCGATAAGGTAGAATTTGATAATCAATTTTTAATAAGTCTTGTATAATGTGGATTCAAAATTTAAAACTTAATAAATTTAGGAATTATCTTTCTCAGAATATAGAATTTAATAAAAATATAAATATATTTTTGGGAGATAATGCCCAAGGAAAAACAAATTTACTCGAGAGTATATATTATTTGGCAAATGCAAAAAGTTTTAAGTCTTTTAAAGATAAAGATCTAATTATGTTTAATGAAAAAGAAATGACCCTTGAAGGCACAATAAGAAAGGGAGAATCTTTCAAAAATGTTCAAATAAATGTAGATGAAAATAAAAAAGATATTTTTGTAAATGAAATAAAATATGATAAAAATAAAGATTTAAAATCTCTTTTTAAATTAGTTTTATTTACACCAGAGGACTTAAATATAATAAAAGATGGGCCAAATTTTAGAAGAGAGCTAATTGATGATATAATAATTAGTGTTAATTTTAGCTATAAGTCTTTGAAAAAAGATTTCGATAAAATTCTTAGCCAAAGAAATAAATTATTAAAAAATCAAAGATCAAAATATTTTAAAACCGAACTTATGGCGTTTGACCAGCAAATAATTAAACTAAATTATAAGATCTATAGGTTTAGAGAAAAATACATTTCTTTGATAAATACTTACGCCAACAAAAATCACTTAAACCTAACAGAAAATAAAGAAAATTTAACCATAATATATAAACCAAATATTATGGCAAAATCAATAGAAGAATATGGAGAAAAATTTTCAAAAAATTTGTGTGAAGATTTAAAATATTTTAGAACTATATCAGGTAGTCAAAGAGATGAAATTGATATAAGGATAAATGGCAAGGATATAAAAAAATTTGGATCCCAAGGTCAGCAAAGATCTGCAATTTTAAATATCAAGCTTGCAAATGTAAATTTAATTGAAAACACAAGTCAAGATGAGGCTATAATTTTATTTGATGATGTATTTTCAGAACTTGATGAAAAAAGATCGAATTTTTTGCTAGAAAATTTAGGAAAATTTCAAACAATAATAACCGCAACCAATACAAAAAGTTTGGATGGGGTTGACAGGAATAAGATTAGAAAAATAATAGGTGGCCACATAAAATAATAGAAAGGAATTTTATGGAAAAGACAGAGTATAATGCATCGAATATTAGGGTCCTAAAAGGACTAGAACCAGTAAGGCTTAGACCTGGAATGTATATAGGATCAACAAGCGAGAGAGGACTTCATCACTTAGTTTACGAAGTTGTAGACAACTCAGTAGATGAGGCACTTGCAGGTCGTTGTGATTATATAAAAATAAGTATAGACGAAAATAATATAGTAACAGTAGAAGATGATGGTTCAGGAATACCAATTGAAAAACATCCACAAACTGGAAAATCAACCCTAGAAACAGTTCTAACAGTTTTGCACGCTGGAGGAAAATTTGATGATAAGGCCTATAAAGTTTCTGGAGGTCTTCATGGAGTAGGAGTTTCAGTTGTAAACGCCCTTAGTGAATACTTAATAGCAGAAGTAAAAAGAGAAGGTCATATCCATAGAATGACTTTTGAAAGAGGAAAAGCTACAACAGAACTTGAAATAATTGGAGATACAAAAGAAACAGGAACAAAAATAACTTTTAAGGCAGATCCAGAAATTTTTGATGTAACTGTTTATGATAAAAAAACCTTAGAAAATAGGTTTAGAGAAATGGCGTTTTTGAATAAGGGTGTAAGACTTATTTTTGAAGACAAAAGAGATGGTTCAGAAGTTGAATTTAAGTATGATGGTGGAATCAAAGAATTTGTCCAATATCTAAATAGAAATAAAAGTCCTTTATTTAAAGAAGTTCCATATTTTGAAGGAAGTCAAGAATCTACAGAAGTTGAAGTTTCTTTCCAATACACAGATTCTTATAGTGAAAATATCCTAACATTTGCCAATAATATTTACACAGTAGAAGGTGGAACTCATCTTTCAGGATTTAGATCTGCTTTAACCAGAAGTGTAAATGATTATGCAAGAAAATATAATTTGTTAAAAGAAAATGAAGATAATCTTCAAGGAGATGACGCTAGAGAAGGTATTACTGCAATCATATCAGTAAAAATTTCAAATCCTCAATTTGAAGGACAAACCAAGGGAAAACTTGGTAATAGTGAAGTAAGAGGAGCAGTAGATGCTTTTTTCTCAGAACATATGGGAAATTTCTTGGAAGAAAATCCTAAAATTGCAAAACTTATAATTCAAAAAGCCCTAGCATCAAGAAGGGCAAGAGAAGCTGCAAGAAAGGCTAGAGATTTAACAAGAAAAAGATCAATACTTGATTCAACAACTCTTCCAGGAAAACTTGCAGATTGCCAGTCCCAAGATATAGGAGAAAATGAAATTTTTATAGTCGAGGGTAATTCAGCTGGAGGTTCTGCAAAAGGTGGACGTGATAATAGAATCCAAGCAATTCTTCCTTTAAGAGGAAAAATAATGAATGTAGAAAAAGCAAATCTTGATAGGATTTTAAATTATGAAGAAATAAAGTCAATGATAACAGCTTTTGGAACAGGAATTGGATCTGAATTTGATATAAGTAAACTTCGCTATGGAAAAATAATAATTATGACCGATGCCGATGTAGATGGAGCTCATATTAGAACTTTACTTTTGACATTTTTCTATAGATATATGAAACCTCTTGTAGATGGCGGTCATATTTATATAGCCCAACCACCACTTTATAAATTATCAAGTGGCAAAAGAGAAAGATATTGTTATACAGATAAAGAATTAGATGAAATTATAAAAGCGTGGGAAACTGACAATTATAAAATTTCCAGATACAAGGGTCTTGGTGAAATGAACGCAGAACAATTGTGGGAAACAACTATGGATCCAGAAAATAGGGTCTTACTTCAAGTATATGAAAAAGAAGATTCACAAATGTCAACAGACGCAACATTTTCAATGCTAATGGGTGAAAAAGTAGAACCTAGAAGAGAATTTATTGAAGAAAATGCCCAATATGTTGAAAACTTAGATGTCTAGGAGGATAAATGACAGAAACTAACTTTCAAAATATCATAGAGGTAGATCTTGAAAACCAAATGAAAAGTGCTTACTTGGAATATTCCATGTCAGTAATTGTTTCAAGAGCCCTACCAGATGTACGTGATGGATTAAAACCAGTTCATAGAAGAATTTTATACGGAATGGAAGGTCTTGGACTTGACCCAAGTAAACCAACCAGAAAATCAGCAAGAGTTGTCGGTGAAGTTATGGGTAAATTCCACCCTCATGGAGATTCTGCAATTTATGATGCCTTGGTAAGACTTGCTCAAGATTTTTCAACCAGATATCCTTTGGCAACAGGTCAAGGAAACTTTGGTTCAATTGACGGAGATGACGCAGCAGCTATGCGTTATACAGAAGTTAAGATGAGTAAAATCGCCAAGGAAATGTTAAGAGATATAAATAAAGATACTGTAGATTTTATGCCAAACTTTGATGAGGAAGAAAAAGAGCCAACAGTTCTTCCATCAAGATTTCCAAATCTTTTAGTAAATGGATCAAATGGTATAGCAGTAGGAATGGCAACCAATATGGCTCCACATAATTTGGGAGATTCTATAGATGCTTGTGTTGCTTATATGAATAATCCGGAAATTTCCATAAAAGAATTAGCAGATATTATAAAGGGACCGGATTTTCCAACAGGAGCTCAAATTTTAGGAAAATCTGGTATAAAAAAAGCCTATAAAACTGGACGTGGAAAATTAAAACTTCGTGCTGTTGCAAAAATCGAATCTTTCAAAAAAAATAGAGAAAGAATAATAGTTACAGAAATTCCTTACCAAGTAAATAAGGCAAATTTAATTAAAAAAATTGCTGAATATGTTAAAGATAAAAAACTTGAAGGAATTTCTGATATTAGAGATGAATCCGACAGAAAGGGAATGAGAATTGTAATTGAGGTAAAAAGAGATGCAAATGCAAATATAGTTTTAAATAACCTCTACAAGCAAACTCAACTTGAAACAACTTTCGGAATTATAAATCTTGCTTTGGTTGATGGAGTTCCAAAAATTCTTGATTTAAAAGAGCTTATAAAATACTATGTAAAACACCAAAAAGAAGTAGTAAGAAGAAGGACAATATTTGACCTTGATAAGGCTCAAAAGAGAAAACACATAGTTGAAGGCTTGATTATTGCTATTGATCACATTGATGAAATTATAAAAATAATTAGATCTTCTTATGATAATGATCAAATCAAAAAAATATTTAATGAAAGATTTTCTTTAACAGATGAACAAAGTCAAGCTATTCTTGATATGCAATTAAAAAGGCTATCAGGTCTTGAAATTGAAAAATTACAAGCTGAAGATAAAGAACTTGCTGAAAAAATTGAATATTTTACATCAATTCTAAATGATGAAGAAAAATTAATCAGTGTTATTGAAGAAGAAATTTTAGAAATAAAAGAAAAATTTGCAGATGATAGGAGAACAAAAATTGTTCCGGATGAGGGAGAATTTGATATTGAGGAATTGATTGAAAAAGAAGATGTACTAATTTCTCTAACTCATGATGGATATATAAAAAGACTTCCTATAAATACCTACAAGGTTCAAAATAGAGGAGGAAAGGGAATTTCTGCTGGAAATACAAAAGAAAATGATTTTATCCAAAAAATTCTCACAACAAACACTCACGAATCTCTTCTTTGCTTTACAAATTTAGGTAGGGTTTATTCACTAAAATGCTATGAAATTCCAGAAGCAAGTAGGCAATCAAGAGGACAAGCTATTATAAATATAATTTCTCTTGCAAATAATGAAAAAATAACTGACATAATGGAATTGTCAAACTTAAACGAAAATAGCCAATTAGTTTTTCAAACTGAAAATGGAAAAATCAAAAAAACTGATGCAGAATTATTTACAAATATCCAAAGAAATGGAATTATAGCAATTTCACTTGAAGATGGAGACAGGCTTGTTTCAATTAGGCAAATAGATCATCCTTGTGATATAATTGTAACAACCAAAAAGGGAATGGCAATAAAATTTGCCTCATCTGATATTAGGTCTATGGGAAGAAATGCTCAAGGAGTAAGAGGAATTAGACTTTCTAAAGATGATAAGGTTGTGTCAATGAATATTGTTGAAGATGAAGTTTATTTGGTAGTTGTAACTGCAAATGGTTTTGGTAAAAAAACATCCTTTAATAATTTTAATGCTCAAAATAGGGGAGGAAAGGGTGTAAGATGTCATAAAATCACAGAAAAAACTGGAGATTTGGTAGCGACTCTTCCTGCTAATTTGAACGATGACATAATGATGGTTTCTTTAAAAGGAGATATGATTAGAATATCTGCAAGAGATATATCAACCACAGGCAGAAATACCCTTGGTGTAAAATTAAAGAATTTAGAAAAAACTGAAGACTTTATTGTTTCTGTAACCAAATATTATGAAGAAAATAGTGAGGATTAGGAATGTTTAAAGCAAATATTGAAGAAAAAAATGATCACTTATTGATAGGGCTTATTGGAGATTTAGACATTTATTCAAAGGAAGATTTTTCTAAATTCTGTGATGAATCCTTAAAAAATACTAATTCAAATCTTATAATTGACCTTGAAAAACTTGATTATATAGATTCAACTGGTCTTGGTATGTTTATAAATATCTACAAAGATCAAAAAGAAAAAGATAAAAGTGTAAAGATAATTAATCCAAAAGAAAATATCAAAAAATTATTTAAAATAACCGATATAAGTGATTTATTCGAGATGGAGGAATAATGGATACATTAAAACTTACAATTCCACCAAAAACTATTTATCTAAAATCAATGAGACTTTTTGCAGCAAGCCTTGCAAGCGACATTGGATTTGATATAGAAAAAGTCGAAGATATAAGAGTTGTCGTATCAGAAGCGATAAATTATAAAATGAGCGATAAGGATATAAAAATCAATTTCTATATAAAAGAAAATCTTATGAAAGTAGAAGTTATAGGAAAAGATAGGGAAATTGAAGAGGAAAATCTAAAAATAAAACAAATTATCCTAGAGCAATTGGCAGATAAGGTAGAAGTTGTTGAAGATAAGATAATACTTACAAAAGAGAAATAATTATGGCAGATACAAAAGCTTCTCTTGAAAGAAAAAAGAGATCAAAGAAAAATTTGAACAATTTTATAAAACAAGGGATAAGGACTTGAGAAACGAGCTTATAGAAGATCATATGTATATAGTCGATATTCTTTCCAATAAATATGTTGGAAAGGGAATTGAAAAAGATGACCTATATCAAGTGGCATCTCTGGGTCTGATATATGCCATCGATAGGTACAATCCTTCAAAAGGATATGAATTTTCATCATTTGCAACTCCAACAATAATGGGTGAGCTAAAAAGATACTTCAGAGACAAGGGCTGGGTAATAAGAGTTCCAAGAAGAATACAAAATCTTTATAAAAAAATAAATGTAGCAAAAAAAATTCTTCCCCAAGAGCTCCAAAGAACACCAACTGTAAAAGATATAGCGGATTATCTTGGAGAAGATGAAGAAACAATTCTTGAAACAATAGAGGCAAGTAAGGTTTATTCCCCACAAAGTTTGGATATGAAATATCAAGTTCAAAAGGGAGAAAATTCTGTAGATTTATCAGATATGATTGGAGAAGATGATAAAAATTTTGATTCAATCGAATTAAAAGATTTGATAGATAAATCAACTGAAAGATTAAATGATCTTGAAAAACAAATCCTAGAATTAAGATATTATGAAGGAAGAACTCAAATAGATATAGCAAATAAATTATCTATATCTCAAATGACAGTATCAAGAATAGAGAAAAAAATTCTTCAAAAATTTACAATAGAAATGCAAAAATTGCAATAAAAACTAGCAAATTTTCTGCTAGTTTTTTTTATTGTAAATAAAAGAATTTAATTTCTTTTTTTTGATTTTATGAGAAAAAAATTTTTTTGTTTTTTTCATAAATTTTTTTATTTTTTTGTGGGATTTTTTTATGTTTTTGAAAAGTACAAAAAATAAAACTTTAGACAAAACTAAGAAAAAACAACCCATCTTTAGAAAAGTTGAGAGATTTTTTTTGATTAAACTTATTTTTATTAAATAAATTTATGGTATTTCTCTATTTTCAAAAAGGGTTGTATATTTTTAATTTTTTACTTGTCATCTCCTGGATACATTGTAGATGAATTTGGATACATTTTTGCTATTTCATTTATTATTAGACCTATATCGCCATAGCCTGTTTCTTTAAGTTTTTTCTCTGCCCTATAATTTGCAAGGTCTATATCCTCATTAGTAATTTTTTCTACAGAACTTTGAGAAAATCCATAAAGTTCAACTAATTGTTTTCTAAAGTCGTCATAGTCTTGTTTTTTTTCTGAAAATTTTTTCATTTGTCCACTTTCTTGATTTTCATTTTTTGAAGTTTTATTTTTTGGTGTTTCATTTTTAGTTTCATTGTAACCATTTGGGAATTTTTCTTTTAATTTTTGACAAGCCTTGTCTATTTGTTCATCATAACTTTTTAATTTATTTTCATCATAAACATTAAAAAATATTTCTTTTAGGATTCCATTTGGAACCTTAGATGCATCAAAGCCTCTTTGGCTTAGATAATTTCTTGCATTTTTGTAATTATCAGTATTTTCATCACCACTATAAATCCAAGTTTCTTCGACTTCATTTACAGATATATCAGGATATTGTTTTGAAGAATTAGGATTATCCTTTCCTACTTGGTTGAAAAATAAGATTAATTTGTTCCAAAATCCTGTTTTTTCTCTTAATTCATCAGCCTTTTTTTCATATTTTTTTATATCTTCATCTTTTAGTCCATCAACAAATTTTTTATCAAAAGCTCCAATATCAACCATAGCTTTTTTGATTTCTTCTATGCTTAGGGGTTTTTTTGCTGAATTTTCATTTTTATCTACACTAACATTTGATAAATTAGAATTTTTTTCTTCGGATTTTTCGCTTGTTTGCCTATTGCTTGAGATATTATTTTCTTTGATTTTTTCTTTCTTTGCACATCCTGTAAAGACAAGAGAAAGGCAAAGTGCTAATATTAATTTCTTTTTCATAAATCCTCCTATATTATTATATTATTTTTACCCATCAAAGAATAAATTTAAAAAATTTTTTTGAAAAAGCAAAAATTTTTTTAGTAAAAAATTTTATATTTTACAATTTAGTCTATTAATATGCAAATAAGGTAAAACTTGTTTTTTTAATAATTTTTCTTTGTAAAATTGAAAAAATCTTTTGGAAATGTAAAAAAAATTTTGCAAAGATACAAAAATCTCCCTTAAATTTTGTATAAATATAAATTTGTAAAAAATAATAAGCTTTATTTTTCTTTGAAAATATTGAAATAATCACTAGAAAATAGAAATTGACAAAAACATAAATATAAACTATAATGTATTCATATAAAATAAAAAGAAAAGAGGAGAGAAGGATGAATTTTAAAAAAGTTTTCTCACAAGCTTTTGCACTTGGCTTAGTTTTAACTCTTACTGCTTGTGGCGGTAGTGGAAACAAAGACAACAATGGATCAGCTGGAGATAATAATGCTAGTAACGAAGAAGCTAAGGAAGAATTTAAAAAACAAACTAATGATAACACACTTGTATTGGGTGTTGATTCACTTGGTGGAGAATTTATCCAAGGCTTTAACAACAGCGCAAACGATGTAAGAGCTAGAGAATTTATGGGTATCCAAGGTTCTGTAGGTTATGATACTTATGTTAAGGATAAAAGTGGAATATATGTAGCAAACAAGACTGTTCTTGATGGAGATCCTCAATCAAAAGAAAATGAAGATGGAACAAAGACTATCACCTTCAAAATTAAAAAAGATCTCAAATGGTCAGATGGCAAACCAGTAACAGCTGATGATTATTTATTTACAAAACTTTTGCACTCACCACAAGATTATTCTCTTATAACTGGATCTACAGAAATTGGTGGAGATACTTTTAAAGGTTACAATGAATTTAGAGAAGGAAAAACTAAAGAATTTGAAGGTGTTAAGAAAATTGACGATCACACATTCGAAGTAACAGTTTCTAAAGATTTTGTACCATATTATGAAGAAGATGCTATAAAAGCAATTAATCCAAGACCAATTCATTATATAGCTCCAAACTTAAAAGTTGAAGGATCTAAATTTGCTATTAAAGATGGATATAAGGTATCTGATGATGATAAAAAAGCCTTTGTCCAATCAATCGATAAGCAAATCGAAACAGAAAATTCTTCTTATAAAGAAGAAGTAAAAGCAGCTGGTAAAGAAGATCCAGATGATAAAAAAGCTCACGAAGAAAAAGTAAAAGCTCTTGAAGAAAAGAAAAAAGCTGCTGAAAATGGAAAAGATATAGATCCAACAGAATTACTTGTTGAACAAGCTATGCTTTTTGATGCTAACGAATATAGAAAAGCACCAAAAGTAACATGTGGACCTTATAAATTTGTTTCATTTGAAAATAATATGGTAAAAATGGAACTTAACGATCAATATGCAGGAGATTTTGAAGGCCACAAAGCTACAATTCCAAATGTAATTATCCAAGCAGTAAACCCAGAAATTTCTGTAGACCTTGTTAAAAATGGAGATATAGATATTTTTGAAGGAGAAATGAATGGCTCAAGAATTTCTCAAATAAGAAAAGCTGCTGATGAAAAGAAATTACAATATGTATCATACGACAGAAATGGTTATGGTTGCTTGAAATTCTTAAATGATAGAGGAGCAACAAAATATAAAGAAGTAAGACAAGCTATAGCTTTCTTGATGGATAGAAATGACTTCGTACAAAACTTTGCAGGTGGATATGCAGTAGTAACAAACGGAATGTATGGTTCAAGCCAATGGCTATACAAAGAAAGAGGAGCTGATATAGAAGCTAAACTTACAAACTATACATTAAACGTTGATGAAGCTAATAAGAGATTAGATAAAACACCATACAAATTCGAAAAAGATGGAAAAACTCCTTGGGATGCTAAAAAAGCAGCAGAAGAATACAAAAATAATGCTGAAAAATTTGATTATTATAGATACGATGAAAATGGAAAGAAATTGCAAGTAAACCAATTTGGTGCAAAAGAATCAGAAATAACAACACTTCTTTCAAACCAATTGCCAGACAATGCAAAACAAGCAGGACTTGAATATAACGTTCAAGCAGGAGATTTCAATACACTTCTAAACTATATGAGAAATCCTAAAGAAGGAGATAAGGCTGAATATACAGCATTCAATATGGGACTTGAATTTGGAACACCATTTGATCCATTCTACCAATACAACAGCAAAGGAAATGATAATACAACAAAAACAAATGATCCACAAGCTGATAAAATTACAGAAGAATTAAGAAGAACAAAACCTGGCGATAAAGAAACTTACCTAAATAAATGGGAAGAATTCCAAAAATGGTACAATGATTACCTACCAGAGATTCCACTTTATTCTAACCAAATCCACTCATCAGCATCAACAAGAGTTAAAGGATTTGAAGGCTTAACACCAGAATGGCCAACATCATTCCAAATCAATCAAATGAGCCTTAAATAAAATTTAAAATTTTAAATTTAAAATCAAAAAGAAGCTAATGCTTGGCATAGCTTCTTTTTTTGCTGATAAAAATAATTTGAAAAATGAAAGAAATTCCAAAACGATTTTTGATAAAAATTTTAAAAATTTCAGATGAAAAAAATCAAAAATCAGTTCGTTTTGGATAAATATTAATTTATTTTTTAAGATAAGAATTTTATTCACAAATAATGAATTTTTAAAAATAAATATCAATCTTTATAAGTTTATGATAAATTTTACGTTGACAAAAGTGGGCTTTTATATTAATATTATGGTTATGATATTATAAGTTTACTCTAAATTAATTTTTTTATATTTATTTATAAAATTTTATAAGTAATGTTTTCCTTGCATAATTTCTTCAAAAAAGAAGGAAAACTTATATTATTTATTCTTTATTAAATAAATTTAAAGGGTAAATTTTAAAAAAATAAGGAAGGGATGTATATGTTAAAATACATAGTAAAAAGAATCATTAATTTGATTCCTGTAGCCATAATAATTTCTATTTTGGTTTTTGTACTTTCTAAATCTATGCCAGGTGATCCTGTTTTAGCTATGATGCCAAAAGATGGAAGAATGACCAAGGCCCAACAAGAACAAATGTATAAAAACCTTGAAAAACGTTATGGTTATGACAAATCGTTACCAGAACAATATTTTATGTGGATGGGAAGAAGTTTGAAGGGAGATTTTGGTGAATCTACTCAATCTAAAAGACCTGTAAAGGAATATCTTTCTGAACCACTTAGAAACACAATTTTACTTAATATTGGTTCAACCTTTATTTCTTTTTTGCTTTCGGTTCTCATAGGAATTAGATCTGCCGTTCATAAGGGAGGACCTTTCGATAAATTCTTTCAGGTATTTACCATAGTCGGTATTTCTTTGCCTACATTTTTTATAGGTTTATTTTTTATATTTTTATTTGCCTTTAGGCTAGGATGGTTACCTGCTAATGGTATGCCTAGAAATAATACTTTTGGTGAATGGATTAAATATTTAATTTTACCTACTTTAACTTTAACTGTTGGTTCTATGGCATCTATTTCTAGGTATGTAAGAAATTCTATGCTAGATTCTCTAAATGAAGATTATATTAGGACAGCAAGAGCCAAGGGTTTAAAGGAAAAAACTGTAATTTATTCTCATGCTTTTAGAAATGCCCTAATACCGGTTGTAACTGCTATGACTTGGGCAATTCTTTCTATGTTTTCAGGTTCTGCTATAACTGAAACTATCTTTGCTTATAGGGGAATTGGAAATATACTTATAAAATCTGTTTTAGCTCAAGATTATAATGTTATTCTTGCATTAACAATGTTTTATGCACTTTTAACTCTTCTTGGAAACTTGGTTATGGATATAGCTTATGCTCTTGTAGATCCTAGAGTAAAATTGGAGGCTTAATATGAAAGATGAATTAAAAAAATCATTCAAATCTTTTGGTAGATTAGTTTTTTCCATGTTTACTTTTGGAACTAATGCAAATGATGTAGAAAAAGACTTAATAGATAATGAAAATGAATCATTAAAAGAAGATGCTATTACTTCTCCTGGGAAAATGGCTGTAAAAAATTATTTTAGAAATCCTTTAGGTGTTATAGGTTTAGTTTGGTTAATCGGAATTATCTTAGTTGTATTTATAGGATCTGCTATTATTCCTTTTAATCCTTACCAATCTGAGGGAAATCTTATAAATGTATCTCCAGGTTCAGGCTATATGAAATATCCTTCTAAGATGGAAAAAGAGGGAGTTGAGAAAATTTCTGTAGGAAATACTTTTGGTGTTGGTCTAACTAAGGAGAAAAATTTCTATTTTTGGGGCAAAAATAACGAAGATAATGTTATGAAAATGCCTGAAGATATAAAGGAAAAACTTAAAGGCAAAAAAATAAAAGATGTTGCTGCTGGTGATAGGCATATTCTTGTTGCAACTGAAGACAACGAAGTTTATGGTTGGGGTAATGATTCTTTCCAACAAACAAAACTTCCACCAATGCAAGAAAGTCAAATAAAACAAGAAGGCATCAAAAAACTTGGTGGTGGAGTTCAATATTCTGTTGTTTTGACTGAAAAAAATAATATATATGTTTGGGGTTCTACAATGAACTCAAGACTTGATCTTATTCCAAAAGAAGTTAAAGGAAAAGTTGTAGATTTTGATACAAGTGGTTCAAATATTCTCGCTGTATTAAAAGATGGATCTACAAAACTTCTCGGTGTAAGAGGGGCTGAGGTTGATGTTGGAGCACCAGATGAAATTAAAAATAATAAGGTGAAAATTTCTAAGGTTGCTTTAACTTCAAAATCTGCGGCAGCCCTTGATGAAAATGGAAAACTTTATGTTTGGGGACCTTCTAGGGATAATTTATCTGGAAAAAATGTTCCAAAATTTAAAGGAAAAGTTAAGGATATAGTTGCAGGAACAAATCATTTTACTGCCCTTGATGAAGATGGAAAAATTTATGCTTGGGGAAATAATGTTTATGGTGAAGCAAATGCTCCATCTGGAAAATATGAAAAAATATTTGCTGGATATTTTAATAATTATGCTGTAAGTAAAGAAAATAAAATTGATACTTGGGGTCTTAAAGGATTTAGATTTGGATCAGATGACCAAGGTCGTGATATTTTCACAAGATTAATTCATGGTGGAAAAATGACCATAGTTATTTCCTTTGTATCAGTTATTATACAAGTTGTGCTTGGTGTAATTATTGGTATGGTTTCAGGTTATGCTGGTGGAAAAGTCGACAATGTTTTGATGAGAATTACAGAAATTGTTCAATCTTTCCCATTTTATCCACTTATTATTACACTTTCTGCCCTTCTTCCTGTAAATACTAGTCAAAATACAAGACTTATGATGATTATGGTTTTGCTTGGAGTTATTGGATGGACAGGAATTGCAAGGCTTGTTCGTGGACAAATTTTAGCTGAAAGAGAAAGAGATTATGTAATAGCTGCAAGGGCACTTGGTGTTACAAATTCATCAATTCTTGTAAGACATATTCTACCAAATATTCTTTCAATAATAATTGTAAATGCGACTCTTGGTTTTGCAGGAAACCTCCTTACAGAAGCAGGTTTATCATTTTTAGGTTTTGGTGTTCAAGAGCCAATGCCATCATGGGGAAATATGATGACAAGTGCCCAATCATCAGATGTAATTAATATTTACTGGTGGAGATGGGTAATTCCAGCTATTGCAGTATTTTCAGCAGCATTTTCAGTAAACTTGATAGGAGACGCCCTAAGAGATGCAATAGATCCAAGGTCAAATGAGAGATAGGTGTAAAAATGAAAAATTTACTTGAAATAAAAAATCTTCATACCTACTTTGAAACAAGAAGAGGTCAAATCAAAGCAGTAAATGGAGTATCATGTACAATTGAAGAAGGAAAAACTTTGGGCTTGGTTGGAGAAAGTGGTTCTGGAAAAAGTCAAACGGCTATGAGTATCTTGCAACTTTTTGAACCAAATCAAAAAATCTATGGGGGAGAAATAATTTTTGAAGGAGAAAAAATTTCTTCATTTAATAGATCTCAAATGGAAAAAATCAGGGGAAATGATATTTCTATGATTTTTCAAGAGCCAATGAGCTCATTGAATCCTGTTTTTACTGTAGAAAAACAAATTTCGGAAGTTTTAATTCTTCATAAAAAAATGGATAAAAAAGAGGCTGCAAAAAGGGTGGAGGAACTTCTTGCCCAAGTTAAAATTCCAAATCCTCACGTTGTTGCCAAACAATATCCTTTTGAGCTTTCAGGTGGTATGAATCAAAGAGTTATGATTGCTATGGCACTTGCTTGTGAGCCAAAATTACTTATAGCAGACGAGCCAACAACAGCTCTTGATGTTACAATCCAAGCTCAAATTTTAAAATTGATGAATGAATTAAAGGAAAAGCAAAACACTTCAATTTTATTTATAACCCACGACTTGGGAGTAATAAATCAAATGGCAGATGAGGTTGCTGTAATGTATTGTGGACAAATTGTAGAACAATCTCCAGTTGATTATATTTTTAAACACAATATTACAAAATACAACCATCCTTACACAATAGCTCTTTTAAATTCTATCCCAGCAATTACAAGTGATAGGAATGAAAGACTTGATATAATACCAGGATCTGTTCCACATCCACTTAACCTTCCTAGCGGATGTAAATTTGCAGACAGGTGTAAGTATGCTACTGAAAAATGTAGAAAAGAAATGCCAGAGCTTGTGTCAGTAAATGAAAATCAAAAAATTAGATGCCACTACCCAAATAGAGAGGAGAGAGAAAATGGAGAACAATAATAAAAAGGTCTTATTCAAAATAAGAAATCTTAAAAAATATTTTCCAATCAAGAAAAAATCTATCTTTTCTAGGGGAGCCAACGAATATGTCCATGCCAACGAAAATATCTCTATAGATATATATGAGGGTGAAACTTTTGGTTTGGTTGGAGAAAGTGGTTGTGGTAAATCTACTTTTGGTAGGACTATTCTTCAAATTTATGAACAAACAGAAGGAACAACCCTATATTATGGAACAACTTTAGACAAACTTGCCCCAGCCTATATGGGAAAAGATATAAGAGATATTCCAAAAAAATTCCCTTCATATGATACAGAAGTAGGAAAACTTCAAAAAATTTATGATGAGTTAGAAAAAACTGAAGATGAAGAAAAGAAGGCAGAATTAAATGAAGCTGCTATGCATCAAAGAAGACTTATCCAAGAAAAATATGAAAATATGATGAGAATTGCTGGAGGACTTCTTGCAAGCGATAATTTATCGGAAATTTCTTCAATTCTTGATGATTATTACAAAAAAATCAAGGAAAGATCTAAAGTTTTGTTAGATATCAAAAAAATTGAAGAAAAAGACCAAGTGAGAATTAGGGATAAAAAAGAATTAAAAGATGCCATTTTAAATGATCCAAAATACAAGGAACTTTTGAGTAAAAAAGAAAAACTCGACAAGGAAGTTTTGGAAAAAGATCAAAAAATAAGGGCGAAAAAAGAAGAATTAAAAGCAAAAGAAGATTTTGAAAAATTTGAAAGTTTTCTTGATGATGGAATTGACCTTTCAAGACTTGCAAATGAAGAAATGAGAGAGCTTAGAAAAGATCTTCAAATAATTTTCCAAGATCCTTATGGTTCTTTGGATACAAAAATGACGGTTGGAAATATAATTGGAGAAGGAGTTTTGGGCCACGAACTTTTCAAATCAAGAAGTGAAGCAGGCTATAACGAATATATCCAAGATATAATGAACCAATGTGGACTTGCTCCATATTTTATTCACAGGTATCCTCACCAATTTTCTGGTGGACAAAGACAAAGAATTGGAATTGCTAGAGCACTTGCCCTAAATCCAAGTTTTATTGTTTGTGATGAGGCAGTATCAGCCCTTGATGTTTCAATCCAATCACAAATTATAAATTTATTACAAGATTTAAAAACAGATTTAAACCTAACTTATTTATTTATAACTCATGACCTTTCAGTTGTAAAATATATTTCTGATAGGATTGGAGTAATGTATTTGGGAGTTATGGTTGAACTTTCAGATTCAGATAGGATTTTCAAAAATCCACAACATCCTTACACAAAGGCACTCTTGCAAGCAATACCAAGAACTGACGTTGATAAGGGACAAGAATTACAAACAATTGATGGAGATATTCCATCAGCAGTAAGGCCACCAAAAGGTTGTCGTTTCCACACAAGATGTAAATATTGTATGGATATTTGTAAACAATTTGAGCCAGAGCTTAAAGAAGTTGAAGCTGGTCATTTTGTAGCTTGTCATTTGATGGATGTTTCAGAAGAAACAAAAATGAAAGCCTTTGAAAAAAACGAAGAAGAAAGACTAAAAAGAGAACACGAATTAGCCAAGGAAGCTAATCTATGAAAAGACCAATAGATCCATTCAAGGAAAAAAGTCCGGACGAAATCTATGAAAAAGAAGAACTTTTAGAAAAAGATAATCTTGAAAAAGACGATAGGCTTGCTATGTTTTTGGCAGCTATGAAAGTTTTTTTGCCACCAGTTCTATTGATACTTCTAATATTTTCCTCCCTAATATTTTTCTTTTAAGTTTTAAAAATAAATTTAAGGGTAGAAAATTAAAAGATTAGATAAAAAGAAAGGAAGTATTATGAGTAAATTTGACTTATATTTTAAACCAGAATGTCCATATTGCTTAAAAGTTTTAAACTTTATGTATGAAAATAAAATTGTAGATTTTACATCCTACAATGTAAAAGATGGAAGAAGTGGAGAAGAAAACACCAAAGAATTAGTTAAACTTGGTGGAAAAGATCAAATTCCATTTATGGTATTTGGTGATAAAAAAATGTACGAATCAGATGATATAATCGAATATCTAAAAGAAAATTACTAAAATAAAACCAGCAGGAATGAGGTGAAAACCAAAATCCTGCTTTTTTTTGAAGTAAAAATGAAAACAAGATATAAAGACAGAAAATTTTGAAAATGGGATAAGGATATAAATTAGAAGGAAAGTACAATGTGTTGCATATTAGTAAAAAACTGCTTGCAAGATTTAAGATAAAAAAATAATTTAGATTAAGAAGAAAAAGGCAAGATGTAATAGGAAATTTAAAATTGAAAAAATAAAGGATAAACCCATAAGCTAGGCTAAAATTATAAATAAAGAATTTTAGTAAAAAAGAGATAAAAACTTCAGTAACAAAATTATAAAAAACTTTAGCAATTAAAAATATCAAACCACCACCCATCTCGAGCGAATGCAATGAGTCGAGAAATCTCATGCAAAAATAAGTATATATAAAAACTTCAGCAATAAAATCACAAAAAAAGAACTCAAAATTGAGTTCTTATACATATATTTCCCCATTTTCATTAGGAGTCTTTGTAAGGGCGATTATAAATTCTATGAAGGCAATTATAGAAGGAATAAAAGTCCAAGAAAAAATCAAATATAAAATACCGGTACCAATTTTTCCTGCATAAAATTTGTGAGCTCCTATTCCTCCCAAAAAAAATGCCAAGAGAACATAGGCAATTTTATTTACAGCTTTTCCTTGAGGGGTTATATAATAATTATTTGTTATATTTTCTCTGCTACTGGTATAAGCATTATTACTAACAGGTTCTCTATAAACCATATTTTCATTCTTAGGTTTTTGCTCATTTATTTTACTTATCAAATAACCATTTTCATCCTTAAAAACCTTAACCTTATTTCCTATTTCTGGAATAAAACTAATATTAGAAATATTTACCCTAATAACAGATCCATCATCAAGACCAACTACAACACTATCAAATTCAACTTTAATTATTTCTCCCATAAATTTTCCTTTCTTTTGCTAATATTATAGCATAATTAGTTAAAAAAATAGAAATAAATAGAATTTTTCCATCAAGTTGCCCTATAGTTGCTAGCTTTTTTTTGAAAAAGTTTTAAAATAATAAAAAAGGAGGTCTTATGATTGGAGAAAAAATTAAAAAAAGAGAAAAGAATTAAATTTAACTCAAGAATATTTAGCAAAAGAATTAAATATTTCAAGACAAGCCATATCAAAATGGGAAAAAGAAATGAGCTATCCATCTATGGAAAATCTTGTGAAATTGTCTGAAATTTTTGGAGTAGATATAGAATATTTTAAAAATGAAAAAGAAGAAAAATCAAAAAAAGGAGAAATATTTTGGAGTTTTATATATATAATAATAGCTTTGTTTTTTTACTTGATTTATTATTTTGGAATTGTAGAAGGATTTTTAAACAAGGATCCAAAACAAATGCCTTTTTTAATACTTACAATTTTTCTAGCGTTTTCAGTAATAGCCTTCCCTCAAGCAGTAAAAAATATGGGAAATAAGTTAGATAAAATAGATTATGTTACATTTTCAAAATTAGTTTTGCCAATAATTTTTATAGTCTCACCTTTTATAGTTTTTTATTATATTTTAAAAAAAGAATGATGATAATTTTATGATGTTTATGTAATTTTAAGAAAAAAATAATGTGCAGATTTTTATTCTGCACATTATTTTTTATTTTCTTATTAAATAGTTAAAGGCTGATAGGGCTGCTGTGGCTCCTGAGCCTGCTGCTATTATTATTTGTTTATAAACGGAATTTATTGCATCGCCTGCTGCAAATATTCCTTCTATATTTGTTGAACCGTCTTTTTCTACTTCGATTTCGCCTCTATCTGTAAGTTTCAATTTTCCTTCTAGCCATTCTGTGTTTGGAATTTGACCGATTTGGATGAAAACTCCAGCGAGATCTATTGTTTTTTCTTCTTTTGTATTTCTATCTATATATTCAAGACCTGTTAGTTTTTTATCTCCTAGGAGTTTTGTTGTTTGGGCAGATGTTATGACTTTTACGTTTTGAAAGGATTCTAATTTTGTTTGTAATATTTTATCTGCCTTTAATTCTGGTAAAAATTCGAGAACTGTAACGGTTTTTGCTATTGATGCAAGGTCTATTGCTGCTTCTATTCCTGAATTTCCTCCTCCTATAACTGCTACGTCTTTTCCTTTAAATAGGGGACCATCGCAGTGGGTACAAAAAGCTACGCCCTTGTTTTTGAATTTTTCTTCTCCATCTATTCCAAGAAGTCTCCATCTTGTTCCTGTTGCAAAAATTAGACTTTTACTATTTATTTTTGCTCCATCTTCTAGGATTATATTAAATTCATCGTCTTTTTTTTCGAAATCGACAGCTTTTACTCCCTCTATTATGTCTACACCAAGATTTTCTACTTGGTTTTTGACTGATAGCATATATTTAGGTCCCTCTGTTTTTAGGATACCTGTTATATTTTCTATATCGAGGGTTTCGTTTACTTGTCCACCAAATTCGTCTGCCACTATTGCAACTTTTAGTCCTTTTCTTGCTCCATAAATTGCAGCGGTAGCACTACTTGGTCCTGCTCCGACTATCAAGATATCATAATCTTTGAAATTGGATAAATCTTTTTGGACTTTTTCTGCAACAAGGTCTAAAAGACTTGCCATAGTTTTTTTGCCCCCGTCAAGAAATTCTCCATTTTCAAAAATTGCTGGCACTGCCATAACATCTCTTTGTTCACATATATCTTGGTTTATTGAACCTTCAATCATTGTGTGTGAGATATTTTTGTTTAAAACTGCCATAATATTGAAAGCTTGTACAACCTCTGGGCAGTTGTGGCAGGAAAGTGAAACTATTGTTTCAAAATTTCTTTTTTCCTTTATAGATTTTATTCTTTCTTTTTCTTCAGTGGATATTTTTGGTTCGATTCCACCAACTTGCAAAAGTGCAAGAACAAATGATTCGAACTCGTGTCCCAAAGGGATTCCTGCAAAAACAATTTTCCCGTGTTCAAATTCTCCGTTTAAACTAAAAGCAGGTGTAAAATCTAATTTTTCTTCTTTTATTTTTATCTTGTCAGATAAAGACTCAACATCTTCAACAAAAGATTTTAGTTTTTTGAATTTTCATCTTCATTTAGCGAAAGTCCAATTGTTACATTGGACTTTAGCATTTTAAGATAAGCCTTTAGCTGATCTTTTAATTTACTGTCTAACATCAGATTTTTCCAACAAGGTCAAGTCCTGGTGTTAGTGTATCATCATTTTCAGAATTCCATTTAGCAGGACATACTTGGTCTGGATGTTTTCTTACATATTGACCAGCTTTAACTTTATATATATTATTTTCTGCTTTTCTTCCGATTCCTCCTGCATTTATTTCTAATGCTTGAATAACATTATCAGGGTCTATAACAAAAGTTGCTCTGTCAGCTTTTCCATCTTCTGTTAAAATATCTAAAGCTTTTGTGAGTTCTTTGTTAGAATCGCCAATCATTTTGTATTGGATTTTTCCTATAGCTTCACTTTCATCATGCCAAGCCTTGTGTACAAAATGTGTATCAACACTTACAGAATAAACTTCTGCTCCCATCTCTTTTAATTGCCCATATTTTTCTTGCAAATCTTCAAGCTCTGTAGGGCATACAAAAGTAAAGTCTGCTGGATAAAACATTAAAACTTTCCATTCACCTTCAAGGTCCTTATCGCTAATTTTGATAAATTCATTTGTTTTTGGATCATAAGCATCCAAATTAAATTCAGGTAATTTTTTTCCTATTAATGACATAGTATCCTCCATTTTTAAATAAATTACTTTATTTTAAATAAGAAACAAAGTATATGATAATTATACTCATTATAAAACTAAAATCAATATCATAAATTTCAAAATAAAAATGCCCTTCCAAAATTTATGGAAAGGCAATTTTAAAAGCCACTTATTTTAAGTAAGTGGCTCTTTGATGGGCGAAATCTTTTTCAAGATTTCAATGAGTTAAACAGTAAAAGTTTATCTTAATAAACTTTCCACTTAATTATATCATTGAATTTGCAATTGGTAAAGATAATTAATGATTTATCTGAAAAAGATAATTAATAATTTGCCCATATAGTTAGGGTATAATTTAATTGAGGTGAATTATGAATATATTATTAGCTTTAGATTCTATTAAAGATTTTGAAAATTCTATTGAAATCGGAAATTATTTTAAAGAAGAGTTAGAAAGTGAAAATAAAAAAAACAAGGTTTCTATTCTTCCATTTTTGGATGGGGGTTTGGGAACTGTAGAAATAATTAAAGAATTTATCGGTGGAGATTTTTCTTATGTAAATGTCCACAATCCTATAAACGAGGCTGCAACCGCCAGATATATTATCAAAAAAAATATGTGTGCTATGGAGATGGCGCAGGCTTGTGGTCTTAGACTCTTGTACAAGGACAAGCTAAATGTTATGGAGTCTTCTTCCATTGGATTGGGAGAGATGATTGTTGATGGTTTAAACAATGGTTGCAAGAATTTTTTTATTGGAATTGGAGATACTGCAACAAATGATATGGGTATGGGTATGCTTTATGCCTTGGGAGTAAGATTTTTTGATAAAAATCTTAATTCATTAAACCCAGTTGCAAAAAATATGATAAAAGTTAATTCGATTGATACATCAAATCTTGATAAGAGAGTTTTAGATGCAGATTTTGAAATAGCTACAAGCCTTCCCCTAACTCTTTTTCAAAAAAACTCCTTTTTAGAGAAAAGACCAATTAGAAAGGGAGCAAGTCCAGAAGAAATTTTGGAGCTTGAGAAAGCTTGCAAGCATTTTTCTAAAAAAATAAGTGAATTTTTAGGGGCAAGCGAAATAGATTTTCCATATCTTGGTGCAGGAGGTGGAGTTTGTTGGGCTTTTTATGTATTTTTCAAGGCGAAAATTTCTAATTCAATGGAGCTTATTTTATCTCTTGTTGATTTTGAAAAAGAAGTTAAGGACAAGGACCTTTTGATTATTACAGAAAATGTTGATGAATTTAATGGGGAAAATTCTATTAATCTTTCCAAATTTGCCAAAAGATACAATAAAAATATAAAAATAATTTTTTTACAAGATGAAGATTACCAAAATTTGAGGGATAATCCTTATATAGATGAAATTTATAAATTCAAAATTAAAGCAAATCTTGAAAGGAAAGATTACGAAAAAGAAATTAGGTCTATTGCAAAAGATCTTATTTCTAAAAATCTTTTCTAAAAATATGAAAGAGGAGTTATGGCGAAGGGAAAAATGACTAGAATAATAATGGCGATTAATGTAATAGTTTTTATTCTTATGACTATTAATGGTGGGAGTGAAAATATTGAAAATCTTTTAAGATTTAATGCAATGAGCAAGGTTCATGTTTATCAAGGCGAATGGTGGAGGTTGTTTTGTCCGATTTTTATCCACATAGGAGTATTTCACCTTTTGATGAATATGTATTTTTTAAACAGCGTTGGAGATACTTTTGAATCCTTGTACGGATCCAAAAACTTTCTAATTATTTACCTACTAACAGGAGTAATGGGAAATTTATTTACCTATGCTTTTGGAGAAATGACAAGTGTATCAGCAGGAGCATCAACATCTCTTTACGGTTTATTTGGTCTTGCTCTTGGAATTATGTTTAATTATAGGGATAATGAAATTTTAAGGCAATTCGGTTCAAGTTTCATAGGAATTGTTGCAATAAATATAATGTATTCATTTATGGTTCCAGGAATTGGAATCACTGGGCACATTGGTGGACTTTTGGGAGGATTTATCCTTGCAGGATATTTCCCAATAATGAATATGACCCTACCAACTACTACAAAAATCATAGCTATAATTTCATTCGGATTAATGGCTATGGCTTTCATATATATAGGAAACAAATCGGTAGCACAAGTTTTATAAGGAGAAAATATGGATAGAAAAGATATAGACAAGTCCCTAAAATGGGACACAGAAAAAATTTATAAGACAGACGAAGACTTTTATAAAGACGTAGAAGAAGTAAAAAAACTACTAGAAAAAACCAAGACATATAAAGGAAAGATTTTACAATCAGCCAATAGCCTTTATGACTTTTTAAAAACAAGCGAAAAATTAGAAAGAAAATTTTTCAAACTTAGCGTATATGCTTCATTAAAATCTGACGAAGATACAAGAGTAGCAAAATACCAAGAAATGTCAAAAGTTGGAGATAATTTATTTGCAGAAATAGCAAAAGAACTTTCCTTTATAACACCAGAAATTTTGTCAGAAGATTACGAAAAAGTACAAGCATATATAAAAGAAAAAGAAGAATTAGAAATTTATGCACACTATTTCGAAGACTTATTTAGAAATAAAGAACATACTCTTGGAGAAAATGAAGAAAAAATTATAGCATCATTTTCAAAATTATCCCAAAACCCACAAAACACCTATATGATTTTTTCAAACGCCGACCTAAAATTTCCAAAAGTAAAAAAAGGCGACGAAGAAATCCAAATAACAGACGCAAACTTCACAAACCTAGAACTAGATTCAAATCGAAAGTTTAGAAAAGAAGTCTACGAAAAATATTATAAAGTTTACAAGCAATTCGAAAACACAGCAGCCTCCCTTCTTGACGGAGAGATGACAGCAAACAATACAATAGCAAATTTAAAAAAATTCGATTCAGCAAGAAAGATGAGTCTTTTTGCAAACAATATTGACGAAAAAGTTTACGATAATCTAATAGAAGTAATCCACGATAATATAAAAATTCACAGAGACTACACTAGCCTAAGAAAAAAAGTTTTAGGACTTGATGATTTAGGATTTTACGATATTTACCTACCATTGGTAGAAGATTACAACAAAACTTATACATTTGACGAGGCAAAAGAATTAATCCTAAAAGCCCTAGCTCCACTCGGAGAAGACTACATCAAAAAAGCAAGAGAAGGCTTTGACGATAGGTGGTTTGATGTAATGGAAAACGAAGGAAAAAGATCAGGAGGATATTCATCTGGATCCTACGATACAGAACCATACATCTTATTAAACTATAATGATTCCCTAGACTCACTTTTCACAACAGCTCATGAGCTTGGACATTCCATGCACTCCTATTACACAAGAAAAACCCAACCATATATATACGGAGACTATTCAATATTTTTGGCAGAAATAGCATCAACAACAAACGAGCTTTTATTATTAAATTATATGATAGAACATGCCAAAGACGAAAAAGAAAAAGCCTATTTACTAAACCATTACGTAAATTCATTTAAGTCAACCGTATTTAGACAAACAATGTTTGCGGAATTTGAACTAGAGGCAAATAAACTTGTAGAAAATTCAATTCCAGTAACAGCAGAAAAATTAAACCAAATCTACCACGACCTAAACGTAGATTACTTTGGAGAAGATATAGAAGTAGACAAATATATATCAACAGAATGGGCAAGAATCCCACACTTTTATTTGTTCTACTACGTCTTCCAATACGCAACAGGATTCTCATCAGCAGTAAGCCTATCAGAAAAAATCCTCCATGGAGACAAAAAAGATTTAGAAAAGTACCTTAATTTCCTAAAAGCAGGAAAAAGCAAATATCCAATAGAAGTATTAAAAGATGCAGGAGTAGATATGACAAAAAAAGATTCACTCCAAAAAGCAATGGATGCTTGCAAAGAAAAATTAGAAGAATTAAAAAAAGCATTAGAAAAATAAAATAAAAATCAAAAAGAGCCCGACAAGCATAAAATAAAAAGAGAAAAGCTTGAAAAATAGGGCTCTTTTAAAATTTAAAAAAATTTCAAAAAAAAATTTGACAAAGCAAAAAAATCCTAGTATTATATAAAGGCACTGTTAAAGAAGCAAGTCAAAAAAGAAAAATAAATTTTCAAAATATTTGACAAGCAAACTTAGATAGTGTATTATAAATATAATATCACTTCAGATAAATAATCTAAAAAGTAAGAAATTAATAAAAAAATTAAAAAAATACTTGACAAGATAAAACGAACGTGGTATTATATAATAGTCGTTACGAAGTAGCGACATTGAACCTCAAAAAAATATATAGAAAACTACAAAAAAGTAAAGTGAATTACTTTGAGTAAA
>NZ_HE978618.1:0-33625 GCF_000307225.1 Anaerococcus vaginalis
ATTGTCAAGTTTTTTTTGTAATTTTTTTTATTTTTATTTACTTTTATACTCAACTTCCCTGGTGTCGACTTTTTTATTATATCTCCTTTATTTTTCTTGTCAAGTTTTTTTTGAAAGTTTTTTGAATCTTTTTTCTCAATCTTCTTTCTACTTTGACTTAAATGAGATAAAAAAATATAGCTGTGTTAAACAGCTATATTAGTATATTATTATTTTTTTATCTTGTCAATTATTTTATTTTTCTTTTATTTTTAGGGAACTTACTACGTAATATTCTCTTGCTGAGCTTATTAGGGCTGCGTTTCCTATTCTCATATATGGGGCTATGAATTTTTTATTGTAGGCAAATAATCCTGTAACGTATGAAAAGTTTTCTGATTTTGCTTTATTTTTTTCCATTTTTATAAATTTTAAGGGTTTTACTGTGTAGTATTCTTGATATATATAGTCTTTGTTTTTTATTTTTTCTAGTATTTCCCTAAATTCTTCTTTTGTGTGCTCTTTTCCTACATATATTCCGTGTGAGGCATAGCCTTGGATTGGTTTTAGTATATATTTGTCCTTGTTTTCTATTATTTTTTCTTTGTCTTTTTCGTAGTTTAATTTTTCTGTATATGGTATGTGTTTTTTTATAAATTGGTTTTCTTTTTCTGATAGAATTTTTTGGCTTTCTTTTAATCTTAGGATTCTGAATATATCTTTTGTGTAGAAAAGTGTTGATCTGAATGAGCCTATGCTTATTATCTCGTCATTTAGATAGGCATCTATTAGATTTTTGCCTATATCTTTATTTTCTATTAAGTCGCTTGTAACGAGCCTTCTGTAGACTAGGTCTATTTTCATATCTTCTATGTATAGGCCTTTATTTTTTCTTTCTAGGTCTTTTAGGTTTGCAATTTTGCAATTGTGTCCTCTTTTTTGGAATAGTTTTTTTATGGTTTGAAATTCTATATTGTCAAATTCTATTATGTCGACTATGGCTATGTTTATTTTTTCTTTTTTGCCTTTTATTGAAAAGTACAAATCTTCTATTGAGTCTACTAAAGTTTCTAGTAGGTCTATATGACTTATTTGGTATTTTTCTTCTAATTTTTTTATGGCTTTTGATTCTTTCATTAGATATGCTAGGGATTTATCTTCTAGCATAGCGGATGAGCCGTCTGTGTTTAACTCGCAAAATTTGTAGTCTTCTTTTCCATCGTACATTACATCAAATCTTGCTATTGGTGTTGATATTTTATATTTCGGATCTTTTAGGATTAGTTTTTCTGTCAATGAATCTAGGTCGAATAGTTTTCTGTAATTTTCGTTTTCTACATATTCTTTTGTTACTTTTTCTACTATTGACATAAAAATATTTATCATTTCATCGTAGAGTTTGAAGTCTTTTTCGTCGTAAAAATATGCATCATATAGGGTTGGGATTTCTTCTTCTTTGTAGGTTGCTCCGTATTCTTTTCTTTTTTTTAGTAATTTTTCAAAATCTTCTTTATATTCTTTGTAATTTTCATTTATTATTTCTTCGTAATCATTTTTTATTTTGTTATTTATCATTAATTCCTTTTTTCTCCTCTAATCTTCTGGATTATAATTTACTATTGAAACGAATTTTCCGTTTTTGTCTTGTATTTTTCTAATCCTCTTGTCAAAGTCTGTTCTTTTTATCCAGACTAATTTGTCGCAACCTAAGCATTTTAGTTTCATATCTGCTCCCATTCGTTCAATTTTCCATTTGTTTTCTCCGCATGGATGGGGTTTTTTTAGGCTTACTATGTCATCTATTTTATATTTTTTCATAAATTTCCTCTTCTAATAAACTGCTTTTTATTTTCTTTTTCCATTTCGACTTTTATTAGTTCTCTTACTTTTCTTGAAATCTCCCATTGCATTCCTGCTTTTACTAAGGAAGTTACTCTTACTGTATAGGAGAAATCTTTAAATTCGTTGATTTCATAAAATTTAAGATCTTCTATAAAGGCCTTTTTATATTTTGGTATTTTTTTATTTCTTGGGATACTCTTTCTACCATAGCTTTGACATCTTCAAGTTTTGTATCGTTTGATACGCAAAAATATGCTTCGCTTTTTTGGGCTCCTCTGTTGAAATTTTGAACATTTATTATATTTGAGTTTGGAATAATATGAAGAGATCCATTATAATCTCTTATTTTTGTTATCCTAAGGCTTACTTCTTCAACTGTTCCTTCTACTCCTGAGCAGACAACCCATTCTCCAACTCTTATCTTGTCATCAAATATTATCAAAAATCCTTTTACAAAATCTGCAATAATGGTTTGAGCTCCAAGGGCTATGGCGATACCACCGATTCCTGCTGTTGCTATTAAACTTGATGTATTTACACCAAAAATATCCAAAATCATTGTTATGGCAATAAAAATTATTAGTATCCTTATTATAGAGTAAAAAATTTTTGATAGAGTTTCTAATTTTGCTGTATTTTTTATTCCTTTATTTTTTTTGCTATTAAAAAATTTCCTTATTATTTTATGGACAAGTTTCAAAGTAATGAAACAAACAAACAAAACTATAATTACTGAAATTGAGTTTATAACAAATTTATTTCGCATAAAGTCAGGCAAAAGCGAACTCTTTGCGACCATTTTATCAATTTTATCTATATCTTCTAATTCATTCATCTTAATCACCTTCTATGATTTTTATAATATTATCCGAAAGTTTCTTATGAAAAATTTTACCCATGTGGATGCCGTCAAGATAATAGGAATCTATTTTTCTTGAATCTACAATCAAAGCATCTAATTTCAAAAGTTTTTGGGCGAAATCATTTATTTTTTCATTCACGTATTCGTATATTGGATAAGCTTCTTCCTCCTCAATAAGCGGTGGAATAATTATTATATTTTTTCTTGCAGTTGATAAATCTAATATACTTTTGACATTTGAATATGCAAGATTCACACTTATCCTATTTAAAAAATCATTTGTTCCACCAAAAATTATTAAATAATCAATGTCCTTATATTTATTTTTATTTTTTTCATACCTTATAACCATATCATCTGTTGTAGATCCATTTATGCCGAAATTTAAAACTTCAAAACCCGCCTTAGTTAAAAAGCGGGTGTAGTTATTGCATTCTACAAGATAACCTTGGGTAAAGGAATCTCCGAGAGCAAATATTCTCATTATTTTACCTTCTTTAGTGCAAGGGCTGTCCTTGATGGAATATAAATTTCAATTCCGTCATAGTCAGTATTTTCTAAATTTTTAGATTCATAAATAACATCTTTTGAAATCCTACCAAGTCCACCAAATTCTTCATCATCTGTGTCAATAATCACTTTGAATTTTCCCTTATCGTGAATTGGCACTTGGAAGGAATCGTATGAATTTTGTGGGTGGAAATTGAATATATAAACTATATCCTTATTTCTGTAGGCTATAACTTTTCTATCATTATCAAGCCAGAGCCTAAAAATATCATTTCCTAATTGCTTATTGTTCTTAATTTCTTCAAGCATTTTTCTATCCCATTTTAAAAGCCAATCATATTTTAATAGGTCATTGTCTGCCAAAGACCAAAGACGTCTTGCGTAATGGAAGGAAAAATTATTGCCTTCTCTTGGAAAATCTATCCATTCTGGATGACCAAATTCATTGCCCATAAAATTCAAATATCCTTCGGCTCCCATAGAAATTGTAATCCACCTTATCATTTTGTGAAGAGCTATCGCCCTATCTATTACAATATTGTGGGTTTTCTTTTCCATATCCCAATACATAGCTGAATCTGCTAACCTAAAAATAGTAGTTTTTGAGCCAACTAAGGCTTGGTCATGACTTTCTACATAAGAAATTCTAGCTTCAGACGGTCTGGAAGTCGAAAGTTCATACCACATTCTTCCCATATCCCAATCTTCGTCACGTTTTTCTAGGGCTTTTTCCCAAAAATCTGGCATACCCATAGCAAGCCTATAATCAAAACCAATTCCACCATCGCTTATTGGAAGACACATTCCCGGCATAGCTGACATATCTTCTGCTATAGTTATGGCATTTTTTTTGACTTCTCTAATAAGTTCGTTAGCAAGTTGAAGATAATTTATGGCTTCAATATCTGTATTCATAGAAAAATATTTTGAATAATTGTCAAAATTTTCTCCCCTTCCATGATTTTTATAAATCATAGAAGTTACACCATCAAATCTAAGGCCATCAAAGTGAAATTCTTCTAGCCAATATTTTATATTTGAAAGTAGAAAATGGCATACTTCAGGTTTGTTATAGTCAAACAATTTAGAATCCCAATCAGGATGATTTCCCTCATCGCCTTCATGGAAAAATTGATATTCTGTTCCATCAAAAAGATTTATTCCTTCAATAGTATTTTTTACTGCGTGAGAATGAACCAAATCCATTATCACATTTAAGCCCATTTGGTGAGCTGTGTTTATCAAGGATTTTAAATCATCATTTTCGCCATACCATGAGGATGGGGCAAAGAAGTTTGAGACTTGATAGCCAAAAGATCCATAATATGGATGTTCAGCTATTGCCATAAGTTGAATTGTATTATATCCTTCCCTTTTAATCCTTGGAAGCATATTTTTTTCAAAATCCTTATAAGATCCAACATCTTCTTTTTCTAAAGCCATACCAATATGAGCCTCATAGATTAGAAGATCTTGCTTTTTTATTTTGAATTTATCGTCTGTCCACTTGAATTTTTTTCTAGGATTTTCTATAATTGCAGAAAAATCAAGATTTTTATCTCTTTCTACCCTTCTTGCAAAAAGAGGAATCCTATCTTGGAAACTTTCTCCATAATCGACCATAACTTTCACTCTGGATTTGTGAGGAATGGTCCTAATACCCTTAATGAAAATTTCCCAATCACCATCATTGATTTTTTTTAAGGGATGAGAGTGTCTGTCCCAATTATTAAAATCTCCAATTAGGTAAAGTCCCTTGGCATTTGGTGCCCATTCTCTGTAAATCCATCCGGTTTTTACTTTATGAAAGCCATAATAATTGTGGGCATTGGAAAAATCTTTTAGTTTTTCGCCCTTTTTCAAAAGTCTATCCTTTTGTTTTTTATATTCATCCATTCTCAGATTTATATCATTTTTATAATCTTTAATCCAAGGATCAATTTCCAAAATCTTCCAATCTTTCATTATACGCCCCTTTTCTATACTATTTTTTTACTACAAATTTTATTCTTTTTTATTAGCCTCAATTATTTTTTCTGTCAATTCTTTTGGTGCTTCTTCGTATTTTTCAAATTCCATTGAGAAAGATCCTCGAGCCTGTGTCATTGATCTTAAATCTATTGAGTATGTTAAAACTTCACTTTCTGGAGCGAGCGCTGAAATTATTTGTGAGCCATCTTCTTGAGGTTCCATTCCCAAAATTTTTCCACGTCTTTTGTTCATATCTCCCATAACATCGCCCATATATTTATCATCAACCCTAATTTCAAGTTTCATTATAGGTTCAAGTAGGATTGGTTTTGCTTCAACAACACCTTTTTTGAAAGCAAGTCTTGCTGCTGATTTGAAAGCTTGTTCATTTGAATCTACTGGGTGATAAGATCCATCATATAAAGTTGCTTTTATTCCAACAACCTTGTATCCTGCAAGAGGACCCTCGTCCATAGAATCTCTTAGACCCTTTTCTACGGCTGGGAAGTAGTTTTTAGGAACTGCTCCACCAAATACTTCTTCATCAAAAATAAATTCCTCATCACAAGGTTCAAACCTAATAAATACATCTCCATATTGACCTGCACCACCAGATTGTTTTTTGTGTTTTCCTTGAACATCTGATTTGCCCTTAATTGTTTCCCTATATGGAATCTTTAAATCTACTACCTTTGTATTAACAGAATAATTATCCTTTAACTTATCCATCAAAACTTCAAGTTGAACATTTCCAAGTCCAGCCAAAACTTCTTGGTTTGTTTCTGCATCTCTTCTATCTTCAAAAGTAGGATCTTCTTCAGATAATTTCTTTAATGCAGCAGAAATCTTGTCCTCGTCATTTTTACTTTCAGCTTCAATCGCATAATATAAAACTGGTTTTGGATATTTAATTCTTTTATATTCTATAGGATTATCCTTTGTACATAAAGAATCTCCAGTTTGAAGAATTTCTTGTTTAGAAAATGCTCCAATATCCCCAGCAACTATCTTTTCTGTTTTAAATTGTTCTTTTCCTCTTAGATAGAAAATGTTTGAAGCCTTTAATTCCTTTTCTTTGCTTATATCATAGAAGTTTTGGTCTTTTTTAATAGCACCAGATAAAACTTTGAAAATTGAAATTTTACCCAAAAATGGATCTGCAATTGTTTTAAACACAACAGCAGAAAATGGGCTATCTTCGCTAACTTCAAACTCTTCATAATCATCAGTTACTCTAAATCCTATATTTGCAGCCTTGTGGTCAGGAGAAGGCATATATTTTGTAATTACTTCTAGCAATAAATCAAGACCAATATTTTTTTCTAAACTACCAGCTACAAGAGGAACCGCACTACCATTTACAATAGCCTTTCTAAATCCTTCTTTAAATTCTTCTTCAGTAAAGCTTTCTCCTGAGAAATATTTATCCATCAACTCATCATCGCTTTCAGCAACAACTTCTTGGATTTCCTCATAAACCGCATTTACTTCTTCAAGTCTAATTTCAGGTATTTCAACCTCTTCTACCTTGCCATCAACATATTTAAAAGCTTTTTTATCTATAACATCGATCAAACCTTCAAAGTTTTCCCCTTCACCAAGGGTTAAGGTTAGTGGGATTATTTTTTTGGAGAAATCTATGTGTAGGTCGCTAACTACTTGGTTAAATTTAGCATTTTCTTTATCCAATTTATTAACAAAAATAATTCTTGGCAAAGAAATATTTTCAGTATATTTCCAATATTTTTCAGTTCCTACTTCGATTCCATTTTCTCCATCAATTACAAACAAAGCTGACTCGCTTGCCCTAAGAGCATTTATTACTTCTCCTTCAAAATCAAAAAATCCAGGAGCATCAATAAAGTTTATCTTATAATCTTTGTATTCAACAGGAATTATTGAAGTTTGAATAGAAATTTTCCTTTTAATTTCTTGCTTTTCATAGTCAGATACAGTGTTTCCATCCGCTACTTTTCCAACTCTATCAATAGCCTTCGTAAAATATAGTAAAGATTCAGTTAAGGAAGTTTTTCCTGCTCCTGAATGCCCTACTAAAGCCAAATTCCTCAATTTGTTTGTTTTATAATCTTTCATAATAAAATAACCTCCGTTTTGTCGATGAAAACATTTTTTCATTCTATGTATATATACCCACTTTATAAAATTTAACTAATATATTTTTACATATAACACAGATTTTTTCATCACAAATGTTTTTATTGTTAAAAGTTATTCTAAAAAATCATAATCCATTAAAATTTTCCATAAAAAATAGACCCAGAAAATCTGAGTCTATTTTTTTATTAAATTCTTAATTCCTCTTTTTATCACTTCAAAAAATGATAAGGACTTTCTTAACTTATCTGCATCAACATACTTATTTAAAGCTCGCAAAGTTTTTTTATTATCCTTTGTCGTAAAAATAAAATTTCCATTTTTTTTGGTATGAATTGCAAATCTATTTATTTTTTTACCAAACAAAACTGATGCACTTACAAAAGAAATTTCTTTGTAGGGAATTTGAATATAATCATTTATATTTTTATCATTATAATATTCAAAAGCTCCATCTCCTATCATTATATTTCCATCTGAAGTGAAACCATTGAGGCATCTTGCCTTAATGGAAAGATCTACTTTTTTATTTTGGCTTTGAACCATTACATAATTCCAAGTACAGATGCAATTATTCCTATTATAAATAGGGCTATAATTATAGCAATTGGAGATACATTTTTCTTTAATAATTTACAAATACCAAGTGTTAGTAGCATTGGAACAAGGCCTGGGATTAATTGGTTTAAGTTATCTTGTAAGGTTGTAACCTTAACTTGATCAAGTCCATTAGCTCCTAATTGATTGTAAAGTTTAAAGGCTTCTTGAAGTCCCTTACTTCCACTTGATAGAGAATTCCAGTCAATGAAAGATCCTGCTTGTTGAGTTACTTCTGATACATTTACTGTAAATGTTACGTTTACCCATCTTTGTACCAAAGCTCCAACTATAAACATACCTACAATTGATGCAACTAAGTTTACTTTTCCTAAAAGTCCACCAGATAAGTCTTGAGTAATTTCATTTCCTACTTTATAACCAAATTCTTGACTCTTCCACTCAAATGCCATTCTTATAATATTCCATAAAACAAAGAATAATATTGGTCCAAGAGGATTTCCAGTAAGAGCCATTGAAGCACCAAGAGCTCCTATTATTGGTCTTGCTGTAAACCAGAAAACTGGATCTCCAACACCTGCTAAAGGTCCCATCATTCCTATTTTTACTGAGTTTATTGTTTTATCTTCAATTGGAGCACCGTTTGCTCTTTCTTCTTCCATCGCAAGGGTAACTCCCATTACTGGGCTTGAAAGATATGGGTGAGTGTTATAAAACTCTAAGTGTCTTTTTAAGGCAGCTTTTCTATCTTCGTCTGATTTATATAATTTTTTGATAGCAGGAATTATTGAATAACACCAACCACCATTTTGCATACGTTCGTAATTCCAAGAACCTTGTAGGAGTTGATGACGATTAAATACTTTTATCCTATCAGATCTTGATAATACTATTCTTTTTTCATTTACTTCAGTCATATTTCCTCCTAATAATCATTTATGATATCACCAAGTGGATCTCCAGTATTTGCTGATCCATTTGATGAAGATGATTCTTTAAGCTTCAAATAAATAAGGGCAAGAGCAAATCCAACTACACCAAGTCCTATTAGGGTTAGTTGTGGTATTGCTGCAACTGCAAAACCAATAGCAAAAAATGGCCAAGTTTCTTTTGTACTCATCATATTAATTACCATTGCATAACCTACTGCTGCAACCATTCCTCCACCTACTTCCATACCATGTTTTAACCAGTCTGGCATAGAATTTAAAACTCCTGTTACAACTTGTGGAGATACAAAACAAAGTGCTGCTGCAGGAATTGCTATTCTAAGTCCTTGCATTAGAACTGCTAGCATATGAAGTATTTCAATTTTTCTGAAATTTCCTTCTTCTGCTGCAGCATCCATTCCGTGAACCATAGGAATAGCTAAAGTTCTTGCTATCATTGTTAAAAATAAACCTGCTACTGAAAGTGGTATAGCAACTGCAATTGATGTGTTTATTGCATTGTTTATATTTCCTGTTCCATCTTGTAGAGCTAAAACCATAATTATAGCACTAGCAACTGATGCCAAAGCTGCATCTGGAGCTACTGCTGCTCCTATATTCGCCCAACCAAGAGCAATCATTTGAAGAGCACCACCAAGCATAATTCCTTCTTTTAAATGTCCACTTACAAGTCCAATCAAAGTACAAGCTACGATTGGTTGATGGAATTGGAATTGATCTAGGATTCCTTCCATACCTGCAAGTAGAGCAACTATAACAATTAAAATAATACTAATTGCTGACATAATTCCTCCTTAAGCCAAACCAAGTTCTGATTTTGCTTTGTTCATAATATTTGTAAAATTTTCAGGCTGATTTGCTGGAACTTTTCTTACATCAATTTTAATTCCCTTTTCGAGTATTTTTTCAAAAGTTTCAACATCTTCCTTGCCCATAGAAACTGTAGAAGTTACATAGGCCTTTCCTTGAGAATGAGCCATAGATCCAAGATTTATTTCTTTTATATCCGCTCCTTTTTCAAGAAGCTCTAGGGCATCTTGTGGTGTTTCAAATAATAACATTGCCCTTGTGTCTCCAAAACGTGGATCTTTGAAAATTTCTGCCATTTTCCATATTGGCACAACGTGAGCCTTTACTCCTGGGGGAGCAGCCTCCATTATCATTGACTTACGTAGTTTATCTTCGCTTACATTGTCACTTACAACAATTATCCTTGAAGGATTTGTTGATTTAGTCCAACTTGTGGCAACTTGTCCATGAAGTAATCTTGTATCAATCCTTGCAAGAACAATATCAATTTTCCCATCTCCAATTACAGTTCCTTCTGGAATTGAACCTGTGTGTTTTGGAAGATTTTCTTTTGAATCGTCTTTTGTATTTGACTTATTGTAGTCGTCCATCAAGGATTCTGGTTTAGTTTTTACTCCTTCTTTGGCAGGCTCTAACAATAATTTTGCAAGATTATGTGATTTTTCTTCCATTAATCTTGAGCCAAGTGCCTCAATTAGCATGGGTAAATTTAGTCCGGTAAGAACTGCCCATTTTTCTTCATTTCCATCCATTAGAGCTGAAACTTGATTAAAAGGTGTTCCGCCCCAAAGATCGACCATGAAAAGTATCTCTTCACAATCAAGCTTTTTAATTTTTTCTTCAAGATCTGCCCTTAAATCATCGGGACCCATTGAAGGTAAAAGAACTGCTGTTTCTAATTTTTCTTGTTCTCCAAAAATCATTTCACCAGATTGTCTTATACCTTGAGCAAATTCACCATGACTTGCCAGTATAATACCTATCATTTACTTCCCTCCTTAAATTAAATTGATTTATTTTATAAACCTATTCTAATTCTACACTATATTTCCAAATTTATTAAATATTTTTTTAAATCATTTTTTCTATTAATGAGATAAAAATTTTTTAAGAGTATAGTTGTAGTAATAAATATAATGAAAGGATTTATTAATGGAAAAATATATTTTAATAAAAAATAAAAAATATGAAAAACTTGGTCTTGATGTTTTTTTGTATGAGCACAAAAAATCTGGGGCAAGAATTAATTATATAAAAACAGATGATAAAAATAAAACTTTTGCAATCGCTTTTAAAACTCCACCAGAATCTTCTAAGGGGATTTCTCATATTTTGGAACATTCTGTTTTAAATGGTTCGAAAAAATATAGGACCAAAGAGCCTTTTATGGATATGATTGCTTCAAGTCTTCAAACTTTTTTAAATGCAATGACCTATCCTGATAAAACTGTTTATCCAGTAGCAAGTGAAAATGACAAAGATTTTTTTAATCTTCAAGATGTTTATTTGGATGCAGTTTTTAATCCGAGAGTTTTAAATAAGGAAGAAATTTTTCTCCAAGAAGGAAAATCTATAAAGATTGATGAAAATGGAAAATTTTCTGTATCGGGAGTAGTCTATAATGAAATGAAAGGTGCAATTACAAATCCTGATACAATTATTATTAATGAAATAAATAAATATCTTTATAAAGATTCTTGCTACCAATATGTTTCAGGTGGAAATCCTTATGATATTTCAAAACTGACTTATGAAGAATTTTTGGATTTTTACAAAAGATTTTACCACCCATCAAATGCTGATATTTTTTATTATGGGGATATGGATATTGAAAAATATTTAGAAAATCTTGATAAGGAATACTTGTCCCATTATGAGAAAAAAGAAATTCTTGCTGATTGTAGAGTTTTTGAAAATTATTATGAAAAACCAATTTTTACATCTTTTCAGTCAAATGATGAGGATGAAAATAAGTCTTATCTTACCTATTCATTTTTGACTAATGAAAGATCTGATATAAAATCTCAGCTTACAAATGCAATTTTATCTATTGCCCTTTTTAATTCAGACTCCTCAGAAATTTCTCAAAAAATTTACAGGGAAATTTCTCCTGAAAGTTTTTATGCAAGGACTGGTTATGGAAAAAGATCTTCAATTCAAATTACAGCCCAAGGAACTTCTTCTGAAAATTTAGATAGATTTGTTGAAATAATTGAAGAAGAACTTAAAAATTATGCTAACCATATTCCAAAAGATTCCCTAAGAGCAGCCCATGCCCTTTTTGATTTTTCTCAAAGAGATCAAATAAATTCTGCTTCAAAGGGAATAGAATATATACTCATGCACAATCTTGATAATGAAATTTTTGATAGCCTAAATTTAATTGACTATATAAATGAATTGGGTGATTTGATTGAAACTGATTATTTTGAAAAACAAGTTAGGAAATATTTTCTTGATAACAAGACTAAATTAATCCTTGTAGCAAAGCCTGATAAGGATTATTTTAAAAATATTGAAGAAAAAATCGATAAAGATTTGGATGATTTAAAAAATCATTGTCGAATGAAGAAATAGAAAATTTAAAGAAAAGGAAGAAAAATTAAAGGCTTTCCAAGAAAGAGAAGATACAAAGGAAGAAAAGGCTACAATTCCAACTCTTGAAATTAGTGATGTAGATTTTGATATTGAAAAAGTTCCAAGAAAAATCGAGGAGGATAATTTTAAATTTATCTACCACGATCTTGATAGTGCGGGGATGATTTATAATGAATTTTTCTTTGATATAAACCATCTTAGCCTTGAAAATCTCAAATACCTTTGTCTAATTTCTGATCTTTTAGGATCGATTGATACAAAAAAACATTCCTATCAAAAATTAGATGATTTAATTCCGATAAATATGTCAGGTCTTAATTTCACTATTCAAAATATAAAAAATAAGGATGGAGAAATTAATAATTTTATAAAAATTTCCTTTAAAACTACTATTGATAGGTATGAAAAATCCTTGAGTCTTGTTAAGGAGATTATGGATGAGTCTGTTTTTGATGATGAAAAAAGAATTAAGGATATTTTAAAACAAATTAAGTCCTTATTTGAAATGACTATGTATGATTCAGGTCATAGTCTTGCCCTAACCCGTTCTTTTTCACATTTTGATAAACTTTCTTATATTAAAGATGAGCTAAATGGTTTTGGCTACTATGAATTTATAAAGAAAATTTCTAAAGACCTTGACGCTAATTTCAATGATTTTAAAGAAAAATTGCAAAATTTGTATGAAGAGATTTTCTCAAAAAATCTTTTAATAACTCTCACTGGCTCAAATGAAGATTATAAAAAAGTTAAGATTTATATAAAAAGAGAATTTTCAGATCTTGATAAAATTAAAAAAGAAAAAACTCAAATTGATTTTCACAAAAAATATTATAAAGAAGCAATTTTGTCAGATGCAAATGTTAATTATGTTTCAATGGGAGCTGACTTAGGTGAATTTTCCGAGAAAAAATTAAATATTCTATCCCTTTCTACATCAATCCTTTCAAATCCTTACCTTCACGATTTAATTCGTGCAAAAGGCGGAGCTTATGGAGCTGGAATAATGGTTGATATGTATGGAAATGTTGGTTCATATTCTTATAGGGATCCTCACATAGAAAAAACTATAGAAAATTATAAAAAAATCCCTGAAATTTTGGAAAATTTGAAACTTGATTCAAATGATTTGAAAAACCAAAAATTTCAAAAATGGGTTCATATTTAAAAGCTCAATCAATTCAGGCAAAAGCATCTTTAGATTGCATAAGATATTTGCAAGGATTTTCTTATAAAGAGCTTGAAGAAAAATTTTTTGATATTAAAAATGCAAGTTTAGATGATATAATTAATTTAAAAGATGATTATAAACATATTTTGGATAAGGAAAATATTACAGTTTTCGGAAATAGGGAAAAAATAAAAGAAAATGAAAAATATTTTGATAAAATTATAGACCTTGATTTCTAATTTACTTATTATATTTAATATTAAATTTATTTACCTATTGCTTTCTGTTATAATTTTAGTAAGGAGTAAATATGACAAATTTTGACAAAGAAAACGAAAAATCTTTTGAAAATAGCTTAAATAGGGCTATATCCGATATGGATTTTTCTGATATAAGCGATAAACTTAAAACCAGCCTTGATTTATTTATTGATAAAACCACATCATTTATAAATGGAAATTCAATGAGAAAACCAGTTATTCAAACTAAAAATCCACAAGTTTGTGCCCAAAATTCGCCAGAAAAATCTAAGTCTGGTCTTTTAAAAACTGGTGCTATTATTTCCTTTATGGCAACTTTTGCATTTACACTTTCATTTATTGATGCTGAGCCTGATATGTTTACAAATTTTATTATGGCAATAGTTTTTGGCGTTTTAGGATTTTTTTCTTGGAAGAAAGCAAAACAAATTGATAAAATTTCGAAAGATTACACAAGATTTTTAAGAGAGCTTGGTAATAATACTGTAATTCCGATAAGAGATTTGGCATCATCAGTACAAAAATCAGAAGAAGATACCATAAAAGAGCTAATGTATATGATGGATAAGGGATATTTTAAACAAGCGAGGATTGTAGAAAATAATTCACTTTTTCTGCTTGATATCCCAACTTTTCAACTATACAAAAACCAAAAAGAGCAAATGCAAAATTTGACTTTTGAAGAAAGAAAACAAATAGAAGAAGATTCCAATAAAAATGTAAATCTTGAAAAAGCAGAAAATATAGTAAAAATTTCAAGCAAGGAAATAAATTCAATAAATCTTGATATTTCAAGAATCAAAAACAGGGCCTTTCTTGAAAAAGTAATAGGGGTCAAAAAAAGTATAGAAAATATTGTAAATATAATAAAAAGATATCCAGAAAAAGCCTATGCTTTGGATAAGTTTATGGATTATTATTTGCCAACAACTGTAAAATTAATAGACGCTTATACAGAATATGAAATTATGGATTCAAATGATCCAAAAATCAAAAATTCTCTTGTAGAAATTGAATCTTCCATAAAAACTATAAATGAAGCCTTTGGAAAAATTCAATTAGAACTTATGGAAGATAGGACTATGGATATAAAAACTGACATAGAAACTATGAAAATTTTGTTAAACCAAGAAGGATACTTAGAAAAGGATTGGAGTAAAGATGAGTGATATTAAATTAAGATTAGACGGAGAAAATGAAGAAGTCGAATTAAAAGCAGTAGAATACAAAGAAAAAATTCAAATTGACAAGTCAATAAAATTTTCTCCAGAAGAGGAAAAACAAATCGATGATTTCTCAAAAAAAATTGACCTAGAAGATTCAAATATAATTCTCCAATATGGAGTTGGCGCCCAAAAAAAGATTTCAAATTTCTCAGAAAAAACTTTAAATACAGTAAAAAGCAAAGACCTTGGAGAAATCGGAGGACTTTTGGACAATGTTGTTTCAGAAATAAAATCAATGGAAGTAGATGATGGTGGCGTTTTAGGCTTTTTCAAAAAACAAAAATCAAAATTTGAAAATATGAAATTAAAATACCAATCAACCGAAAAAAATATTGAAGAAATTGCTAAATCTTTAGACAACCATCAAATAACCCTATTAAAAGATATTTCCCTACTAGACCAAATGTATGAACTAAATGAAGATTATTATAAAGAACTTTCTATGTATATAGAAGCTGGAAATAGAAAACTAAAAAGAACTTTTGAAGAAGATATACCAGCTCTTGAAAATACCGCAAGAATTTCAAATCTTCCAATGGATGCCCAAAAGGCAAATGATCTAAAAGCCCAAGCCAATAGGTTTGAAAAAAAATTACACGATTTAGATTTAACCAGAATGGTTTCAATGCAAATGGCACCACAAATTAGGATGGTTCAATCATCAAATTCAATTATGGCAGAAAAAATCCAAACAACAATTGTAAATACAATTCCACTTTGGAAAAATCAAATGGTCCTAGCCCTTGGTATGAGCCACACTGAACAAGCCATAAGGGCCCAAGAAGCAGTTACAAATCTTACCAACGATTTATTAAAAGCCAACGCTGACAAATTAAAGCAAAATACAATCGACACAGCAAGGGCAACAGAACGCGGTATAGTAGACCTTGATACAATAAAATACACAAATGACAGATTAATCGAGGCGATTGACGAAGTTAGAACAATCCAAATCGAAGGAAAGAAAAATAGAGAAGACGCAAAAATTGAACTTGGTCGTCTTGAAGAAGAATTAAAAAGAAATTTATTGAAAAAATAGTTAGGAGAAAAAAATGGCAGAAAAAATAGAATTCAAATTTGACACCCAGCTTTTAATAGCAGGAGAAGATTTAGACGAGGATGAAATTTTCGATCATATAACAGAAAATTTTGAAGGCGATAGCCTTCTTGCAGTAGGAGATGAAGATTTAATAAAAATCCACTTTCACACAAATAAACCATGGGAGATATTAGAATACGCCCAATCAATCGGCGATATTTTTGACGTGGTGGTAGAAAATATGCAAAGACAAGCTGATGGTTTAAAAGGATAAAAAATATAAAAAGACAGAAAGATAACCTAACCCCAAATCCGAAATAAGGACAAAGGAACTTGGGTTATTTTTCTGCCTTTTTTTGTTTGATAAAAAAAGTTAATTATTTAAAAATTAAGGAGTTGAATAAAATTAATGCTTTAGAAATTAAAATAAATAAAAAAACAACCCATCTCGAGCGCAGCCGAGAGATCTCTTTAATTTACTTTAGCTTTAAATATAATTTTCCCTTGAGATCTCTCGACTCATTCCATTCGCTCGAGATGGACTGGTGTTTGATTTTATTTATGGCTAAAGTTTATATATTTAATCGTTATCAGTTAATAATTTAAAATTTTTTCAATTACTTTTATTTTGATTTTCACATATACCAATTAAATTTTGGCAAATTGATTTTGTATTTGGGTATATTTTTTTGTATTGCTCAAACAGCATATCATATATTCTTGTATTTTCTTTATTTGGTTTTATAGTTTGTGTATATTTTATAAATGCATCTGAACACTCTTTTAAATTATCAAAATATTTCATTCCTAAAGCTGCTATCATTGCTGCGCCAAGTCCTGGTCCTTCTTCTATATTTATAGTCTTAATATTTTTATTGAATATATCAGCTTGGATTTGTAGCCAATCTTTATTTTTTGAACCTCCGCCAACTGATATAATATTTTTTATTTGAAAATCTATTGATTTTTCCATCATTTCAAGATTATCTCTAAGAGAAAAAGTTATTCCTTCTAAAATTGATTTTACTAAATGTTTTTTTGTATGAGAAATATCTAATCCTATAAGACTTCCCCTAATATTTCCATCAAAATACGGACTTCTTTCGCCATTTAAATATGGAGCAAAAATTAGACCATCAGCTCCTGCTTTGATTTTATCTATATCTTTAGTCAAATCTTCAAATTTTTCTTTTTTTGGAGAAACTTTTTCTAAACCAATTTAAACTCTGCCCTGCTGATAAGGTAACTCCCATAGAATAGTACGTATCTTTATAAATTGAATTAAAAAAATGTAATTTTCCATTGTAAGATCTATTTATTTTCTTTTCCGGATTAAGGATTACTCCAGATGTACCTATACTTAAAAGCATGGTATCATATTTTCCTACAATCCCACTTCCTATTTCACTAGCACAATTATCAGCACATCCTGTAAATACTCTTACGTCTTTTTTAAATCCGTATTTTAACTTCAAATCTTTTTTAACATATCCAACAAAATCTGTAGAATTTACTAAATGTGGTAGTAATTTTCTATTTATTCCAAATTTTTTTACAATTTCTTCTGACCATTCATGGTTTTCAATGTCTAAAAGTAAAGTTCCAGCTGCATCTGAATAATCCATATTATATTTTCCTGTTAGATAGTATCTCAAATAATCTTTAGGCAATAAAATGTGGTGTGTTTTTCCAAATATTTCGGATTCGTATTTTTTTACCCATAAAATTTTAGGAAGTGTAAAACCTTCTAATGCAATATTATTTGTAATTTCTAATAGTTTATCAGAAAACTCATTTTTTATGTATTTACACTCATCAATAGTTCTTACATCATTCCATAATATGGCATCTCTTAAAACTCTACCTTCTTCATCGAGTAAAACCAAACTGTGCATTTGTCCAGAAAAACTTAATGCTATAAGATTTTCATTTAAATCAAAATCACGATTTAATTTTTCAATAACTTTTTCGAAAGCATCAATCCAAAATTTAGGTTTTTGTTCAGAATATCCTTTTTGGGGATTGCAAACATCATAATGGCTACTTTTTGCACCAATAAAATTTCCATCCTGATCAAAAACTACTCCTTTTAATGAAGATGTTCCAAGATCAATTCCTAAAATATAATTCATTTTATTTCCTTTCATTAATGATTTGAATTTTATATTTTTATTTATATTATGTAAAAATGTGCAAAGTTATAACTTTGCACATTCTTGCTATCAATTCTTCGTATTTTTATTAAAAAAATAATTCAGCTTTATTATCCGATTCAAACAATTTAACTTTTTCTTCTACAACTTCACACATAGCTTCTATGCAAGCAGGATATATAGCGTTAGGCTCTCTTAAAGAATTGTCTTTCAAAACTTCTCTACATTTTTTGAAAAATGCTACTTTTATATCAGATGAAATATTAATTTTATTAATCCCTCTTTTTACAGATTCTGCGATTTCGGCATTAGGATTTGATGAGCCTCCATGTAATACTAGAGGAATTTTTACTAGATCTTTTATTTGTGTTAATAAATCTAGTTTTAATTTAGGAACATAATTCTCAGGATATATTCCATGAGCTGTTCCAATTGCTATTGCCAAGGAGTCACAATTTGTTTGATCTATAAATTTTTTAGCATCTTCAGGCTTTGTATATTGAATATCTTTTGAGCCACCGTATTCATCTCCAGCATCTACACCAATTGTTCCGAGTTCTCCTTCTACAGATACATCTACGCTATGAGCAAGCTCTACAACTTTTTTTGTCATTTCAATATTTTCTTCAAATTTAAATGTACTAGCATCAATCATAACTGATGTAAATCCATCTTTTATTGCATTAATAACTTGTTTTATAGAAGAACCATGATCTAAATGCAAAACTACTGGTAATTCAGATTTGTTTGCCTTATCAATTATTGTTTTTACAAAACTATCTTCCACGTATGAAAGTTCATCGGGATGTATAGCTATAATTACTGGAGATTTTAATTCTTCACATTTTTTGAATACTCCATTAAGCATAGGCAAGGATGAGATATTAAATGCTGGTACAGCAAAATTATTCTCGTTAGCAACTTTCAACATTTCTTTCATATTAATTAACATTTTAAACTCCTATATTATTAATTCCATTTTCTATTTATTCTCTTGTCCATTGTATTTAGGATATTCGTTACATAATAATTTGTAAGGTTTTTCATCCTCTATTATTTCGGGAAATCTTCCTACTTGTTCATAAAATCTATTGTCATTATCATCATCATTAACTTCGGAAACTTCTCCCACTAATACATCTCCAGTATTTTCTTTTACAGAAAATTTGTGATATTGATGTGGCTTTAAAGTAATGCTTTGACCAGGGTTTAATTCAACACTTTCTCCCGCTTTTACATAATATTCTCTTCCATCAGATTCTACCAAGACATCATCTTTAGAAAAATTTCCATTGTCATCATTATAAACAGTTATAAGCAAAGTTCCTCCGCCTCTGTTTATAATATCTTCTGTTTTTTGCCAGTGAAAATGAAACGGAAATTCTTGATTTTGCTTTATCATAATATATTTTTCTGCATATTTTTTTGAAGAAGATTTATTTATATTTCCATTTCTACAAGTAAATAATGAAAATCCTATATTTTCAAAATTATCTAAACCCACATCGGTTATATCCCATCCAAGTTTATTATCTCTGATTATGTCATATTCATTATTTTTATCTTCCCAGTCACCAGTTGACCAATATGCAAAATCAGGTAGATGTACATTCATTTTCTCCAAAAATTTTTCCATATCTTTTATTGCTTTATTAATTTCTGATCTTTTCATATACCCTCTTTAATTTATGAAAAACTTAAATTATCTAGTTCATCATTACTATCTTTTTTATTTTCAAAATTTGTTACTTTTTTATTTTTTAAAAATTGTAACAAAATAGCAAATACTAAAGAGCCTACTAGCAAAGAGACTAACCACAAGAAAGGTTTGTTAATTCCAGGTAATGCTACAAATCCACCTGATGGAACTTTTGATTCAATATTCCAAAGTCCAACTAATCCCCCACTTACACCAGCACCAACGGCTGTGCATATTGTTATTCTTAATAAGTTATTCAATATTATTGGAAACGAACCTTCTGTTATTTGAAAACATCCCATAATGAATGCTGTTTTTAGAGAATCAACTTCTTGTTGTGAAAACAAATCTTTTTTGCCGATAATTTTTGATAAGAAATATCCAATTGTTAATCCAAATGGTGCAATCATACTCGCTTGAATCAAATTACATATAGGACCACCAAATCCTTCGGACAAAGCAGCTGCTGAAAATGTAAATACAACCTTATTTATTGGTCCACCATAATCAACCGCAGATAAAACTCCAACTACAATTCCAAAAATCATAGAATATTCTGGTTTAGAGCTTAAATTTTTAAGCAATGAATTTACACTTTCTGTCAACCAAATTATAGGAACTCCAATTATATATTGCATCAAAATAGCTATAATCAAACTTACTATTAAAGGTTGAATTAATTGAGGCATAAGTCCTTGCATCCACTTTGGAAGTTTTAAATTACTTAAAACTATTTTTGTTAAATATCCAGCCAAAAATCCTACTACTATACCACCTAAAAATCCATAACCATTTGTCTTACATAAAACACCCAAAATAATTCCCGGTGCTATTCCAGCTTTGTCCGCTATAGAATATGCAATTCCAGTTGATATAACTATAGGAATAAATCCTAAACCATTAGCTCCCAATGTGCTCAAAGCATCATTTAAATTAATAAATCCACCATCTATCTCGACAACTTTTCCGCCTAAAATATTTCCAATTACCATAAGCATTCCTGCCGCAGATACAAAAGGTATTAGATAAGATATGGCTGTCATAACGTGTTTTCTAATATTTAATTGTTTCATTTTATTTCTCCATTAATTTTTCTATTTTTTCAATCAACTTATCTGATGATTGAACAACTGTGCTAGTTGAAATTTCTATTATTTTTTTGCCATCAAAACGATTTCTCTTTGATACAGAAACATCTACTGCTAAAATTACTACATCCGCTTCTTTTATTTCTTCTTCGCTAAGCTCATTTTCAATTCCAATCACGCCTTGTGTTTCAACTTTTATTTCATGTCCTCTTTTGCTAGCTGAGTTAATTAACTTTTCCTTTGCTAAATATGTATGAGCTATACCAGCAACACACGCACAAACACCAACTATTTTCATACCTAACTCCTAAAACAATTTTTTATTTCTTCTTTAGAATCCGCACTTAACAATTTTTTTAATATATATTCATTTGCTAAATTAGAAGCTACTTTTGATAGTAATTTTAAATGTTCATCTGCAAAGTTCTTATCATTCTTTACAACAAATAATATAACTATCCTTACTCCGTTATCATCTAAACTTTCCCATTCAATTTCCTTATTTAATTTCCCAATAGCTATAGTAGTTTCGTTTACATAATCACTTTGACCATGAGGTATTGCAACAAAATTCCCAATGCCTGTTACTCCGAGTTTTTCCCTTTCTAAGACATCTTTTACAAAACCATCCACTTCTGAAATATATCCATTTTCTTCCAAAATTTCAGATAATTTTTCTAGTACTTGAATTTTAGATTCCGCCTTTAAGTCATTTAAAATCAAATTGTCATCTAATATTTTGTCAATTTCCATAATTCCTCCTTTCATTTTAGCTAGCATAAAATATATTATTACATAAATTGCAATTTATATTTTTTTATGTAATACTGTTTCATATTTATATAATAACACTAATTATAAAAATGTCAATATGAAACTATATTTTTTATTTTGTTATTTATATATAATGTAATATAATTACATAGAGGTGTATTATGACTAAATTAGATAAAAATGAAAAAGTTATTGATATTTTTAAAAATAATTACAAAAATCTTTTTAAAGCAGAAAAAATAGTTGCGGATTATATAATTAACAATCCAAACAAAGTAACTCTTATGAGTGTAAAAGAAATAGCAAACGAAACAAAAGTGAGCGATGCAACAGTTGTTAGAATGTGTCAACATTCTGGTTTTGATGGTTTTTATCAAATGAAAATTTTACTTTTAAGGGATATTGGCGAAGGAAATCAAAATGATATTGCCGATTTTCAGGATAAGCCAATAGAATTTTTTTTGAATAGAAAAAAAAGTTTAATAAACACTATTAACAAAGAAGATAATATAAATAATATAAAAAAATTAGTAAGTAAATTATTAGACAGCAATATAACTTTAATAGCAGCCACAGGAAATACTCTGCCCGTTGCCATAGATTTGGAATTTAGGCTAAATAGACTAGGTATAAAAACTTTTACAACTTCTACCAATGAAAGATTATTAAATTATACAAGTAACTTAAATGAAAATGATTTTTTAATTACAATTTCAAAATCCGGTTTATCAAAAAATATATTAAAAGTTAGCGATATAGCTAATAACAAAAATATAAAACAAGCTTGTATCACTTCCGAAATAAATTCTAGCCTATCTGAAAATTCAGATATTACAATATTTTCAGGTAAACTTTATAATGATATAAATGACTCTTATAATGGTTTAGAATCTCATATAGGCGAATTTATAATTAATGATATTATTATAGCTTTTGTAGCTTCAACAAAACATAATAAAAATCAACTGCTACAATCTCAACAACTAGAATATGAATTTTTCTCTTCTTTAAAATTATAATAATTTATTATTATAATTTATTTATAAATATTTCCTATTCTCTTCTTAAATTAACAAAATAGAAAAGGGCTGTTGCAAAACTATGAATTTATATTATTTAATAATCAAAGTTCTGCAACAGTTCCCTTTTACATTTCTTTATTTTCAAAAATTTTTATGGAAATCAAAACTGAAATTATATGAAAAATTATTGTTACAACAAAAATTACTAATGCCAAAAGTGTTTTATCCATAGTTAAGCCCTTGTTTATATATTCTAAAATCCATTCTTTATTTGATGAAATGGTTGAGAAAAATGCAAATACTATGAAATATAAAATTACAAAGATAAATCTTGCTTTTTCTGCCCCAAACTTATACATTAATGGAAGTTCAAATACTCCTACTATGCTCGTTATAAGTAAAAGAGCTGATAAAATTAAAATTAGGGGAACATCTTTCGTTAATGGATTTTTATTAAAACCTACTAGCAAAGATATTAAAATTGCCAACAAGGACATAGCCCAAATTATTGTGTATCGTGAAAGCACAATTTTTTTTCTTGAAATTCCACTTGCAATCAAGTATTTGTTTGTAGAATATTGATTATCCATACCAAAGACCATACCCAAAATTATTACTGGGACTAGGATAAAAAATAAGGGAATTAAAACCAATTGATTTTCCTTGTAAAAATAAATACCCAAGCCAATTATTACTACAAATTGTAAAAGCAAGGCGTTTTTTATTGAAATCAAATCTTTATATATTAAGGCTTTCATCATATTTCTCCTTTATCATATAAACCATAATTTCCTCTATACTTGCATTTTCCACTTCAAGATTTTGAGGAATTAATTCTTTTTTAACCAAACATTCTTTTCCAAATTTATGATCTCTAACTGCGATTATGGAATTTTTGTCAAGACTTTCAAATTCTTCTTTTGAAAGAGAGACTATGCCATAATCTTCCTTTAATTTATCTTTATTTTCCACAAAAATAAGCTTACCCCTATGCAAAAATGCAATTTCGTCTGCAATTTTCTCCAAATCTGACAAAATATGAGAAGAAATCATAATGCTTTTGTTTTCGTCTTGGATAAAATCTAAAAGTATATCCAAAATATCATCTCTTGCAACAGGATCAAGTCCACTTGTTGCTTCATCTAAAATTAAAAGTTCTGGATTATGACTTAAAGCCAAAATCAAAGACAATTTCATCTTCATTCCTCTTGAGAATGAAGAAATTTTCTTTTTGTTTGGAAGGGAAAATTTTTTTATTAATTTATCAAAAATTTCTTTTTCCCAATATTTTCCATAATATATAGAATGAAATTTTTCTACTTGTCCAATATTCATATCTTGGGGAAAGAAAAAATCTTCAAAGACAAAGGCTATTTTTTTCTTTTCATCTTCGCTTAATTCTTCAATTTTTTTGCCAAAAATATAAATTTCACCACAATCTTTTTTCATATCGCCCAAAATCAATTTGATTGTTGTTGATTTTCCAGCCCCATTTTCTCCAATATATCCTAAAATAGATCCTCTTTTTATATTTAAGTCTAAAGCTCCAAGATTAAAATCATTTAAGGATTTACTAAGAGCTTTTAATTTTAATATATCAGTCATATTATTCCTCCAATATATCTATAAGAGAAATGATTTCTTTTTTTGAAATTCCTGCAAGTTTAGATAATTTGATAACTTCTTTTAGATGATTTTCGATTTTTATAGAAAATCTTTCTTTGATTAGTTCTGGATTTTGATTTTTTACAAAATTTCCCTTACCTGGAACAGAATTAATCAAACCATCTTTTTCAAGTTCATCATATGCCCTTTTCGTTGTAGCTACACTAACTCTTAGCTCCTTTGCCAAAAGTCTAATAGAAGGAAGGGCTTTATCCTTTTCTATCTCGTCATTTAAAATTGCATCTCTTATTTGATTTTTAATTTGTAAATATATGGGATCATTACTCGAGTATTTGATCTTTATATCCATTTATTCCTCCTACTGTTCATAGTGTACATTAACAGTTGAAAACTGTCAAGAACTTTTTTCTTACAAAAATTAAATTTTATTTGAAAATTATAATTTTTATAAGGCTTTCAATTTTTTTATATCATTAATTTTTCCAACAAAAAAAGCCTGTTTAACAGGCTTAAATTTATTGTTCTGGATTTTCTACATCTTCTAAAAGTTCTGTTAGAATATATCCTTCATATTCTCCATAACTTACTTTTGACCATTCTCCAATTGTTTCTGTTCTTTCTACTTGGGTTCCCGGTTGAATTGTTGCTACTATTTCTGAATCTGTGCTCATTTCTCTTCTTATATTTGAAATATCTCCAACTGTAAACATTCCATAGGCTTGTTTTGTTTCAGATTTATTTTCTTTTTTCTTGTCTTTCTTATCTTTCTTTTCTTTATTTTCTTCAGTATTTTGTTGATTTTTTTCATTTTCTGATGATAAATTCTCGTTTGATTCATTTTTGCTTTTATTTTTTACATCAGATGATACTGTATTTGATACCTTGTTTTCTTCGCTGTGTCTTTGGGATACGTATTCTTCCTTTGAACATGCTGAAAGTGTTAGGGATAAGGCTAATATTAATAAAATTTTCTTTTTCATTTTTTCTCCTTAATTGTCCGTTGTTATTATGCCTGAAATTTCTGCATTTACATTTTCAAGTTTTTTTAGTGATGCATTTATTTTTTTCTTCTAAAATCTTTTTTGCTTGCCAAAACTATTACAGAATCTGAAAGGCTTGGATAGAAATTAGCATCATCATATTTTTCGTTGCAAGCTGAATCCAAAAATATAAAATCGTATTTTTCTTTTAAAGAATCAAATATATTTTCTATCCTGTCATAGTTCAAAATATTTTGGTAATCTTCTTTTGGACTTGGTGCAAGTATTAGATCAAGATTTTTTTGAAAGTGATCTTTTACTATAAAATTTTCATAGGGTTTTTCTTGTTCTAAAATATCAAAAAATCCCCTATCGAAATCTATATCACAAAGCTCTCCCATCATAGGATTTCTAAAGTCTGCCTCAATAATTATTACTTTATAGTGGTTTTTTACCAAAGTTCTTGCTAAATTTAATATCAAAGATGATTTGTTTATTTTCTCATTTGATGATACAAATTGAACCAGAGAATTTTCTCCTACGATTTTTAGAAAATTATTTTTTAAGGATTCAAAAGATTTTTCAATTTCTTTTGCCTTGTTTTTTTTAAACATCTAAATCACCATCATCATATTTTGGCATATCTGCTATTATTGTATAGTCTTTGTCATTTTCCTTATTTTGATAGACTCTAAAGTCATCTTCTACATTTTCTTTATCTTCTTCTAAAGACTCATCATAAACTTGTTCATCAATAACTTTTTCGTCGTCATTGTAGTATTCTTTTACATAATCATCTTCGTCTGTATATTCATCATCGAAAGGATCATCGTAAAGATTTTCTTCGTATTCATAATGATGATCATCTTTTCCGTCTTCTTTAAAAACTACTTTTCTTATTTTCTTTTCTTCTACATATTCTTTCTCATCATCAATTTTTGAATTTTTTATAGATAGTATTAGGGATCCAAAAATCATATAGGTTACAAACCCTGCAAGGGCAACTTTAAAAGAATCTTTTTCTGTAGTTTTTACTAAAGTTGCATTTGGATAAGCATGATCTATTACTACAGCATTTGCATCATAAAGTTGATTTATAACTGAAACTGTAATTTCTGCATACTCATCTGCTATATCTTCTGCTCTAAGTTTTATAGTATCTTCCACATTTATATTTAAAATGTGAGTGTTTGGAATTGCTTGAATTTTCATTTTTTTATCAAGCTCACTTGTTTCGATATTAAGTTTTAAATTTCCTATTACTCTTTTTTTAATAGCATTTGAATTTACAGTTTCTGCATAGGTGTAAGCGGTCTTATCATCTTCTTTTATTTTTTCATTTGAAGTTGTCAAAATTTTTGCCTGAGCCCTATATTTTTTTAAGCCAAATCTATCAGACAAAAAATAAAATCCTATTCCTATTATGAGTCCAAAAACTAAAGCTTTTGGTATTATGCTAAATACTGATTTTTTTCTTTTCATTATCTCCTCCGAAGTTTCTATATATTTTTTAAATTTTACCTATAATTTCTTAAAATCTCTTATTTAATTTTACACTATAAGGAATTTTTTTTAAAGTTTTCCTAAATAAAAGGGGCTGTTGCAGAATGAATAAATCGTCCCAAATCATTAGAGGAACCTCCACGAAAATTTTGCCTCCATGAGCCGGCAGGCTATGCCAAAAATTTTCTAAGAGAACCCTCTAATGATGGGACGATAGTTATTCATAATTTTGCAACAGCTCCCTCAAAAATTTTATTTAATTATTAGAAAATATAAAAATACAATTATGGAAAGTCCTATTCTATATTTTCCAAAAATTATAAAGTCATTTTTTTGTACATAGGAAATGAATTTTTTGATTACAACATAGGCAACTATAAAACTTAAAATCATTCCTATTATTATTAAAATCCATTCATATCCTGAAAAACCTGATACATTTTTTACAACTTTTAATAAAGTTGCTCCAAGCATAGTTGGAATCGCCAAGAAAAATGAAAATTCTGCACTAGCAGATCTTGATAATCCCAAAATCATTGCTCCAATTATTGTTGCAGCTGATCTTGATGTTCCTGGAATCATAGCAAGAACTTGGAAACATCCTATAAAAAATGCAGTTTTATATGAAATTAGTGAAATATTATCAATTCTTTCTTTTTTTTCATTTTTATTTTTCTTTTCAAGTAAAATTATTCCAATACCCCACAAAAATAACATTGCAGCAACAACCATAGGATTAAATAAATAAGCATCAATAATATCATCAAGTAAAAATCCTAAAATTCCTGCTGGAATTACTCCAATAATTACTCTTTTCCAAAGATTTATTGTTTCTTTGTTTGGGTGGGTTATCCTATAATAAATTTTTGATTGGCCATTTAATTTATAATAATTTTTTGGGAAATATTTTTGAGTTTTTTCTAAATCCCAAGGATTTAATTTGGAAAAATACAAAACAACTACTGAAAGTATAGCTCCAAGTTGAATTATTACATTAAAGGCGTTGGCAAATTTTTCTGGTTCAAGTTTTACAAACTCATTTACCAAGATAAGATGGCCTGTTGATGAAACAGGTAAAAATTCTGTTACTCCTTCTACTATTGAAAGAATAAATACTTTTATAAAGTCTAAAATCATTTTTCAAATTCCTCCATAAATGAATGTTCTTTTCCTTTTATTTTGTATCCCAAAACCATATCGCAATTTACATTTTCTGCTGATTTTAGGATTGATTTTTCTACATTTGGTATATCCTCTTTTAAGTCTTCAATTAGATTTTTTATTTTTTTCTTGTATAAGACTCACTTTTTTTTGTTACAGTGCAAGCACAATTTAAAGCCATAAGTCCTACATAATCACGCCAAGCTATTACATCTTTTTCTTCTATAAAATACATAGGCCTTATAAGTTCCATTTCTTCAAAATTTTGTGCTTTTAATTTTGGTTTCATTGTTTTATAATTTCCAGCATACAAAACATTCATCAAAGTTGTTTCTATTGCATCGTTCATATGATGACCCAAGGCAATTTTATTACAACCAAGCTCTTTTGCCTTGGCATACAAAAATCCCCTTCTCATTCTTGCACACATATAACAAGGATATGCTCCAGAAATTTTTTCACTAATTTCAAAAACATCCGAATTGAAAATTTTTGCTGGAATATTTAAGTATTTTAAATTTTTTTCTAACAAATCCCTGTTTTCTTTATCATAACCTGGATCCATACAAATATATTCAACTTCAAAATTTACATTTGAATGTTTGTGCAATTCTTCGATAAGTTTTGCTGTTAAAAGTGAATCTTTTCCACCAGAAATTGCACAAGCGACTTTATCGCCCTCATTTATTAATTCATATTTTTTTACAGCCTTTACAAATTTAGACCAAATTTCTTTTCTATATTTTTTTATAATTGATCTTTCAATTTCTACTAATTCCATCACAACTCCACTATGCTTGAAGGCGAGTGCCTTTTTGCAACTTCTAATTTTATATCTCTATTTGTGTCTAGTCCACAGGATTTTAGGTAATTATCTACACTTATCCTACAAAGTTCTTCCGAATTATTTGTTTCTGATAAGTGGGCAAGAAAAATTTTTTCATTTTTTCCCTGAAGGGCATCTGCCAAAGATTTTGCTGCTTGTTCATTTGATAAGTGTCCCATTTTCCCCATAATTCTTACTTTCATTTGATAAGTATAGGGTCCTCTTTTTAGAGCGTCAAGGTCGTGATTTGCCTCAAAATAATAAATATCTGATCCTTTTATCTCATTTAAAATTCTTTCATCAACTATTCCCGTATCGGTTAAAACCGTAATTTTTTTATTATCCAAATACAAAATAAAGCCAACTGGTTCTTTTGCATCGTGATGGATTGATATGGGAAAAATATCAAAAGAATTAAAATTCAAAAAAGAATTTGACTTGAAAATTTTTATATTTTCTTCCTTCAATTTCCCAGCACTTTTTATAAAAGAAAGCCAAGTCCCCTTGTTAGCATAAATTGGAATATCATATCTTCTACTCATAACAGCAGCCCCTTTTACATGGTCAATATGTTCGTGAGTTAGAAAAATCGCATCCAAATTTTTGGGATTTTCGCCAATTTGAGATAAAAGATTTTCAATTTTTCTTCCAGAAAAACCACAATCAATTAAAATTTTTGAGCCCTTGTGTTCAATAAAAACAGAATTTCCTGAAGATCCTGAAGCTAGAGAGCAAAATTTACTCATAATACTTCCTATCTTTTTTCAAATTTTATTTTAACATAAAAATATGTAAGATTTTAGAAAAATCTTACATAAATAACTATTGATATAATACTGTTGTTTTATCTTTTTTCAATTTATTTACCAAAAAATACTTTCTCCAAAATATCAAAAACTCCGTCTTCATCATTTGAATAATTCGAAACAATATCTGACATTTTTTTAACCTCTTCTCGTCCATTTGAACAAGTTGCAGAAATTCCTGCAAGATTTAACATAGATTTATCATTATTTGAATCTCCAATGGCAAGAGTTGATTTTATATCTATATTTAAAATTTTACAAAGTCTTTCAAGGGCTTGACCCTTGTCGGCCTTTTTATTTAAAACTTCAAAAACTTCAGGTACATTTCTGACCGTTTGATAAGTTTTCAAAAGCTCTTTATTATATTTTTTTTCAAACTCATCAACAATTTTCCTATCTCCCATTATTGAAATTCTTTCAACGCTTTGTTTTTTATTTGCTTCATCAAATTTTTCTACTGGCATTTTTAAAATTTTTGATTCAAATAAAAAATATTTATTGATTTTTTCGCTGTTGTTGTATAAGTTAAATTTATTATAAATTCCTATTTGAAGATTATCATTTATTATTTTTTTAAGTTTAAAATAATCATCCATACTTAGAATTTCTTTGGAAATATCTGCCTTATCCTTATTTTTTATTATAAGAGATCCAGTATTTGTTATCGAATAATCGTCATTAGAATTTAAGTCTAAATCATCAAGTATCCAATAAAATCCCCCAACAGGTCTCCCCGTTGCTATAACTATAAAAACTCCCTTATCCCTTAATTTTTTTATAATTTGAAAATTTTTCTCAGAAACTCTTTTTTCTGAATTTAAAAGAGTTCCATCAAGGTCTATAGCTACAAGTTTTATATTTTTTCTCATATTCACTCCTAACTTTCTTCTCTTTTATTCTATCATATAAAATCATTTGTTTTAAAATATAAAAAATAAGCCTTATTATAAAGGCTTATTGATAAAATTTTCTATTAATTTATTTTTATCAGAAATTTCTTTTTCTATATTTTTATAATAATCTCTGAGATTTCTCTCATTTCTATATTTTTTGCCGTTTGTAAGTTTGGAATTTGCATTCATACCAAGACCTATGATATTTTCTAGCTCTTCATTTATCAAAATATTATATCTTTGGGGAGTATTTTCTTTTTCATAACCAATATTTTCCAAATTTCCTATTATATTTTTTTGCCTATAAAGATAGTAGGGCTTGTAAGAATTTTCCTTTGTGAATTTTTCTATATCTTTTCCTATTTTTATCGCCTCAATCTCATTGCCATTTATATTTTCTTCAAAATATTTTGAACCAACTTTTTGGGCAAGGGCGTGAAAAGTTATATTATCTGGTCTTAAATTTTTTAAAATTTCAAAATTTTTAGAAAAACTTTCCCTATTTTCTCCAAAAAGACCCACAATAAAATCCATATTCACAATAAAAGCAAGTTTTTTTGCGTAAGCATAAATTTTTTTAAAATTTTCAAAATCAATCGGCCTATTTATATTTTCTAAAACATTTCTTGTGAAAGTTTGAGGATTTAGGGAAATTCTTCCTACATTTTTTTCTTTAAATAAATCAAGTTTATTAAAATCGAGAGTATCTTCCCTGCCAGCCTCTAGTGTAAATTCATCAAAAATAAATTTTTCATTAATTAAAGACAAAAGCCTATCCAAATCTTTTAAAGATAAATTTGAAGGCGTTCCTCCACCAAGATAAATTGTATCCAATTTTTTTGGCAAATTTATTTGGGAAATTTCTTTTAATAAAAAATCCACATAAAGATTTTTCTCTACTGCCTTTGACACAATAGTGGGATAAGAGCAATACCTGCACCTTTGAGGGCAAAAGGGAATATTTATATAAAGATTGAAAGATTTTGGATTAAAAATCAATTTGTCTTGACTTTCTTTTACGCTTTTTAACAAATCAATCTTATTATCCCCAAGCTTATAAATATTTTTTAAATCATCAAAACTATGATTTTTTAGAAGTTTTAAGGGTTTTGATCCTGTCAAAATCCCCCAATCAGAAGATTTTTTATTTTTTTCTTGTAAAATTTCAAAAAGGATTTGTTTTAATTTTAAATTTGAATCAAAAAAGTAGGACTTATTTTCAAATTCAATAAGCCCATTTTTTATTGATATATCAGGATTTTCTCCTACAAAAGTAAATTCTTCTTTTGCGTAGAAAATATTTAAAATATCATATACAATTTTTCTTAAATTTTCATTTTCTAAATATATTCTCATATCTCTTTTACAATTTCTTTTGCCCAATTTTCGTCAATCATTTCCACACTTTTCACATCTATAAAGGAAATATATTTGTTGTACAAACTTTCATATAAATCATTTATAAAGGGCATTTTAAAAACCCCTTCTTTTGTTCTTATTATAAATTCCTTGTTTTTATAGGTCATTTGTAAAATTTCTTCTTTTTTAAATTTAAAATCTGGACTTTGAATTAGGACAAATTTCATAATTTCAATTATATTATCAATTTTCCCATCTTCAAAAATAGAAATTTTTTCCTTCAAAGAAAAATCATCCTTACACATCCTAATCAAAAAATCCTCAGCCTTATTTTTATTTAGCCTATCCAAAATTTTAAGAGAAGATTTAAAGGCAAGTTGATTTCTTTTTTCAATAAATTTCGGATCATTTATAAACATTAATTTTCTATCACTATCAGTGTAAACATACCTATAATTTAATTTGAATAATTTTTTACAAGATGGACACTCAATTATGCCAATATTTTCAATAAAATTTTTATCATTTTGAGAAAACACTGCAGTTGGCAAGCTTTTTGTAAATTTATTTTTGCAGGCTGGACAAGATAAAGAAAAATCTTTATTTCTTGTATCTATAGGATTTTTTTCTTTTATATAGGATAAAAATTCTCCCAAAGAAGAAAAAACTAAATCCGCCTCATTTTTTGTAGTTTCGCTCTCATCCAAATCAATAATCAAAACTGACTTTGCCCCACTTTTTTTTGCAGCCCTAATTCCAGAAAGAGAATCCTCCAAAATATAAGTTTTATTTTTATCTGCCCCCATTTTTTCCATTGTTAAATTAAAAATTTCAGGATCAGGTTTGCCATTTTTTATATCATTAGCTGTAATTATCAAATCAAAATAATCTCTTACACCTTCCCTATCCACTAAAAAATCTACTTTTTTCTTATAAGAAGATGATGCAAGGGCAATTTTTTTATTATTCTTCTTTAAAAATTCTAATAGTTCCAAAAGATATGGTTTTTTCAAAGAATAATCAAGTTCTTCAAATCTTTTTTCCCTCAAATCATTCAAATCTTCCCTGATCTTTTTGACCATTTCTTCATCCATAGAAAAATGTTCCATCATATAAGAATTTGATTCATCCTTTTTTCTGCCAGACAAAAGAATTTTATCCTCAATTGTAAAAGTAAAATCATTTTTTTTAGCTATCTCAAGCCAAGTTTCATAGTAAATTTTTTCCGTATCAAAAATGGTTCCATCCATATCAAAAATAAAATAATCCATATTAAAACTCAATCAAATTCAAACCAGAATCTTTATCAAAAATCCTATTTATCTTTCCATCAATTATAGTAACAAAAATTTCTGCAGTTAAAGAAATTACCGCTTCATTCAAATGACCTGCAATAGCCTCTCCTGCAATATCTCCAGTTAAAGCATTTGTTTTTGCTCTTCCGCAAGTTATGTGAAAGTGCGTATAAAGCTTTCCATCTTTGTTAGAAATATTCCCACAAAAATTTGCTATTTCCAAATCTTCTTTGTATTTTTTTATTTTATAATCCTTAGTTTTCGGATCAAAAAGACCAACTTCAAGATTATTAGTAGCCCCAATACCAGTCAAAAAACCAGCCTTTACATTTTCTTTTTCAAGAATTTCCCTAACAGATTCAACAAGCTTTTCTCCCTTATTCAATCTAATTACTAACTTATCATCAAATCTCTTATAAATCATATAAAAATCCTTTCATTTTTTCTTATCTTTTCTTTAATGATTATACCCAAACAATAGGAGTGGTATTGGATTTTATTTTTGTTTTTAATTTTAAAATAAAATATTTTATTAAATTAATCCTTCGT
>NZ_HE978618.1:33993-47565 GCF_000307225.1 Anaerococcus vaginalis
TTTCTTTCGTTTTTAATTGATTATCCGAATTTAATTAAAATAAAAGCTCAAAATAAATAAATTCTAAGTTCATTAAAAGAGAAAAAATAACTCACTAGCGTTCAAACAATTTTTTCTCTAATAATTCACTTGAATTTATAGTTATTTTTAAATAATAATTAAATTTAAAAAATCTGAAAGAAGCGTTAGCTTCTTACAAAAAAAGCTCCATGCAATGGTCGGTTGCAGGGGGGGAAAAAAGTGGGGGTTCTTAGGGGATATAATTAGCTTGAAATTGTGACAGTGGTACAATTTCAATAATTATACCGCGGAGTTTATTCGTAGTTTTATTTTAAAATTATTTTTTTGTTTAAGATTTTTTAAAATTTAAAAATTAAGTTAGCGTGGAAAAAGGGGGAGAATCGAAACTCCCCCATTTCCTCCGCCCTAACATAACGAAGAATTATATAATTATGAAAATAAATTATAAGATTAAAAAAACAAAAAATCAGCATTTAAAAAAGGACTATTTCTAGTCCATTTTTACTCTTTTTGCTATCGCAATTGAAAAAATTGCTGCAATTATCACTGAAATTATTCCATTTATTGAAGAAACTCCAAGTTTTTGTACAACTTCTACCATATTTGCTTCAAATGACAAACCCATTGCTACTTTATTTTTTATAAAGGTATATGATAAATAAAGTACTATGTAAGTTATTTGTCCAAAAAATCCTGCAAGGATTGCTTGAACTTTTTCATTTTTCATTTTTATTTTATGAAAAACTAAACCAGCAACAAAACCCATCATAAATTTATTTATAAATGTGAATGGAGCTGATGCAAAATAAAGAGGATTTGTTAAATCAAATATTGCAGATCCTATTCCTGCTGAAAGTCCTCCAAGAGTTGGTCCTAAAATTATTCCTCCCAAAAGACAAAATACATTTCCCAAATGAAATCTTGTATCTCCCATTGGAGTTTTTAGAGGAATTTGGAAAAAGGCTGAGAAAATAAATACTAGGGCAATAAAAAGTCCTGTATATGTAATTTTTTTTGTAGATAATTTACTCATAAGTCCTCCTATAATAATTCTACTTTTTTGTTACTCATTAATTATATAATATATAGCAAATTGTGTAAATATATCATTTTTTCAATTGTCTGTTTATAAATATTCAAAGCTTAAAATTCTTTAAATTTAAAAATTTTCTTGTAAAATATATAAGTGTAACATGGGTTACAGAAATAAAATTATTTTTTTAATATAATATAATCAAAAATATAAAGGAGTTTTAAATGAGTGAATTTTTAGGACCAATACATTATATGATGTATGAAAAAATAAAATTTCAAGATAAAATTACAAATTTTCTTTTAGATGGAAATACAAAAGAAATTGATGAAAAAATCGCCCCAGTTTCAACTGATAATTTGGAAAATTTAATTGACCAAGAAAATATTCATGGCTGGCTTGATTCAAAAATTGATGTTGTAGAAAATAGGCTTGCCTTTGCAATAAAAAATAGCGAAAATACCAAGGAAAAATTATTTAATTTTGGAAAAAAACAAAGTGAAGGAAAAAATTTCTCTGATTATAATGAAATTTTTTCCGATTTGAATACTATGCTTCTTGATGGAATGCCTTGTGATAATGGACTTTCTGCAACTATTGATGAAAATGGAGATTTATTTTTAATTACAAATGTAAATACTCACGAAAAATATTTCAAAAATTTCATAAATCCAGAAGATTCTCTTTCAAATACTTGTGAAGGAGGACACAGCCATGACCATCACGAAGCTTTCGAAATTAATAAAAATGGTTTTGAATTAAAAGAAGAAAAATCCCCTTATCACGAATATAGATACGAATTTTTGAAGGGATATTTTGATAATTCCCCTTATGGAATTGATCTTATTGGTGGAATTAATTATAGGATTTATAAAAAATAAAAAATTACTAATTAAAAATTATAAACCTATATTGGTAAATGAATAAGGATTTTTATGAAAACAAAGGATGTAGTTGAAAAATTAAAAAATGATCCTAGAAATAAGTCCTATACAAAAAGAGGAGTTAATCCGATTTTTCAGTTAAATAGAAATTCTAAGATTTTAATAATTGGTCAAGCTCCTGGCAAAAAGGTTGAGGAAAGTGGGATTTTATTTAATGATAAAAGTGGAGAAAATCTTGTTGATTGGCTAGGTATAAGTATGGATACCCTCCATAGCAAAAACTTTTCAATACTACCCATGGATTTTTATTATCCAGGTAAGGCAAAAAGTGGTGATAAACCCCCTAGAAAATTTATAGGCAAAGAATACCATCCCCTACTTTTGGAAGATCTAAAAAATTTAAAATTAACTATATTAGTAGGTACCTATGCACAGAAATTTTACCTAAAAGATGATTTTAAGAAAAATCTAACAGAGACAGTAAGAAATTTTAAAGATTATTTGCCAGAATATTTTCCCATAGTCCACCCAAGTCCTTTAAATAATAGGCGGATGGCTAAAAACACTTTTTTTAAAGACCAAGCTCTGCCAGAATTAAGGAAAATTATCAAAAGAATACTTTTTGAAAATTTATAGAATAATGAAATAAAAAATAATAACAAATAAGGAGGCTTTATGAAAAAATTAAGTGCCAATATTTTAGATGGTAAATTTGAACATTTGCTAGATAAAGATAAAATGCAAATCACCCACCTACAAATCAAAAAAGGTGAGGAAGTTCCAAGTCATAAGTCAGATAAGAATGTAGTAGTTGTAATTTATAAGGGCAAGGTTGATTTCACTGGAGAAAATGGAAATGAGATTATAGTACCGGGCGATATAATAACTATGGAACCTAATGAAATGCACGCCTTAAAGGCAATTGAAGATAGCGATTTGATGGTTATAAAAGCAAAAATTTAAAATTTTAAAAATAAAAAAATGATGTTGCAAAATGAATAAATCATCCCAACATTATCATAGAAAATTATTATAAAGTTTTCTAGAAATAAGCCAACAAAGCTTAAAATAAAACTTTTAAAAAATCTATGATGTGTAAGATTAGTAATTCACAATTTGCAACATCTATTTTTTTTATTTCTTTTTAATTTTTAATTTTTTTCCTCTTCCGAAAAGTTTATTTGTTGAATAATTTAGAATATTTTTCTTGTAAACTCTTGCTGCGATTATATACATTAGAATTATTCCTCCTAATAATATCAATAGAGAAATCATTCCTTGGAAAAGACTTGCGTTTTCGTAGATTAATCTCATTGGCATAAAAAATGTTGATAAAAATGGTATATAGGAAAGAATTTTTATAAATAAATTTGGTTCGCTTCCTACAAATGATGTGGAAATAAAATAGCAAAACATAATTATAAGCATAATTGGTGTTGCCATCTTACCAGCATCTTCTTGTTTTTGGACCAAAGATCCAAGCATAGCTGAAAGAATTATATATAAAATTATTCCCAAAACCATAAATAAAACTATTTCAAAAACTAATTGAGTATTTATCCCCTTAAACAAATCTGAAATATTAATTTCTAACATTGAAAGAATTTTATCGTACAAACCTGTAAATTTAATTACAGCAAATCCAAAAAGTCCAAAAATCAAATAAATTCCAAAATGAACTAGCATGGCAAGAATTGTTCCAAAAATTTTTCCTGCCATATAGGTTCCTGCCTTTACTGATGAGAAAATAAATTCTAGCATTTTTGATCCCTTTTCTATGGCTATATCTTGCATAATTATTTGTGAATAAAAAATTAGGACAAAATACATTATAAAAATTGTTGCAAAAAGTGCTAGCATATTTCCAGGATTTTTTAAATTATCTTTTATTTCATGAAGATTTATAGCAGGTTTTTGACTAATTATTGCATTTTGTTTGGCATCTATATTAGAATTTTTCAAATTTTCTTTTCTTTGCATAGCCTCTGCCAAAGAATTTATTACAAGCATTGGGGTTCTTGCTGTTGTATCTCCATAATAATCAAAATTTAAAAGTCCATCTTTGTTTTTTACTTCAAGATAGGCTGAAATATCTTTATTATCCAGAGCTTTTTTTGCTCCTTTTTTATTTTTAAATTCAAAGTCAACCATAGGATTATTTTCAAAATTTTTCCTATATTTTTCCTCCGTTACAACTGCAATTGTATCAGGAGTTTTGGTTGAATAGGAAATGTAGGAAATTATTCCAATAACTACTGCCATAATAAAAGGCATCAAAACCATAACCCAAAAAGAAACTGATTTAAGGTGCTTTTTTAAGGTATCAAAAGATACTGTCATAAATCTACTCATTTTCTTCCACCTTTCTTGCAAAAATCTCATTTAATGTTGGAGGTGATTGGTCAAAATATGGAACAAAACCAACATTATCTACAATTTTTTTGAAAATTACCTTGGCATATTCCTCATCTTTTAAAATAAAAGTCCACATATTTTCATCTTGACTAATCATTTCAATATTTTCATCATCCAAGAAAAATAAATCTTCGCTTGATTCCACAACAAGTTTTTTCCTCCCGTAAGAATTTCTAATTTCTTGAGGAGACCCATTTAAAACTATATTTCCTTTTTTAAGCATAATTAATTTTTTGCAAAGACTTTCCACATTTTCCATATTGTGAGATGAGAACATAATAGTTGTTCCCTCTTTGTTTACATCTTTGATTATTTTTTCCAAAAGCCTGATATTATATGGGTCAAGACCTGAAAAAGGTTCATCCAAAATTACAAACTCTGGCTTATAAATTAAAGCACAAAGAAGTTGGACTTTTTGTTGGTTTCCTTTGGAAAGTTCTTTTATTTTTGAGGACAATTTCCCATCAATTTCAAAATAATCAAACCATTCTTTTAATTTCTCATCCGAAATATTTTTCATTTTATTTAATTTTGCAAAATATCTTATTTGATCTTCTACTTTTCTTTTAGGATCAAGAGATCTTTCTTCTGGCAAAAATCCAATTTTTTCCAAAGGAACTTTTGAAAATTTTTTGCCATTATAAGTGATTTTCCCATCATATTTAGAATAAAAATTCATTATACATCTAAAAAGTGTAGATTTACCCGCACCATTTTGACCTATAACTCCAAAAAGTTCTCCATCTTTCACTTCAAAATTGGCATTATTTAAAGCAAGCAGATCGCCAAAACTTTTACTTAAATTTTCTACTTTAAGCATACATACTCCTTAAATTTTAAAAAATACTAAAATGTATCTTTTTTTATTTTACCATAAAAAATTAAATAAAAAAAGGAGAGAAATTCATTTTCTTTCCTTTTCTTCCTCATATTTTATAAATTTTAAAATTTCAAAATCAAGAGAATTTACAAGAATTGCAATAACTACTCCAACTAAGGTATCCAAAACCCTGTTTACCGCAAAATCTATAGCTCCAAAATCTTCTCCAGCATGATTTATAGAAACAGAAGCTAAAACTATGCACATTATGGAAATTGCATTTGGTTTTTCCATTGAAGAAACCAGCCAAATCAAAAACGCCATAATTGCAGATAACAAAAAGTAGTTTTCAATTTCGTTTGTCAAATTTTTCTTTACAAACAAAAGATATAAAAATCCAACAAAACCACCAATAAAAGTTCCCAAAATCCTATTTAAACCAATATTAATAGATTCATTAACATCATTTTTTGTACAAATTATAGCAGCAATCGCTGAATAAAATGGCAAAGCATAAGGAGATCTAAAATGAGAAAAAGTAAAAGATAAAAACACAGCCAAAGCCGTTTTAAAAATTCTTTGTCCCGGTTTCTTAAATTTCATATCCCAAGCCTATCCTCCAAAAAGTCAAAAAATGTTTGATCATTTACCCTATTTGCCAAATATTTTTTATTTTTAGAATTTATTTCGACAATGCTTCCCCTATCAAAGTCCTCATTTACTTTTATAGCCTTTTGTTCAAAAATAAAAGCTTGAGGTTTAAGCATCATATACAATAAAACTCCTGCCTTAACCTCCCTTTCATTTTTAGAATAAAGCTTGTACAAATCTTTTATTTTTTCAAAAATAGGATCAGAAGTTGATTTTTCAAAAAATTTATCAGGCAAGCTTAAAGAATTTGAAATATCTAAAGGCAAAATAAAAGTTTCAATCTTTTCCCCCAAAACAATATTTGCAGCCTTTGGGTCAGTAAAAAAATTAAATTCAGAATTTTTTGTAATATCCCCAGAAGAAAAATTTGATGCCAAAATAAAAATATGGTCAATATATGTAACAAAATCATCATATTTTAAAATTGCCTTTGCAATATTCGTAAGAGGACCCGTTGCAATAATATCAAGTCTTCCACAATCTTTTGCCAAATTATAAATAAAATCTTCTGGACTTTCCTCTGACAAATAATCTTTTTTCTTGTCAAAAATCACAGAATTTCCTCCCCTAGTCAAGATTTCTTGATTTTTCAAATTAGAAGATGAGCCTTTACAAATTGGCAAAATTAAATCCTCCATATTTGCCATAGAAAGAATATTTTTCGCAGCAAAATCAGAATCCATAAAAGAACTTATAGAAGAAATTCCAACAATCTCAAATTCATTTGAATTAAATGCCATCTTTAACATCAAAATTTCCGATAAACTAAAATTAGTATCTATATAAACAAATGGTTTTTCTCTTTCCATAATTCACTTCCTTTTATAAAAATTATACTAATATAAAGCGAATTTTCTATTTATAAAATTGCAAGAATAAAAAATCTAGTAAAAAGTAAAATTTCATTTAGAAATAAATTAAAATCTCCTTTAGTAATAAAGTAAATCTAAAAATAGATCATCTCGTACAAAATCGAGAGATCTCTTTTATTAAATATGGATAGTAATTTTAATAATTTATTCTGGTTACTAAAGAAATAAATAATCTCAAAATAAACATAATTAAATAGATCTCTCGACTCATTGCATTCGCTCGAGATGGGGAATTATTAGATAAGATTTTAGGCTAAAGTTAAATTTATTTTAATCACAAAGTAAATAAAAAAATGAGGATTTTGAAAAATCATTTCTCAAAATCCTCATAAAAAATTTAATTATTATTTAACCAATTGATTGCACTTGTTACAAATAATCCTGCTCCTATTGGCATAGCATCTTCTGAAAAATCTACTTTTGGATTGTGGTGAGAATAATTATTTCCTGGAATTTTTGAATTTAGTAGAAAATAAACCGTAGGAACTTTTCTTGAAACAAAAGCCATATCCTCACTTGCCATTAGTCTTTCTCCAGAAATCATTTCAATATCAGATGATTCTTTTACATATCCAACCAGCTCTTTTGTAAGAGATGGGTCAGAATATAGTGAAGGAACTGAAGCAAAATATTCTAAATTAATTTCACATTCTGTAACTTTTGAAACTCCATCGACAATTTCACCAATTCTTTTTAATAATTTTTCCCTAATTTCTGGATCATAGGTTCTCATTGTTCCTTGTAAAATTGCAGAATCTGGAATTATATTTGAATTTGAGCCTGATGAAAATTGTCCGAAAGTTAAAGTTGTATGCTTTGAAGGATCTGCATCACGACTTATTAATTGATTAAATTGTTGATAGATCATAACTCCTACATTTATTGGGTCTTTTGTTGTGTGAGGATATCCACCGTGGCCTCCTTGACCCTTGATTGTAACTTTAAAACTATCGCAACTTGTTGCCATATATCCTTCATAATAAGAAATTGATCCTGCCTCGTGAGTTAGGTTTGTATGAAGGGCAAGTGCGATATCAACTCCATCAAGCACACCATTTTCAATCATCATTTTTGAGCCTTCAAAAATTTCTTCTGCTGGTTGAAACATAAATCTTACTTCTCCCTTAAAATCTTTTTTGTTTTTAGAAATTAATTTTGCAGTAGAAAGACCAATTGATGTATGAAGATCGTGTCCGCAAGTATGGGCAACAAATTTATTTTTTGAAGAAAAATCCAGACCACTTTCCTCCTGCATTGGAAGAGCATCCATATCCGCTCTAATTAAAACTCTTTTTCCTTGACCATTTTCACCCTTTATTGTAGCTTGAACACCACTTTTACCTACTTCTTTTATAGAGGCTCCAATTTCTTTTAAATATTTCATTACATATTCTTTAGTTTGTGGTAATTCTAAACCCAATTCTGGATTTTCATGAATATGCCTACGATTTTTGATTAATTCATCCTTTAATTCTTCTGCTTCTTTAAAATAATTTTTCATAAATATCATCCTTTCTTTTTTAAAAAAACAAGAAAATTTATTAAAAAATAATAAATTCTTTTTAACAATAAAAAAGACATAAAAATGAGATTTTTATCATTTTATAATTATACCCAATTTTTTATTTTAATATCCAAGGAAAACTCTCACTTCTTTTGATTTTTAAATATTTTTTTATGTGTAAAGTTGTTTGATAAAATACAAATTAATTAAATAAATATAAGAAGATAAGTATTTTTTGTGAATATTTACAAATAATATTTTATATAATACAATAGTTTTTAGAAAAATAGGAGGAAAAAAATGAAAAAATTTTTAAAAAGAAAAGGAATAAGTTTGTCGGCAAAAGTTTATTTTATTGATGCACTTGGATCGATGGCTTTTGGACTTTTTGCAACACTTCTGGTAGGAACAATTTTAAATACGATTGGCAAATCTTTTGATATAAAATTTTTGTCAGAAACAATTTGGCCTCTTGCTCAAGAAGCTACAGGACCTGCAATCGCAGTTTCAATTGCCTACGCCCTAAATGCAGACAGGTTGATTTTATTTTCATCAACAATTGTAGGACTTGCAGCAAATAAATTGGGTGGACCTATGGGAGTTTTTATAGCAACATTAATTTGTGTAGAAGTTGCAAAAATAACTTCAAAAGAAACAAAAATCGACATAGTTTTGACCCCAGTTGTTACAGTTTTAGTCGGAGTGATGGTTGCAAATTTAGTAGGACCTTTTATACAAACACTTATGACAAAAATTGGAATTATTATAATGGATGCAACAAAGCAAAAACCATTTATTATGGGGATAATTGTTTCAGTAATTGTAGGAATTGTTTTAACTCTTCCAATTTCATCAGCTGCTCTTTGTATGACAATAGGTCTTTCAGGTCTTGCTGCAGGAGCTGCAACAATTGGATGTTGTTGTCAAATGATTGGCTTTGCTGTAATTTCTTTTAAAGAAAATAAAACTCAAGGCTTAATTGCTCAAGGACTTGGAACAAGTATGTTGCAAATGCCAAATATAATGAGAAATCCAAAAATTTTAATTCCGCCAACACTCGCCTCAGCAATACTTGGACCATTTTCAACAATAATATTTAAGTTAGAAAATTCACCAATAGGAGCAGGCATGGGAACTTGCGGTTTAGTTGGACAAATTTCAACTTTTACAGCTATGAATGGGATTGCTTTTTCGAAATTATTTTTAACAATAATATTAATGCACATAATTCTTCCAGCCATAGTTTCTTTAATAATTTATTATTTCGTGAAAAAAATTGGCTGGATAAAAGATGGGGATATGAAATTAGATTTTTCTAAATAAATTTTATTAAGTAATTTATTTTTCAAAAAAATTTCATTACAAGCAACAAAAAAGAGGGTTTCCCCTCTTTTTTTGTTAAATTATTTTCTCTTTTTAAGAGCAAATGCGCCAGCAGCTGATGCGATTAAACTTAATATAATCGAACCTTGGCTTTCTATTCCCATTTTTGGATTTTTTGCTTTAGTTTTTTCTGGATTTGCTTTTTTATTTTTTCTATTTTCACTAGGATTAGCTGGCTTTAATTTTCCTTTTCCTATATTTTTTGTTTTTTCACTTATAAGTTCAGAAATTCCAATAATATTTTTGGAACCATCTGCATATGTGATTATAACTTTTCCATCTTTTGTTATTTCAATATTTTTAGCATATGGATTAGCTTTTTTAACTTCACTAGCAAGTTCTGCTTTTTCTTTTTCACTTAAATTGTTTTTGTCCTTAACTACTATCTTATTTTTTGGAAGATTTGCTTTGATTATTTCAGAAATAGGTTTTTCTGGTTTTTCAATTTCTGTTGAAGCGCCTTTTGATTCTTGGAAGACTAGCATTTCAGATTTAATCATATCTTTTGATTTGTCTGAATATGTTATTGTAACATTTCCTTTGTCATCAACTATTACTTGTGTTCCTTTTGGGAAATTGTCCTTGTTTATTTTTTCAATATTATTTTTAATTTCTTCTTTTTCTTTTTCTGTTAATTTTTCTATATTTTTAACTTTTATTTTGTTTTTTGGAAGAAGAGGGTTAATTGTTTCGGCAATTGGTTTTACTTCTAAGCTCGCCAATAGCAATTTTTTCTTTGCAATTTCTTCTCTTAGATTTTTAATTTCTATATCTAACTTTTTGATTTGTGCATCTATCTCTTTTATACTATCTTCGAGAGCTTTTTTATCTAGTTTCACTTGTTCAAGTGATACTGCCATTGGTTTATCACTTTCAAGTCCCATTTTTTCTTCTTCTTCTAATTTTGAAAGATTTTCTTTGAGAGTTTTTATAGAAGCCTCTGTATTTTGATATATTTCTTGTGTTTTTTTGCTTTCTTGATTCAATCTTTCCAAGTCATTTTTGTTTGTCTCAATTTTCCTTTGAATAGCCTCTTTTTCTGACTCAAGATTTTTTAGAGTTTGATCCTTATCTTTTAAAGCATCTAACTTCATTTCTTTATCTTTTATGCTTTTCTTTAATTGTGCAAGTTTTTCTTCTTCCTCAGATAAATCTTTCTTTGCTTTTTCCACAAGTTCTTTTTGAGTATCTCTTGCCTTTTTAGCTTCTTCTGCCTGTTTCTCGAATTGTGGCTTGCTATTATTTATGTCCTGAATTTCTCTTTCAAGACCTTGAATTTCTTTTTCAAGTTTAGCTTTCTCATCCAATAAACTTTCAAGTTTTTCCAATTTTTCTTGATTTTCTTTTATTGATTTTTCAAAGAGTGCCTTTTCTCTTCCTTGGTTTAAAAGAATATTTTCTTTTACTTTGACATTATTTTCTTCTGTTTTTATTTCTTTTTTCAATTCCTCGATTTTTGTTACAACATCTTGTGGAATACTATTTTGGATTTTCTTTTCTATCTCTTCTGATTCTTTTCGTTTAGGTCCTATTTTTGCTTTTATATCATTAACTTTAGATTTTTTTTCTTGAATTTGTGTATCAAGCTCTTTATTTTTACTTTCTAATTCAGTTATAGCTTGTTGTTCTTTTTCTTTTTTGCCTTTAAGTTCAGTGATTTTAGCCTCTATAACCGCTTTTTCTTGTTCTTTAGCTTGGATATCTTTTTGTGCATTTTCAATTAGTTCATCAAAGTTATTAATATCACCTGGTTTAGTTTTTCCCGCTTTCTTCGCATTTTCATAATTTTGTTTTGCTTCTTTTGTTCTTTGAATACTTGAATTCAAATTCTCAATTGCCCTTTTTTTCTCTTCAAGCTTTCCTTTTTCTACGCCAATTTCACCTTCAAGTCTTAATACTTCCTTGTCTTTTTCGGTAATCATTTGAGAATTTGTTTGCTTTTGATCTTCTAATTTTTTTTGAGCATCTTCAAAACCTTGCTTTTCATCTTCTAAAATTCTGATTTCTTTTTCCAAAGTTTCTAACTTTTGATCTAATGCAGGATCGTGTGGTGGATATTTCTTTTCCAATTCTTCTAATTCGGCTCTTTTTTCTTCTAAATTTTTCTTAGCTTGATCATAAGCTGTTTGAACAGTTTTTGTGCTATTTTTATTTATTTCTAACTTTCCTTTATCCTCTTTAATTTTATTGGTAAGATAGTCCTTACTTGCATTTATATCTTTTATAGCTTGGTCTGTAGCTTTTTTCTTCTCTTTTGCTTCAGCTATTTTTTTTGGATACTTTTCTAAATCGTCCTTAGCCTTTTCAACACTGGCATTTTCTCTTACATAATTAGCTTCTTTTTTCTCTAAATCTTTTTTTTCAGACTCAAACTTTTGCTTTAAGTCTGTTACTTTTTTTGAACTTTCTTCTTCTTTTTGTTTTTCTGCTTTTAAAACATCTTCAATAGATTTTTTACTTGCTGGATCAAGTTTTTTATTTCATCTATCATTTCATCTTTTGCTTTAAGATCTTTTTCTAAATTTTCTTTTTCTCCATTAGCTTTTTGGAGTTTTTCTTTCAAAGACTCAAGCATTTTTTATTTTCTACTTGTTTATTTTCAAGTTCTTTAATCTTATTATTTAAAGTTTTTATTTCTTTATTTAATCTTTCATTTTCCTTGGATAGTTTATCAGAAATTTCAGATTTTTCTTTAAGCAATCTTTCTCTTTCATTTATTTTTTCTGATAATTCTTTTTCCATTTGTCCGATTTCTTTTTTTATGATTTCAATTTTATTTTCAATCTTAGCTTTATCGTCGATTTTGGTAGAATTTACTTCAACATTTTCTTTAGCCTTTGCCAAATCTACTTTTGAAAAAGTATGCTTGATGACAGGGCTACAACCATTGCGTATTTTGCTATTTTTTGTTTTTTCATATTTTATACCTCGTCTTTTATATTGTATTAGTTGTGTTTCATATATTGTTTTTTTAATGTTAGCAAAATAAAACTAAACTGTCAACAAAATTCAAAACAAAATATATCTTTAAAATAATTTTTTTCACCACTATAAACGTTTAAATTTCAAAGTTTTTGTTAAAAAAAAGTGATAATTGTGAGGATTTTTTTAAAAATATTCCTAGAAAAACTTGATAATTTCCAAATATATATAAAATTATTTTATTTAAACTTGATTTATTTATAAAAACTAAAAGTTCAAAAATAATTCATAATTCTGGTTTTTATTAATTATTTTTGAATTTTTATAAAATTTTATATATTTTAAAAAGTTAGGATAAGAAAAAAATAAATTTTACTCTTAAATTTATAGTAATAAAATATTAAAATTTTTATTTGGAAATATAAAAAAATCGTGCCACTGGCACGATTTTAAGCTAATTTACACGCTAACTTATCATTCGATTTTTAACAAATTAGCATCATATTTTATTTTGCTATCTTTAATTCTTTGTTCTATTCCGCGGGATAAATATTAAAAACGTGCACACAGGCACGTTTTTAAGCTATTTATCTGCTAATTATAACTCGGTTTTTAATAAATTAGCTTATTATTTTATTTTGCTTAATTTATTTCTTCGTTTTGATCCGCAGGATAATCATTAAAAATGTGCCACCGGCACATTTTTAAGCTATTTATACGCTAACTTATCACTCGTTTTCTAATAATTTAGCTTTATATTTTATTTTGCTTTTTGTAATTCTCTGTTTGACTCCGCGGGGTAATTATTAAAAACGTCCACACCGGGACGTTTTTAAGCTAATTTACACGCTAACTTGTCATTCTTTTTTTAACAAATTAGCTTAATATTTTATTTTGCGCAATTTTTCATCTTCGATTTACTCCGCGGGATAATCATTAAAAAATGTGCCACCGGCACGTTTTTAAGCTATTTATACGCCAAATTATCACTCGTTTTCTAATAATTTAGCTTTATATTTTATTTTGCTTTTTGTAATTCTCTGTTTGACTCCGCGGGGTAATTATTA
>NZ_HE978618.1:48068-204777 GCF_000307225.1 Anaerococcus vaginalis
ACCTAATCCTGGTCACTGTATTGTTTTAGTTTTCCTAGGGCTTGGTTTTCTATTTGTCTGATTCTTTCTCTTGATAGGGAATAAATTGTTCCTATTTCTTCTAGGGTTTTTGGTTTTTCGTTATCCAAACCGTATCTGTAGATTATTATTTGTTTTTCTCTATCTGAAAGTTGATCCAAAGCTTTCATTAGGAAATCTTCCATATCTTTTTTTAGGATTTGATCATCCACTGGGATTGAATCATCTCCTACCATATCCATTAGCTCATCGCCTGTTGAATCTTCTGAATCTAAATTTATATTTAGGCTTGTCGAATTTACTTGGTTTCTATTTATCAAAAATAAATCGTCAGCTTGCTTTTTATCGATTCCTTCTTGTTTTAAAATTTTGTATAATTCTTCTTCGCTTGCTTCTGGATTTGCTTTTAATATTTGTTTTAATTTATTTAATTTCAAATACTTTCCAGCTGGTATTCTTATTGTATGACCTTCTTTATTTATTGCTTTTCTTATTGCCTTATCAATCCACTTGTAGGCGTAGGTTGTAAATTTGTATCCCAGACTAGGTCAAATTTTTCTGCTGCTCTTATCATTCCAAGCATTCCTGATTGGACTAAATCTTCAAGCTCAAGATCATTTCCATGTGAGCGATAAAAATATGAAGCTCTGCTCCTAACAAGACCTTGATTTTTATCTACCAAGGCCCCAAGGGCATTTTGATTTCCTTCTTGAAATTGTTCTACAATTTGTTCGTTTGTTAAATCTGAAAGCCTAATTATATCGCTTCTTTGTCTTGCGACCAAGGAATTTTTTATTTTTTTTACGTCTTCTTCATCTTCTTCCAATTCTTCATCTTCTAAAAATTGGTCAAATTCTTCTTTTTCATCTTCTGTAAGGCTCTTATAAATTTTTTGCGCCTCTTTTTCATCAATATCATCTTCATCAAAAAAATCTTTAAATTTTTCAAAGACTTCTTCGTCATTAAAATTTATTTTATCCATATAACCACCATAAATTTGAGCTACCTAAGTAGCCAAGTTCTTATAAAAATGATTTGAATTTTTATAAATTGAATTTATCTACCTTTACCATTTATTATTCCAAGTCTTTTTTTATATCATCAAGTTTTTTTATTATATGATCTGATAAGGGAAATTGCTTGAAATTATTTGAAAAATCTTTTTTTTGACTTCTCTTTATTTTTACCCTTTTATTTAAAAGATCATTCCTAAGCTCAAGGGCAGTGATCCTACTTGCTCCTCTTTCAAAGGCAAGTGATTGGACTTGCCCATCATCGGTTACAACTTTTACGTTGTGGCGACGTGCATATTTGTTGGTCATTTTTTCAATGTAGGTGTCGGCTGTTTGAAATTTTTTGGTATAGACTATTTTTATGCCAAGTTTTTCAAATATATTTTCTTTTTCACCATCTGAATTGTAGGCATCAAAAACTACGACTACTTTTTCGTTTGAAAGTGATGCGTATTCTGCCATCTCATCTATTAATTTTTCACGAGCAAGCTCTAGGGAATTTTCTTTTATATGATTTAATTCAGGCCAAGAATTTATTATGTTATAGCCATCAACATAGGTTATATTTTTTTAGTTAAAGCCATTTTGTCTTAGACTTTCATAGATTGCGATTGCACTTGCCACCGATGCGTTTAATGAATTTATTTTGCCAAGCATGGGTATTTTTATTAATCCATCGCAATTTTCTCTTACAAGTCTTGAAAGTCCCTTTCCTTCATTGCCAACAACTAGGGCAATTTTCCCTCTAAGATCTGTTTGGGTTATATCACCCTCAGCTTCTCCAGCTAGTCCATAAACCCAAAAATTTTCTTTTTTTATTTCTTTTATGGCCCTATTTATGTTTTTAACCATGGCTATATCAATGTTGTTGATTGCTCCTGCACTTGTTTTGTAAACTGTTGAGTTTACTTTCGCAGATCTTCTTTCTGAAATAATTATTCCATCAAATCCAAAAGCCTCTGCACTTCTAATTATTGCACCAAGATTGTGAGGATCTTCTATTTGATCTAAAATCATTAATCTTTTTTTATCTTTTAAATCATCAAGGTCCTTGTACTTATAATCTTCTACTTCGATTTCAACACCTTGGTGGTTGCCGGAAATTTTTGAAAAATAATCCTTGTCTTCAAAAAATATTGGCACATTTTCATCTTCCAATTTATTTATAATCTTATCAATTAGTTTGTGATTTTTGCCCTTGTTATCCAAAATATGAGCTTTTTTTATATTTTCACCTGCATCAATGGTTTCAAGTACAGATTTTCTTCCATATATACTTGCCATTATTTAAGCTCCCACTTGGTTCCTTCTCTTGTATCTTTGATTAAAATTCCCATTTCAAAAAGTTTGTCACGAATTTCATCAGCCTTTTTAAAATCTTTTGCTTTTTTCGCTTCTTTTCTTTCTTCAATTAGTTTATTTATCAAATCTTCATCAATAGAATCGTCTGTTTTTTTTCTATTCTCTATACCAAGTACGTCTTCAAGTTTTATAAATAGATTTCTTGTTTTTTCTACAAATTCTTTTGAAGAATTTTCATCAAGTTTTGTATTAGCAAATTTTGAAATTTCAAATAAAACTGTAAGGGCATCTGCAGTGTTTAGGTCATCATCCATAACTTTTCTAAAATTATTTTCAAAATTATCAAGCTCTTTTAGCAAATCTTTTTCTTCATCTTTTAAATTTCCACTAGTTTTTTCTAAAAGATCATCCATCCTAAATTTAGCATTGTTTAATCTTTCTAGGGAATTTTTTGCTTGTTCTATTATTTCTCTTGTGAAATTTATTGGAAGTCTATAACCTGCGGACAAAAGCCAAAATCTTACAACCATAAGGTCGTATTCTTTTTTAATATCGTGTAGGGTAAAGAAATTTCCCAAAGACTTACTCATTTTGGTTCCGTCAACTTGGATCATTCCGTTGTGCATCCAATAATTTGCAAATTTTTTGCCTGATCTTGTTTCTGATTGGGCAATTTCATTTTCGTGGTGAGGAAATTGTAAATCTTCTCCACCAGCATGAAGGTCAATTGTTTCTCCCAATATTTTTTTGCTCATGGTTGAACATTCTATATGCCAGCCCGGTCTACCCTTGCCCCAAGGAGAATCCCAAGAGATTTCTCCTTCTTTTTTTGTAGCTTTCCAAAGGGCAAAATCCATTGAATTTCTTTTTTTGCCCTTGTCTTTATCATCTAATCTATTTGATGCACCTTCTCTTAAATCTTCAATATTTTTTCCTGAAAGATGTCCATAATCTTTGGCTTTTGAAATATCAAAATAAACATCTCCATCAGATTCGTAAGCACAATCCTTATCCACCAATTCTTTTACAAATTCTATAATATCATTCATAGTTTCTGTAGCTTTTGGGTGGATAGTGTGCTTCTCGTCAAGATTCAAATCTTTTGCATCTTCCATATAAGCTTTTATATACTTATCTGTAACTTCCTTAGTTGATATATTTTCTTTTATGGCCTTATTTATAATTTTATCGTCAACATCTGTAAAATTTACAACGTATTTTACATCATTTCCGAGATATCTTAAATATCTTCTCATTGTATCAAAAATTACCAAAGGACGAGCATTTCCTATGTGCATATAATCATAAACAGTTGGGCCGCATACATACATTCTTACCTTGTTTTCATCGATTGTCTTGAAATCTTCTTTTTTTCTTGTGAATGTATTATATATTTTCATATTAAAAATTTTCCTTAACGTAATTTAATCTGTTGATCATTTTTTCCTTGCCCATAATTACGAAGGCATTTACAAGTTCTGGTCCGTGAACATTTCCTGTAAGTCCTGCCCTAACTGGGAACCATAAATTCTTTCCTTTTATTCCTGTTTCTTTTTGTATAGCTTTCATTATGGTTTTTGCAAAATCTAAATCAACTTCATCAACTTCTTCAAGTTTTCCAATAAAGGCATCAAATAAAGTTTTAGCCTCATCAGTTTTAATAGCCTCAACAGCTTCATCAGTCCATTTCATATCTTTATCATCTACATAATAAACATAAGCTTCATCTTTTATATCAGAAAATTTATCAATTGCTGATTGCCAAGTTGCTGCTAGAAGATTTAATTTTTCTTCTGGATAATCTTCTCCAAAAAAATCCTGCTTCAATGCAATATGGTTTTATAGCTTTTGCTAAATCTTCAACGCTCATCTCTCTTACATAATGACCATTTACCCAATCAAGTTTTCTTACATCAAAAACAGCTCCAGTTTTATTTACCCTATCAAAAGTAAATTGATCAGCAAGTTCTTTCATTGTAAAAATTTCTTCTTCGCTATCAGGTGACCAACCCAAAAGAGCCAAATAATTTATAAGTCCTTCTGGTAAATATCCTCTTTCGATGAAATCTTCAACCATTCCATCTCCATTTCTCTTAGAATATTTTTTGTGATCTTTGTTTAAAACTGTAGGAAGGTGGATATATTCTGGAGCTTCCCATCCAAAAGCTTGGTATAAGAAAATGTGTTTTGGAGTTGAAGAAATCCATTCGTCCCCTCTTACAACGTGAGTGATTCCCATTTCATGATCATCAACAATAACTGCAAAATGATAAGTTGGATATCCATCTTCTTTTATCAAAACTTGGTCGTCCATATCATTTGTATTAAAGGTAATTTTTCCCTTAATCCTATCATCAAAAGAAATGTCAGTATCTTTTGGAAGTTTTAATCTTACAGTATATTTTTCACCCTTTGCAATTTTTTCTTTTGCTTCTTCCAAAGTAAGTGAACGACAAAGTCCATCATATTTTGGAGTAAGACCATCAGCTTTTTGTCTTGCTCTTAAATTATCAAGTCTTTCTTTTGAGCAAAAACAATAATAAGCCTTGCCTTCTTCAATTAATTTTTCAATATATTTATCATAAATCCCAGCCTTAACCCTGTCAGATTGGATATAAGGACCACAATTTCCTTTTTCAGTAACTTCTCCATTTTCATCAAGCATAACACCTTCGTCAATTTCAATTCCTGACCATTTTAAAGTCTTTAATAAATTTTCCAAGGCTCCTTCAACAAATCTGGTTCTGTCTGTATCTTCAATTCTTAAAAGCATTTTTCCACCAGTATGTCTTGCATAAAGGTAATTAAAAAGTGCTGTTCTAAGTCCACCGATGTGGAGGTAACCAGTTGGTGATGGTGCAAATCTAACTCTAGTTTCTGTCATAAGTCCTCCTTAAAAATATTACTTTAATTATATAATATCTTGACTAATTTATAAACTTATATTTTTTTCAAAATTTCTCAAATTTTTTTAAAAATTAATGAAAACGAAAGGGAGTGTAAAACTCACTCCCTCCCAAATACTGAATACATTTTAACACGAAAAATAATTTTTTTCAAGATTAATTATGTTATATATTTTTTTATTTTTTATAGACAAATTTTTTCCAAATTTAGCTTTTAAATTATATAATATGCTTAAATAATTTTGTTTATGAGGTGAATATGAAATTTATTAAGAAAAATTGGAAAAAGATTATAATAGCTTTTTTGTTTTTGACAGCAGTGTCGACTTATTTTATCGGATCTTATTTTGTAAATTATGCTTTAGTTGCAAATTCTGGTGGTGAAAAAAGACCAGATAAGAAAAATTTGACAAGTGAAGAAGTAATAAAAGAAAAACGCAAGAAATTTCTGGATGAAAAAAGAGATAAATGGCTAAAAGATGTTGCAAAAAATACAAAAAATATAGAAGTTAAAACAAATGATGGATTGAAATTATATGGACACACTTACACTCAAAAAAAAGATTCTAAAAATTGGATTATTCTTGTGCACGGTTACCAATCTAGCGAAAAAAGATCACAAATGCTTGCTGCAAATTTTTATGAATTAGGATACAATGTTTTAACTTATTCTTTAAGAGGTCATAGGCCTAGTGAAGGAAAATATATTGGTATGGGTGGAAAAGATAGCGAAGATTTATTAAAATTTATTGATTATTTAATTCAAATAAATCCAAATGCAAAAATCACCTTACACGGAACATCCATGGGAGCGGCAACTGTATTAAATGCTTCTGGATTCAATTTACCAAAAAATATATGTTCTATTATAGATGACTGTGGTTATTCAAATTTATGGGAAATTTTTTCTAAAGAATTGAATTTAAGATTTAATCTTCCTAGCTTTCCAGTTCTTTATATGGCAAATACAATGGCACAAATAAAGGCAGGTATTAACATAAAAAATATTAATCCTATTGAACAGGTAGCAAAATCAAAAGTGCCTATAATGTTTATTCACACAACAGGAGATGATTTTATTCCTAAGGAAATGACTGATAGGATGTTTAATATAAAAAAGAACTCAAAAGAAAAATTAATAATAAAAGGCTTTAGGCACGCAGACGCAGTTTTTGCAGATAAAGATTATTTTAAGAAAATTGATAAATTTATAAGAGAAAATTCCAATAAATAATAAAGTATAAAAACTTAGCTATTTTTTTAAATATTATATAAATTTATAAAAGATTATTGGCTTAAATTATTTTTATGTGGGCAAATAAAAAAATCAAGGATAAAATTATCATCCTTGATTTTTTTAGTCAATTTATTTTGAAATTTTTACATAGATTTTGCTAGCAAATATCCTCCAACTAAAGCAGAGTCGTTTTTTAGTTTTGGTTTTACTATATATTTTTCGCTTGGGGTAATTTCTAGGTAAGCTCCTTTTATTTTGTCAAATTCTTCTCTTATCATTTCTATAAAGCCTTCTTTATTTATTACGCCTCCTCCTATTATTACTATTTCTGGTCTTAAAACCAAGGTGTAGGTGTAAATTGCTTGTGCTATATAATTTGCTGCAATTTTGAAGGCTTTTTCATTTATATCGGCTTCTTTTGGATTTTTTCCTAATCTTTTATGAATGCTTGGTCCACAAGCAAGACCTTCTAGGCAATCTTGGTGGTAGGTGCAAGTTGATTCAAAATCATCTTCTTTTAATCTTTTTATATTTATATGTCCCATTTCTGGATGGGAAAATCCGTTTAATAATTTTCCATTTTGGATATAGGCTCCGCCGATTCCTGTTCCTATTGTAAGATATAGGCTTGAGTTTAAATTTTCTCCTGCTCCCTTGTTTGCTTCTCCTATTAATGAAAGTCCTACGTCTGTTACGATTTTAATTTTTTGGCAAACTTGCTTTTTTAAATTTCCTAATAAATCGTAATTTACCCAAAGTTTTTTTGGGGTATTTTGGATATATCCGTAAGTTTTTGAATTTTCGTTTAAATCTATTGGACCAAAGGCTCCTACTCCTAAAGATTTGACTGGATTTTTCTTATAAAATTCTCCGATTTTTTCTAAATTTTCTTCAGGTTTTGATGTATCTATCCAACAATCGTCTATTACTTTTCCATTTTCGTCAAATGCTGCACATTTTATTTTTGTTCCACCAAATTCTATTGAACCGTACATCCTATCCTCCTATTTTTTCTAATTTTTTTATAGTATCAATTGACTCATTAAAACTTTCTGTATTTATGTCTGGGCTTGTTTTTTCTTCTTCATTTATCAAACCATTTTGTGCATAGCCGAGAGTATTTGTATATGTGAAAACAAGTCCTGAATTTGGGCAAACATCATTTATTATTCCTAAGGTTATTCCATCTCCTCCAGTTTTTTGCCCAACTAATTTTGCAACTTTTGAATTTTTACAGAAATTTGCCATTCCTTCTGCTGCTGAATATACTCCCTCTCCTACTAATAGGTATAAATTTCCTTTAAATTTATTTTTTTCTTTGGAGTAATTTCTATTTTATCGTCGCAATAATAGGAGAAATCTTTTAGATCTTCTTTGTGTTCAAGATCCATATTTTCTAAATCTACATTTGAGATGTCCTCGTAGGAAATATCTTCGCTTTCTAATAAAAGTCTTGTTCTCATTCCGTCTTTAAAAAACATATGGTTATTTACAGAAACTTTTTTGTTTATCAGTCTTGGCAATAAATATTCTTGCCAATATTCTATATTTCCTCCAGAATTTTCTCTAATGTCTATCACTATGGCTTTAAGATTTTTATTTTTTTCTAAAAATTCATCCAATTTTTCCATATCAGCTTTTAGTTCATATTCTGCAAGCATTTCATTTACTTTTACAAGGCCAATCCCCTTTGCAATCATTTTTACTTCTATATTTTCTCCGGATTTTTCTGTATTATTGGATTTTTTTAAGGATTTTTTTGTTTTTAATTCTTTTGATTGCATACCCTTAACTCCATACCTATCTCTTACGCTTTCTTTATTCATAGTCAAAAATTCGTAATACATAGATGGGTCTTTCCAAAAATGTGAATAATATTCTAGGGTTTCTTCTACATAATCTTTTTCTGCTATTGTCGCATGGTCATTATGAAGATCGCCTATTATTTTTTGCATGGTTTTGGTAAATTCTTCGTCATTTTTGCAAAATTTTATTTCGCTTAAATATTTTGGATAGTTTGAAAGAAAATCTATTCCATATTTTCTTTTCAAAACTCCAAAGAATGGATAATTATCTTTTATTTGCTTGAAAAGATAATCAAAATCTTCTACCATTTCTTCTTGGCTTAATTTTTTCTTTTCTTTTTTATCTTCAAAAATCAATTTACAAGGTCCGTCAAGCTTATCGTACCAAGTCATATAGTCTTCTATAGACTTAAATTCATCTATTTTATCTGGATTTATTTTTTTTATCTTTTTTTCTTTTGGTTTTTTTTCTGAAATTAAAGTATCTCTTCTTTGTTCAAGATAATTAATTCTTCTTTGAACACAAGATGAGAATAAAATAAGAATTGCCAAAAATAAAAGACTTAGTTTACTTCTTCTCTTCATCTAAGCCTCCATTTATAATCCAATCCCTTTTTTTTATTTCATATAAAAATGGAAGGATTCCTATTGGATTTATTAAAGAAAAAGCTAGTATTTGAAAAAGTTTTATTGAAATTCCTTTTTTTTCATTTCTAATAATTGAACCTATGACCTTGTTGTTTCTTTTTATTAAATATATTGCTCTTAGGAACAAAAAAGCTCCTCCTAAAAGCTCAAAAATTTCTTTATAATATATGCCAAAGGCTAAAACGCAAATTGAGGATAAAAAATAAAGAAAGTATGATATTTTATTTTTTCTATTATATATTTTTAATTTTGTATTTTCTCTATTCATAATTTTATTATATCAAATTAAAGTCCTAAATTTGGATAAACTTTTAAATAATTGTCAGATCTTTCTCCAGCCTTGTAATTGAGGTAACCTGCCATAGCAATCATAGCTGCATTATCAGTACATAAAATTATATCTGGATAATAAAATTTTACTCCTCTTTTTTCACATTCTTCTTTTAATCTTTCTTTTAATCTTGAATTTGCAGCAACTCCACCTGAAACTGCCAAGATTTTTAGACCTGTTTCGTCAATTAATCTCATAGATTTTTCAACTAAAACATCCACAACAGCTTCTTGGAAACTTGCTGCCAAGTCAGCCTTATTTATTTCTAAATTTTTTTGATTTTGGTGGTTCATATAATTTAAAACTGAAGTTTTAAGTCCTGAAAATGAAAAATCGTATGAATTTTTTTTCAAGCATAATTCTTGGAAAATCAATTGCATCCTTATTTCCTTCTTTTGCAAGTTTATCAATTTTTGGTCCACCTGGATAACCAAGGCCTATTGATCTTGCAATTTTATCGTAAGATTCTCCAGCAGCATCATCTCTTGTTGTTCCAATTATTTCATAATCTGTATAGCCATTTACTTTTACAAGATAAGTATGACCTCCACTTACAACCAAAGAAATAAAGGGTGGCTTGAGATCTTTATTTGATAAATAATTTGCACAAATATGTCCTTGCATATGATTTGTTCCAATCATTGGAATATTTGCTGACAAAGAAAGAGCCTTTGCTGCAGAAATTCCTACCAAAAGTGAACCTATAAGTCCTGGACCTTTTGTTACAGAAATTAAATCTATGTCTTTATAAGATAAATTTGTATCCAAAAGTGCCTTTTCAATCAAAGGATTGATTGCTTCAAGATGTTTTCTTGAGGCGATTTCTGGTACAACTCCTCCAAATATCTTATGTATATCAATTTGTGATGATATTAAATTTACTAAAACTTCCCTGTCGTTTTTCAAAATAGCAACTGAAGAATCATCACAGGAAGTTTCAATTCCCATTGTATAAAAATCTTTCATCTAATCTAATTCCTTTAGCATTATATAAGCATCTTCATGAACTCTGGCATAATAATTTTCCCTAAATCTTATCTTTTCAAAACCAAATTTTTGATAGAGATTTATAGCCGGAATATTTTTTGTTGAAACTTCTAGCCAGATTTTTGAAACTTTTAAATTTCTTGACAAATTAATCATATGATCAAGCATAAATGAACCAATATTTTGACCACGATATAATTCATCAACAGCAATTGTATAAATTTCTACCTCATCTAAAATTTTTGAAACTATATAAAAACCCACAGCTTCACCATTTTTTTCATATACATAGCAAATCTTGTGCTTATTTTTTTCAATATCATTTATGAGATCTTTTTTTGACATAGCACTATAAAAAGAACTTGTTTCTATTTTATAAACCTTGTCAGTATCCCCTAAAGTCATAGTCCTAATCATTTTTCTTTTCTCTGTCCCTTTCCGCTTGTGATTTTCTCAAATAATTTGGCACAAGTTTATATAAATCATAGTCTTTATCTTTTTCCAAAAGAGCAAGCTTACATAAATTTTTTCCTATACAAGAATTATAAGAAAAATCCAAAATCCTAGCCCTAGAAAATTTATCCCTATATTTTTCACCGACTTCTGAAACTAAATCAAAATCTATATTTTTTTCATTACAAAGTTTTGAAAAATCATCTATATTATATAAATCTTCCTTAACAATTTCATTCATATTTTTATCATACATTGCTCCATAAACTCTTTTTCCCCTAGCATCAAGCATAGCGGCTTTGGCTTTATTTGATGAAGAATTTAAGGCAAGGGCTTTTAAGGTTGAAATTGGAATTAATTTTTTATTTCCAACTTGAGCAAAAGTCTTTGCAATTGTCATTCCAATTCTTAAACCAGTAAAAGATCCTGGACCTTGGCTTATGGCAAAAATATCAATATCAGAAAGCTTTAGTCCCAAAAGTTTTAATAAAGTTTCAATCATTGGAACAAGCGATTCAGAATGAGTTTTTTTCTTGATTTACATTAAAGTCGCCAATAATTTTTTCATCTTCAACAATAGTTACAGTAGAAATCATAGTAGACGTATCAATTCCTAAAACTCTCATTAAAATCTCCTAATCTAAAAATTTCACGCTAATATTTCTAGCATTTTCATCAATTTTTTCTATCTTAACTTCAATCATATCATCTGGAAGATAATCCTCTGCCTTATCTGCCCATTCCAAGAATGTAATAGCATCTTCTGGATAAAAATAATTTTCATAATCTATATCTAAAATTTCATCAGGATTTTCAAACCTATAAAGATCCAAATGATAAATTGGAAAATCTTCACCTTGCTTTTTTCCATTATAAATATTTACAAGAGCAAAAGTCGGAGATGAAGTATTAGAAATTCCAAAATATTTGCAAACAAAAGAAACAAAAGTGGTTTTTCCACTACCCATTTCCCCAATTAGATTTATTACTTGACCTTTTTTCAATTTTTTTGAAAAATCAAAAGCAAAATCTTCCATCTCTTTTAAAGAATTAATTTTCATAAAAACTCCTTATAGTCTATTATACTACAAAACTTTAATTTAAGGCTTTTTGTAAAATATATTATAGTCCAAAATAAAAAAAATCCAATAATTTTTTCAAATAAAACAAAGTCAAAATATTAGAGGATTAAAAATAAAAATTAATTTATAATAATTAAAAACAAAAAACAGACCCTAAGGTCTGTTTTAAATTCCAAAAAAATTATTTTCTATCGTGCAAAATTTTTGAAACGTGTTTGTATAATAGCTTTGTTACTAAAATTTCGATAAATCCTTTTATTAAATTAAAAGGAACAATAGCAAAAACCATCATGGTAAAATATGATTTTACCAAGGCGTTTGTTTTGTGTGCCATTGCCACAAAAGCATCCATATTAACTCCCATAGCCTTTCCATATAAGGGAAAAATCACAAAAGCGTTTGAAACTGTTGCAGCAAAGGCCATAACTAGTACACCACAAATCATAGCTGTTGTTGCATTGTTTTTTGTTTTTTCTTTTTATATATACTTGCTGAGACAAAAACAAAAAGTCCTCCAACTATAAAGTTTGAAATTTCTCCAACTCCATTTGTTGTAGTTTTGCTTAAATTTAAAATATTTTTAATAAGTTGGATCAATACTCCATAAACAGGTCCCATAGAAAATCCACCGATAAGAGCAGGTACATCTGCAAGATCAACTTTCATAAATGGTGGTGCAACGGGAATTGGAAATTGTACGAACATAAGTATAAAACTCATTGCAGCAAGTATTCCAACTTTTACTAAATTTCTTAATTTTTTTTGGTCTTTACTCATAAAATCCTCCTAAAATTTGGCATAAAAAAATGCCCTTTCAGGGCTTAATAAAAAATCTCATAAAAAGAGAACATCTTCTTTCATCCAGACTATAACTGTCGGTATGGGAATTTCACCCATTCAGTAAAAAACTCGCGGACTTTACCGCCGGTTAGGAATCAAACCTCACCCTGAAGATATTTATATAATACCACAAAACATTTTAAGGCTCAAGAAAAGGCTGTTGTCTAATTAAATATAAAAATTTACATTTTTTTCAACAGCCTTTAATTTATTTTTTTAAATCACAAGATTCCAAAACCCATTTATAGCCTTGTCCTCTTTCGGTTTTTATTGGTGAAAGTTTTACTTTTTTAAATTCTCTTCTAATTTTTCTAACGTGTTCTCTAACTGACCTGTCTGTTGTTTCAATTCCAATTTTTGCCATTTCTTTTACTATAATTTCTTTTGAAACTGATCTATTAATATTCTTTATAAGAATTGTGCAAAGACTAATTTCTGATTTTGTAAGATCTAAAATTTCATTTCCAATCCTAAAAATTCCATTGTCAACTTCAATTGAACAAAAACCAAAAGAGATGATTTTTGAATTATTAATTTCTTCAACTTTTTTTAGGGTGTATTTTATAAATTCATCTCTTGAATAAGAATGAATTACAAAATCCTTGTCATCAATTTTCGCCTCATAAGGACTTTTTTTGTACCTATCTGTAAGATAGATTACTGGAATATTTGTAGTTTGTTTTATATATTGTATTAGTTCTATACATCTTGTATGGGTCATATCAACCAAAATTAAATCAAATTCTGAAAGATCATCTTCAAGAATAATATCTTCAAAATTTTCATATTTTTTTACAACAACTTCATTTTCATCAAATTTGGAGTTGAGCAGGTTTGATATTCCGTTCTTATATTCCATTGATGCTATTTTCATAAATTCTCCTTGCTTTAAAAGATTATTGCTTTAATTAATTAACAATATCAATCATCTATATTATATAAAAATTTTTTATAAATATCAATTAAATTATTAGATTTTTTTCAATAAATAATTACAGAAAATTTCATCGTATTATGTTATAATATCGTATATAATATGCGAGTTTCAAGTGAGAAAAGAAATTTTCCAAATACCTTCTTATTTTAAAATATGGAATAATTTTTGTCCAATTTTTCTTAATTTATTTTATAATAATTTTCTTTTCTTGTAATATTTTTAAATTGTTGGAATGTTTCTATTAATAAGCTATGCTTATTGCAAAAAATTTAATATAAGGAGTTTTGTATGAATTTAAGGTACAAGCAAGTGAAAATCAGTCAATTGGTTTTAAAAATCCTACTAATTTTCACATCGTTTATTTTCATTTTTAATGCTTATAAACTTTCTAAATTGAATGTTTATGATTCTTTTGCAATTGTTTTACAATTATTAAAAAGTTCTCTTTCCGGTATGAAAATATCTTATATTTTTATAATTATATTTTTACTGCTAAATGCTGGATTGACGGCCATATCTTATATCTTATTTAAGGAAAATATCTTGGATGATATCTTAAATATTATTTCCATGGCTGTTTATTTGCTATATGCGATTTTTTTAATAGGATTTATGGGCCTAGTATCCACTTTCCTATCTATTATAAATAATCCTGTACAAATGACTCCTGATTCTATTTTTAGTGCACTTTACCAATATAATTTTAATCAATTTGAAACTTCTGCAAAAATTGCTGGTCGTTTTCTAAGTTTTGGTATTATTGTTACAATCGCTTCTATAATTTTACTTGTTCTTGCAATAATAAATGACAGGCAATATCCTCTTTTATCTAAGCTTAACAAGGAAAAATAGTTAATTCAATTGATGAGGCAAAAGAAAGCCTTGCTGATTTTAGTGAAGATTTGAGCAGAAATTTAAGAGAAAGCAAAGCTAATCAAAAAATGGATTCTAAAAATCAAAATTATGTGGACTTTGAAAAAGAGAAAAATTTTGAAAAAGATGAAGATTTTGATGAAACTAAAATTTTAAACAGGGATGAAGTTATAAATCAAGCTTTTAATAAAAAAGAAAATGAAAATCACAACTCAGATTCTCTCGAAATCAAGCGTGGTGCTTATAATTTTGCTTCTGGTTTCAAGAAAAATTCTTTTGATGATAAAAACGAAGAAAATTTTGATAAGAAATTTGAAGAAGATGAAAATTTAAAAGAAAATGTTGTTGATGAAAAAGATAGTAATTTTGTAAATTATCAAAAAGATCTTGAGAATACAAATTTCAAAGAAAATGAATATGATAAAAAAATTTCTAATCCACAAAAAAATCAAGCTCACATAAATATTTCCACAAAAGATCAAAAGAAATATTTATTTATTAGTCTTGGTGTTTTGGGGCTAATTATCCTATTTTTTGTTGGAAAATTTGTTTATTTTGGTCTAAAACCAGATGCAGAATTTAATACATCAGGCGTGGATATAAAATTTGATGTAAATGGATACAGTGGATACGCTAACGCAACAGCTACCACAATTGGCGAACCTATTTTAAGCCAATATAAAAACAAATTCTTAAAAGAAGATATAGAAGATGCTTATGATACAAAAATAAGTTTAGATAAAAAAAGAATTTAAAAAATGGTGATGTAATCACTGCTACTGTAAAATTTACTGGAAAAACACCTTATAAAATTGCTTTTTCCGATGATACAATCAAGAAAAAATACAAGGTTAAGGGCTTAAATAAGTTTATAAACTCTTACAACGAAATTAGCGAAAATAATATAGAAAAATTTGAAGAAGATATACAAAAAGATATTTCCGACCAATATATTTCAACAGGTGGATTTTTCTCAAATAAAACAAAAAACCTTGAAATATCATTGTCAGGAGTATATGAAAAGAAAGTAGAAAAAGAAGCACTCGAAAATGGACAAGGCGGATTTTTCTCCCTAATTTACTTATATAAAGTAAACTATGACGAAGTTAAATCAGACTTCAATGACGATGGAGATGAAGTAGAAAAAACCACACCAAAAGAAACTTATGTTGTTTACGAAGTTTCAAATATAGTAGAACAAAATGGAGCTATAGATTATAATATCCAAAAATTATACTATGATATAGAAGAAAAAGATGCAATAAACAAGATAAAATTTGATGGATATAAACAAGTAAATGTAAAATAAAAAATAAAGGCTTTTGCAAATATGAAAAAATACATTTTGCAAAAGCCTTTTTTGCTTAAAATATTTTAAAATTAAATAGCATAATATAAAATTAAACTTGACAAGAAATTCCAAAAAATATGAACAAAAGCCGAAATTTTTAAATTATTTGTCAAAAATCTTACCATAACAAGAACAAATCCTATTGAAAAATAAACCAAAAAACTATAAATATCAGTAGGCATATGGGCAAGAGAAAACAAAATATTTGCCATAATAAGAGCTAAAAAGTCCTTGTAGTCCCTATCCTCTCCTTTGAAAATTTTTCTAAAAAGACCAGCAAGATACTCCCTAAAAGTATATTCCTCAACAACAGGACCAAAAAATACAATGTGAGAAATAAGAGCTGGAGAAAAATTTAACCTAAGCATTGACTCTATAACTTCTTGATTTTCAGGATTTTTCATATTTTGCCCAAAAAATAAATCAAGTAAAAAAGACAAAAAATAAATTCCTATAATAGAAATTAAAATAATCCTAAAATTATAAAAAAATCCTCCAGAAATTTTAAATTCCCTATAAAAAACAAGAAAAAATAAAAGCCCAGCAAGTAAATATCCTATGGTGATGATATACAAAACAGACTTATCCGCACCCCTGATAAAAATACTATAACTTGCAGGCACCGACCCAAAAAGTACCAACAAAGTTAAAAATATAAATTTAAAAATCCCATATTTTCCAGTAAATCGTTTAGACAAATATTTCATAAAATCCCCTTCTATTTTAATATATTTATAATTTTACCAAAAATAAGGCTAATTTGAAATTTTTGAATTTTTTAAAGCTTATATCAGTAAAAAAAATTATAGCAATACCAAAAAACAAGAAATCTATTTATTGATTTTAGAAATCAGTTTATTATTCCCATTGAATTATCTAAATTTATATTTTTTCTATACTTATTTTCATACGAGATCTCTCGGATTATTTCATTCGCTCGAGATGGCTTATGATTAGATGAATCTAATTGCTAAAGTTTTCTTGACTTTTTCTTTATACGGGTTAAATTCTTATTTTTAGAAATTATCTATTCTTTTTTTATGAAACCATTATATTTTATTTACGAAATATAATATTATAATTTTTAATAGTTTTGCTATGATTTTTTGATAATTCGGAGCATATAAGTATATAAAAATAAACCCATCTCGAGCCTAGTAAAGAGAACTCTTTATTAATTTTATAAATTAATTTATCATTTCCATTGAATTATCTACATTGATATTTTTCTCTATAACAATTTTCCTATGAGATCTCTAGGCTGCCTACTGTCAGGCGAGATGGGTTGGGTCTATTTTTAATTTTAAATCTTTATTTTAAATTTCCTTCTTATTTATACAAACCAAGCTTTTCACAAAGCTCATCTATTTGGTCAATTATTTCCCCAATAAATTCAATGGTTTCTTCTAGGGCCTTTGTGTTTGTCATATCTACTCCAGCTTCTTTGGCAAGATCCATTGGGCTTAGGGTTGAGCCTAGATTTAAAACTTCTCTCCAATTTTTTATATCTTCTTCATTTCCATTTATTATTTTATCGGAAACTTTTGTTCCAATTGTAAGTCCTGCAGAATAAGTGTATGGGTAAAGCCCCATATAATAATGAGGTTGGCGCATCCAAGTTAAATCCGATCCTTCTACAAGTTTTACATCATATCCCCAAAATTCTTTTAGTTTTTATTAAAAATTTCTTTAAAATCTCCTGCTGTGAGACTTTCTCCCTTATCAATTCTTTCATAAACTTCTCTTTGGAAGGCTGCTTCTAAAAAATGGGTTACAAAATTGTGGTAGTAGGTTTTTGAAATCATTGTATCCAAAACCCACAATTTTTCCCTATCATCCTTGGCATTTTTTAGTAAATATCTTTCCATGGTGATTTCATTTGCTGTTGATGGACTTTCTACAAAATACATGGAAACATCTGTGTTTAATGCGTCTTGATTTTTATTTGTATTTTCAAAATGTCCAGCATGGCCCAATTCGTGAGCAAGGGTCATTACTTGGCTCATGTCCTTGTTGTAGGTTGTCATTATATAGGAATGGCATCCATAAGGTGTATCGCAAAAGGCTCCGGTTCTTTTTCCCTCGTTTTGTGCATAGTCAATCCACCTATCGCTGAAGGATTTTTTGAGCATTTCTACATAATCATCTCCCAAAACTTTTAGCCCATCGATTATATAATCTCTTGCTTCTTCGATTTCAATTTCTTTTGAAAAACCAGAATCAATTGAAAGTTTCAAATCTGCATAGGTCATCTCGTCAAGTTTGTAAACTTTTTTCAAAATATTTGCATATTTTCTCATGTGTTTTGGAAGTTTTTCCATGATTGTATTAATATGATTGTCGTAAATTTCTCTTGGAATATCTTGATAAGACAAAAGCATATCAATTACCGAATCAAATCCCCTTAAATTTGCGAGAATTTTTTCATTTTTTATGTGGGTATTATAAATTGCCCCATTTCCTGATTCATAACGAGAAAGTGCCTTATGATAATTTTTGAAAGCTTCTCTTCTAATTTCTGTATTTTTATCAGCTTCATAATATTCTTCAAAAGTATTATGGTTTAGTGGAATTTCCTTGCCATCAATTTTTATATCATCAACTTTTATATCACCATAACGTAGGGAAGAATATTCTCCATAAGGTGCATCAAAAGTTGGCCCTAATTTTGAAATAACTTCTTCTGCAGCATCATCTAAAATATGTTCTTTTTTATCTAAGGCTTTTTTTAGAAAATAATCATAGTCTTTATGAGTTTCTCTCACTTCATTTATGATTTTTTCATCAATTTTTGTCAAAAGTCCATCAAAAAAAGTTAAATTTGCATAAATTTCGCTCGCCTTTGCCCCAAAATTCGCATATCTTTTTTGTGGATGTGGGTCATTGGCATCAACTTCTGTAGAAATTCCTGCAAAAGATCCTAATCTGTGCATAGCTCCATAAATTTCAGACAAATCTTTTAAGGCCTCATATAATTTGTCGCTAGAGTCTATTTTTTTATATATTTCTTTAAAACTTTCACTTTTTTTCAAAGTTTTTTCAAGTTCTTCATAAAATTTTTCATCATTTTCAAATAAGTCTTCTAATTTCCAAGTTTCTTTTATATCAACTTCATTTCTTTTTAGCATAATCTCCTCCATTTCTAAATTTTATTATACCATCACAATATAGTATAATGAAAAAAACGGAGGGAAATATGACAGTAAACAAAAATAAATTAGAAAATTATGCCAAACTTGCAGTAGAATTTGGTGTAAATGTACAAAAAAATGAAGATGTTTTGATAAATTCTTCCTTGGAAGATCCTACTCTTGCAAGACTTGTTGCAAAATATGCTTATGAGAAAGGAGCAAGGCTTGTAAGTATTAATTGGAAAGATGAAGAGCTAACAAAATTAAAATATACCTACGAGGATCAAGAAACTTTAAACGAGGTTCCGGATTATATTATAGAAAAAAATATTTACCAACTTGAAAAACACAGGTCAAATAGGATTTCAATAATCGGCGATGATCCGGATTTATTAAAAGATTTGGACCAAAAAAAGATAGCAGAAGCTGTCAGAGAAAATTCTTTGAAATTAAAAGATTTTGTAAAATATACTATGAACGATATGGTTTCATGGCTTGTGATTGCATATCCAACAAAAAAATGGGCAAAGAAAATTTTCCCAGACCTTACAGAAGAAAAAGCAGTAGACAAATTATGGGAAGTGATTTTTGATGTGAGCCGTATTGATGAAGATTGGGAAAAAACCAAAAAAAATTGGAATGACCATATAAACTTATTGAATGAAAAGGCAGAATTTTTAAATTCTCACCAATTTGACGAAGTTCATTACAAATCAAAAAACGGAACAGATTTAAGGGTAAAATTACCAAAAAATCACATTTGGATGTCAGCTTCATCAAAAAACGAAAAAGGCGATTTATTTTTGCCAAATATTCCAACAGAAGAAGTTTTCACCTCACCCCAATTTGACGGAGTTGATGGAAGACTAGTTTCTGTAAAACCACTAGTTTACAATGGAGTTATAATAAATAATTTTGAATTTACATTTGAAAAGGGAAAAGTTGTAGATTTTAAGGCAGAAGAAGGCTATGATACCTTAAAAGAAATGTTAGAATCAGATAAAAATGCAAAATATTTGGGAGAGATTGCCCTAGTTCCTTATGAATCTCCAATTTCAAAATCAAATATTTTATTTTTCAATACCCTATTTGATGAAAACGCATCCTGCCACTTCGCCCTTGGAAAGGCCTACCCAACAACAATAAAAGGTGGAACAGAAGTTGATGATAAAGATCTTCATAAAATTGGATTAAATGACTCCCTAATCCACGAAGATTTTATGGTAGGAGCAAAAGATTTAACAATAAAAGCTTACAAAGACGGGGAAGAATTTGACGTATTTATTGATGGAAATTGGGCATAAAATATTTTATAAGTGATTTAATATAAATAGGTTTTTAGATTATTAGACAAAGTAAAAGTAAATTATATTATAAAATTAATAAAGAGATCTCTCGACACTAAAACTCATTTGCTTCGCAAATTTTTCTGTGCTCTCGCACAAGTTTTCAGGATTTATAACCGAAATCAACGGTTATAAATCTGTACTAGTTTTAGGGATAAATATGCCAAATCAAGGCATATTTATCTGCTCGAGATGGGTTTCGCTTACTTTTGAATTTTATATTAAAATTTTATAAATAAGTAAAAAAATAATAATCTATTTTTAAAATATAAGTTATAGAAATTCCTCCTGATTAGTTTTTCTCTACCAAAATCAGGAGGTTTTATACACAAAAAATTTCAAAGCTTCTAGGCATTATTTTCTTATAGAATAATTGACAACTACAATTCCTAAAATCGTAATTATTCCAAATAACCCCCATGCTCCCATAAGAATATCATTATAAAGCTTAATATTCTTAACAAAAAAACTAGACAAAAAGGCAATAACTAAAGGTATACTCATTATAAAAGTCATTTTTTTGACTTTAGATAGATATCCTTTTCTTATTAGCTCTTCTTTCTTATCTTCTTCCATAGTATTAAATCCTGCTATAATATTTCCATTGGTCTTATCTATCATATATGAAGAAAATAAGCATAAAATAATTGGAATCAATAAAAATATTTTAACAGCAATATCTTTAGGATCTGCTAAATTCATATGTAAATAACCCTCCTCCAAAAGTTAAAATTTTATCTCAATTTAAAATAGAAAATATCATTATATAATAATTATACCCATCAGGTTTTAAGTCTTTAAATATTTTTCATATACTATCATTTTTTTGATATTATCAAATATTTTCTCATTAATATATGAAACGGCTTGTCTATCATTACTTTAGTATAATTTAATTCGGTTTTATCAAACTAATATATTCATTAAACCTATATTTCAATCTAAAATACAAACTTTATCTTTAATAAATACTGTATTAACCCATTTCGAGCCTAGTCGAGAAATCTCATTTATAATGTAAGCATAAAATTATATAACCTAGAGTTTCAAAAATATATAACGAGAATATATTGAAAATAAAATAAAAAACTATATAATAATATTGAGCATGGTACCGAGTTATATCCATGACCAAACAAAAAGACAGGAGCAGCCACTCCTGTCTTTTTTGTGCTAATTATCGTGTATATAGTATCTATCTAGCCACTTGATAATATAATGAGCTATTACATTACCTACGACAGATATTAAAATGGTACCGAGTTTTTCCATAACCTCACCTCCCAACTGTTACCAGTTTGGGTACGATAACATATTTATTATATCATTTCATTGATTATTTTTATTATAAGTTCTAAGCAAAAATCCTAAAACTTTACAAATCAAAAAAAGCAGGTATCATAATAAACGAAGAACTGTTGTAAAACGGTGGTTGCCGATTTTTATCGGTAGTTTTTATCTGATGCCTTGAAGTTGATAGTACCTAATAAGTGCCTGATGTGGGACTTGTATGGCCATAAATTCTTCTATAAGCTCAGAGTTTTTACAAGAAAAAATAATCTAAACAAAAAAGCATCAACACCAACCGAAGATTGCGCGATTAGTTTTAACTAAGACAGCAGTCTTTTTTGTTTTGCTAATCGCCAGATTAGGAGTGAAATTTATGCTCAGAAAATTTCTGAGAAGTTTAGAAGTTACGAAAAAAGAATTTTTGATTATTTCCCTAGGTTGTGCAATTATGTCATTTGGAGTAATAAATATCCACGAACAAGCACAAATAACCGAGGGTGGAGTTTTGGGACTTGGCTTATTTTTAAGAAAAGCCTTAAATATGAATCTTGCCTACACAACACCAATTTTAGATGGCCTATGTTACGCATTAGGATTTTCTATGTTAGGCAGGATATTTTTAAAAAAATCAATAATTGCGACAATAATGTTTGCTGTTTTTTATTGGATTTTTAATTTTATAGGACCAGTAATTCCTAGCCTTTACGATATGCCATTGATGGCAGCAATATTCGGTGGAATATTTATAGGATGTGGCTGTGGAATAGCAGTTACAGCAGGAGGATGTGCTGGAGGAGACGACGCCTTGGCAATGACAATTTCCAAAAAAACAAAATGGCCAATCTCAAGAGCCTACTTGTTCACAGATTATTTAGTCCTCGGCTTATCCTTAATTTATATTCCATTTGGACACTTAATATATTCATTTTTAACAACAATTATCTCATCATTTTTGATAGGCCAATTTGAATTAAAAATGGAAATGCCAGCCTGGCAAGTATGCCAAGGAAATTTAAGACATGCAAAAAGTTAAACATTAAAAGGATATTTCAAAGTATAAAGTATTTTGAAATATCCTTTTTTGTTTATAATTTTAAAAATCTCTATATTTTTTATAAGCAATAAAGCTAAGCAATTTAAAAATCATCTTATATTTTTTCTTAGACATATAATTTTATTTTTTCTAATCAAAATTGATTTTTCTATATAAAATTTTCAAAAAATATCAATAATTTCATATATTTTTTAGATTTATATCAAAAACAATTGTTTATATCTATATTATGTTATATAATAGTAAGAGTAAAATTTAAAAATAGGAGGAATTTATGTTATATGATGTTTTACCTGTCATAGTTGCAGTTATCGCTGTATGTTTTATGTTTTTACAAATTAAGACAAACATCCTTCCAATAAGTGAAGGTAACGATAAAATGAGAACTATATCAGGAAATATTAAAGAGGGAGCTATGGCATTTATATCTCGTGAGTATAAATATGTTATTATCTTTGTAATTATTGTTTCTATTCTTATAGCAATTTTTATTAACATTAGTACCATGATTTGTTATATTCTTGGTTCCTTATTATCAATGGCAGCAGGTTATGTAGGTATGAGAATTTCTACAGCCTCAAACGCTAGATGTACAAATGAAGCTATGGAAAGTGGACTTTCATCTGCCCTTAAAGTTGCTTTTGCTGGTGGTTCTGTAATGGGATTTGCAGTAACAGGTTTTGGACTTTTGGGAGTTGGAATTGTTTATTTAATTTTTGGTGATCCAACAATACTTATGGGATATTCATTTGGTGCAAGTTCCGTTGCACTTTTTGCAAGAGTTGGTGGAGGAATCTACACAAAAGCAGCAGACGTTGGAGCTGACCTTGTAGGAAAAGTTGAAAAAGGAATACCAGAAGATGACCCAAGAAACCCAGCAGTTATTGCTGATAACGTAGGAGATAACGTAGGAGACGTTGCAGGAATGGGAGCTGACCTTTTTGAATCATACGCAGGAGCAATCCTTTCATCAATGGTTTTGGGCTTTTCATTATTTGGAGATGCAGGAGTTAGATTCCCACTTGTTCTTTCATCAATTGGAATTTTAGCATCAATCCTTGCAGCATTTTTATTTTTAAGACAAAAACAAAAATCTCCACAATCTGCTCTTATGATGACAATTTATATTTCAGGAGCAATTGTTCTTGTAGCATCTTTTATACTTTCACCACTTTTCTTTGGTAACCTTAAGGCAGCTATTTGTATAGTTGTTGGTATACTTGTAGGAATTGCGATAGGATTTTTATCAGAAGTATTTACATCTGAAAAATATAGCCAAGTAAAAAGAATTGCTGAAGAAAGTCAAACAGGAGCAGCTACAAATATAATCGCAGGATTATCAAGTGGTATGCTTTCAACAGTAGGACCAATAGTTCTTATAGCTATAGGAATTTTAATTTCATTCCACACAATGCAAATGTACGGAATCGCTCTTGCAGCAGTCGGTATGCTTTCAATAACAGCAACAACAGTAACAGTTGATGCTTATGGACCAATTTCAGATAATGCTGGTGGAATTGCAGAAATGAGTGGACTTGATGAATCAGTTCGTGATATAACAGACAGCCTTGATTCAGTAGGAAATACAACAGCAGCAATCGGTAAAGGATTTGCAATAGGATCAGCAGCTCTTACAGCTCTTTCATTATTTGTAACCTACACTGATACCCTACACCTTGATAACCTCTCACTACTAGATTCAAAAGTAGTTGCAGGAATGTTTGTAGGAGGAATGTTGCCATTCTTGTTCTCAGCTTTGACAATGAATTCAGTAGGAAAAGCTGCAACAGAAATGATTAATGAAGTAAGAAGACAATTTAAAGAAAAACCTGGTATCCTTGAAGGAACAGATGATCCAGACTATGCATCATGTGTAGATATTTCAACAAAAGCTTCTCTAAAAGAAATGGTAGTACCTGGAGCATTAGCAATAATAGTACCATTATTTATAGGAAAAGTATTTGGAGCAGAAACCCTTGGAGGATTATTAGCAGGAGCCCTAGTTACAGGTGTATTGATGGCTATATTTATGTCAAATGCTGGTGGAGCTTGGGACAATGCTAAAAAATATATAGAATCTGGAGCAGAAGGTGGTAAAAATTCACCATCTCACCATGCTGCAGTTGTAGGTGATACAGTAGGAGATCCTTTCAAAGATACATCCGGCCCATCACTAAATATCCTAGTAAAACTTATAACAGTAGTTTCTGTTGTTTGTGCTGGATTATTTATCTAAAATAAAATTATCAGCTGATATGAAATTAATTTTTGTATCAGCTGTTTTTTTTTGTAGATTTTTATGGGCATTTTTTTGATTTTAAATTATTTTTAAAAATTATTTTCTAAAAAATCATTTTTCATCCAATTTTTTTCTATGCTATAATTAAATAAATAAAGGAGGATTTTATGGTTAGGTATTTAGTTGGAGATTCTAATGATACTTGGGATTTTTATCAAGCTTATGATGAAGCTAATGATGGTGATATATTAGAATTTAAAGAAGGTTTTTACTTAAATCTAATGGGCAAGGCTTTTTGTATTGATAAAAATTTGACTTTGGAAGGCCATATTGTTTTTGAAAATAATACAAATTATTATACTAATAAAATTATTGGTAGTCTTAGGATAATAAAAGGTGCTGATGTTTATATAAATAATTTATGGTTGGAATCGGATAATAAATACGACAATATAATAAATGTTAAGGGAAGTTCTAACCTTTGTTTGAATAAGGTTATTATAGATAGGACTAATTGTGCTGAAATTTCTTCTGATGAGGATAAGTATCCTGAAATTTTTGTTTCTGAGGATTCAAATTTGACTTTAAATGAAGTTAGCTCCTTTGACAAGGAAATTTTTTATTCTGAGTTATTTGCAAAAAATTCTAAGGTAAATATTATTAATTCTGATTTATTTTTCAGATTATATTTTGCTTATTGTAATGTCAGTATCAAAGATTCTACAATCAAAAAATTTTATACTAACACTATAAATTCTAAAAATTCCAGTTTAAATATTGAAAATTCTACAATTGAAGGTGGAGATGTTGAAAAAAATTATCCTTCTTTGTATATATATAATTCGATTTTGGATTCTAAAGCTAATAAATTTATCCAAGAGAATTTTACGGATTCTTTGTATTTGACTTTTAATTCTTATCTTACTTCTAGCTTAGATGAGATATCTTCTATTAATCTTGATTCTAGTAGGGCTTTTTTGTCTGAATCAAGTGTCAATGAAATTATAATTTTGGGCAATAAATCTTATCTTATCGCTAATAATTGTTTAAAACTAATGGGCAAAAATAATGAAAAAATCGACCTTCTCATTGATGATTATTCTTTTTTAAGATCTGATGAGATTTCTTTTTCTAGGTATTTTAATCCAAATATTAGAATTAGTAATAATTCTATCTTATTGGCTGATAAGTTTTCTATTTCTGGATCTTATGATTTGGATGATGTTTCTTTAATAAACATCGAAAAATCAGATGATTCTTTTTATAGGCTCGGTTTTTATGAAAATAATTTGGAAAATATTTCAAATTATTCTGGGGCTAATGATGACTCTAGTGTAAATATTGAGAAAAAAATTTCTCCTTATGATGAACTTAACAAGTTAGTTGGTTTAAATTCGGTTAAAAATGAAATAAATAAGATGATTAGGATGGTCGAGTTTAATAATAAGAGAATGGATATGGGTCTTAGTCCAGAAGAAAATTCTCTTCATTGTGTCTTTCTTGGAAATCCTGGTACTGGAAAAACTACTGTTGCAAGGCTTATTGGAGAGATTTTGTTTGAAAGCAAGGCTCTTTTTGATAAGGAAAAATTTATTTTTATAGAGGCTGGTGAGTCTGATTTAATTTCATCTAATGTTGGTCAAACTGCAGAGCAGACTTACAATCTGCTTGAAAAAGCAAAGGGTGGAATTTTATTTATTGATGAGGCTTATACTTTAAATAAGGGTGATTCTTCTGTAAATTTTGGGCAAGAGGCTATAAATACAATTCTTAAATATATGGAAGATCATAGAAGTGAAATTATGATAATTTTTGCAGGCTATACCAAGGAAATGGAGCAATTTTTGGATACAAATCCTGGTTTAAGTTCTCGTGTTGCCAATAAATTTATTTTTGAAGATTATACAAGTGATGAAATTGTCCAAATTGGTGAAAGTATCCTTCTTGGAAAGCAATATGTAATAGCTGATAAAGATTACTACGAAAAAAGTGTAAAATTTGCTTATGACCAATCAATTGATAAGTCTAATGCAAGATGGATTAGAAATTTTAATGAAAAACTTTTAAAAATTTTTGCATCAAGGGTTATAGAAAGTGGCTCAACCGATCTTACAACCATAACAAATGAGGATATTGACCAAGTATTGAACATTGGAAAATATCAAAATTATGATGGAAAAGATGAAGATGCTTATGAGAATTTGCAAAATCTTATTGGTATTAAAGAAGTTAAAAGGCAAATTGATGAATTTGTTTCTATGGCAGAATTGAATAAAAAAGAAGGGATTTGGGGCAAAAAAATCAAAATTTCACTCTACATTCTCTATTTTTGGGAAATCCTGGTACTGGAAAAACAACTGTCGCAAGAATTTTGGGAAATATTTTGTTCCAAAAATCCATTATAAAGGAAAATAAATTCATAGAAGTTTCAAGATCAGATTTGGTTGCAGGTTATATTGGTCAAACTGCCATCAAAACAAGGGAAGTTTTAAAATCAGCCCTTGGTGGAGTTTTGTTTATAGATGAAGCTTATAGCCTATCACAAGGTACTAGCAATGATTTTGGAAATGAAGCAATCGATGAAATTTTAAAATTTATGGAAGATTATAGGGATAGTATCCTAATTATATTTGCAGGATACAGCAAGGAAATGAAAGATTTTATAAATACAAATTCTGGTCTTGAATCAAGAGTTCCAAATAAATTTTATTTTGAAGATTATAAAGTAGAAGAACTTGTAGAAATAGGTTTATTAAGCCTAGCTAAGTTTGAATATAAAATTGATAAAGACCTTTATTACCAAGTTGTAGAAAATAATTATAAAAAATCAAATGACCATAGCAATGGAAGATGGATTAGAAATTTCAATGAAAAATTAATAAGAATAATGAGCCAAAGGGTTTCAAATGATAGTTACGCTGACCTAAATACCATAACAAAAGAAGATTTAGAATTAATTAGACAATAAAAATAAGGGGCTTTTGCAAAACATAATTTAGATTTTATAAGCATAAAATTGGATTATTTTGCAAAAGCCCTTAAATTTTAAATTATTTCTAAAAATTCTTCTATGTCTTTTTCTTCAGTTTTATAGGTTGTAACAAATCTTGCGACAAATTTATCCAATCTTTTCTCTCCTACTTCAAAATATGCAAATTTTTCTAATTTTTTTATATCTTCTTTAGAAATTTCTACAAAAACTTGGTTTGATTCAAATTCATAAGCCAATTTATAAGATTTTTCCTCAAAGCCTCTTGCCAATTTTTCTGCCATTTTGTAGGCTTTTTTTGCTCCTTTTATATATAAATCATCTTTAAACAATCTTTCAAACATAATTCCTGTAACAAAGCCCTTGGCAAGCATAGCTCCTTTTTGTTTTTGCAAACTCCTAAAATTTTTCTTCAAATTTTCATTTACTATGACAAGGGCCTCACCAAACATAAGACCATTTTTTGTACCACCAAAATAAAATATGTCGCAAAGTTTAGGCAAATCTTTAAATTTCAAATCAGATTTTTCATTTGCCATGGCATGGGCAAGTCTTGCCCCATCCATAAATAAATATAAATCATTTTTTTTACAAAAATAATAAAGCTCTTCTAAATCTTTTTTACTATAAAGAGTTCCAACTTCTGTGGTATTTGAAATATAAACTTTTCTTGGAACTGTGTGATGTTCATTTACAAAAGACTTATATTTTTCTTCCAATAATTTTTTTGTGATCTTTCCATCAAGTGTAGAAATAGTTTCAATTTTTATTCCACAAGCCTCAATCGCTCCTGCTTCTTGGTTTTCAATATGGCCACTTCTTGCAGAAATCACAGATTCTTGTGGCAACATTCCTACACTTGCCCCAAGAATATTTGCTCCTGTTCCCCCATGTATAAAATATATATCTACATTCTCATCTTCCAATTTTTCTTTCATCAATTTTTCAGCATTTTTGCTGTGAGAATCCATACCATATCCTATATTTATCTCATCAATGCTTTCTTTTATGGCATCAATTATTTCTGGATAACAAATATCGGAATAGTCATTTCTAAAATTAATCATAATTTCTCCTTATAAAAGCTTTTTATTTATAACATCATACATTTTTAATAATTTTTTTGCCATTTTTAGCAAAAAAAAAGAGGCTGTTGAACAATGAATAAATAATTCATAGTTTTACAACATCCTCTTAAAATTTTTAAATTTTATATTTTTTCATATTTTCACTTGCTATTGCTACTGTAGAAATGTTATGGAAAAGAGCTGATTGTGTATTAGTTATTATTGAACCTAAACCTAATCCTATTAAAAGACTATTAATGGCGATTATTTTTTCATAATCCCTTCTTACTCTTTTATCAACACTTCTTGAAAGATTTACAAGATCAATAATTTCTTTTAATGAATCAGTTTTTATAGAAACATCAGAAATTTCTTTTGCAAGGTCAGATCCCTTTGACATAGAAATTCCAACGTCAGCATTTGATAGGGCAATAGAATCATTTACTCCATCTCCTATCATAATTACTTTTCTACCCTCTTTTTTCATTTTGCTTATATAATCTTTTTTGTCTTCTGGAAGAACTTGTGATTTATAATAATCTAAACCAAGTTTCTTGCTAACTGCTCTTGCAGAATTTTCATTATCTCCAGTCAACATAGCAATATGGCTAAAGCCTAACTTTCTAAGAGCTAGGACTGTTTTTTGTGCATCTTCTCTTATAGGATCATCTATACACAAGACTGCCATCAATTTATCATCATATGCCATAAACAAGAGTGAATATTCTTCTTTTAATGAATTTATCAAATCGCCTTGTTCTGGACTTATCTTAATTCCTTCATCTTCAAGAATAAAATGTTCGCTTCCTATTAGGGCTGGTTTTCCATCTATTTTTGATCTTATACCATGTGCCATAATATATTCTGGCTTTGAATGCATCTCTTCGTGACGAAGATTTTTCTCTTTTGCTTTTTTTACAACGGCTCTTGCAATTGAATGAGGGAAATGCTCCTCAAGACAAGCTGCAATTCTTAATGCCTCATCTTCATCAATACCAAAAGAAATCACTCTTTTAATTTCTGGTTCTGACTTTGTCAAAGTTCCAGTCTTGTCAAAAATTATTGTATCAGCCTTAGCTATGCTTTCAAAATATTTTCCACCCTTTACCAAGACATTTTCTTCCCCAGCTTGGCTAATTGCCTTCATATAAGCAATTGGAATTGTAAGTTTTAATGCACAAGAATAATCAACCATCAAAAATGATTTTGCCTTTATAAAGTTTCTAGTCAAAAGATAGGTCAAACCTGCACCAATGAAAGAATATTTCACTAAAGAATCTGCCATAGACTCTGCCTTTAATTGAGCCATAGACTTATTCTTTTCACTATCTTCGATTAATTTTATAATATGATTTAATCTTGAATCATCATATTTTTTCTTGGCCTTTACAAGAAGATCCCCTTCTTCAAGGACAGTTCCTGCAAAAACAGAAGAGCCTTCATTTTTCTCAACAGGTTTTGCTTCTCCAGTAAATGAAGATTCGTTTACCATGCCTAAGCCTTCAACAACTTCTCCATCCACAGGAATCTTGCTTCCCATTGATACATAAATGAAATCACCTATTTCAACATCTTTTAGACTTTTGATTATTTTCTTATTATTCTCTTTTACAAAAACTTTATCTACATTAAGGGCAAGAGAAGATTTCAAATTAAGTCTTGATTTTTTCAATGTATAATCTTCAAGCTCTTCACCCAATGACAATAATGCCATTATACTTGCTGCATCAGCGTATTCTCCTGTTACAATAGAAACAGAAATCGCAGTAGCATCAAGAAGAGCCACGTCTAATTTTCTATTTTTTAAAGATTTTAATCCTTCTTTAACAAAAGAGTAAGCTCTTATAATTGTGAAAAAAGGTCTAAGAGGCATAGGCATTATATGACCAAAAAATATCCTCTTATAAGCTGCATCTCTTACAATATGAAAAATAGACTTATCTACTTGTCCTACAAAATCAGCATCATCAATCTCAAAATCATCTAAAGAATCAAGATTCAAATCCAAGATATACTTTGCAATATTTCCTAAATATTTTTCTTCATAATTTACAATAATTGATTTTGAAATATGAGAAATTTCGCAAGACTTTACACCCTTTATTTTTTCAATTTTATACTTTAATTTATTTATATTAGATTTTTTTAGGTAATCCTCATATAAAAATCTGGATCTACCAAGTGTTCTCGCCTTTATGGACGCTCTCATCCTAGTCCTCTTTAACCTCTTCTTTTACGACATTTTCAATGTCAAGGTTTGCTTTTTCTTCAGCTTCAAGTCTTTCTTCAATTTCATTTTTAACTTTTGCTTCAGCAACTATATCATCAGTCGTAACTTTTATATTTTCAACAGTTTTATCAACAGCACTTTTTGCTTTTAGTCCTTGTTGAACTGTAGCTACAGCTGCTTTCTTTGCTAATTTTGATGTCAAAACTTTTCCACCAATAACTCCAGCTAAAACGCCTACTCCTGCGCTCAAAACTCTTTTATTAATTCTAAACATATCTTCCTCCTAATGATAATTATGTTATACTTTATATGACATATTATATTTGTTTATTAATTTAATTCAAGATTTTTTATTTTTTTGCCAATAAAAACTAAATTCTTAAATTTTTTTGCTAATTTCAATTTGTTTTCAAATTTTTTTTAATAGCCTTTTAAAAAAGTCATAAAAAAACCTTCCTAGATTTTTTACTAGGAAAGTTTTTTAAAGCATATTATATTTTCAATATAAAGATTTTATCAGTCACAATATGGACATGATTTACTTTTCTTTTTTCTTTTTTACTATGGCAAGAGCCATCATCACAAGATTTTTTTTGTGAGCAATCTTTGCAACCAAAGTTTGATCCTTCTTTTATAAATCTTGTATAAATTATATATGAGCAAGCTGCTAATATAATTAATAAAAATATCCATGATTGTAAATTCATAAAATCATCTCCTTCTTAAGAAATTAACTATTTTTTAGCCAAATTTAACTTGTAAGTTCTCTTTTGTTCCTTGTATTTTACTTTTCTAAGAATTAAATATAACATTCCAGCTAAAACTATTAATGAAAGAATTGTCATAAATGAGAATTGTTTATATACAAAGAAGTTAGCTAAGTGATAGAAAATGAATGCAATCGCATAGGCATATGTCATTTGATATCCTATTGCAATTAAAGTCCATCTATTGTTGTTCATTTCTGTTTTTATAGCACCAACGGCTGCGAAACATGGCATACAAAGCATATTGAAAAGTAAGAATGAGTATCCAGCAACTGGTGTTCCTATAGCTTGGTTGAAAGCTGTAATTAATTGTCTATTTGTTTCATCAATATCTGCTCCGATTCCAAGAACAACACCCATTGTTGAAACTACGTTTTCTTTTGCAACGAATCCTGTAATTGTTGCTACTGCTGATTGCCACTCTCCAAATCCTAGAGGTCTGAATAAAACTGCTATATATCCACCCAAAACTGCAAGTATTGAGTTTTCTGATTCAGCTTCTACCATTTTAAATGAGAAGTCGAAGTTTGATAAGAACCAAATAATTATTGATGATACTAAAATTATTGTTCCTGCTCTTTTTACAAAGCTCATTCCTTTATTAAACATATCTCTTAAAACTGAAGTAACTCTTGGTGCGTGGTATGGTGGAAGTTCCATAACAAATGGAGCTGGATCTGATGCAAATTCTTTAAATTTCTTTAAAATAATTCCAGAAATTATTACAGAAACTATTCCAATTATATAAAATGAAAATGTTACTAAAGCTTGGTTTTCTCTGAAAAATGCTCCAGCGATTAAAGCTATTACTGGAAGTTTTGCAGAACATGGCATAAAAGATGTAGTTATAATTGTAATTCTTCTATCTCTTTCATTTTCAATTGTTCTTGATGATTGGATTCCAGGAACTGAACATCCTGTACCTATCATTACTGGTATAAATGATTTTCCAGAAAGTCCAAATTTTCTAAATACCCTATCCATTACGAAAGCAACTCTTGCCATATATCCTATATCTTCAAGAATTGAAAGTTGGGCAAATAATACTAACATTTGTGGTAAGAATCCTAATACTGCACCAACTCCTGCTATGATTCCGTCTGTTGCAAGACTAACTAAAGCGTCACTAATTCCGATATTTGTTAGAAAATCTGCTACTGCTGGTGTCATTGTGTCTTCAAAAAATCCATTTACAGCATCAGTTGCACCAGTTCCCAAAGTTGAAATTGCTATATAATAAATTACAAACATTACAAGGGCAAAAATTGGAAGTCCCAAAATTCTACTTGTAACAATTTTATCAATTTTGTCAGTTGTTGAAAGTTTTGGTGGAGCTTTCTTTAAAACTTTTTCTCCAACATCTCCAAGGGCATCATATCTTTCTGTTGTTACAATTCCTTCAGCAACATCATCCTCTTTTGTTTCAAAATCTTCTCTTATTTTATTGATTTTTTCTTTTTGAGAATCTGATAAAGAAACTTTGCTAAACATATCTTCATCGTTTTCAAAAGCCTTTATTGATAAGTATCTTCTTAATTTTGAATCAACTGAATCTCCAAATTCATCTGAAATCTCACCAATAATTTTTTCTAAATCATCAGAATAAGTTAAAGGTTTTGGTAAAGCTAATTTATTTTCAGATTTTACTATTTCATCAATTAAATCATTTGTTCCCTTTTTCTTGCTTGCAATAATTTCTACAACTGGGCAACCAATAATTTTAGAAAGAGCGTCTTTATCAATAACGTCTCCGTTTGCTTTAACAATATCCATCATATTTAATGCTATTATTGTTGGTATACCTAGTTCAATTAATTGACTTGTAAGATAAAGGTTTCTGATCAAGTTTGAACCATCAACTAAGTTTACAATCAAGTCTGGTCTTTGATCAACCAAATATTCCCTAGAAACTACTTCCTCCATTGTATAAGGAGAAAGAGAATAAATTCCTGGCAAGTCTTGGATAATAATATCCTTGTGTCCTTTTAATCTTCCTTCTTTTTTGTCAACTGTAACCCCCGGCCAGTTTCCAACTCTTTGACTTGAACCTGTTAATTCATTAAAAAGAGTTGTTTTACCTGAGTTAGGGTTTCCAGCTAAAGCAACTGTATAAACCATCTATTCCTCCACTATTATATTTTTTGCATCTTCTTTTCTAATGGTTAATTCATAACCACGCAAGTTTACTTGAATAGGATCACCTAGTGGGGCAATTTTTCTAACATAAACTTCTGTTTTTTTTGTAATGCCCATATCCATAATTCTTCTTATGGTTGCACCATCACCCTTGATTTTTTTTATAACGGCAGTTTCGCCCACCGCTACATCTCTTAAACTTTTCATCCTATATCTCCCTCACATATATTCTTTGTGCTAAGTCTTTATTAAGTGCATATTTGCTATTATCAACCATAATAATATAATTAACACCATCAAAGAAAAATAATTTTACTTTTTTTCCTTTCACAAAACCTAAGTTTGAAAGATGATTTTTTATATCATCATTTCCTGTTATCCTAATAACCTCAGCCTCTTGATTGTTATTTAATAAAGTAATTGGCATATCTTCCTTCTTTCTATAGTTTTAATCTATTATTTTTAAATAAATTTGAAATAATGGCTTATAAAAACATCATTTTTTATAATAATAGTCAATATCAGCAATCTCCCAAAAAAAAGAAATCTGGCACAAGCCAAATTTTCAAAATTTTACTTAGCCAATAATAAGATTTTATGTAAAATAGCAACACAAATATCGCTATTTTCGTAAATATTATACAACTAAAGTCTGATATTGACTATCATTATATTGGTTTTATTTTTTATAAAAAATCAATTTACCTAAAAAATAATTGTGATTGTAAAAATTTTATACTTTTTTATTTGAAATCACCAGAATTTATATACTCCAAAAAGTATAAAATAATATTTTATTATATTCAAAGCGTAGATAAAGTCAATTTAATAATTCATTATTAATTTAATAAAAACTTACTAAAAAATCAATCTTAAATAGATAATTATGCCTTGATTCGGGACAATAATTCCTAAAACTAAGTTCTATTTTATAAGCTTGATTTTAATTATAAATTCTGAAAACCAGTGTGAATACATTGTAAAATTTGCAAAGCAAATGAGCTTTCATAATTATGAAAGTTTGTAAATAAATCGTGTTTTAGTGAGAGTAAAACGAAAGCGCGGAGAGATCTCGTAAGATTTCTCCGCGCTTTTAAAGAAGATAAGCCTGGATAAACAAGTAAACAGGTGCCTGTTTATCTTGTCCAAATTTATAAATTTTTTATCGACAGTTTTAATATTTTATTATCTTTTTTGATTTTAAATTTTCTATTCTTATATAAATTTTTTTGATTTTTGGAGATATTTTCTAATAATTATTTTTAAAATTTTGGAAAAATTGAACAGAAAATTACTCCATCTCCTAGATGAACTCCTATTACTGGTGTTACATCTATTATTTTAAAGTCTATGGACTCTTCTATTTCTTTTTCTAAGCCTTCTTTTAATATTTCTATTTCATCTTCTGCGTCTGCTCCACCTATAATTATTTGGTAATCTTTATATTTTTTGCAAATTTTTTTCAAATGTTTTAGCAATTCTTTATAGGATTTTTCTTTCCTGTAACTTTTTTACCAATTTAATTTCTCCATCTTCTATGCACAAAACTGGTGAAAATGAAATTATATTTGCAAGCTTTCCTATGGCTTTTGGAAGTCGTCCTCCTCTTACCAAGGCATCTAAATTTTTTACAACTCCTGCTACATTACAATATTTTAGGTTATCTAAACTTTTTTTGTAAATATCGTCAAACTTCATTTCTTCTTTTACATAGAGTGAAGCTTTTATAATTGGATAAATTGCGGCAATTGTTGCTGTATTTGTATCTATAATTTTTATTCTTGTGTCTGGGTTTTCTTCTGTAAATTCGTCTTTCATAATATTCATCATTTGATTTATGCCAGAAAGTTTTTCACTTATTGAAAATACAAGAAAATCCCTATATCCTTTTTTATATTCCTCTTTTAATAAGTTCAAAAATACTCCAGGAGCTGGCAAGGATGTTGTAACTCTTTCCTTGCTTTCTTTATATTTTATAAAAAAATCTTCTCTGCTTAATTCGTAAAGATCTGTGTAGGATTTATCTTTGAAATTAATATTAAAAGGAAGAATTGATATATCGTATTTTTCTGCCATTTCAAGATCTATATTACATCCTGAATCTGCTATTATCTTTACTTTTTCCATTTTTTCTCCATTTTTTCTTTTTAAATTTCTCAATTATTTTTTACTATACTTTATCAAATTATTAAAACAATTTTATTAAAAATATTCAGACTGTTGACAAATTATACAAATCCTCACGCTAAGAATATCATACGGAAAAAATTGATTTGATTTCAAATTTAAAAATTTGTTAAAAATCGCACTGATTGAGCGTTAGCGAGTTTGCGATTTTAGAATTTTAAAATTTAGAAATCAACAATTTTTGGAGTCAGATATTCGTGCTTGAGGGTTTGTCTACGCTCTGACAATTTTATTAAAAATGTTTTATTTTTTTGTATAAATTTAAAAATATATGCTTGATTTTTCATTTTTTTATTGTAACATAATATTATAAAGCTATGATGTGGAAAAGTAAACTAGAGGATTTTTTAGAGAGGCATTGCTTGGTGAAAAATGCTAAAGATTCTAGGATGAAAAATCACCACTAAGCTATAAGGCCCAAATTATCGTAAGCCTTATCGGCTACTTCCGTTATCAAGTTATTCATTATAATTGAGTGCATCAACTGATGAAGAAGAGTGGTACCGCGGGAGTGGATTAATTGAAATTTTATCTCTCGTCTCTTTGCTTAGGCAATGGAGACGAGAGTTTTTTATTGCTTAAAAAAATTTATAGAAAAGAAGGAATATTATTATGGAATTTGAATTTGTTAAGAAAGATAAGTTAAAAGAAAAGCCTAAAAAGAATTTAGGTTTTGGAAATTATTTCACTGATTATATGTTTACCATGGATTATAGTGATGAAAAAGGATGGCACAATAAGAAAATTCTTCCTTATGGGGAAATTTCTGTTAGTCCTTCAACTATGGTTCTTCATTATGCTCAAGAAACTTTTGAAGGTCTCAAGGCTTATAGGGGCTATGATGGAAAAATTTATCTTTTTAGACCTGATATGAACGCAAAAAGATTTATCAATTCTAATAAGAGAATGTGTATGCCAGAAATTAGTGAAGAACTTTTTATTGATTGCGTTAAGGAATTGATAAAGGTTGAAAAAGATTGGATTCCAAATGGTGAGGGCGAAAGTCTTTATATAAGACCTTTTATGTTTGCAAATGAGGCTTCTCTTGGTGTGCATGTTGCAAAATCTTATAAATTTATGATAATTCTTTCTCCAGTTGGAGCTTATTATCCTGAGGGTGTTAACCCTATAAAAATTTATGTTGAAGATGAATATGTAAGGGCAAGTCTAGGCGGAACTGGTTTTGTAAAATGTGGTGGAAATTATGCAGCAAGTCTTAAGGGTCAAGAACGTGCAGAAAAGTTGGGCTACACTCAAGTTTTGTGGCTTGATGGTGTGGAAAGAAAATATGTTGAAGAAGTTGGATCAATGAATGCTATGTTTTTGATTGATGATAAGATTGTAACTGCTCCTCTTCTTGGAACTGTTCTTCCTGGAGTAACCAGAGATTCTATTTTGACAATTTTGAAAGATTTTGGTTTTGAAATTGTTGAAAAACATCTTTCTATAGATGAATTGATGGAAGCTGGCAAAAATGGACGCCTAAAAGAAGCCTTTGGTACTGGAACAGCTGCTGTAATTTCTCCAATTGGCGAATTATATTATAGGGGCGAAGAAGTTATTATAAATGATTTTAAAACTGGTGCTTTGACTCAAAAATTATATGACACATTGACCGCTATTCAATGGGCAAAATCCGAAGATAAGTACAAGTGGAGACTTGAAGTTAAATAATAAAAAAATAATAAATGGGACTTTTGAAAAAGTATGAAATAAATTCATATTTTCAAAAGTCCCATTTTTTGTAATTTTTTAAATTTTATTGGAGAATAAACCCCTTATTTTTTAGGGTATTTTTTATTTCATTTTCATGACTTTTATTTCTCGTTTCACACTTAATATTTAATACGCAAGAGAAAAATTCATTTGGTTTTTCTAGGGTGTTATATTCAACTCCTATAACATTTGCTCCAGAGTCTGCTATTATTTTTGAAACTGCAACAAGCTCTCCAGGTTTATCAGTAAGCTCTATTTTAAGATTTGTATTTCTTCCAGATTTTTCCAAACCTCTTTTTATAATTCTTGATAAAATATTTACATCAAGATTTCCACCAGAAAGAATGGCAACTGTTTTTTTATTTTTTATATCAATTTTTTCATGCATTATGGCTGCAAAACTCACAGCTCCTGCCCCCTCACACATTAATTTTTGCTTTTCAAGAAGAACCAAAATAGCTGATGCGATTTCATCTTCGCTAACAGTTACAATTTCATCTACATATTTTTTGCAAAGATCAAAGGCTAGCTCATTTGGTTTTTTTATGGCAATAGCATCGGAAAAAGTTGAAACCTTGTCAAGTTTTTGAATTTTTCCAGACTCTATAGATTTTTTCATAGAAGCTGCATTTTCTGCCTCAACCCCGATAATTTTTGTATCAGGTTTTAAAGATTTTATCAAAAATGAAAGTCCACCTATTAAACTTCCTGACCCAACAGGAGCTACCACAATATCCACACCTACCAATTGGTCTAAAATTTCAAGTCCAAGACTTGCATAGGCTAAAATATAATCATAATCTTCTGATGAATCAAAAAATACTTCATTATTTTCCTTGCAAAAAGATTTTGCCTTATCTAAACTTTCTTCATAAGAATTTCCGACAAGGACAACTTCTGCTCCATAAGATTTTATATTTTCAACCTTAAAAAGAGGACTTTGCTCAGGCATAAAAATTGTAATTTTTATAGCCAATTTTTTGCAAGAAAGGGCAAGGCCCAAGGCATTATTTGCATAAGCTGCCGTAACCAAGCCCTTATTTTTTTCTTCTTTTTTTAATTTTGATAATTTATTATAAGCTCCCCTAATTTTAAAAGATCCAGTTTTTTGCAAATTTTCTGTTTTTAAATAAATATTATCGCCAAGATTTTCAGCTTGAATAAGATCAGTTTTTCTAATTATTGGTTTTAAATTAAAGGCAGCATTATAAACACCATCAACCGTCAAATTTTTTTCTGTCATTTTAAAACTGCCCCCTTATCCGAACTTGTAACAAGTCTTCTATATCTTGATAGCCATCCTTTAACTTCATTTGTTTTAAGAGGTGTAAATTTTTCCATTCTTTCTTGAAAATCTTTTTCAGAAATTTCTAAATTTATTGAATAAGATGGTATATCAATTTTTATTTTATCGCCCTCTTCTATAATTCCTATTGGTCCCTCAAGAGCTGCTTCTGGGGAAATGTGTCCTATAGATGCTCCTCTTGATGCTCCAGAAAATCTTCCGTCAGTAATTAAGGCAACACTTTTATCAAGTCCCATTCCACAAAGAGCTGATGTAGGATTTAACATCTCACGCATTCCAGGCCCTCCTTTTGGCCCTTCATATCTTATTACAACAACATCGCCTTTTTTTATTTCTCCACCATAAATTGCTTTTATGGCTGTATCTTCTGAATTAAAAACTCTAGCAGGCCCTTCGTGAACTAACATAGAATCATCAACTGCTGATCTTTTTACAACTGCACCTTTTGGAGCAATATTTCCAAATAAAATTGCAAGTCCACCAACTTTTGAATATGGATTTTCTATATCCCTTATTACATTTTTATTTTTTACTTGAGAATTTTTAATATTTTCTCCCAAACTTTCACCACTTACGGTTATTACATCAAGATCAAGAAAATCTTTTTTGCTTAACTCTTTTTGTACAGCAGCAATTCCACCACTCAAATATAAATCTTCCATATGATCTTCTCCTGCTGGGGCAAGATGGCAAAGATTTGGAACTTTTTCGCTTATCTCATTAAATAAATTCAAATCAACATCAAGATCTGCCTCTGATGCAATCGCCAAAAGATGGAGGACTGTGTTTGTAGAACAACCAAGAGCCATATCGCATGCTATGGCATTTTTTATAGATTTTTCTGTGATTATATCCTTTATCCTAATATCTTTTTTCAAAAGCTCCATTATTTGAAAACCAGATTCTTTTGCAAGTCTATATCTTTCAGAATAAACTGCAGGAGTTGTTCCATTTCCTTTTAAAGAAAGTCCAATCGCCTCTGACAAGCAATTCATAGAATTTGCTGTGTACATTCCTGCACAAGATCCACAAGTTGGACAAACTGATTTTTCAATTTCATAAAGTTCATCATCAGAAATCATATTTGCCTTGTTTGCTCCTACAGCTTCAAAAGCTGATGATAAAGAAAGTTCTTTTCCCTTATTTTTTCCAGCAAGCATTGGCCCTCCAGAAACTAAAATTGTAGGAAGATTTAATCTTAAAGCTCCCATTATCATTCCCGGAACAATTTTATCGCAATTTGGAACTAAAACTAAAGCATCAAGTCCGTGAGCTATTGCCATTGTTTCTACGCTATCTGCAATTAATTCCCTACTTGGTAGAGAATATTTCATACCAATATGGCCCATAGCAATTCCATCACAAACTCCAATTGAAGGAATTGTAATTGGTGTTCCTCCATTCATCAAAATTCCAGTTTTTACAGATTCTGAAACCTTATCAAGATACATATGTCCTGGAACAATTTCACTATATGCTGAAATAATTCCGACAAGAGGTCTTTCTAATTGTTTTTTTGTATAGCCAAGAGCGTAGAAAAGAGACCTATTTGGTGTTCTTTCTACTCCTCTTACAACTTTATCGCTTTCTAATTTCATTTTTTTACCTATTTTTTTAACCAAGACATCATTGAACGAAGATCTTTTCCAACTTTTTCTAATTGGTGATTTGCTTTTCTTTTTCTAGTTGTCAAGAATTTTATTTTTCTTCCAGCAGAAAATTCTTGCATAAAATCACTCGCAAATTCTCCAGATCTTATATCTTCCAAAACATCTTTCATAGCTTGTCTTGTTTGATCTCCTATGATTTTTTTGCCAGCATGGTAGTCACCATATTCCGCTGTATTTGAGATTGAATTTCTCATATTTGAAAATCCACCTTCAACTATCATATCAACTATTAATTTCATTTCATGGATACATTCAAAGTATGCCATTTCTGGTTCATATCCTGCTTCAACTAAGGTTTCAAAACCTGCTGTCATTAATTCTGTGATTCCTCCACAAAGTACAGCTTGTTCTCCAAATAAATCTGTTTCTGTTTCTTCTTTAAATGTTGTTTCAAGGATTCCTGCTCTTCCAGCTCCAAGTGCTGATGCATAAGCCAAGGCTAGATCTTTTGCGTGTCCACTTTTATCCTTATAAACTGCAACAAGGGATGGAACTCCATTTCCCTTTTCATATTGGCTTCTTACTGTGTGTCCTGGTCCCTTTGGAGCAACCATAGAAACATCTACACCTTCTGGGGGATTTACTAAATTATAATGAACATTAAATCCATGTGCATACATCAAAGTATCTCCATCTTTTAAGTAAGGAGCAACTTCCTTATTGTATATGTCTGCTGAAACTTCATCTGGAACTAACATCATAACAACATCAGCAAGTTTTGCTGCATCTTTTACTTCATAAACATCAAGTCCAAAATCTTCTGCAACTTTCCAAGATTTTGAATTTTTTCTAAGACCTACTACAACTTTCACTCCACTTTCTTTTAAATTTAAAGCGTGAGCATGTCCTTGTGAACCAAATCCCATTATAGCTACAGTTTTTCCTTCTAAAAATTTTAAATCACAATCCTTATCATAATATTTATTAACCATTTCTTTTCTCCTTATTTTTATTTTTTTATTTTCTTTTTATTCCAGTTATTCCTGTTCTAGTTACATCTTTTACTTCATATTTTTCTAATATTTTTAGAAAATCGTCCAATTTTTTCCTATCACCAGTTAGTTCTATAAATAAATCTTCTGATGAATAATCAATAATATTTGCCTTGTACAAATTGGTTAGGGCATTTATTTCCAAATAATCTCTACTATGAATTTTAAGCCTTACAATAAGCATCTCTCTTGAAATAAATAATCCATCTTCCATAATTTCTAAATTTATTACGTCTTCAAGTTTTTCTATTTGATTTATAACTTGCCTAACCAAACTTTCTTCTTCAGAAATTGTAGCAATTATTCTTGTCTTGTTTTCATTTCCATTTACTGCTGCATTTATACTTTCGATATTGTATCCTCTTCTTGAAAAAATTGAGGAAATTCTTGTTAGTATTCCTGCATTATTTTCAACCAAAATATTTAATGTACTTATTTTTTTCATATATCACTCCATTATCACATCTTCTACACTTCCTCCTGCTGGAATCATTGGTAAAACCAATTCATTTGTATCTATTTTTACTTCAATTATTGATGGTTTTGATGAAGATACAGCTTTTTCAAAAGCTTCTTTGAAATCTTCAATATTTTCACAAGAATATCCACAAGCTCCAAGAGATTTTGAAAGATTTATGTAATCAATGTTTCCATTCATATTAGTTCCAGAAAATCTGTCGTTATATAAAAGATGTTGCCATTGTCTTACCATTCCCAAGGTTTTGTTGTTCATAACAACTGTAATTACTTTTATATTATTATTTACTGCTGTGATTATTTCGTTGAAATTCATATTAAAAGACCCATCTCCAGTTATCAAAACAACATTTCTATCAGGATTTCCAACTTTTGCTCCCATTGCTGCTCCATAACCAAATCCCATTGTTCCAAGTCCTCCACTTGTTAAAAACGATCTTGGTTTTGTTCTGCCACAATATTGGGCTGTCCACATTTGATGTTGCCCAACATCAGTTACAAAAATCATATCTTCTCCCAAAAATTTGGAAATATATTTTATAACTTGGTGGGGTTTTATTTTATCTTTGCTATCGCTAGGCTTATAATCCTCTTTTCTTAGTTCATTTATATGCTCTATCCATTCACGCCTTTCTTTTTTTCAATTTTTGGAAGAAGAGCCTGTAAAATTTCTTTTACATCTCCAACAATTCCATAATCAGCGTAAATATTTTTATCAATTTCCGATTTATCTATATCGATATGAATTATTTTTGCGTTTTTTGCAAATTTCTTGGTATTTAAGGCAACCCTATCAGAAAACCTAACCCCACAAGCAATTAACAAGTCACATTCTGCTATGGCATTGTTGGTAGAATATTTCCCATGCATTCCTAACATTCCAAGATTTAATTCATCTTCATAACCCAAAACTCCAATTCCCATAATTGTATTACAAGCGGGAATATTTGAAATTTTAATTAATTTTCTTAATTCTTTAAAACTTTCTGATGCTGTTACACCTCCACCTGAATAAATAATCGGTTTTTTTGAAGAATTTATACAATTTGCGATTTCTGAAATTTCTTCTTCGTGAACTTCATATTTCTTTTCTTCTTTCAAACTTTCCTTTTTTTCGTATTCACAAAGCTCTCCCATAATATCACTTGGAATATCAATCAAAACTGGACCCTTTCTGCCAGAATTTGCAATCATAAAAGCCCTTCTTATAGTATCTTGAAGAAAATTTACATCCCTTACTATAAAATTGTGCTTTGTAATTGGCATTGTTATTCCAACTATATCAATTTCTTGAAAAGAATCCTTGCCCAAAAGTTTTCTTCCAGCATTTCCAGTTATACAAACTAAGGGGATTGAATCCATAAAAGCCGTTGCAATTCCTGTTACAATATTTGTAGCTCCAGGACCAGATGTTGCCAAAACAAGACCAACTTTTCCAGTTGATCTTGCATAGCCATCAGCTGCGTGAGCTGCCGCTTGCTCATGACTTGTTCTTACTAATTTTAATTTGTCCCTATAATCATAAAGAGCGTCAAAAACTTGGATAACAGAGCCACCAGGATATCCAAAAATTGTATCAACCCCTTCGTCAATCAAGGTCTTTATGATTATTTCTGCACCTCTTATTTTCATAAAAAGAATTCCTTTCTAAAATTATTCTTATCACATTTCTAAAACCAACTTATCTATGTAAAATTCCCAATAAAAAAAGTCCTTTGTCTAATGACAAAGGACGAATTATCGCGGTACCACCTTTTTTCTTATTTTTTTGTACAAAAATAAGCTCTCAAACATCTAACAATGCAGGGTTTCGATAACGCCAACCACGACGGCAAATCTTACTATAAGTTCAGACTTGCATAAGAAAAAGGATTTTCAAGCTCATTTCAAATATAGGTTTCCACCAAACACCTACTCTCTGTAATCTTCCATGACTTTACTCGTTTTTTCTAATAATTTAATGTTTTAAAATGTTAATATTATGATAGTATCATTTTTATTTTTTGTCAATATTTTTTCGAAATTTATTTCAAGATTTTCTATAAATATTTAAAACCAACATTTTTAACCTGCTTATAATTTAAAAATTCTTAATTATTTTTTCTCTACTTAAATATATTAATCAAAAATAGGGTATTTATATTATACTAAAAATAATATTAGGCAGTTTGCCAAAAATTAAAAATAGAGGTTAATATGAAAAAAACTTTTACAATTATTTTTTCAATTATAGGAATCTTTCTTTTGGGATTTTTGATTCTTTTGTCTTTTCTTTGTATAAGAGAATATAGGCCGAAAAAAATTGAAAATGTAAAAATCGAAGGCCTTGGCGAAAAGAATCCGGAAATTGGAAAAATTTATAAGATAATGACTTGGAACATTGGCTATGGTGGGCTTGATAAAGACACAGACTTTTTTATGGATGGAGGAGATAGAGTTTTTCCTATCAACAAAAATCATGTGGAAAAATCAATAAATCACATAATAAAATCCAGCAAAAAATTTAATGCTGATATAAAATTTTTCCAAGAAGTAGATGTAAATTCAAAAAGAACCTACCATATAAATGAAGTAGAAAAAATTAGAAAAAACTTGGGTGGAAATACGACTTTCGCCCTAAATTTCAAGGCAGATTTTATTCCATATCCAATCCCACCGATGGGAAAAGTAGAATCCGGAATAATGAGTCAAACAAATTTTAAAATAAAAAAATCAAAAAGGTACCAACAAGAAATCCCCCACAAATTTCCAACAAGACTTGTAAACTTAAAAAGAGCCTTCAATCCATCATACATAGACATCAAAAATTCTAACAAAAAATTAGTCATAGTAAATGTCCACCTAGATGCCTATGAATCAGGAAATAAGGGAAGGATTGCTCAGACAAAAGAAATTATAAATTTTGTAAATAAAGAATATGAAAAAGGAAATTATGTAATAGTTGGAGGAGATTTTAACCAAGAACTAACAGGCATTTATAAAAAATTGCCAGAAGGAATTTGGAATCCAAGTCCCTTCCCAAAAGAAATGCTCACAGAAAATATAAAACTTTATTTTGATAAAGATGGTAAAACTTCAGTAGTAAATGATAAGCCTTACACAGGAAAAGACGCCTATCTTTCAACAATAGACGGATTTTTGGCAACAGATAATATAGAAGTTAAAAACATAAAAACTCAAACACAAGAAGATTTCCAATATTCAGACCACAATCCAGTTTTAATGGAATTTGTTTTAAGATAAATAAGTTCAAATTATACTTAAAAATTAATTAATAAAAAATCAACCCATCTCGACAAGCTCAAGATGGGTTTGACTTCGTTTTTTTTAGAATTTTATATACTAAATCAAGCCTTTTTCTTTCAAATAATAATAAACTCCATCACCATCTACGCTTTTGCAAAGATCATAAGAAATATTTTTCAAATCATCTGAACCATTCTCCATACAAATCCCATATTTTACCGATTCAAACATTTCCAAATCATTATTTCCATCACCAAAAGCCATACACTCTTCCTTTTTTACCTTATAAAAAGACAACACTTTTTCAATCGCCCTACCCTTGCCACCATTTTTAGGGATCAAATCCACAGCCCTATCCCACCAAGCAGCAATTTTTGTATCAGAAACATTTTTCATAGCCTTTTCATATTCTTCGTTTTTTATAGGTAAAATTGCTTGAAAAATATCTTCATTTTCAATAATATTTTCAAAATTTTCGTAAATTTCAGGCTGATTTCCACCAAAGGAAAAATATTCTTTCAAATCAGCATTTGTCCCATTGCAAGCGTAAAAATCTCTTGTAGCTATAGCCAAAGGCTTATCCATATCCTTAGAATTTTCAATAAGCCTATAAATATCTTTTTTTGAAAGAGGATTTTTGAAAATATCTTCTTTTTCATTAAAAATTAAAGACCCATTAAAATTCAAATAAATATCAAAAGAAAGCCCCCTAAATTTCGGAAGCTGGAAAGGAGACCTACCTGTAGCAACACAAATTTTTATCCCATTTTCTTTCAATTTATTCAAAGCAAAAACCGACTTGTCTGAAATATCTTCCTTATCAAGAGGGATAAGGGTGCCGTCGATGTCAAAAAAAATAACCTTTATATTCTTCATTATTTCTCCTTACTCTTTTCTATATGCATACTCAACACGCTCTTTTTTCACTTTTTATTTTTAAAAATATCTTAATTAATTATTTTGCAAAATTTTTTGTTTATTCAAGTCCGCGGGGTAAATGTTAAAACTTTGCCACTGGCAAATTTTTAAGCCATTTACCACATCAAAGAAAACCATCTTTATATCTTTCATTATTTCTCCTTACTTTTTCTATGTTCATACTCAACACGCTCTTTTTTCACTTTTTATTTTTTTAATATCTCAATTAATTATTTTGCAAAATTTTTATATGCTTATATTATAGCACACACTTTTTTCTTATTTTTTTTCAAAACCTTTTCAAGAAAAATATCTTATGATATAATATTTTCAAATAGGTAATACCTTTTACTTTTAAGGAGGAAGTATGGAAGATAAAATTAATGTGAAAAGTGTGGAATCTGTTGATATGGATTTTGAAAAATCAGCAGTTCCGAAAGAGGCAAGAAAAAGTTTTTGGTCAATTACTATTGTTTGGCTAGGATTTGTTTTCGTTATTACGAGTATGATGACTGGAGGAGGTCTTGCTAGTGGTTTAAGTTTTAAGGAAATATTAACTGCAATAAGTATTGGAAATATTTTTCTTTGTTTTATTGCTGTTGCAATCGCTAATATGGCAAGTAAAACTGGTTTGAGTTTTGCTCTTATAACTAGACACACTTTTGGTAACAAGGGTTCTAAAATTGCAACTTTATTTGTTCCGATTGTTAATATTGGTTGGTATACGATTCAAGCCGCTACATATGGAAAATTTATTTCAAGTGTTTTGGGAATTGAAGGTTATGGAGAACTAGCTATATTGTTTTTATCTGCAATTGTTATGGGAATTTTTCTTTTGCTGGTATTAAAGCGATTACAATTTTGGGTTATGTTGCTATTCCTGCAATAATTTTTCTTTCTCTTGGAACAGCTCTTAAATCTGGAAATATTTCTGGATGGGATAAGATTTTTTCTTGGCAAGCTGCTGATAAAATGTCTTTGATTAATGGAATAACTATAGTTATTGGTACTTGGATTTTATCAACTGCTACTTGTATTGCTGATACAATGAGATTTGCTAAAAATTCTAAGGAAGCTATGATTAGTGCTTGTGTTGGATTATTGGGCGGAAATAGTCTTTTAATTCTTTGTGGTGCTATTGCTGGTATAGGAATGAATGATAGTGATTTGACTGCTGTTTTATTAAAATTAGGTTTGGTTATACCTTCTTTGATTTTGATGACAACAAATATTTTCACAACTAATGCAGCAAATTTATACTCTTCTTCATTGAATTTGGCTAATACTTTTTCTACAAATAGAAAGAAAATAATAAGTATAGTTTTGATTGCATCTGGACTTTTATGTTTGACAAAGCCTTATGATATTGCTGTTTTATTCAAATTTTTAAATCTTTTGGGAGTGATTGTTCCTCCTTTAGCTGGAATAATTCTATCAAACTATTATATTGTAAATAAAAGAGTATATCCTGATTTAGATAGTGATTCTATAAAAGATTGGGATTTAGTTCCTTGGATTAGTTGGATTTTAGCTCTTGGACTTGTTAGACTTTTAAGTGGGGTAGCAAGTGGAAAAAGTGCTTTGAATGGTATTTTTGGATTGCCTGCTTTAAATGGTATTATTGCTGGTTTCATAATTTATACAGCCATATCTATGTTTACTAAAAAGGGAGAATAAAATGGACGAGAAAATTATAAAAAAATATAGGATGATTTCTGTTATAGGAATTATTTTGATGGGAATAGGATCTTTTATGTGCTGTCTTTCTTCAAGTGAATTTGGAATGAATTTTGGCACTATCCTATTATGCATAAGTATTGTATTATCGGTGATTGGTTTTTCTAAATGGCAACCTTAGAATCTAAAATTAATTTGAGGAATTTGGCAAGAAAATTCTTACTAAAAGAAATTAATAATTTAATTGCAGAAAACAAAGATAAACTTGATTCCGAAAAAAATCTTGCAAAAAAATTTAAAATCAGCAGAGTAACTATAAGAAGTGCCCTATCAGACTTGGAAAGAGAAGGAAAAATTATAAGACAGCAAGGTAGAGGAACCTTTATAAGTCCAAATTTTAAAGATATTAAAGTTGATTTATTCAGGATGGAAACTTATGGAGAAATAATAAAAGAATTAGGATATGATTTAAAAGTTAAATCAATAGAAACAAAAATCATTAAAACACCAAATCCTTTTAAAAATATAAGTCTGTACAATGAAGATAAACTTATAATAACTATTAGAATTTATTATGCAGATGACAATATTGCGGCTGTTTGCTTAGACTTTTTGCCCATAAATTACGAGAACAAATTAGAAGAAATCAAAGCCTATAATAATTCAATTTTCGATTATTTCTATAAAAATCTAAAAATTGAAGTTTCTAACTCAAGTATAGAATTTCAAGCAGCAGATTATGATGAACTTTCCAAATTTTTTGGAATTGATGATACTTATTTGCCAAAAAAATCAATACTAATAAAGAGTAAGGAATATGATGATGACGGAAATTTGATTTTTATCTCACGAGAATATGTAAACACAGAATATATACCAATAACAACCATTAGACGCAGAAAAATGAAAGGTTAATTATGAAAAAAGAATTTAATATAGAATATGAGCAAAAAGATAATTATAAGCTATCAGATTTAAAAGATTTTGAAGTAAAATTATTAAAAAGAGTTTTAGAAATTTGCAAAGAGGCGAAAGAAAAAGGAAATCATCCTTTCGGTTGCCTCCTTGCTGATAAAGATGGAAATATTTTGATGGAACAAGGTAACGAGGAAGTTTCATTAAATGGAGATTGCACAGCCCATGCTGAGGCATTATTGATGAGAAAAGCATCTCAAATTTATACAAAAGAAGAAATGAAAGAATTTACCCTATACAATTGTGCTGATTCTTGTGCTATGTGCACAGGAGCTATGTATTGGGGAAATTTAGGAAGACACGTTTATATAGCCAGAGAATCAGAGCTTAAAAAATATACAGGAGATGACATAAGAAATCCTACCTTAAATCTACCAAGCAGAGTTGTTATGGCAAGTGGGCAAAAAGATTTTGAAACCCTAGGCCCATTTATAGAACTTGAAGATGAATTTTTTAAACTTCACAAAGATTATTGGAATAAATAAAACAATCAAAAATAAATCCCTTATTGTTAAAATTCGCAGAAGGGGATTTTTAAATTATGAAATTTTATATTTTTCCTAAATAAATTTTACAGTTTCATCAATATTTTTACGTTTAAAATGATTTTCCAAAGGCTCAACCCCATCATTTGCATAACCCAAATCAAGCATAGCAACAATTTTTTCATTTTCTGGCAAGGAAAATTTTTTGCTAGCCTCGTCTGGGTCAAAAAAGCTAACCCAGCAAGAATCGATACCTATGCTTGTAGCAGCCAAAATCATATGACTTGCAACGATCGTTGCATCTTCAACACCAGTATTATATTTTCCCTCTGGATAAACAAAGGCCTCATCTTCATCATAAGCTATAAGTAAAACAAGAGGAGCCTTGTACCTACAAGGAGTTAGTTCATCTATTTTAGAAAGAGATTCTTTCGATTTACAAACATAAATTCGTTGGGGTTGATTGTTATTTGAAGTTGGAGCAAATCTTCCTGCCTCCAAAATAATATTTAGATCCATACTTTCTACATCTCTTTCACTAAAATCTTTACAAGAAAAACGATTTTTAACAAGCTCAACAAATTTCATAAATTTTATCTCCTTAGATTATAAAATAATAATTTTTAAAACATATTATTACACCAATCAATATTTGTCAACACAAGTTGGTAAAACAATCAAACTATAATATAAAATTATATTTAATATTTATACAAAAACAAAGTAAAGTCCATATATTTTTTAGCTCTATACAGTAAATATTTTCTCGATTAATTTAAAAATATACTTAGCTTATTTATTACTTCTATTTTTACTATATGCTAAAAATATTCCACTTGTTAATTTAAAATACGATCTTTATTTTTACAAAACTATAAAGACTTCATCAAATAAAATTTTTCAAATAAAAAACGAACCTCTTGCAAAACAAAAAATCAGACATAGTTTTTGCAACAGGCTCGTTATCAAATTAAAACTAAATAAATTTTACAGTTTCATCAATATTTTTACGTTTAAAATGATTTTCCAAAGGCTTAACTCCATCATTTGCATAACCCAAATCAAGCATAGCAACAATTTTTTCATTTTCTGGCAAAGAAAATTTCTCGCTAGCCTTGTCTGGATCAAAAAGATTTACCCAGCAAGAATCAACACCAAGGCTTGCCGCAGCCAGTATCATATGACTTGCAACAATAGTTGCATCTTCAACACCAGTATTATATTTTCCTCCTGGATAAGCAAAAGCCTCATCTTCATCATAAGCTACAAGTAAAACAAGAGGAGCCTTGTACCTACAAGGTGTGAGCTCATCAATTTTTCTAAGAGCCTCAATAGAATTAACAACATAAATTCTTTGAATCTGATTGTTTTTAGCAGTAGGAGCAAGCCTTCCAGCCTCAAGAATAAGATCAAGCTTCTCCCTTTCAACTTCTTTTTCACTAAAATTTTTACAAGAATAACGATTTTTAACAAGTTCAATAAAGTCCATAAATCCTCCTTAAATAAAATTTTTTCTAATATAAAATACTAATGTTCAATTTAAAAATATAATAAAAAATCATCACAATAAATGTACTGCTAATAATAACAGATTGCGTCGCTACGTATTTCTTTCTTTATTAACTATTTCAATACATCAAATGTTAATAATAAACCACCGCTTTTTCAGTTTCTTCCTCATCATCTTTAGATTTCAATACATCAAATGTTAATAATAAACAGATCAAGATGGAAATTTAAAGGGCACTTTTTCTGAATTTCAATACATCAAATGTTAATAATAAACAAGAACTCCCCTAAATCTGGTATCAGGTTTTTAATTAACGTTATTTCAATACATCAAATGTTAATAATAAACAGGGGAGAAAGGACCAAGAGGTTTGACAGGACCAAAAATTTCGATACATCAAATGTTAATAATAAACTATTTCTATAAAATGTCTTTTCATCTTTGCTCATCTTATTTCAATACATCAAATGTTAATAATAAACGTTTTATGCGACTTTTTATGATTCCTACAGTATGTTATTTCAATACATCAAATGTTAATAATAAACCCTTAGGATTAATAACTTTACCGTCATATCTTCCTCATTTCAATACATCAAATGTTAATAATAAACAATAGATGGAGCAAGCAGGCAATTTATTTTGCAGGAATTTCAATACATCAAATGTTAATAATAAACCTGGTGAGGACTTTATGAAAGAAAGAGAAAGAATTAATTTCAATACATCAAATGTTAATAATAAACAGAAATTCTAAAGTTAAAAAAACTTGATGAAATTTCATTTCAATACATCAAATGTTAATAATAAACTTAATTTGGCACAAGTATCCCCCAGTTTTTATTTATATTTCAATACATCAAATGTTAATAATAAACCGGATATGTTTTTCCGAGTGATAATGATTTTGTAATATTTCAATACATCAAATGTTAATAATAAACAAAAACGGAACAACTTTTACTGCTAACTATAATTGATTTCAATACATCAAATGTTAATAATAAACTGATTTTCGTTATGCATTTGATAATTTAAGTTCAAAATTTCAATACATCAAATGTTAATAATAAACATAATGTTAATTTAACTTATGATGGCAAAATTTTATTTCAATACATCAAATGTTAATAATAAACATATGTTTATTTTGGTGGTGGAGTTTTAAAATCTAGATTTCAATACATCAAATGTTAATAATAAACTCCACCTTCTGCAACAATGTCAACTTCCTTATCCATATTTCAATACATCAAATGTTAATAATAAACATTCAATAAATTATTATCATTTAAACGTCTAATATATTTCAATACATCAAATGTTAATAATAAACAGATATGGGGCTTGTTGATAGGGAAGATTTTAATTATTTCAATACATCAAATGTTAATAATAAACGCTAAATCGGCAGATATGGCAATTAAAGATATGGCATTTCAATACATCAAATGTTAATAATAAACGAAGATTTGGGGCTGAAATTTCTTATTCTTTTATTTTATTTCAATACATCAAATGTTAATAATAAACTAGACGATTCAGGGTCTTTACATAAGAATGCACCAGAATTTCAATACATCAAATGTTAATAATAAACTATTATCATTATCCTTTAATTTTCTAATATCTAATATTTCAATACATCAAATGTTAATAATAAACTAACAATTTCTATCCCTACAAGAACTATTTTAGGAATATTTCAATACATCAAATGTTAATAATAAACATCCTATTAAAGAATCAGAATTTTCCCCTATACCTATTTCAATACATCAAATGTTAATAATAAACTTTTTTAAAAAATTTGTTGTTTTTTGCTTGGCTTTAAATTTCAATACATCAAATGTTAATAATAAACATTTATATAATTCTTACAAGCTTTTTGACGGAGCTTATTTCAATACATCAAATGTTAATAATAAACAAAGGGTGTTGCTGATAGTGTAAAAGGAGTAATAACATTTCAATACATCAAATGTTAATAATAAACCAAAGTAAAATAAGAAATAATTTTACTCTTATATTTTAAATATACCCTTTTTCCAATATTTTTGATTTTTTTACCAGCTAATTTATTTTTTTTGTTTTGTTTATTTTTAGAGTTTTTTATAATTTTGTTGGGAATTATAAGATCAAATCTTCTTCTAGTGATTTGTATTTTCCTATTGTTTCTTCTTCGAAGCTTTCTTTATTGTACATTTTTATTATTGTTACAAAGTCTTCTTCTTTTTTTATTACTTTTTTGATTTCTCTTTTTAGAGCAATAATTTTTGACGGGCTTATTTCTCCCCTAAATACTGAATTTTGGTGATGATTTAGGTACTTTTTGCATATTTTAAATACTTTGTTTACTCTTTTTTCTCCAACATCATAGAATAGGAATATATAATTATAATTTTTTCCCATTAATATTTCCTTTCTAATAAATAAGGTTCGAATTCTTTGTCTTCTAGTATATATTTTATTAATTTATAGCAATCTAGCTTTATTTGTGTTTGATAGCTTACATTCCTTTTTAATTTTTCATTTTTAAATTTTGTTTCTATTCTTTTTTCAAAAGCTGCTATAAATATTTTTTTGCCCTCATCGTTTAGGATGCAATAATTTTGTTCTCTTAAAAAATGATCTTTTACCCTAATTTTTCTATTATTTACCAAATCAAAAATTGTTTTAAATACTAATATTGGTTTGAAAGCTTCACTCATATCTAAGGAAAGAGAAAATCTTGATTCGCTTGGTTCGTGCAAATAGCTTACGGCTTGATTTAAGTGAGTCCTGTAGATTGCTGTTATGGTTTTGGTGTATAAAAGTGAATTTCCAAATGATATTAGGGCATTTATCGGATTATCTGGGGGTCTTCTTACTCTCTTGTTTAAAATAAAATCTTCATTTAGAAAATATTTGAAAGAATCGTAAAATCCTTGCCAAATTTTTCCTTCTATATATAAAATTTGTTTGATGTCATTCGATTTTTCAAGCTCTTTTGGAATTTCATTTTTTATATTATCAAGGAAAGTTTTCACTTCTTTTTTGTCATGTTTATAGTAGTGATATAGAACTTGATAGATATTTTTTCCTATTGCTCCTACAATTCTTTTTGCTATTTCTATTCTTTTTTCCTTGTAGGCTTCTACTTGTTTTACTAAAAGTTTTCCGCTTATATATTTTTCTCTTGGATAAAATGTTCCTGAATAGTTTCCGTAATAATTGAAAAAATGTAGAACTATATGCTTACTTGCAAGAAAATCTAATAATTTTGTATTTATCGTCGTCTCGCTTAGTATGTAAAGCTCTCTTATGCTTTCTATGGGTATATAAACATTTTTTCCCTTTACCCTATAAACTAGGGAATTGTCTTTTCTTTTTATTTGTCCATCTGTTAAAAGATATTTTGTTTTTCCCATATTCCCACCTAAATATTGCAATATTCATAATAGGCACATTTACTGCAAGCTTTTATTTTTTTGAATTTTGGAATCTCTTCTTTTGAAATAAATTCTTCTATTTCTTTAAGTAATTTTTCGACTTCTTTTTCTTTTTTATCATACAAGTCCAGATATTCTGTTTTTTTACCTTGATTGTTTTCAACAAATTCTAATTTCCCTTTTTTTATTATTCCTTTTTTCTTTAAAATATAAAGATAATAGTACACTTGCCATCTGGCAGCTTCTTTGTCTGCATCTGATTTTTTGATTTCTACCAAATATTTATCTGTAATTTTATCAACCACTATATTATCTATTTTTATTTCGGAATTTTTCTTGTTTTCGCTTTTATTAAGGTGGATTTCTTTTCCAATTTTTACAAGTTCACTGTTATCTTCGAAATTTAATTTGTTGGCAAATAAATAGCACTGTCTTTTGCAATGAAAATAATAATTTATTATTGTTCCATTCATATTATGTCCCCGAATTCATCATTTTCATCTTTATAATTTAATCTTCCCTTATAAATATATTTTTCTCCATCTTCTATATAAACGAGGTTTCCTATTATGTCGTTTGCTGTTTGTATATATTTTAAAAAATCTCTTTTTGAAATTCTGTAGATAAAGTCTGACATTTGGGCTTTCTTTTCTGAAAGTTTTACAATTTTTTCGCTATAATCCATATCTTTATTTTCAATAAGACTTACGTATTGATCCCAAATTCCAGATCCATTTATTTCTTTTCCACCTATCTTTAAATTTCTATTTAAAAATAGATCTATCATTTGCCTATTATCATCAATTAATTCCATGTGTTTGGATATTTTTTCGAAATTTAATTTAATAAGGTCTTTTTCAAAATTTATATAGGCATATTCATCCCTATCATTTTTTGCTTTTTGTAATTTTAGGGCAAAATATCTGGAAAAATCTTTTGTTTGGAGATCATTTCTCCTATCCTTATTTCTTAGAGTCAAAATATCTTGGGCATTTTTATAAATTTTCTTTTCATCTGCCATATCAAAAAAATATGCTACAGCATCGTTTTTACTTGCAGATCTTCCAATTCTTCCCAAAAATTGTTCTTCATTTTCAAGCATGGATATATCTTTGTAACCAATGTCCATATCAATATCAACCCCAGCTTCTACAACCTGACTTGCAATTAATATGGTTTTTTTTCTTATTTCACCACTTATTTGTCCAATAACTTGAGCCTTCCTTCTCAAATTATCATCACCTGTTAAAATTAAAATATTGTACTGATTAAAAAATTCTTCCTCACTTATTATTTTAAAGAACTTTTCAGCATCTTTTTTCCTTATAAATTCAACCAATATTTTTTTGTGATTTCCTATATTTTCTTCCATGTGCCTTAAAAGATGGTTGTAGTCAATCTTTCCCAAATCCAACAAATCATAGTTTATTTTGACCCTATTTTTAAACAAAGGCTCATCGAAAATCTCTCTTGGATTTTTAATTAATTTTCCTATATTTTTCTTCTTATCCTCATCTAATAAGGCTGATAAATCTGGAAGAGTTGCTGACATTATAATTATTTTTAAATTAAAAATCTTGGCATAAATTTCCAACATTTCTATAATTTCATTCCACAAATCTTCCCTGTAGGCTTGAATTTCATCCAAAACAATTACAGAATTTGCTATTTGATAAAGACCGAAAATATTTTTTCTTTTATTTGAAAAAAACGTATTAAAAAGCCCTACATTAGATGTGATTATAAAATGAGAATGAAGAAATTGTCTATCGAGGAGAGATTTTATATAATAATCCCAATCTTTCATAAAATCATCATTGTCACTTTTTCCAATAGGTGTTATTGAATTTATAATAGAAATATTTTCTTCAATGCTGGTCTTTTTATAGTATTTTAAGAGGGTATTTTTGTTCTGTTCCACCAAGGTGTTAAAAGGATAGGCATAGATTATTTTATCAATCTGATCATTTAATAGTTCGAAAGATAAATTCATAGCAGTGTTAGATTTGCCCGATCCTGTGGGAGCTTCAAGGAAAAATATATTTTTATTCTTTTCTTCTTCTAAATTTTTTTCTGCATTTAGAAAAATTTTTGTCCTAAGATCATTAATATTTTCTTTTTTCTCATAAGACTTACTTTTTTGGCTTTGTCTAATACTTTTTATAAGTTTTGAATTATTGTATATTTTTATAAGGTCATTTTGATCGATTTTTGGAAGCTTTGTCTTATATCCATTCATATAATCAGTTGTGGCATAAAAATCAGCTGCAACTAAAATAGAATAAATAAGTCTTGTGTGGATGTATATTTCTTTTGATTTTGATTTTTTGAAATCTTTATAAGAAGAATCCATATCAAAATCATAGACTAAATCCATAATTTCATTTGAAATTTCTTCAAAATTATCAAAAAATTCTTTTTTTATATTCTTATCTTTCTCTAAATATTTTAAAGTTTTATAAAATTTACCTCTTTCATCAATAAATAAATCAAAAAAATTATGAATTGAATATGAAAAGTCTGATAAATCACTATGGTGTCTTGAAATTACAAAGGCATTCAAAAAAATAAGATAATATAATTTTTCTTTTAGTTCATTATCAATTTCTAGGTTTTTAACTTTTCCAACAAAAATATAAACATAAATAAATGATGAAAGTATTGAATGCTCTCCTTCTATCCCCAAATCGGTAAGATCTATTTCAAAATTTTTTAATTTATTTCTTTGAAATCTCGAATTTATCTTTCCCAAATCGTGAAATAGTATTACAGAATCTATTAGATCTTTAAAATAAGTATATCCTTCTTTTTGGTCAAATATACTTAGGAAAAATCTTTCAAAGACTTTTCCCAAGTTTTTTTCATTTTGAATTTTTTGGTAATATTCAAAAGTTTTATTTATATGATCTTGTAATTTTTCTTTGCTATCTCCAACTCCATCAATATGGGCTAGATAATTGTCGGAATTTTTAACTATAAAATCAAGCTTCATATATTCCTTCTTCACTGTAAAAAGCAAGTTTTAAATTATTATCTAAATCTTTAAATATGACATTTTTATTTGATTTTTTCCTAACTTCTCCATTGCTTGCAATGGTTTTTTTTCTTATATATCTTTCAGTATCTTCTTCTAGGAAAAACGGAAGATTTTCCTCATATTTATAAAGCTTACTTCCTAATCTAAGTTTAAAATCTTCATCCCAAAATAAAGAATTTATAATATTTTCATCACTTTTTTCTATATTAACTATTTTACAATTACTAATATTTGCCATGTGATCATTTGTTCCAAGATAAGGAGTAAAAATTGTCTTATTATTTAAAATATATTCTTTTATTAATTCACTTTGGTCATTATCTAATAAAATATAAATTAGCCATGAAGGATTTTCTAGCCAAACTTGTTTTACTATTAGATTTCCACCTTCTTCATTCGATGCAAAGGCTGTGGAATTATTAAAAGCTTGTAATTTCCTATCAAAAATTCCATCATTTTCCTCAGAAACTACAGATATTTTAAGATCTTTCAATTTTTTATAGAATTCAGGATATTTTTCCCTGTCTTTTTCGTTATATCCTTTGTACCCAACAATTGCTCCCAAAAGTCCTAGAAGGGCAACTCTGTGAATTTGCCCATAAGTATAATATAGATAAGTATTTACATCTGGCTGTTTAAAAAAACCTGTTTTCCCACTTAACCTAAATCTCAAAGCTTTCATTTTAAGCCTCGATTTTTTCTCTTGTGTATATATTATAAATTTCTATATCATCTGGAAAATCAACCAAGTCAATTTTTTCATTGTCGTAATAAATTTGGATTTTTTCTATATCATCTCTTTTTTCCAGAATAGATTTTCCTGTAAAAATTATTTTATCTTTTGAGTTTTCTTCAGAATTTTTTTCGAATTCAAGATAATTTGCAAGACTTGGAAGATAAGTGTCTAATTTTGTTTCGACAAACATAGAAAATTCATTGTTTGCTCCTTCTTTTGCATTCGTTGCATAGGAAGTTGCAGAATCAATTGCTGCTAATTTGAATTTTTCATAATCTTTTTCGCTATAACCCTCTGTTACTCCCAATTGTTTATAACCATCATAAGCCTTTGGATTTATTACAAAAGAATAAAAATAATGAGCTTCATCTGATACAATTTTATTTCCCAAAGTAGAATTTTGAGCTTCTTCTCCTGACTCATTTTTTTCTTTAGCATTAGGATCTCTAAAAGGAGATAAAATTTGTTGAACTTGAGCTTTACTGTCTTCATATTTGTTCATTCCTTGGGAAATTTGCACAGCTCCAGTTATAGAAATATTATTTCCTTTTTCTGCAAAGGTAGCTCCAAAATTTTTTACATCTGTTGCAGAAAACAAGTTGGTCAAAATTTTTTCTGACTCACCAGATTTTATTTCTGTATCAAAAACTTGTTCATATCTTTCTTTTAAGGTTCTAGGTATCAAATTTCCCTTATCTCCTATGGTATAACTTTTTATATAAATTACTTTTTCGCCTTCTTCTACCCATTTTTTCTTCATTGTATATTTTAAAGCCTTATCTGATCCAAAAATTTCACCTGAAGACAAAGATTTTGGAAATCCAGAAAAATCTGCATTCCAATTTGCCATTTTTGATCCTATACCAATAATCCCATAAACTCTTTTATTAAGCTCTGTCATTTTCTTCTCCTTCACTTAGTTTTTTTCCATAAAGATATGATTCTTCTAAAAATCCTGCCATTATCCACTTATCATCAGCCTTTTCTTTTTCAAATTCATAAACAAGAATTTGGCTTACTGCCCTGTTAAATCTTACGTCTTTAGTGCTAATATTGTGAGCATAAGTTACAAGCAAGTGTTTTAAATTTTCAATTATCTTAGAAGTTTTTTGTTCATCCAAGAAATTTCTAATAAAGGTTAAATTTTTATCGCCAATCTTTGAATGATTAAGCAATTTTCTCAAAACTTGTCCTAGGGCAAACAAAATTTCTTCATCACCTTCAAGAGAAATATCTCCTGCTGATTCTAATTTCCTTTTCATCTTTTCTTGAAAATCCATGTAATTTTCCTCCTTTTTTTCAAAATATTCTTTTAAAGATAAATAATAATTAAATTGGGTTATAGCCTTGGTCTTGTAATCATTTAAAAGAGAATATTTAATAGAATCTTTCAAGAGCCTATCTAAAATCCTTCCAACTTCTTTGCTCTTATTATTTATTATTGCAACTTCCAAGCTTTTCCCATAGTTTAAAATTATCATTTTGAAATTTAATTCTTTTATATTCAAATTCTCCAAATTGTACTTATTTCTTTGGTAATAATTATAGAAAAAAACTGAATCTATTTTATTTAAAAGTGTATTTTTTTCAGTAACAAGACCGTATTTTTCTTCTCTTTTAGAAATATCTTCAGCTTTAGCATTTTCAGGTAAATATTCTTCAATATATTGGTTAATTTGAATTTCTATATCATCAAAATCTTTTGAATAAATATTATAACCTAAAATAGCTGCCTCATTTTTTTCAGGATACAAGAACAATTCAAAGCCTATAAAATTTTTATTTTTTTCAAAACTTATCTCTTTATTACCTGTATTAAAATATATTCTATTATTTCCTCTTTTTAAGGAAGATGAAAGATAAGAAAAAAATAAATTTTGTAATTTTGCCATATCTGCACTTATTAAATAGGGTTGTTTTACCATCCTAGATAAATTTTCCAAATAAGGCTTCTTATCGTTTATTCCTAAATTATCATCAGAAACCCCAAAAGTCATACCATCAACTTCTATATTGTATTTATTTTTATTAAATAAATTGGTAAGTAAATACCTATCTTGCTCTCTTTGATAGGCTTTTTTTGTTTTTTCTTCATCTCCATATACAAAAAATATTTTAAAATAATCTTTTGAACTTGCATCAATATCAAATAATTCTTTCTTATTAATATTTTCAATAAGCCATTTTTCTATTTTTTTGGCTTCTTCTACATTTACAGGTCCTAATTTTTCTTCATTTTCCAAATAAAGGCTTTTTGCTCTTTTATCCTTGTATTTTTTGAGAGGATTTTTTAAAATCAAAAAATATCTTTCTATAGCTTCTTTATTAATATTATCTTCATAAGAATTTTCCTTGAAGAAGAAACTGTAGTAATTAGAGCTATGAATCGCTTTTTTATTGTCCATGCTTTTGTTCATATTTAAGAGATTGGAATTAAAATCTAAATCTCTAACAAAAGAATAATTCAAAGGTTGATTTTCAATTTTCTTTTCTTTTTTGTTATATTTAATCTTAAAACTTGGGCTTACTTCCCAAAAACCTTCTTCTTTCATAGTAACAAGATAATATTTACCATCTTTAGGAATATATCCTCTCAAAACCATATCAGAATCTTCGTCCAAATTTTTCTTAAAAATCTCCAAACATTCTTCTAGCACATAATCACCTCCTAAATTAAATATTTATAGCCCAAAAATCCTGCTCCATAAGCTGAGTTTTCGCTAAATGTCACAGCAATTGCAAAATAAGCTAAATCTTGACTTCTCTTGTCCATATTGATTTCAAGTTCAAGCTTATCGCCCAAAAGTTTTATATTTTTAAATTCAAAAGCAATTGGCCCTTCATTTAAAAATTTAAGGCTTGTATAAAATTTCCCCTCTTCTACATTTTCATCAATGAAAAATTTATATTTTTTAATTAAATTGTCTGTAATTCTCTTTTCAAATTCTTCTAAAGTCAAATTTCCCTTCCAATATCCAAAATCATTTTTGATTATTATAGGATTTAGGGTGAATAATTTTGAAATAGGGGAATTTGGAATTATCCTGACATCCACAGTCAAGTTTTTGAAAACCTTATCCTTATAATCGGAAAAACCATTCAAAATATAATTTACAAAATCCCCATCAACTGACCTAATTCTATACTGATAGATCATATTTTTTTTGTATAATTTTTTTATTGGATAAAGATTGTCATGGCAATAAGACTTATAATTTTTTGCTTTGTGCATATTAAGAAATTTTTCATCTTCTGACAAATAAGAAATTATTGCCTTAGAAATAAATTCCAAAGAATCAGAACTATCAATATCTTCTAATAAAAATGTTCTAATTTTTAACTCATAAACTTTCATTTTTTCATCTCCTTTCCGCATTTATTATTTTAATTATTAGTTGATTATATTTTTATAATATCACCTATGAAAAATTTGTCAAATTTATTTTACATCCTATGTTAATAATCAATCCTATATTTTAATTTTTAGTATTTAAACACTTTTTAAGTTAATAATCAACTTAAAATCATCTTACCTTTAATTAAAAAATAAACCACTTCTTGATTAAATAATAAATTTCAAAAATCTCCCACCTTAAATAAGGTAGGGAGATTTTTTCTTACAACTTAGGCCTAGCCTTGTAGCTTGTGTGTAGTAATTCTTTTGCTTTTTCACTTCCTACTTCTCCCAAATATTCTTCATAAAGTTTTTTTATGTATGGGTTTTGGTAGGATTTTCTTAGTTTTTTATTTTCGTCAATTTTGTATAGAGCTTTTGATCTTTCTTTTAGGATTGATATATTTCCATTGTGGAATGGTTGACCACCTCCACCTATACAGCCTCCTGGGCATGCCATTACTTCTATGGCATCTAATTCTATTTCTTTATTTCTTAATTTTTCTAGTAGTTTTCTGGTATTTCCTAATCCATTTGCTACTGCTATTTTTACTTCTCTTCCTTCTATATTTACTGTGGCTTTTTTGATTCCTTTTATGCCTCGTAAATCTTCAAATTCTACTTTTTCTAACTCTTTTCCTGTTATTTTATCATAGGCTGTTCTTATGGTTGCTTCTATTACTCCACCGCTTGTTCCAAATATGTCTCCTGCTCCCGTTGATTCTCCCATTGGATTGTCAAAGTCTGATTTTTCTAGGTTATTGAAGTCAATTCCTGCTTCTTTTATCATAGCCCCAAGTTCTCTTGTTGTTATAACTATATCTACATCTGAATATCCTTCGTTTTCTAGTTCATCTCTTTTTGCTTCATATTTTTTGGATATACAAGGCATAACTGATACTACTTTTATGTCTTCTACTTTTAAGCCCATTTTTTCTGCATAATATGTTTTTGCTATAGCTCCAAACATTTCGTGTGGACTTTTGCATGATGATGGAATATCTATCAAATCTGAGAATTGTTGTTCCATAAAATTAACCCAACCTGGACAACATGATGTAAGGATTGGGAGTTCTCCTTTTCCTTGTAATCTTTGAACAAATTCGTTTGCTTCTTCCATTATTGTAAGGTCTGCTGCAAAATTTGTATCGAATATTTTGTCAAATCCTAAACTTCTTAGGGCCGTTACCATTTCTCCTTCTACTGATTCGCCTACTTTTCTTCCAAACATTTCTCCAAGGGCAACTCTTACTGCTGGTGCTACTTGGACTATTATGTGTTTATCTGTTTGTAATAATTTCCAAACTTCTTCTATATTTGATTTTTCTGTCAAGGCTCCTGTTGGACAAACTGATAAGCATTGACCACAAAATGTGCATGTTGTTTCAAACATAGATCTATTAAATGCTGAACCAACGTGGGTATTAAATCCTCTTCCTACTTCTGCAAGGGCTCCTACTGTTTGTACTTTGTTACACATATTTTCACATCTTCTGCAAAGAATACATTTGTTTGGATCTCTCACTAATGAATAGGAATTATCATCTATTGGAAGATTTCTCTTTTCTCCTGTGTATTTTATTTCTCTAATATTTAAGTCGTGTGCCAATTTTTGTAATTGACAATTCAAATTTTTGGAACATTTCAAACAATCATTTGGATGATCTGACAAAAGCAATTCAACCATTGTTCTTCTTGCTCTTATTACTTCTTGGCTATCAGTTTTTATATTCATCCCTTCTTTTACAAAAGTCGCACAAGCTGGGATAAATTTATTTTTATCTAAATCTTCTACTAAACAAACTCTACAAGATGCTAATTTATTTACAAATTTTATATCTCCCAAATCCATATGGCAAAGTGTTGGTATTTTTATATTTAAACTTTTCGCTGCATCAAGGACTGTTGTAGATTCTGAAACTTCTACTTTTTTTCCATTTATTGTTAAACTAATCATTGAAAACCTCCTAGACTAAAGCTATGGCATCTATCGGACAATTTTCCATACATTGCCCACATTTTATGCATTTATCATGGTCAATGTCATGTTTATTTCTTTTTTCTCCAGAAATTGCCTGAGCTGGACAAAGCCTTTTACACTTGCCACAACCAATACATTTTTCTCCAACTGAATATGAAAGCAAAGATAAGCACCTTTTTGCTGGGCAAGTTTTATTTTCACCAATGTGAGCTTCATATTCATCATAAAAATAATGCATGGTAGAAATTATTGGATTTGGGCTTGATTGACCCAAACCACATAGGGAAGTTTCTGCTACAATATGAGATAATTCATCAAGTTTTTCTAAAGTTTCTGAATTTGCCTTACCATTTGTTATATCGTCTAGCATTTCGAATAATCTTTTATTTCCTATCCTACATGGTGTACATTTTCCACAAGATTCATCAACAGAAAATTCTAGGAAAAATCTGGCAACATCGACCATACAATCGTCCTCATCCATTACAACCATTCCTCCAGAGCCCATAATTGAACCAATCTTTTTTAGAGATTCAAAATCACAAGCTGTATCAAATAGTTTTGTTGGAATACATCCTCCTGATGGTCCTCCGGTTTGGACTGCCTTTGCCTTTTTGTCATTTTGGATTCCACAACCAATATCATAGACAATTTCTCTTATAGTTGTTCCCATCTCAACTTCAACAAGACCAGATTCTTTTACTTTTCCAACTAGAGCAAAAACTTTTGTACCAGGAGATTTTTCTGTTCCAAAAGATTTAAACCAAGATGGACCTTTGTTTATAATTTGAGCAACATTCGCAAGAGTTTCTACATTATTTATTACGGTCGGTTTTTGCCAAAGTCCCCTTACAGTTGTCCTAAATTCTTTATTTCTTGGCATACCTCTTTTTCCTTCAATAGACTCCATAAGAGCAGTTCCCTCACCACAAACAAAAGCTCCTGCACCAAGTCTTAAATCAATATCAAAAGAAAAATCAGAGCCCATAATATTTTCTCCCAAAAGGTTATATTCTTTTGCTTGCTTGATTGCATTTTCCAAAGATTTTACAGCCTTTGGATACTCTGCCCTTACATAAATATATCCTTGATTAGAACCAATAGCCCTTGCACAAATTGTCATAGCCTCTAAAACTGAATGAGGATCAAATTCCAAAATAGACCTATCCATAAAAGCACCAGGATCACCCTCATCAGCATTGCAAATTATGTATTTAACATCAGTATTTTGCTTAAAAGCAGCTTCCCATTTTCTTCCAGCAGGAAAACCAGCTCCCCCTCTTCCCCTAAGACCAGACTCCTTTATTATGTCGATAATTTCTTTTCTATCAAGCTCAAAAATCGCCTTATTCAAAGCAAAATATCCGTCTTGACTTATGTACTCATCAATATCTTGAGGATTAATAATGCCACAATTTTTCAAAACCAATCTTTGTTGATTTTTATAAAATTTTCCCTTCAATTTAATATTACCATTATCATCTATAAAAACCTTATTATAATCCAGACGGTTTTTTAAAGATTCAAGAGATTTTTTCTTAATTTCTAAAAGTTTATCCTTATTCATTACCCATCTCCCTAGCTTTTAAAATAATTTCATGTACATCAGCAGTTGATAAATTTCCAATATCAAGATCCCCATCAATACTAGCAACTGGAGCAATACCACACTGACCAATGCACCTTGCCTCAGACAAGGAAATTTTTCCATCATCAGTAGTATCACCAACCTCAATTCCAAGTTCCTCAGATAAAGACTGTAAAATTTTATCGCTTCCCTTTACATAGCAGGCAGTCCCAAGGCAAACACAAATTTCATGTTCTCCCTTTGGCTTTAAAGAAAATTGAGAATAAAAAGTAGCAACACCATAAATTTCACTAGATGGAACATCAAGCTTCAAAGCCATCAAATCTACAATTTCCTCTGGAATATAAGAGAAAAGATTTTGGCACTTTTGCAAAACCGGCATAACCGCACCCTTTTTACCAATATTTTCATCCAAAAACTCACAAAATTCGTCAAATTTGTCCCTGTCCAACTTATAACAAAAACTCATAAGCCCTCCTCATAAAATATTTTAAGTTCAATAGATAATTAAAATAAAACTAGCACTTTATTTGTGAAAACGTAATCAATATGTGTGATTTTTAAAATTTTTATAAAATAAAAATCTAAGAAATAAAACACGAAATATAAAATACAATTAAAAACGAAAAATTAATAAAGATACTAATATTATTAAATTTATAAGTTCCTTTATATAAATATAGCAAATTTTTTAAGACTTGTAAATTAAATAAAATTTAATATGTAATATGTTATATAACTATTTTAAATAAAAATGTTAGGTTCAGATTATTTTTAAACGTTTTCCTTTGCCTGCAGAAGAGTCTGATATTTTTTTAATCCATTTGTTTTGAAAAGCAAATTTTTTTAATAATAAATCCACCCAAAACTAAATTCTACATATAATAATTGCCTAATAAAAAACAAATCCAACAAATTTGGAGCCTAAAATTATTTTTAAAAATAAATCAATTAATTATTTTAAAAAATATCTACTAATAAAACATTGTTAAATTTATAATAATATCATATAATACACCTAGAGATAGTATTTAAGGTTTTTAAAACTATACTCTTTTACACCATTATATTTGATTTTTAAAAATGAGCTTATATATTTAGTGAGACTCAAAATATTTTGTTACTAGGCAAGGTTTTTGGTTTTTTTAAGTTATAGACTGATTTCCTTGCTTTTTTTTAGGAGATTTTATGAATATTGAAATGTTAGAAGGAAAAATTCACAGGGCTACTGTAACCCAAGCTGAACTTAACTATGTTGGATCCATCACTGTTGATGAAGTTTTGCTCGAAAGTGCTGGGATTAGAGAGTATCAAAAGGTTCAAGTAGTCGATATTAATAATGGAAATAGAATTGAAACTTACACTATTGCTGGCGAGAAAAATAGTGGGGTTATTTGTTTGAATGGTGCTGCAGCAAGACATTTTGCTACAGGTGATAAGGTAATTATTATGGCTTATGCTAATTATAATGAAGAGGATTTGAAAAATTATAGTCCAAAGGTTGTTTTTGTTGATGATGAAAATAAAATCGAAAAAATTTCATCTTATGAAAAGCATGGGACTTTATCATAAATAATTTTTAGTGGTGTATTAGACTATCTCTAAATTTTTTTAGAGGAGAAAAAAATGAAAGTTATTAAAAAAATTGACGAATTGCAAGAAATTTTAAAAAATTTCAAAAAAGAAGGTAAGTCTATTGGCCTTGTTCCTACCATGGGATTTTTGCACAAGGGTCATGCAAGTCTTATAAAAAAGGCTGTTAGCGAAAATGATATAGTTGTTGTTTCTGATTTTGTAAATCCTATTCAATTTGGACCAAATGAAGACTTGGAAGCTTATCCAAGGGATATTGATGCTGATAGCAAATTGTGCGAAGATTTGGGAGCTGATTTTATTTTTAATCCAGAGCCAAGTGAAATGTATCACGATAAAAAGGCTTTTGTTGATATCGAGGGGCTTTCTGATAATTTATGTGGCGCAAGAAGGGCTGGACATTTTAGGGGAGTTTGTACAGTTTGTACAAAATTATTTAATATAGTTGGCCCAGACAGGGCATATTTTGGACAAAAAGACGCCCAACAACTTGCCATTATTAAAAAATTGGTTTTTGATTTGAATATTCCAGTTGAAATTATTCCTTGCCCAATTGTAAGAGAAGACGACGGACTTGCCATGTCCTCAAGAAATACTTATCTTTCAACTGAGGAGAGAAAAGCTGCTCTTTGTCTTTCAAAATCAATTTTTGAAGGGGAAAAAATGGCAAAAGAAGGATTTTCTGTAAAAGAAGTTTTGGAAAAAATGGAAGAAATAATTTCAGCAGAAAAACTTGCAAAAATCGACTACATCAGTGCAGTTGACCTTGAAACAATTGAAGATGTAGATAATTTCAATAAAGATACCTTGGTTGCCATAGCAGTTTATATTGGAAGAACTAGATTAATTGACAATTTTATTTATAGGGTATAAAAATGGAAAAAATTTCAAGAATTTCAGAAAAAATAACTCAAAATATAGGTTTAATTATTGTAATATTTTCTGTCGTTGCCTATTTTGTCCCAGCTTATTTTTCTTGGATGACAAATTACACTACAATTTTTCTTGCCCTTGCCATGTTTGGAATGGGAACTTCCATTGATTCTGATGCTTTTAAGAAAATTTTAAAAAATCCTAGGGATATTTTTATAGGAGCCTTGGCACAATTTACAATTATGCCCCTAATAGCTTGGATTTTAGCTGTAAGTTTTGATGTAAATAGAGATATTGCTTTAGGAATTATCCTTGTTGGATCATGTCCTGGAGGAACTGCATCAAATGTAATAACCCATATAGCTGGAGGAAATGTTTCAATGTCAGTTTCAATGACAATTTTATCAACTCTTCTTGCTCCGATAGTTACACCTTTTTTGGTATATCTTTTGGCAGGAAGATGGGTTGAAGTTTCAATTTTAGCCATGTTTAAATCAGTTGTTACAGTAGTTTTGATCCCAGTTTTAATGGGAATTTTTGCAAAAAAATTAAGCCCCGAAAAAATGGAAAAATCAAAATCAATTTTCCCATTAATATCATCCCTTGCAATTATTTTGATAATTTCAGGAATAATCGGAGCAAACGCAGAAAAGATTGCAAAATCTGGCCTAATAGTTTTATTAATAGTAATGATTCACAACGCCTTGGGACTTTTGTTGGGCCTTGGAGTTTCCAAATTATTCAAAATGGATTACGACAAGCAAACAGCCCTATCAATTGAAGTGGGAATGCAAAATTCCGGCCTTGCCATCCAACTCGCAACAGCAAATTTCGCCCTAAACCCACTAGCAACACTACCAGGAGCAATATTTTCAATCTGGCACAATATTTCTGGTTCAATTTTTGCATCAATAAGGAGAAAAGATGTAAAGGAAATTGCCTTTGCTAGGAAAAGATAAGTTTTAAATATTTAATTAAAGATAAGATGGTCTATTTATAAATACTCTATATCTTAGAAGTCGAAAAGAACTTTCTATGATAAGTATTAGGACTTGTTTAAGTTTACTTCTTAAAGTTTTGAGAAAGTTTTATTCTAGGAAATTTAGGGTATAATAACTGAGAAATAAAAATTTAAGGAGGAAATTATGAAAATTTCAGCTAGAAATACAATTAAAGGAAAAGTAGTAGAAGTTGTTGAAGGTGCAGTTAATGGAATTGTTAAAATCGACATTGGAAATGGAACTATAATCACATCATCTATTACAAACAATGCTATAAAAGAACTTGGTCTTGAAAAAGGCAAAGAAGCTTATGCAGTAATTAAAGCAAGCAACGTTATGGTAGCTGTTGACTAATAATTAATATATAAAGACTAATAGCAAGCTAATAAGCTTGCCTCATAAAGTTAGATATAATACCAGAGTTATAATAAAGCTCTGGTATTTTTTAAAATTTTCCTACTCCTAGGGGTAGAATTTTTTTATGCTAAATTTTTCTTTATATATTCTACTGGTAATAAATATCCTGATTTTTTATACTTTCTTAATCGTAATATTTTATGAAAGCTTTAATAGTTTTTTGTTTTGATATTTTATAGCTTAATTTTTTCACTCTTGTACATATTTTATATAAAGCATCTTTTTATTTTAAATTCCACCCTACTTTTTGCAATCAAAAAACTAACCTCCTTTAGTTAGTTTCTTGGTCTAACTTTTGGAGGTCAGTTTTTTAAATTTCTCGTATTTTTATCTTATATTTCTTGTCTTTGAGAGTTTCCTCTTATGTCAACTTCTATTATTTTTTCAAGTTCATCATTTCTGTAGCCGTAAAAATAATTTGTTAGATTTGCAGTTGAGCATGAATGATTCGGAATTATTTGAACTCTTTGTCCAACCTTTAATTTCTTTTTATCATCATTAACTTTTCCAACTTCTTCTGATAGGGATTCTATCAAACAATTTTCATGTCCAATTATAACTCCATGACCCTTTATTGAATCATTTCCGTGTGCTCCCTTATCAAGTCCCAAACATTTTGCTCCTGCATCTATCATAAAGGTATTTTCTCTAGGATTTGATGTAACTGATGCCAAAACTCTTAGGGCACAATCTTCTTCTTTTGCAATGCCCAAAGACATTTGGATTGCATCTAAAAATACATAATTTCCTGGATGAAATACATTTATAGTGTCATCTTTTACAGCTTTTAAATATGTTGGAGTTGAGCCTGAAGTAACATATTTTATTTCGTAACCTGCATCTTTCAAAACTTTTTTCGCATAAGCCAAAGTTTCGATTTCATCTTTTACAAATTTGTCCACTTCTTCTGGAAGAGAGGCTGAATAAACATGACCTGGATGGGATGAAATTCCTACAAAATTTAAGTTTTCAAATTCTTTCATTTTTTCGGCAAATTCTAGTAAATTTTCTTTTTCTATTCCAAATCTCTTTAAGCCACAATTTACAATTATTGTGTAGTTGATTTTCGCATTTTCTTTACCAGCTTTTTCGTTTATAAATTTTCCTGCCTCTAAATTATCAATTCTTACTATGAAATTAGTTTTTTTAGACAGATTTATTATTCTTTCTATAGCTATATCATCTGAAACTGGATAGGCATACATAATATTTTCAAATCCTGCTTCCATTGATTTTTCGCACTCATCCAAAGTTCCACACAAAACTCCTGTAGCCTTATTTTCTTTTTGCATTTTTAAAATTTCGCTTGATTTGTGTGTTTTAATCATTGGCCAAATTTCTTTATTATTTTCTATAGCCAAGTTATGGAATCTTTTTATATTATTTTCTAAAGCGTCTAAATTTAAAATTATTGATGGGGTTTTTAATTCATTTAATTTCATTTTTTTCTCCTCTTATAGAAGTATTAATTTTAATATAAATACAACTATCAAACCTGTTATGGCTTGAAGAACTGATGCTACTGAGAATGATTTATATCCTAATCCTGTATCAATATCTAATGTTGATGTTGCTACCCAGAAGAAATCATCATTTGCGTGAAAGATCATTGAACCACCTGATGCACATGCAAGCATTGCTATAACAAGTCCCATCGGACTTGAAATTCCCAAAACTCCCAAGATTGGTGCAAGCATACTTGCAGCTGTTACCATAGCAACTGTTCCTGATCCGATTGCCGTTCTAAATATTGCTCCAATTATAAATGGTGCAAGGATTCCTATATCTATTCCTGAGAAAAAGTTTATTAAAATATCTTGAAGGGCTGATGCTCTTAATATTCCACCAAAAGCTCCACCTGCTCCAACTATCAAAACAATTTGCCCTGCAGTTTTTAATGCTTCACCAAAACCACCGTCAAATGTGTGAATTTCTTTGTCGTCTTTATACAAATTTTTGTAGGAAATAAAGGCAATTACCATTCCAATTAATAAAGCAATCATTGGCTCGCCCATAAATCTAATTATTTCTACAAGGGTATTTGAGCTTTCTGAATTTTTTTTCATCATATCTGCAACAGTTTTTATTAACATCAAAATAATTGGTAAAACTATTGGTGCAAAAGACATAAAAACTGATGGCAATTCTTGATTTTCGTCAATTTCTATTTCGTGTTTTGGTTGTACATAGTATTTTTTTCCAATAAAATCTCCATAAAAATGAGCAACCAACATTACTGGAATTGAAACCAATGCACCAAAGGCAATTACATAACCTAAATCTGCTCCAACAATTCCTGCAACCGCAAGTGGACCTGGTGTTGGTGGTACAAACATATGAGTTGCGTGAAGACCCATAGTCAAAGAAACTGCCATTGCTGTCATAGAAATTTTTGTATCCTTACTAATTCTTTTTGCAATTGGTGCAAGAAGAACAACTGCCGCATCGCAGAAAACTGGAATTGATACAAAATATCCTGTAATTGCAAGTCCCAAAGAAGCGTGTTTTTCGCCTGTGATTTTTAAAATTGTTTGAGCCATAGTTTCTACAGCTCCACTTTTTTCAAGTAAAAATCCTGTAACAGTTCCAATAGCTATAACAATTCCTATTCCTGCTATGGTTGAGCCCATACTTTCTTGAAAGGCTTTTAACATATCTGCCAAAGGCATACCAGAAATTATTCCAAAAGAAAATCCTGCTGCCAAAAGAGCAAAAAATGGGTGTAATTTTAATTTTACAGTAGCAAATATCAAAACAAATAATGATAAAAATAAGGCTACTAAGGTTAAAGTTGCTGTACTCATTATATCCTCCCTTATAAGTGAACTTTTAAGTATTCTTCCATTATTTCATCTGGAACAAGTTTTCCACCAGTTGCCCAAGAAAAATGATTAATATTTTCTTTAATTTCAAGTAAATTATTATCTTCTAAATATTTTTTACTAGCTTCGTATTCAAATAATTTTATTGGGCCTTCAAAAGCAGAGCAAGCTGAAGGTTCGATTTTTATTCCTTCACTATCATTCAAATCTCTCATATAATCAAATAATTTATTGTCATTCATTGTGAAAATTCCAGAAATTATAGGTTCCATAACCTTTCCAACAAAAGATGAAGCTCTTCCAACAGCAAGTCCGTCCGCTTCAGTTTTTCCATCAATTCCAAAATCTTGAACACAAATATCTCCATTTAATCCTGTCGCCATACCAATTAACATACATGGGGCATGAGTTGGTTCAATGTAGAAAATGTGGCAAGAGTCTCCAAAAACTTTCTTTAAGCCGAAAGAAACTCCACCTGGTGATCCACCAACTCCACAAGGAAGATAGAAAAATGCTGGATGATCTTTGTCAACTTTTATGCCTTGATCTTCTATTTGTTTTTTAATTCTATTTGCAGCAACTGCATAACCTAAAAATAAAGTAGAAGAATTTTCATCATCAACAAAATATGAATTTGGATCTTCGTCAGATTTTTTTCTACCAAGTTCAACTGCCTTTGTAAAATCTCCATCATATTCTACAACTTCAGCTCCCTTTGACCTTAACAAATCTTTTTTCCATTGTTTAGCATCATTTGACATATGAACAATAACTTTAAAACCTAAAGTTGCTGAACTAATTCCGATAGACAAACCAAGATTTCCAGTAGAGCCAACTTGAATTGTGTGTTTTGAGAAAAATTCCCTAAACTTATCACTGGCTAAAATTCTATAATCATCATCTTCTTTTAGCATACCAGCATCCATTGCAAGTTTTTCGGCATGGTATAAAACTTCATAGATTCCTCCCCTAGCCTTAATTGATCCAGCAACAGCCAAGTGGGAATCCATTTTTAAGTATAAATTTCCTTCCAAAGAAGTTTTCTCTTTTAAAACCTTTTCCATATTAGGAATTTTTTTAAGAGGAGATTCAATGATTCCATTTGTATCTTTTGTGTCATCAAAATATTCCATTAATAAAGGAGCAAACCTCTTTAATCTAGCCTCAGCATCTTCAATATCTTTTTCATCAAAAGGAAAATTTTCCCAAACAGCTTGACCCGTTTTTTTCTTCTTGTTAATCCAAACCGTTTCTTTTTGGTCTTTAACTTCTTGTAAAACAGGTTCTTTCTCAATAAATTTACTAATATCCATAATTTCCTCCCGTCTTTAAATTGTATTAAATTATGTTTAACCTAATTTAATCTTATCATAAATGAAAACATTGTCAAGAAAATTACGATTAAAGTAAAATAAAAAAGTATGTGGTATAATAAAATAGATAAAATAAGAAAAGGTGATTAATATAGATAAACTAGGATCAAATGTAAAAAAATTTAGAAATGAAAAAAATTTATCATTAAAAGAATTAGCAGAGGAAATAGAAGTTTCTCCATCAATGCTAAGCCAAATTGAAAGTGGTAAGGCAAATCCTTCTTTAAATACATTAAAATTAATATCAAAATATTTAGAAGTACCAATGTTTACTTTATTTGTAGAAGATGACAAAGAAGCTGCAATGGTTGTAAGAAAAAAAGACAGGATAAGAATTACAAGTGGGAAATCTAGTTCAAAAGAATACCAACTAAGCTACGATTTACTAAGCCCAGATATGAAAGGCGATCTTCAACTTTGTGAAATGAAATTATCAGGATTTCAATATAATTCAAATGATTTTAATTTTCACGACGGAGAAGAAGTTGCCGTTTGCACACAAGGAAAAATAGAAATAATTTTAGAAGGAGAAAACTACCTTTTAAACAAAGGCGATTCAATAAGAATCCCAAGCGGAAAAAAACACAGATGGAAAAATCCATCAAAAGAAGACTGTGCAATAATATTTGCCATAAGCCCACCAATTTTTTAATAATAAAATGGGCTGTTGCAAAACCATCAATAATCATTCAACAATTATAAGCTTCTCCCAGAAATTTTGCCATATCTACTTTATAGATTTAGCAAAATTTCCTAGGAGTTTCCAGTAATTATTTAGAATGATTTTTATTATGCAACAGCCCTTTAAAAATCTTATTTTATATTTCAAAGATCATCAATCAACAATATTTTTTAAAACACCAATATTTTCAATTTCCATTTCAATTTTATCATATTTTTTCAAAAATTTAGGAGGGTTAAAAGCCATTCCAACCCCCGAAGGAGTTCCAGTAGCTATAATTGTTCCTTTTTTTAAAGTCATAGTTTCCGACAAATTTTCAATCATTCTATCAACAGATAAAATCATATTTTTCGTAGAATCTTTTTGCCTTATTTCTCCATTAATCTTTGTGCTTAGCTTCAAATTATTATAATCAAAACTTCCATCATTTAACAAAATACAAGGTCCCATAACAGATGAACCATCAAAGCTTTTTCCATAATACCATTGTTTATACTTAGTTTGAAGATCTCTTGCAGAAAGATCATTAAAAATTGTAAAACCAAATATATAATTTTTTGCCTCATTCACCTTTACATTTTTACAATCTTTTCCAATAATAACTCCAAGTTCGATTTCATAATCAAGACAATCGGTTATTTTTTCATTTAAAGGAATCTTTTCCTCATTTCCAAGAATTTTATTTGCTCTCTTAGAAAAATAAATTGTATCAACATCTTTGGTAAAATCTTTTTTAGAAACAAGCTCTACCTCATCTTTATGATCAATATAATTCATACCAATACAAATTATATCTTGCTTAGGATATTCTACAGGACTTAAAATTTTATACTCACTTTTAACTTCTTTAGCCCCTGATAAATCAAGCTTTAAAATTTCAACACCAGATTCTATAAGATCATTTATATCTTTAAAATTATATCCCAAACTTTCTAGCAAATATAATTTTTCTTTTTCTTCAATCAAAATTTTTTTATGATTTTCTATTTCTACATAAAAAACTTTCACTATACTCCCCTATCTGCAAAATCTAAATTCAAATTTTGAATTTTTATAATATCCTCTAAAATTTCTTTTTGTTCCAAAAGAACTTTTGCTATTTCTCTTTCAGTATTTTCGGTCTTTCTAAATATAGGATAAGTAGCCGACATAGCAGCCTTTATTTTTCCATTTTCTCTAATTGGAACAGCTACACAGGAAGTATCCTTTGTAAACTCTTGATTTTCAACAGCATATCCAAGCTCTCTCGCTTTATGTATGTCCTCTATTAAATCCTCTACATTGCTTATAGAATTTTCAGTATATTTTACAAACTCATAATTTTTATATTTTTCAATTATTTCTTGATCACTAAATTCTGACAATAAAGCTTTACCCAAAGCGGTATAGATAGCTGGTATTTTTTTGCCTACTGAACTTACAATTTCTATATTATCAGCAGAATTTACCTTTCCTAAGTAAAAAACCATATAATCATCTAAAACACCTAATTGAACAATTTCTCCTATCCTATCAACAACTATTTCCATTTGTTTTAAAATAGTAGATAAACTATCAAGTCGTCCAGAATAAGACAATCCTAGATGAAAAAGTTTAAAGGATGCTACATAGCATCCTTTGTCATTTTTTTCTAGAAAATTAGTCTTTTCCAAGGTTTTTAAAATTGGACTTAATGTGCTTTTTGGTATAGTTAGTTTTTTTGATATATCTATTAATGAAATTCCATTCTCATAATTATTTACTAACTCAAGAATTCTTACAACTCTTAGTGTGGGATTGTGTAATTTTTCAACCATGATGACTTCACCTCTCATGGTATATTATAACACAACTATTTTATTTGTTCGTATTCTTGGATTACATCTTCCAAAATTTTTTTACCTTTTTCATATACTTCTTCTGATAGTTGATTATATGGGAAAATAGATTTTGATGAAATATCAACTCCTCTTACTGCCATTAATCTTTTAAATAAATGTGAGAAGTTACTATCAAGATCATATAAAGGCATCAATTTGTGAATTAAAGTTGATAATTTACAAACTTTATCAAATTTTTTCTCCTTGGTTGCCTTAATTAAATCAGACCATAAATCTGGTACCAGATTAGATAATGCACCAATACAACCAGCTCCACCCGTAGATAAATTGTATAAAAATTGATCATCAAAACCTGAGTAAACTTTAGTTTTTTTGTCCTCTGTACTTCTCAAAAGTCTGTTAGTATGAAGAGGATCCATAACAGAATCTTTCAAGCCAACTATATTATTATTTTCTTTTACTAATTTAGCATAAGTTTCCCCGGAAATTGAATATCCACTTCTTGCTGGGAAATTATAAATATAAATATCTCCATCAACTTTTTTTGCTAACTCATTATAATAAATGAACATCTTCTCATCATCAGTTCCAAAATAATATGGCCCAATAACCATAACTCCTTTGTAACCAATTTTAATAGCCTCATTACTAAGTTTAACTGTATCTTCAAATGATGGACAATTACTACCAAAATATAAATCTACCCTACCATTTGTATAATCATAGTAATCTTTGGCAAATTTTAACTTGTCTTCATAATCAAGTACAGTAAATTCACCCGTACTACCGAGAACAAGAATACCATCAACTCCACCATCAACAAGAAAATCAATAACTTTTTTATTTTCCTCAAAATCAGGTTTCTCATTTTTATCAAAAACCGTAACAACTGGTACTATTATTTCACACATAAATTCCTCCTAAAATATATTCTAATCTTCTATAATCTTTATTTTTAAACGAAATTAGCTCCTCTTTGGATAGCAAGTTCAGTATATCCTAAAGTTTCTGCCTTGGTCAATTTACCATTACAAAAATCAATCATTTCATCAAAATATTCATCCGCTAATTCTTCCATTGTTTTTTCTCCATATATCGTTGGACTTGCATCCCAATCCAAGTTATCTGACATAGTCTTAGCAGTTTCTCTATTTCCAGTTATTTTTACTACTGGAGCTATAGGATTTCCTGTAGGAGTTCCTCTACCTGTAGAAAATACTACAATTTGACATCCACCTGCAATCATTCCTGCAACAGATGATGGATCATTTCCTGGAGTATCCATTATTACTAAGCCTTCTTTTGTTTTTAATTGTTTTGAATAATCATAAACAGCATTAACTGTTGTAGTGCCACCTTTGTGAATACAGCCTAGTGATTTTTCCTCTAAAGTTGTTAGTCCACCTTCTTTATTTCCAGGAGATGGATTTCCTTCTCTTACCTCTTCTCCTGTATTTTTAATTATATGGTCTTCAAATCTATGTACTATATTATAAATTCTTTTTTTAACTTCATCATTTTTAGCACGTCTTGCTAAAATATGCTCAGCTCCAATAAATTCTGTTGTTTCACTTAAAACAGTTGTTCCACCATTTTCAACCATTTTATCTGATAAACTTCCAATTAGAACATTTGATGCCAAACCGCTTGTAGGATCTGAGCCTCCACATTCTGTTCCCATAATAAGTTCAGAAATAGGAAATTCTTCTCTTCTTATCATAGAAGCTTCTGCTGCAAATTCTTTTGCATATCTAGTAGCTTTTTCTATAGCTTTTAATGTTCCTCCTGCTTCTTGAATTACCACTGATTTCATAGGTTTATTTGTTCTTTTTTCAATTTCTTTTTTTACTAAATTTAATTGAGCATTTTCACATCCTAAAGAAACTAAAACTGTAGCATATATATTAGGATTTGCTGCAAATCCTGCTAATGTATCAAGAGTATATTCAAAATCTTTTCCTAATTGAGAACATCCTAATTGCATATTAAATGTAACAGCTTCCTTAACTTGACTTGCAATTATTCTAGTCGTATCAGATGCACATACTGAACATGGCAAAACTAAAATATGATTTCTTATCCCAACTCTTCCATCACTTCTTTTGTAACCCCAAAAAGTTCTTGTCATTTTATTTCTCCTTTTTTATTCTATAGCCTCAAGATCTTCACGACGACCTTCAGTATTATGATCATGAACATGTTCACCAATTTTTATTTCTTTTATGGCAAATCCTATATGTTCTCCATATTTTATTACAGGTTCTTCGATTTTTATATTTTCAATTGCTATTTTATGATAGATTTTAATATCATCTAAAGCTTTCAAGCTTTTTATTTCTCCATCCAAATCTTTGTATTCGATAGTCTCACCTTTTTTTATAGGTTCTATGGCTACAATTACATTATCTTTATCATTTATAATTACAGAATTTATCATATTATTCTCCTAGTCTTACTTTGCTTTCCAATCTTTTTTACTAAAGTCTTGTCCTGACAATGGATATTTAGGACATCCATATTTTTTTGCCCACCAAGCTGTTATTATAGGTATTAAAATAGCTGTCATAACTGTAGATGCTGCAACTTGAGTTGTAGCTGCTGTAACATAAGGTGCCCAGTTTGCATCAATAGATGCTACTACTGCAGGTACAGCAATCGCATTTCCTGCTGTTGATGAAACGGCCCATCCTGCATAGCCAGGTCTTTTATTGAAAATTTTATCACACAAAACGACGAATGGTCCACTTATGCATACTGTAATTATTCCCAATAATATTCCAGGAGCTCCTCCAGCAACTATTCCTTTTACATCTATTCCAGCACCTAAAGTAATACCAACAAATGGTAAAAGTAATCCTATACCTGGTTCTAAAAATTCACTCATTTTCTTATCTATATTTCCAATTATCATTCCAAATATTATAGGAACTATTACTGCTATTAGAGAAGTTATAGGAATTTGTGCTAAACCACTAGCTCCCAAAGTAACCAATGTTAAAAATGGTCCATCATTTATAGCTAACAAACTCATTGCTGTTTGATCAACTTCATCTCCATACTCAACATTTAATGCCAAATACATTGAACCATTTGAATTTGTTATGGCACTTATTATTGCAAGAGTTGTAAGTCCAAATATACCTACCATTCCAAAAACTTTTCCTACAATTATTCCTATGATAGCTCCAATTACATATTTAGATAAAAGTAACACGCCACCTCTTCTTACTACTTCTGCTAATTCTTTGACTCTTAATTGAGCTCCCATACAAACTAATTGAACACCTAAAACAGCTGCTGTTCCTGCACTAGTAAAAACAGCCGTAGTAAATGAACCAATTTGTAACATATCTGGGAAAAATGTATTTATAAGAGCTGATAGAAACATAGGTACTATCATCATTCCCGCTGGAACTTTTTTTAGAAATTTAAAAATCATAATTATCTCCTATTATTATATTAATTTTACATAAAGCTCCACATCTTATTCATTAGTAAAGCTTTTCGAATTTATCTTTCAACAAATATAACTCATTGCTGACTTATATAGAAATTATTTTTTACTCAGTTTTCAATCAGATATTTTTTAAAATTTCATCTACAAGCATCGATACCCTTTTAATTTTTCACTTCATAATATTATGTATTTTTATAATTCATTATCTTTAACGCAAATGTACTCTGTTTCTCCTTTCTATTTTCAAATTTAATTGGCCTTTTTAAATTTGTTCGTATTTGCGTTTTTATATGTATATACGTCTTACACTTATAATATAACTCACTTTGAAATCGATGTCAAGAGTTTTAATTATTTTTCTGCATCAATTTTTTTGATTCATAATAAAAAATAATCTAATATTTTTTTAATCCTAAATATAAAAAGGTGATAATAGGATATCTGATTTAATCCTATATATCACCTTTTTGCTAAATTTAATATTTTATTTTATTTATTCATCTTTCATAAGATAGATATAATCATCTACAATTGTTCTTATTTTTGTTATTCTTCCTCCGTAAACGATTTGAATATTTTTTTCTGCTGGTCTTATTATTCCCATAGGTTCTGTTTGTTTTATTAATTCTTCGTTGATTAGTTGTGGATTTTTTACAACAACTCTTAATCTTGATATGCAATTGTCGACATCGGAAATATTTTCAACTCCGCCTAGTCCATCTACTATTATTTTTGCTATTTTTTCATCTTTTTCTTCAAGATTGTTTACTTTATCGCTTGATGTTGATTTCATTTCTTCGTTTCTGCCGATTGTATTTACGTTGAATTTTTTGATTATAAAGCTATATACAAAATAGTAAAGGGCAAAAAATATTGGTCCTGCTATTAGGTATATATACCATTTTGTTTGCCATCCTTGTAAAACTCCAAATACTAACCAATCTATAACTCCTCCTTGGATATTACCAATTGTTACTCCTAATAAATAAGGTATTAAAAATGATAAACCTGTAAGGATTGAGTTTACTATCCATAATATTGGTGAAAGGAATATAAAGGTAAATTCTATTGGCTCTGTAATTCCTGTTAAAATTACTGCTGTTAAACCTGCTGTATAGTAAGCTAAAACTTTTTTTCTATTTTCTGGCTTAGCACATTTTATAATTGCATATACTGCTCCAGGCATTCCAAATACCATATGAAGAATTTTTCCTTGTGCTAAATATTTTGTTGCTTCTGTTGAAAATGGTAAATTATGTTCTAATTGATATAAGAAAATTTGTAAACAACCTACCAAATTATTTCCATCTATAGTTTCAACTCCTCCAAGGGCTGTAAACCTAAATGTTTGATTTAGAATGTGATGCATTCCTGTTGGGTTTAATAATTTTTCTAGCATTCCATATAGGAAAACTCCAAATACTTTTGCATTTGATATTACCATTCCTAAATTCATTATTATGTTATTTATAAATGGCCAAACGAATGTCAAAATTGCTCCAACTATTCCCATATATAAAGTGTTTATTATTGGTACAAATCTTCTTCCTGAATAAAATGTCATTGATTCGTGTAAAACTGTATCTCTATATTTATTGTGAACTAATACTGTTAGAACACCAACTATAACTCCTCCGATTACGTTAGTATTATATACATATAAACCTAATACATTTGTAAATTGTGAATTTTTTAAGATGGCATTTGTTTCGCTCATTCCACCTTCTACTAGGGCTTTTGTATCCATTGTTGTTGGATTTATTCCTTGTAATTCGAGAATAAAATTCATTGATAATAACAAGGCCAAATATCCAACTGCTGCTGAATATACTGCAACTTCTTTATCTCTTTTTACCATTCCTAAAGGAATTGCTAAGGCAAATAAAAATGGTAAAAAGGTAAATGGTAAACTTGCCATTTTTTTAATTAGTCCTATTACGTTTTGTATTGTACCATTTTCTAAAAATGGGATGTATTTTATTATATTTGGGTTTTGTAAGGCGGATGATAGCCCTAAAAACAAAGCCATAAATGACAGCAAGGATATTGGGAAAAGTAAGGATTTTCCAAAATCTTGTATTGATAATTTTGATTTTTTCATCATATCTCCTTTAGTATATTTTTATTTTTTAACATTTATTTTTTGAGACTTCTTTTTTACATATAAATTTGTTTTTTATGTAATGTAAAAATTTGTTGAAAACTCTTATAAATATTTTTTTCACTTAACTTTTATATGATATAGTAATTTTAAGTTAAATGTATTTATTTTGGGATTGATATGATTGTATCTGTGATAAAATCTTTTTTGCTTTACTAAAGCCTTAATTTATGATAATTTTTGTGTTTATTTTATGATAGAAAACCTTTTTCTTTTTTGCTAAAATTTTTAAATTTTTTGCTTATTAAATACTTTCAATTTTTTTAGGAAAAAGGTAGCAAAATAGTCTTTATTTTACTACCTTATAGCCACTTTTATTGATTTTGAAATTTTATAATGTATTTATCAAAAAATATCAGACTAATCTATAGTAAAGCTCATTTGTATCCCGAAGAACTTATTACTATATCCTAATTTTTTATTTTAATTCTATCCAATAGTTCTTGTTTGCTTCTTTTAATGCATCCAATACTTCTCTAGCCTTGTCTACATCAATTATCATTCTATTTAATGTCAAAGCCATAAGGGCTTTTGAGTATGATTTTTCGTAATAAGCTTCTGTTGTTAATTTTTCATAAGCATATTGGCTTTCAATCATACCCTTATAGAATGTAGGAATTTCTCCTACTGCAAAAGGTCTTGGACCATTTTTTCCAAGTGTAGCTGCTACTTCCACCATTGCATCGTCTGATAAATTTTTTACTATTCCATTATTTTCAACTATAACTATAAAATAATTGTTCAAGTTGTATTCAATAGACATTGCTATTTCTACAATTGTATCTCCATGTGCATCATTATAGACAACATTAGCTCCTTCTAGTGAGTTATTTTGGACAACTTTTCTACATTCTCCAAAAACTTTTTTCTCTCTACCGTCTATAACTTCATTTGCTCTTGTATAGTTTTTATCTAATTTTGATAGTTTGTAATTAGGATATAAATAATATTGAAGGTATGTGTTTGGTAAATAATCTCCAAAATCGTTTACCATTTTTTCAACCATTCCATAAGTATCTAACCATGATTGATCTCTTTGCTCTGCATCGGCTGGCAAAAATCCATTTTCAGTAATAATCTCTTTAAGTTTTGGCAATAAATCTTTTCCGTCTTTATCAAGGATTTTTGTAAACCATCCATAATGATTTAGGCCAAAATAATATGGCTCAAATTCATGGTAGTCCATATTCAATATTTTTCCGTAGGATTTTAAAAGATTTACTGGTTGATCGCAAATATTTAAAATTCTCTTGTCGTCTGGAAATTCTTTTTTTAATGCTACGGCAACTATGGCTGCTGGATTTGTATAATTTAAAATCCAAGCTTTTTTAGAATATTTTCTAATTTTATTAATTAAATCAATCATATCTGGTATTGATCTAAAACCATATGCAAATCCTCCCGGACCGCAAGTTTCTTGACCAATTAGACCTAAATTTAAAGGAATTTTTTCATCCTTTTCTCTCATTTCATATCCGCCGGTTCTAATTTGGCAAAAAACATAATCAACATCTTCAAAAGCTTTTTTTGGATCTGTTGTATAATCAAATTTCAAACCTTCGTATTTTTCTCTAAATAGAATTTTTCCAAATTCTCCAACTATTTTTTGTCTTTCAGGATTGTTATCGTATAAAACCAATTCATCAATTGGAAATTTTTCCTTGTGTCTTGCTATACTATTAAGAAGTCCTGGTGTCCAAGTACTTCCTCCGCCTGCTATTGCTACTTTCATATTTCCTCCTTTAAAAGTTTATATAAACTCCATCTGCATATATGCTATCATCTAGGAAATATTAATTTTATCTAATTAAGAATAAATTTTCACAGGCTGAAAATATTTTCTCATCCTTTATTTTCCAATAATAAATCTATAATTTTATGTACAAACAACAACATTGGTACACGAGAATCATTGTCGAAATTAACTCTTTCGTCCTTAGAAATAATTACATTGTAGGAAATATCACTTAGCCTTGATAGGTCATTGATATTTGAATTTGTTAGTGATATTACCTTTGCATCTTTTTTCTTGGCTTTTATAGCAAGATCTATGCACTGCTTATTATTTCCAGAATTTGATATTATAAAAACGGCGTCATTAGAAGTCATATAATCAACATAAGCAAGAGCTGTGTGCGCATCTGCCAAATGAGTAACTGGAAGTCCTAATATTATAAGTTGAGTTACAGCATACTCACAAACTAAAGAGCTAAGCCCCTTACCAAAAAAATAAACTCTTTTATTGTAAAACATATTAATAACTTTATTTAAGTCTTGTTTGTCAATCAAATCTATAGAATTATTTATATCATTAAGCCTAATTGTTGAATAGTCAATGTCGAATATTTTTTTATCTTGATTTTTTTATTAACCAAAGAATATTTTAATTCAGTAAATCCCCTATAACCCATCTTTTTTGCTGTCCTAGTTATAGTTGCATTTGATACAAAACATTTTTCAGCAACTTCTTCAATAGTCATAGCTAACAACCTATCCGAATTTTTATTTAAAAATGCAAAAACCTCTAACTCAGATTTGGTTAAATTTTTTATTATATCCGTATTATTTTTTCCATCCATAATTTATTACACCCACTTTTACATTTAATATATTATTAATTTTATCACAATCATCTTAATTATATTATAATAGATGATATAATATATAATTTTTTTAAAGTCTATTACAAAAATGCCCAAAAAAAGAGACTCTTGCAAAATATGAATAAGTATCATTTAACTTTAAGATTTTTGGAAAATTTTTCTACTTAAATCTAATTTATTAAAAATCTTCATATAGCCAAATCTGGTGATAAATGATTTATTCCTACTGCAACAGCCCCTTTTTATAAAATTATTTCAAAATTTTCTAATTTCTTTTAATAATCCAAAACAGTCAAAAGAATAGATTTTGGTCCAAGATGAACTCCAAAAACTGGAGGAATTGTCATTTCTTTAAAAATTTTTGCATTTTCTATCTCATCTTTTAATAATTCTTTCATTATTTTTATTTCTTCAAAGCTTGCTCCGCCTCCGATTGCTAGAATATATTCTTCCTTATCTTTAATTTTTTTCTTAATAATTTCAGCAATTTCCTTAAAGGATTTCTTTTTTCCTATAACTTTTTTTGCAATTTTTATATCCCCATCCTTCATTGTAAATATTGGTGTAAATTTTATAAGGCTTGCAACTTTTCCTATTGATTTTGGAAGCCTACCACCCTTAACTAGATAATCAAGAGTATCTGCTCTTACAAAAATATTTGCTTTTTCTATATCTTCTAGGGCATTTTTATAAATTTCCTCATATTTTTTCCCATCCATTACAGATTTTGCAGCCTTTGTTGCAACAAAATATAGGGGAAGAGACGCTATTTTTGTATCTATAACATCAATTCTCACTTCCTTATTTTTTATATGATTTTTTGCTAAATTCATCATATTATTCATACCTGAAAGATGAGATCCTATTGAAAAACACAAAATTTTATTGTAACCTTCTTCTATATATTTTTCCAAAATTTCGGTAAATTCACCAACACTTGGGATAGCTGTTGTTACTTTTTCTTGACTTTTTCCCAATTTTTCAAAAAATTCATCACTATCTATATCGATAAGATCTGTATAAGATTTATCTCCAAAATGAATTTTAAAAGGAATTACCCCAATATTATATTTTTCCGCTTCTTCAAGTCTAATCGAGTTTCCTGAATCAACTATTATCTTTATTTTTTCCATATCTACCTCTTTCTATTAAAATTTCTTAAAAAAATAGCCCCAAAACAAAAAGTTTTGAGGCCTTATGTCTTTTTTATAAATAATATTTTTTGATTACATTTAGATTATCATCTAATTCATAAACTAGTGGTTGTCCTGTTGGGATTTCCAAATCCATTATGTCATCATCCGAAATTTTTTCTAAATGTTTTGCCATTGCTCTTAGAGAATTTCCGTGTGCTGCTACTAAAACTGTTTTTCCATCAATCAAATCTTTTGCTATATTGTCTGTATAAAATGGAAGACATCTTTCAAGTGTTACTTTTAAATTTTCTGCAACTGGAATTATATCTTTTGGATATTCTTTAAACCTATCTTCACTTGCTTGTGCATTTGCTTCTTCTTCTGATAAAGCTGGTGGAAGTGTATCGTATGATCTTCTCCAAATATGAACTTGATCATCTCCATATTTTTCTGCTGTTTCTTTTTTATTTAAGCCTTGAAGAGCACCATAGTGGCGTTCATTTAATCTCCAAGATTTTACAACTGGAACATACATTTGATCAGAATATTCAAGGGCAAAATTGCAAGTTTTGATTGCTCTTTTTAAAATTGAAGTGTAAGCTATATCAAATTTGATTCCTGCTTCTTTAATTTTTCTTCCAGCTTCTTTTGCCTCTTCAACTCCCTTGTCTGATAAGTTTACATCTACCCAACCTGTAAATTTATTTGCAAGATTCCACTCACTTTGTCCATGTCTTACGAAAACTAATTTTTTTGTCATTATCTTCTCCTCATTTTTTCCTTTTTTTCTAATTGTTTTTGTTTTGCTTTCATTGATTCATTCTTTTCTTCATCAATATTATCAATCCAAGTCAAAGCATTTGCTGTTCCTTTTATTACACATTCTCTCGGATTTTCTGCAATTTTCACATTGATTTGAAGCCTTTCTTGAATTCTTTTTGCAAGTCCCAAAGTCAAGGCTCCACCACCTGTTAAAAATATACCTCTTTCGTATAAATCTGCAGCTAATTCTGGTGGCGTTTGTTCTAAAACATTTTTTACACCATTTACTATTTTATCAATCGAAGGAAGTAAACAATTATAAATCTCTCCAACTGGAAGATATATTTTTGATGGAAGTCCATCTTCTATAAGTCTACCTATAACTTCAATTGAATCTTTATAGTCAGCTTTTTGTGCTTTTATTTTTACCATTTCTGCACTAGTTTCACCAATAAGCATCCTATATCTTTTTCTTATATGATCTTTTATATCATCATCAAAAGTATCTCCAGAAATTTCTATAGAATCACTAGTTACAATTTGCCCCATTGAAACTACAGCTATATCAGAAGTTCCTCCTCCAATATCTATAACCATATTTCCTTTTTCATCGGTAATATCTATATCTGCCCCAATAGCTGCTGCTAGAGGTTCATCAATCAAATAAACTCTGTGAGCTCCTGCGTTTTCTGCCGCTTGAAGAACTGCTCTTTTTTCAATTTGAGTAGCCTTACTTGGAACACAAATTAAAAGATCTGGTTTAAACAAGGACCTAGAAATAGATTTTTTCAAAAAATATTTTAACATTTCTTCGGTCGCATTAAAATCTGCAATGACTCCGTCTTTTAAAGGTTTCAAGGCAACTACATTTCCAGGGGTTCTGCCCAAAATTTTTTTTGCATCTTTTCCAACTGAAAGAATTTTTCCTGTAAGAGTATCTTTAGCTATAACTGAAGGTTCTTCTAGGCATATTCCCTTATCTTCTACAAAAACAAGGACTGAGGCTGTTCCCAAGTCTATCGCAACACTTTTTCTAAACCTTGACATGAGATCTCCTATTTATTTTTAATTTGTCAACTTGGTCTAATTTTTCCCAAGTAAAATCTTCATCATTTCTTCCAAAATGTCCATAAGCTGCAGTTTTTTTGAAAATCGGTCTTTGTAAATCTAATTTATCAATTATTGCTTGAGGTCTAAAATCAAAAACTTCTTTTACAATTTCTGTAAGTTTTTCATCTTCATATTTTCCTGTTCCAAAACTATCTACATAAATTGAAAGTGGTTTTGCAACTCCAATTGCATAGGCAACTCCAATTTCACATTTTTTGCAAAGTCCTGCTGCAACCATATTTTTGGCAGCATATCTTGCCATATAAGCTGCTGATCTATCAACCTTTGTAGCATCTTTTCCGGAAAAAGCTCCTCCACCAGATTTTGAATATCCACCATAAGAATCTACAATTATTTTTCTTCCTGTAAGTCCAGAATCTCCTTTTGGTCCACCTATTACAAATTTTCCTGTTGGATTTATATAATATTTTGTATCTTCGTCGATGTATTTTGGATCTATAACTTCTTTTATAACTTTTTCTATTATGTCTTTTTTGATTTGTTCAAGGCTTACATCTTCTGAGTGTTGAGTTGAAATAACTACAGAATCTACTCTTTTTAACTTTCCATCATCATACTCAACTGTAACTTGACTTTTTCCGTCTGGTCTTAGGTATTTGATTGTTCCATTTTTTCTAACATCTGTGAGTTTTTTTGAAAGTTTTTGAGCATAAACAACTGACAAAGGAAGATATTCTTCTGTTTCATCGTCTGCATATCCAAAAACCATTCCTTGATCTCCTGCTCCGATTTTGTCGTACTTATCATTTGTAGATTTAAAATCCATAGAATCATTTACACCTTGAGCAATATCTGGTGATTGTTCTATAAGCGATGTTAAAACCGCTACATTTTGATAATCAAATCCTAGTTTAGGATCATCATAACCGATTTCTTTTATTGTATCTCTTGCTATACTTTCTATTGGTGCATAAGCTTTTGTTGAAATTTCTCCAACAACTAGGACAAGTCCTGTCGTTGTTACACATTCACAAGCCACCCTTGAATTTTTATCTTGTTTTAAACATTCATCTAAAATCGCATCAGAAATTTGATCGCAAATCTTATCTGGATGTCCTTCTGTTACTGATTCTGAAGTTATTAATTTTTTCATTTTAAATCCTTTCTTTATAAAGCTTTCTTTGCTTAAAATATTTTTTAATCAATTTTTTCTAATAAAACTACAGCCCTTGCTTCGATTCCCTCTCCACGACCTGTAAAGGAAAGTTTTTCTGAAGTTGAAGCCTTTATTGATACATTTTCTATATCAGTTTTTAAATGTTTTGCCAATTTTTTTTGGATTTCTTCTCTTTTTGGCGAGATTTTTGGCATCTCACAAATTACAACTGTATCTAAATTTCCAATTTTGTAGGATTTTTCCTCCATCAATTTTACAACTTCATCGAGAAGTTTTATCGAATAAATATCCTTATACTTCTCATCTGTATCTGGAAATAAATTTCCAATATCAGGAAGGTTTAGGGCCCCCAAAATTGCATCCATTATGGCATGAACCAAAACATCAGCATCTGAATGACCCAAAAGTCCTTTTTCATACTGAAACTCAACTCCACCCAAAATTAGTTTTCTATTTTCAACTAATTTGTGAACATCATATCCTATTCCAACTCTCATTCTAATCCCCTAAAAAACCTCTAGCAAATATCAAATCTTCTGGTGTTGTCATTTTTATATTTGAATATTCGCCTTCAACTACTTTTATTTTTTCCTTACTATAAATTTCAAAAAGCTGGCTATCATCTGTTATGGTAAAATCACTTTGTGTATATTTTTGGTAAAAATCCAAAATCATATCCTTATCAAAGGCTTGGGGAGTTTGGACATTGTAGACTTCTTTTCTAAGTGGCGTTGTTTTTACCAAGGAATTTTCTCCTACAATTTTTACCGTATCTTTTGATTTTACTGCACTTATTACAGCCTTATAATCTTTTAAATTTTCTATTACTTCTTCAAATAATTCTTTGCTTGCAAAAGGTCTTACCCCATCATGAGTTAAGACCAATTTTGAATTTTTATCTACAGCTTTTAGACCCTCGTAGGTTGAAAGTTCTCTTGTTTCTCTTCCAAAAACATAGGAAATTTTTTTATCATATTTTTTTAAAATTTCCTTCAAATAATTCTCATCTTCTTTTCTTATTACAACAATTATTTGATCGATTTTTTCAAGTTTTACTATGGTATCAAGGCTAATTTCCAAAATTTTTCTTCCCATTATTTCTATGTATGGTTTAGCCTTGTCAGATTTCATCCTAAGTCCATTTCCCGCTGCTGTAATTACTGCTGATATTTTTTTGCCGTCTATCATATTATTCCTTTGCTCTTACAAATATCATTTTTCCAGCTGATGTTTGTAAAACGCTGGTTACTGTCGTATTTATTTTTTTGCCTATCAAATCTTTTCCATCTTCTACAACAACCATAGTCCCATCTTCAAGATAACCTACTCCTTGGTTTCTTGATTTTCCTTCTTTGATAACTTCAATTTCCATTATCTCTCCAGGTAAAACTTTGGTTTTCATCGCATTTGCCAAGTCATTTATATTTAAAACTGTTATGCCTTGAACGTCTGCAACCTTGTTTAGATTATAGTCGTTGGTAAAAATTTTTGCCCCTGTATCTTGGGCAAATTTTAATAATTTTGAATCTACTTCTTTTATTTCTGGATAATCTTTTGAACTAATTTCAAGATTTATATCCTTATTTTTTTTGATCTCTTTTACAACATCAAGACCACGTCTGCCCCTTTCTCTTTTTAAATCGTCGGGACTGTCGGCTATGTGTTGGAGCTCTTCTAAAACAAATTCTGGTATTATTAATTTTCCTTCAATGAAATTTATTCTTATAATATCCAAAATTCGTCCGTCTATCAAGACTGATGTGTCTATTAATTTTAATGATAAATCTTTATTAACTTCTTTTTTGTTTTCTCTTCTACTTGAAATTTTTACTTCTCTTACTTTTTGGAATATTTGAGGGTACTTGTCTGGATATTTTGATGCAATTCTCCAACCCAAAAGTCCAAAGCCCAAATAAATAATAATAGATAATAGCACAAAAATTGAATTACCAACTACTGGTAATGATAAAGAGCTTAATGGTTTGGTTGCGAGAAAAGCTAAAATTAATCCTACAATTACTCCGCTTATTCCAACTGCCACACTAAGTGGTGGCAAATCTTCCAAATATCCTTCTAATTTCATAAACACATCTTCCATCATTTTGTAAACAAAACCTGATAGAAGATAAAATATTCCTGCAAATATTAAAGCTACTAGTACATTAACTGCAATGAAAAAAACAGAACTATCTATTGTAAAATCCACAACAGATAGTAGCAATTTTAATACAGATATGCCTAGAATAGCTCCAATTACAGAAAACATAATTCGAAATATTCTATTTAACATTATCTTCTCCTATTTTTTTTATAATCCTATTGACTCGTCAATCATTTTTTCAGCCTGATCTTTTTCTAAAGAACCTGACATAACTAATTCACTTGCCATAATTCTTCTTGCCCTGTTCAAAAGTTTTTTTTCTGTTGTCGAAAGTCCCTTATCTTCATCTAAGGCAACAAGATCTCTTACCATATTTGCAATTTTAAAAATATCTCCAGTCTTTAGAATTTCTTGATTTTCTCTATATCTTAGATTCCAATTAGAATTTAATCCTTTTGGATTTTCTTCTAAAATTGCAAGTATTTCTTCCCCTTCTTTTTTTGATATAACATCCCTAATATTCATTTTATTTATATTTACTTTTGGAATAGATATATCCATATTACCTATAGGCATTTTGAGTATAAAATATTCTTTTTCCTCGCCTAAAAACTCTTTGGTTTCTACAGAATCAATTATCCCAGCTCCATGCATAGGATAAACTATTTTATCGCCGATTTTAAACATTTTTACCTCCTAGGTTCTCTATATTATTATAACCTTTTTTAGTAAAATAGTAAAATCAAATAATTTTATAGTATACTCCCACTATATTCTTTTGTCAATTATTTTTTATTTGCAATAATTTCTTTACTATCTTTTGAAAAACCCGTCCTAAATTTTACAGCTCTATTTAAAACTTTGACTTCACTTTTTTTATAAGAGCCACCAAAATCTCCATCCAAAGTCCAATCAATTTTTTCATCACTTTCGACTTTAAAGACAGAGCCTGACCTAAAAATTACATTATCATTTTCTTTTTTGCTCCTAAGTCCGTCAATAATTTGATTTAATTCGATTAATCCTCTTGGCTTTTTTATTAAAACTGCTTCAAAAATTCCATCATCAAGCCCTATATTTTTATTGTAAAAATTATTAAAGCCTCCAACTGAAACGGAATTTGTAGCCATAAAATGAATAAATTCTCCATCAAAGACTTCTTCGTCAATCTTTATTTTTGCCTTATATGATTTTAAATTTGAAACTGTTCTTACACCTTCTAAAATATAGGCAAATCTTCCAAAAATATTTTTCATAGATTGGTCTGTTTCATAAGAAACTTGAGCTATTGAACCAAAGGCTGCAACATAGGTGAAAAATTTAGAATTAAATTGGCCCACATCTATATCCATAACTTCGCCTTTTATGGCTAGTTTTGTTGATTTTTTTATATCTTCTGGAATTTTTAAGGATTTTGAAAAATCATTTGTTGATCCTGTCGGAATATATCCTATTATTGAATTTTTTTTTGATTTTAATAGGCCTGATACAACTTCATCTAAAGTCCCATCTCCACCGCTTACTAAAATTTCATCATAATCTCTTGCAAATTCTATCACTTTTTCTCTCGCATCATTTGCTTTTTGAGTTGCATAAACTGTAGGAAAATATGAACTTTTGCTAAAAAATTCGATAATTTGGCTTAAATAATTTCCTATTGTTCTTTGTCCACTCATCGGATTATAAATATATAATAGTTTTTTCATTTTATCCCTCAAATATTTTTATAATATATTTATATTTTACTAATATTTCTTCAGTTTTAAAGTATTATTAACTCATATTTATCTGCTTATTTTAAATTTATTTCTTAAAGTGATATACTTAAAATGTTATAGTATATAATATAGCAAAAAGGAGTAAATTATGGAAAAAAATAATATAAGATTTATAGTTGAAGGAGGAGTGTCAATAGCGCTTTCTTTTATACTTTCATTTGTTGTTTTATTTAAAATGCCTCTTGGAGGTTCTGTTACCCTTGCTTCCAGACTTCCCCTAGTAATTTTTGCTGTAAGGTGGGGTTTTAAAAAAGGTTTTTGGGCAGCTTTAATTTTTGGAATTTTGAATATGATTTTTGGTGGATATGTAATTCATCCAGCTCAAGCTCTTTTGGATTATATTCTTTCTTTTTCAGCCATTGCCATTTCTGGAATTTCTTTTGGAAAAAGCAAGACAAAATTTTCATATATTCCATCAATAATCCTTTCTTATTTAATAAGTGGAGCTTTTAATGTAATTAGTGCTTTTATATTCTTTAATGATATGGCAACAGCAAAAGCTGCTGGTTTTACTAACTTCACCTTATATGCCTTTGCATATAACTATTCATTCCTATCAGTAGATGCTTTGATTTTAATAATTGTATTTTTGTTAATCTATGATAGGTTAAAAAGTTTTTTAAATAAGCAAAAATAAAAAATAAGAATTTAAAAAGACCATCTTTTGATGGCCGTCAGATCGTAGACAAACCCTCAAGCACGAATATCTGACTCCAAAAATTGTTGATTTCTAAATTTAAAAATTCTAAAATCGCAAACTCGCTAACGCTCATACAGTGCGATTTTTAACGAATTTTTAAGTTTGAAATCAAATCAATTTTTTCCGTATGATATTCTTAGCATGAGGATTTGTATACTTTGTCAACAGTCTGAGACCATCCTTTGATGGTCTTTTACTTTGCTGTTGATTCTACTATTTCGAGATTTCCTTGGAAAGTGTAATTTTTTGCGTAGTTTGTCAAAATAAAAAAATCCCCTTTTTTTATCGTATAATTTTCTCCATCAATAATAATTTCTCCCTCACCTTTTATTACGCTTTCTAATATGTAGGGAGCTTTTCTTTTTAAGGAAATTTCTTTTTCTACATTTATTTTTTTTACTGTAAAATATTCGTTGTCATATAAGATTTGTGTTTTTTCTTTCAAATTTTCATGAATTTTTTCTATGTTTAAGCATTTTATAGCTTTTTTTGATTTTTCTAAGTGCAATTGTCTTTTATTTCCATTTTTATCTTTTCTATCGTAATCATAGAGTCTGTAGGTTATATCTGATGCTTGTTGAATTTCGAGTATCAAAGAATCTTTTTTTATGGCATGAACCATACCAGCTGGGACTTTGAAAAAGTCTCCTTTTTTTGATTTTTCTTCTTTTAATAATTCTTTCCAATTTCTTTTATCTATTAATTCCAAGGCATTTTTTTTATCTTTTGTTTTTAATCCATAGATTATTTTTGCCAGATTTTCATTTAATATATACCAGCACTCGCTTTTTCCATAAGAATTTTCTTTTTTTGCCATTTCATCATCTGGGTGAACTTGGATTGACAAGTTATCATTTGCATCTATTAACTTTATTAAAAGGGGAAATTTTTCTTTTTTTTCATTTCCAAAAAGCTCTTTGTGTTTTTGGTATAAATTTTCTAAATTTTCTCCCTTATATTTTCCATTTAAAATTTCTGAAGGAAATTCTTTCATAGCAGATATAGCCCAATATTCTCCTATATTTTCAGATTCAAATTTGTAGGGAAATTCTTTTTTTAATCTTTCTCCTCCCCAAATTTTTTCTACAAACTTTCCTTTTAAAAATAATATTTTTTCCATAATTTACCTCTTTATTATTATACTAAGAAAAAAATAAAGCCCAAGGATAAACCTTGAGCTTTATTTTATGCTACTGTTAATTTATTTTTGTGGAAGAAATTTGTAAGAAATATTTGTACCGCTGATATTACTAGGTTAAGTATAGTACCAAGCCCCATTATTCTCGTAAGTTCTTCTACATTTTCTATATTGCTTAAATAATATCCACTTTGTATTTGACTTGAGCTTTTTCCTACATTTATTGAAAATATTTCTAAAAATTTTACACCAAATGTTAGGCCTAAAATTGAAATTACTATTGTTATCAAAATAAAGACTAAAACTGGTCCAAATTTTCCAAAATCTTTGAAAGTTTTGCTTGATCCAATGCTTATTGACGCCAAAATTCTTGTAAGTGTTGCAAGTATGGTAAATATCATTGCTATTATAAAAACAATTATGGTTTTTGTTGGAAAATGGTCTAAGAAAGTTTTTATTTGCCTAAATATTTCGCTTATATCCTCTCCTCTTGCTCCTGTTGTAACAAAAAAGAATCCGAAAAATTCTATCAAAAATACAAGGCCTGCAAGTAAGGCAATTATCATTATATTTAAAATTCTTGATGTCGTTATATCTTTTGATTTTACAGGAAGGACATCATAAAAGGCAGCCTCTTCGCCATAAAACTTTTTATAATCATTTAATATTACAATTACCATAGAAATTGCAAAGGATGAATACATAAGAATCATCGAGATAACTGTAAAAAAGTCCAAAAATGCCGAATCTAAATATGAGTTTATATAATTTAATGCAACCGATATAATTAAAGGAATCACAATCCAAGGAATTATGTCCATAATATTTTCTTTTAATTGATTTTTTAGTAATTTAGCCATTGAAAACCTCCTCAAAGTATTCTTCAACTCCCATCTTGTGTTTTTCTCTCAAATCATCAATATTTTCTTCCAAAATTATTTTTCCATTTGATATAAATACAACCTTATCCAAAAGTCTTTCAATTTGACTAATCAAATGAGTTGAAATAATCATAAGACCATCCGAATCAAAATTATCTATTATAACATCCATAATTTTTTTCCTACTTGCAGGATCAATTCCACTCATAGGCTCATCCAAAAGATATAAATCGGACTTTCTTGAAAGAGAAAGAGCAATTTGCACCTTATCTTTCATTCCCTTTGACATATTTTTTATTTTCATATTCATATCAAGCTTAAAATCTTTAATTATTTTTTCAAATTTTTCTTTTGAAAAATCTTCAAAAAATTCGCCATATAAATTTGAAATTTTTACCAAATTATATGATTTGTCCAAGGGAAGATGATCTGGTTGGTAGGAAACAAAAGATTTTGTAAGATCATTTGGTTTTTCGCCACCAATTTTTACATCTCCCCTATAATTTTTTTCAAGACCTGCAAGAATCCTTAGTAAGGTTGTTTTGCCCGAGCCGTTAGGCCCCAAAAGTCCAACGATTTCTCCCTTTTTTAATGACAAATTCATCTTATCAATAACAATTTTATTTTTATAAGATATAGTCAAATTTTTAATCTCTAACATTATTTCGCCTCCCATATTTTTTCAAGCCCATTAAGAGCATCCTCTTTTGATATTTTTAAATTTTTTGCATTTTTTATAAAATCTTCACAAATTATTTCAAAAGCATTTTTTGACAAAGACTTTATCAAATCTAGATCATCCGTTACAAATCTTCCAGTTGTTCTTTGGCTTTTACAAAGACCCTCACGCTCAAGTTCAGCCAAAGCTCTTTGAACAGTGTTTGGATTTACCTCATAATCTTTTGCAAGATTTCTTACCGAATCGATTTTTTCAGAAGCTTCCCACTGTCCACTAGAAATTTTCAATTTAAAATCTTCTAAAATTTGAAGATAAATTGGCCTATCATTATCAAATTTCATTTAAGCCTCCTTTTTTTCTATCGCTTGCCCAACAATTAAACCAAACATCATTCCAATCGGAATCCATAAACCCATATTATTAAAAATAGATCCAAAAGCTGCTCCAAAAACAAGACCAAGTCCTATTCCTTCACCGATATAATTTCCACTATTTTTTGAATTTCCATCTTCCAAATTTTTATTTTTATATTTTCCATCTAATTTTTTTATCAAAAAAATTATAAAAATCCCTAATAAAATTATTGGAAAAATTATTTTTAAAAATTCCATTTTTCTCCTTTGTATTTTTGTATTAGTGTATTACTTTCTTAATACAATATTATTATATCTTCAATTTTTATTTTTGTAAAGTCTTTTTTCAAAAAAATTTTTTTTAAAAAGTCCCAATAAAAAAAGGGGACTTTAAAAAGTCCCTTTTGTTTTTATATTTTCTTTATCTAAGGCTTACCTTGCCAAAGGCTGATTTTATATCCAAATCTAAATCTGATTCTTCTGGGTCGGTTGAAACTTGATAGCCATCTTTTGTTTGCAATTTATTTTTAAATTTATCTGCAATTAAGTAAGATGATGACTTGATCAAGGCTTTGATATTTTTATTAAATTCATTTGTATCAACTACAACTGATCCAAATTGTGTTGCCATATTTATTTTTTTTGCATCCATAATTTTGAAAACCCTAATTGAGCCTGCTTTTGATGCAAGGTCAATATTTTCAACATTTAATCCATCAATTCTAATTGATCCATTTACAAGATCTACATCAGCAATTTCTCCAGAAATATTTGTTAGGTAAACTGAACCATTTACATTGGAAACTTCAAGATTTCCTTTTGTATTTCTAATTTCGATTTTTCCATTTGTATTTTTTAGGTCAATATTTCCTGAAGAATTTATTATAGTAAATCTTGCATTTGTTGATTCTATATTATTTTCATTAAAACCAACATCGCAAAGTTCAACTTGACCATTTACTATATTAGCATTAAGTTTTTCATAAAGATTTTTGCCCAAATATAATTTTACATTTGCGCTTGCATCTAAAGACCTATAATTTTCATTTACACTAATAAAAAGTTTATCTTCAACAACTTCAATATTTAGATAATCATTTTTTAAGTCTTCCTTGTTTTTGAAATAATTTTTTTCTTCAATTGTAATGTTATTTTCTTGAGCTCTTTGTATGTCCAAAGATCCATTTATAAGATCAATTTCAATTTCATTAATATCATCTTCTATTGTGGTTTGGTTTTCAGTTTTTTGAGAATTAATATGGTAAATATTTGTTGGGATATTTACGCTATCAAGGTCTATGTCAAGATCAAAATTTGAAATAGCCTCACTGGTTTTTTTGATAACTTTTTCGAAAGAGGCTGATAATTTATTGATAAAACTTTCCTCGCTATTTTTTGTCTTATCTTTTCCAACAGCTTCCAAAAGATCACTTGCTTGTTCAACAGTTATCTTTCCTTCTTTTAGCATATCCAAAATCATTTTCTTTTCTTCATTCATTATTTAGCTCCTTTAAAAGTTCACTTCCTTGGTCTGGAGTAATTTCTCCACTATTGACCATATTCAAAATATTCATCCTAGATTCTTGTTTATCTATTTTTCCACCAAGTTTTTTGACAAGCTTATCAATTTTATTTCTAACAGTTGGGTACGAAATCCCCAAACTTTCACCAACGTCTTTTATACTTCCACGCTTTTCCAAAAAAAGCTCAATAAATTCTAAATCTTCAACATCAAGCCTTTGAAATTTATCCATTTCAAATTCTCCTCTGACTTCAGTTAAACATGAATTACATTTATAAGATGTTATGACCAAGTCGCCACCACAATTAGGACATTTGTTAATCAAATCCGCCTCCTTTATAATTTAAGTATACCAGCATTTTAATTTTTGTAAAGTTAATTTTTATTTTTTAATTTTTTAATTAAAATTATTAATTAAATTAATATTTATTTTTAATTAAATGATTTTAAATTTAATTTTAATGATTTTTTTTGAAAAAAAGACAAAAATTAAATTCTTGTCTTTTTACTATAAATTAAATTTTAAATCAAATCTTTTGCCCAATGACTTTTTAAAGTTCTCAGTATCCAAACAATTGTATTAATTACTATTGCAAAATTTAGGGTGAAGTTTAATAGAACGAGCATTTTATATATTTCATCATTTTTTATAAATCTAAAGGGATTTATAAATGATATTAGAGAAAATACTAAAAATACTCCCACCCATTTTATGGCTGTTTTGAAATTTTCCTTGTAATCTAGGAAAATAAAATTTCTATTTTTGTATCTTTTTATAAATTTGTCTCTTTTTTTCTTGTAAATTTCCCTATCTTCTCTCTCATTTTTTATAAGGCTTGAGTAATAAAAAATCATATCTTCGTAGTTTGATGAATATTTACTGAGATTTTTACATTCTTCTTTTGAATAATCAAGGTCTATGATTTTTTTTGTAATATTCGCCTTTGACTTGTAGGATATTCTTTCTTCTCTTAATTTTTTTAATTTTTCTATATCTTTTTCATTTTGAATTTCTTTCAAAGTTTCTTCTTCGTATTTTGTAATTTTTTTTCTGATAATAAAATAAAATCCGAACAAAATTAGAAAAATTAAAATTTGTCCTGCAAAAATTAAGATAAAATTATTTGTATTCAAATTTGTAACATAAAGCATTACGAAACTTGGTAATAAAATAATTATTAAGGCAAATAATAAAAACTTTATTATACTTCTCATTTTTCTACTCCTTTTAAAAGATCTTGGTAATATTTTTTTAGTTTTTTGCCTACATTTTCTATTGATTTTTCTTGAGCAATTTTGTAAGCCTCGTTTTTTAGAGATGGTAACTTTCCTTCTAAGAATAGTTTTATTTTTTTGTAAAATTCTTCTAAATTTTTCGCCTTATAAATTTCTTTTCCGTCTATAAGATCTTTATAGATTTCTATATCTCTAATTATTATGTCAGCCTTTGTAGAAAGAGCTTCAAGAAGAACTATGCCTTCTGTTTCTTCAAAGGTTGGAAATATGTAAAGATCTGATCCAGAATATGCTTCTCTTAGCAATTCTTGGTCAACATAGCCTGCAAAATGTAAATTTTTCAAATCTGTTTGAACTGCTTTTTTGATTTTTTCTGGGACAAGTGCCAAATTTAATTCTCCAAACCAAATAAATTCATATTGGGGAAGTCTTTTTGCAAGATCTACAAAATCTAAAATCCCCTTTCTTTCAATAAAAAGACCTACAGAAATGATTGATTTTTTATTTTTATCAAGTCCATATCTTTGGTAAAAATTTTTCCTATCTTCTGTTTTTTCTTTCCAAAAATCAAGGTCGATTCCGTTAGAAACAACCTTGATTTCTTTTCCTATTTCATAGGATTGTAAAATGTTTTTAGAATATTCAGTTGGGGTTAAAATCAAATCTCCTTTTTTATAACAATATATTAACCGTTTTTTAAAAAGTGGGGCTAGTTCGTTTGATAAAATAAAAGAATTTTCAAAATCTTCCTTGGTTGAATGGGCGTGGTAGACAATTTTTTTGCCGGCTTTTTTTGCCATTTTTGCAAAAGATGCTGATTTTGGAAAAACTGTATTTATGTGGCAAATGTCATAATCATCATTTTGGTTTAAAGTATAAGAAACTCCTGCAAGATCTAGTGCTTTTTTTTGATGATCTATTGCCTTTCCAACTCCAGATTCTTTTACCCTTTCATAATCTTCGTTATATATAAGAATTTTCATTTAATCATCCTTTTTTATTAATTTTTTATAAAGATTTTCACAATTTCTACCAAAAGATTCTATAGAAAAATTCTTAACAGCATAGGCTCTAGCATTTTTTGAAAGTTCTTCTTTTTTATCTTTATCAGAAAAAATAATTTCTAAATATTTTTTGAAATCAGAAAAATTTTCATATTGGTAACCATTAAAGCCATCAATTATTACATCATCAAGACAAGGATCCTTCCTACAAATTGCCAAAGTCCCATTGCTCATAGCCTCATAATAGGTAAGGCCTTGTGTTTCGGACTGACTTGCTGAAACAAAGGCATCTGCCATACTATAGTAATGATTTACTTCTTCTGGTTTAACCATTCCTGCAAAATAAATTTTTTTGTCGATTTTTTTCGCATAAGATTTTAAATTTTTTAGGTAAGGTCCACCACCAACTAGGATAAATTTTAATTTTTCTATATCAAGCCTACTATAATAATCAATCAGTTCTTCAATATTTTTCTCTTCAGCAAGCCTTCCTAAATAAAGAATTATCTTATCATTTTCATCGAAACCATAATAGTCTCTAATTTTATACTTGTCGCTTATTTTTTCTGGGATTTCTATTCCTGTTGGAATAATTTTTATTTTTTCATCGCAAATATCATAAGATTTTAAAATTTCCATAGTTTTTTTGCTAGGCCCAACAATCATATCAACTCTATCAGCTATAGCCTTAGAAAATACAGAAATTACTTTTTTGCCAACTCTTTTTGATGGAGAAAAATAATGGGTGTAATCTTCATAAATTGTGTGATAAGTGTGAACTATAGGACAAGATGTTTTTTTTGCAATTTTTGTAGCCATCATAAAAGTAGAAAATTCACATTGAGAATGAATTATGTCTGGTTTCCATTTTTTTATTTCTTTAATATATTTATTTCTCAAAGTAGCAGAAATTCTCGCTTCAGGATAAATCTTTCCAGCACTAAGACTTCCTATATAATAAACATTTCCTTTTTTATAACTTTCGGTAGAATTTGAAAGAGTCAAAACCCTAACATCAAATCCCCTATTTTCAAGATATGATTTTAAATTTAAAATTGATCTTACTACACCATTTACAACTGGATAATACCAATCAGATGTAATTAAAATTTTCATACAATCACCTCTTTGACTAACTTAGCATTTCTTTATTATAAACTATAAAGTCTATTAATATTGTATGCAAAAAGTAAATAATTTTCAATTTATATCAATTGGGGTATATTTTATCTAGTATTAATTTAAAGAAAGGGTGATAATTTGGGAAATTTAATAGTTGGCGATGTGCTTTTGCTATTTTTTTCAATTTATGTGGGCATATTTTTCAAAAAATTTCACACATCCTATCCAAAAATGAAAGTAGGCTTTCACATTTGGGAAGTTTGTTACAATAAAGAATGCTGGGAGTATGGAAATAATTTTGTAGGAAATCTTTCAATAATTCTTGGAATAATTTTATTTGGCATAATTTATCCAATAATTTTATATTTCAAAGTAAAAAGAAATATATGTGTAATTCTTCTAGTTCTTTTTACCATTCTTTATTTTATACTCTTGCTTATAATTTTAAGATCTCATATGAGAAAAAAATTTAATTTAAAAGATGAAAAAAATGATGAAGATTAAAATAAAAAAGACTCTTTTGTATTATGAATTTTTTAATTCATTTCAAAGAGTCTTTTTCTTTTAAAATTTTTTTATAGTTTTATAAAATTTGTTTTTTACCTTTTACGCCATTCTTATTTTTGAAATTTCTTTTGGACTATCTATTATAAGATTTGGTTTACAAGCTTCTAGGATTTTTCTTTCCCTAAAGCCCCAAGAACATCCTACGGTAAAAATTCCAGCATTTTTGCCACATTTCATATCAACTTCACTATCTCCAAAATAAAAAATTTCAGAAAAATTAACATCAAATCTCTCTTTTATAATATAGATTCCCTCTGGCGAAGGCTTTCTTTCAAAATCTTTTCTATATCCCAAGATAAAATCAAAATAATTTTCACCAAAAATTTCTCTTATAACTTTTTTGCAAGTAGAGTCTGGTTTGTTTGAAAAAGCAACCAAAATTTCTCCTCTTTTTTTTATCTTTTCAAGTTCTTCAACTATTCCATCGTATGGTTCTGTCAAATAAGTTGGATTTTCGTCATATCTTTTGTTATAAGAGTTTAAAATTTCTTCTCTTTTTTCAGATTTTTCAAATTCTATATAGTCAAGAGTTTTTTCAATTAAAACTTTTGGACCATTTCCAACAAATTCCCTTATTTTTTCTGTTGGAACTTCTTTTAAAGCAAATTTTTTTAAAGTTTGGTTTATATTATATGATATGGAATCAATTGTATATAAAAGTGTTCCATCTATGTCAAAAATATACATTTATTTACTCCTTTTCCTTCTAAGCTTCGTCAAAGCATTATTACTATACCATTATTTTTAGTGGTATAATAAAATTAATGTATAAAATGAAAAATAAAAAGGAAGGAAAATATGCAAAAAAGAAGAAATTTATCCATGTTAAGTGATTTTTATGAATTTACTATGGCTTATGGATATTTTGAAAGCGGAATGAAAGATACGATTGCAGTTTTTGATGCATTTTATAGACAAAATCCTGACGGAGGAGGTTTTTCAATTTTTTCTGGTTTAAATGATATTATTGATTATGTAGAAAATATTCATTTTGATGAAGAAGACATTGAATATTTTAGAAAAAATACAAAATTTTCTGAAGATTTTTTAACTTATTTAAAAAATTTTAAATTTACAGGAGATATCTGGGCTTTCCCAGAAGGTTCTGCAATGTTTCCATCTGAACCGATTGTAACTGTAAGAGCTCCAATAATTGAAGCTCAAATTTTGGAAACTTATTTGCTTTTGTCTTTAAATTATGGATCTTTGGTTGCTACAAAAACAAATAGGATTGTAAGAGCTGCAAAGGGAAGAACTGTAATGGAATTTGGCGCAAGACGTGCCCAAGGACCTGATGCATCAATAAAGGGAGCAAGATCTGCCTTTATAGCTGGAGCTCCAATAACATCAAATACTCTTTCAAGTCAAATGTATGCTTATCCTGCTGGAGGAACTATGGCTCACTCTTGGGTTCAATCATTTGATTCAGAATATGAAGCATTTTTAGCTTATGCAAAATTATATCCAGAAAATTGTATTTTATTAATTGATACTTACGATGTTTTAAAACAAGGTTTGCCAAATGCTATGAAAATTTTCAAAGAAGTTTTGGATCCTTTGGGAATTTCTGGAGGAGTTAGGATAGATTCAGGAGATATTGCCTACCTATCAAAAGAATGTAGAAAAATTTTGGATGAAAATGGCTACAAAGATGCAAAAATTGTTGCAAGCAATTCACTTGATGAATATAAAATAGAATCCCTTCTCCAACAAGGAGCAGAAATTGATTCATTTGGAATTGGAGAAAGATTAATTACAGCAAAATCAGATCCAGTTTTTGGCGGAGTTTATAAACTTGCCGAAATAGAAAATGAAAATGGTAAAACAGCAAAAATAAAAGTTTCAGAAAATGTAGAAAAAATTACAACACCAGGTCTAAAAGAAGTTTACAGATTGTACGACAAAAAAACTGGCAAGGCAGAAGCTGATTATATAACTTTAAAAGAAGAAGTTGTTGATGAAAATAAACCACTTGTAATTTTTGATCCACACTTTACATGGAAGATGAAAAGAATGGAAAATTATAAACTTAGAAAAATGCAAGTTCCAATTTTTAAAAATGGTAAAAAAGTTTATGAATCTCCAAAAATTGAAGAGATAAACGAATACTGCAAGTCTGAAGTGAAATCTTTGTGGGATGAGGTAAAAAGATTTGACCAACCTCACAATTATTATGTCGATCTTTCTCACGATTTGTGGAATTTAAAACAAAACCTAATAATGAAGGCTATGAGCAAATAATGATAGCCATAATTACTGGAGCAAGTTCAGGCATAGGCTATGAATTTGCAAGGCAAATTGACAAAAAAAATTATGAAGAAATTTGGCTAATCGGAAGAAGGGCTGAAAAACTTCAAAATTTATCAAATAAATTACAAACAAGGGCAAAAATTTTTGCCCTTGATTTGTGTGAGGAAAAATCTTTTGAAATTTTAAAAAAAGAATTGGAAATTTCAAATAAAAAAATAGGCCTTTTGGTAAATTCTGCTGGCATGGGAGAAAATGATTATTTTAAAAATACAAGCCTTGATAGTGATATGAAAACTTTGGACTTAAATATAAAAGCCCTCACAGCAATGACAAAAATTTCCCTAGATTTTTTCCAAAAAGGTGGAATAATTTTAAATATAGCATCATCAGCAGCCTTTATTCCACAGGCAAAATTTGCTCTTTATGCAGCAAGCAAGTCTTATGTTTTATCATTTTCAAGGGCAATAAGAAGGGAATTTAAAGATATAAAAATTTCAATTTTATGCCCAAACAGGGTCGAAACAGAATTTATAAAAAAATCAAACAATAATTCTTCTGGAATAAAAAATTTAGGAAATGAAAATTTGAAAAAAATGGTAGAAAAAGCCATAAAAAAAATGGGCAAAAAAGATTTGATAACAACTCACCCAAGTGCAAAAATTTTATTAATAATCTCAAAAATTTTTCCCCACTCTTTTATATTGTGGATTGAAAAAGTTTTGGGTATGTATTAATTTTAAAAAAGAGCCAATCAAGGCTCTTTTACTATTTCTAAAATAATTTTTTTCCATTTCTAAAAGATAAACAACTACACGTTTCGCTTGTTCATCCCAATCTATAGTGTGCAACGAGCAGAGAATTTTCATGAGATCTCTCCACGCACTACACTTTGGCTTGACTGGTCGGTATTGATAAAATTAATAAATTTTTAAAATCCTTGTATGTGGGAATGTGTCCACTAATTGCTTAATTATAACTCTCTAGCAGATAGGAATTATAGCTATTAAAAAATAATTATTGCTTTATTCAAAAATCAACTTCTATTTTCATTCAAACTAATTTCATTTTTCTTAATTCTAAGGCTTAAATCCTTAATATTTTTTTCTATTTTAAATATAATTTTCCTAAAAAACTCATCATCTTGACCTGTTGGATTTTCTAAATTCCAGTCCTCTGTATATTGATTTTCTACAATTGGACAGACTACATCACATCCCATAGTAATTGATATATCAATATCTGGCAGGACCTCAATAAGCTTTGAATATTGAGTTTTCTCCATATCAATATTGTATATATCTTTCATTAATCTGACAGCATCTTGATTTATTTGGTTTTTTATTTGTGTTCCAGCTAAATAGGAGTCAAACACATCTGAAGCATATTTTTTCCCTAAGGCTTCTGCAATTTGGCTCCTACAGCTATTATGCACACATATAAATGCAACTTTTGCTTTTCTCATTTTAATTTATACCATTTTGTTCTAATAAATCTTTTACTTCATCCTTGTTTAAAACTTTGCCATAGGATACAACTTTTCCGTTTACAACTAAGGCCGGAGTAGACATAACTCCATAACTTGCGATTTGAGAAAAGTCTGTAATGTGATCAACATCTGCTTCAACATTAAGTTCAGCAAGTGCTTCCCTGGCTGATTTTTCTAAAGCAAGGCATTTCGCACAACCAGAGCCTAATATCTTTATACACTTCTCTTTTTTCTTTTCTTCTGCATTTTCTATATTCTCTGAAGAGTAATCTGAATCACAACAACTTGTTTCTTCAACTTCCTTACTATTAACAGGCCCACAATTACCTCCACAAGTACAATCTTTCTCTCTTTTTTCTTTCTTACGAAATAATCTCATTTTTTCCTCCTTAATCCACAGCTATTGTTTTAATAATAGCATATATTTTTTGCTTTCTACTTAATAGTTTCATTTTACTTACTCATTAAATTAAAATAGGGCTAAAAATGTTAAATAAGTATCCTACAACAATTATCCCAAAAATACAAATTCCTATAAATAGGAATAAAAGCTTTGGCTTAACTGCTTTTTTTAACATGATCAATGATGGTAGGCTTAGTGTTGTTACTGCCATCATAAAAGATAGGACAGTTCCTAGTTGAGCTCCTTTTGACAATAGAGCTTCTGCTATTGGTATAGTTCCAAAAATATCAGCATACATTGGTACTCCAACAATAGTTGCCAAAATCACTCCAAGCGGGTTCTTGCTGCCTAAGATATTTTCTACCCAAGTTTGAGGAATCCAATTGTGAATTAATGAGCCAATGCCCACACCCACTAAAATATAAGGGAAAACTTTTTTGAAAGTGTCAATAACTTGAGTTTTAGAAAAATCAACCCTGTCTTTTAATGTTAAGCTTGGAGAGCTAATATCAACTTGACTTGCATTTTTTATAAAATCTTCTACATAGCTTTCCATGTGCATTTTTTCAATAAGGCTACCACCAATTACAGCAATAATTAGCCCGAAAACCACATATGCTAGGGCAATTTTACCTCCAAAAATACTCATAAGTAAAATAAGACTACCCAAATCAACCATTGGAGAAGATATTAAAAATGAAAAACTCACTCCAGTAGGCAAGCCAGCACTTGTAAATCCCATAAATATCGGAATTGAAGAGCATGAGCAAAAAGGTGTTACGGTGCCTAGTAAAGCAGATATTATATTTGCTCCTAATCCATCAAAACGTCCCAAAATTTTTCTACTTCTTTCAGGTGGAAAATAGCTTTGTATATAAGAAATTATAAAAATTAACACGCAAAGTAATATTGTAATTTTTATGACATCATAGATGAAAAATTGTAAGCTTCCTCCAAGTTTTGAAGTTATATCAAAACCAAGATTTGTCGATACTTCTCCTATCAATTCATTGAGCCATTTCATGCCTAGAATTTGATCTTGAATAAAACTCCACATATCTAAGCTCCGTAAACTTTAGATTCTTTATTTTCTAAAAACCAGCCTTTTGTATTATTAGCAATATTTACTAAGAATAACATAACTGGTACTTCAGTAAGAACACCTACAGTGCAAGCTAATGCAACTGGTGAATCTATCCCAAATATTGCTATTGCAACAGCTACAGCTAATTCAAAGAAGTTTGAAGCTCCAATCATGCCTGCTGGTGCACCTATTTCAAAAGGTAAACCTACTTTTTTGCTTAAGGCATAGGCTATAGTAAAAATTAGGAATGTTTGAAGAGTAAGTGGAATAGCTATTAATAAAATATGAAATGGGTTTTCTAAAATTATATTTGCTTGTGAAGAAAATATAATTATTAGGGTCAATAGTAGTCCAAGAGTTGTAATTCCATCAAATTTATTTGAAAATTGTTTTTCAAAATAATCCTTTCCTCTTTTATCAATTACTATTTTCCTTGTGATGGCACCTCCTAATAATGGAATAGCAACAAATAAAAACACACTAATAAATAATGTGCTATATGGTACTACAACATTAGATACACCTAATAAAAACTTCACTATAGGTACAAAAGCAAGTAAAATGATTAAATCATTTGTGGCTACTTGAACCACAGTGTAAGCAGGATCACCCTTTGTAAGAGTCGACCACACAAAAACCATAGCAGTACATGGTGCAGCTCCAAGCAAAACAGCCCCCGCTAAATAATCATTAGCCAAATCCTTAGGAATGAAATCTTTCAATATAATAAAGAAAAACAAAAAAGCTATTCCAAACATAGTAAATGGTTTTATTAGCCAATTAACAGTCCATGTTACAAATAGGCCTTTTGGATTTTCTCTAACTTTTTTAATACTTTGAAAATCTACTTTCATCATCATTGGATAAATCATAATCCAAATTAATATTGCTATCGGCACAGATATACCTGCAATTTGCATTTTACCTAAAACTGATGGGATTATAGGTATGTATTTTCCTATAAGTACCCCCACAATCATACAAAATAATACCCATAAAGTTAGGTATTTTTGAAATACATTAATTACTTTATCCTTATTTTCTTCCAATTCTTTTCTTCCTCCTTTGATATAGATGAATTCAAATGTTTCTATATATAGTGCAAAAAAATTTACTTATTCCAAGTGTGACAAATACATTCCTCCCCGCTATCGAATATTTCCTTTAAGTCGGATTGCATTTCTTGCAGAATCTTCTTATTGGCAATGTAATATATATTTTTACCTTCTCTTCGACTAATAACTAGATTAGCGTTCTCTAATCTTTTCATATCATTAGATAGTGTAGGTTGTGTTATATCAAATTTTTCTAATATCTCACAAGCGCAAAGCTCATAGCAAGATAACATATCTATAATTTCTAATCGTTTTGGATCACTCAAAACTTTTAATTTTTTTGATATCTCTATATATTTATTCTTCATGTAAACCTCCTTCCTCTTTTCATATAAAATTATACATAACATATAGAAAGTTGTCAATGTGTTTTTCTTTACTACTTAGAATGATTTTTATTGCTCCCTTTTCACTATCTCAACTAATTTATATCTATAAATTTGATTTCTCTCTGTACATTCCACCTAAAATATACACAATGTATAGAGACTCTACAATAATTTATAAATGTACTCTTCCCTCCAAATAAAGTAAAACAAAAAAATTAGGCCTTTAAGATTTCTTATTGAAATCCTAAAAGCCGCCCGTTTCAACAACTTTATAGAGCATCAACTTAATTTCTTGACATTAATACTATAGTATCCACATGTTCCGTTTGGTCGAGACGGTACATAGGTTGATTTTTATTATAAAGTATTGTCTAAATTCATACATTATCTACACTTTACAAGCCATCAAGGCTCTTTTTATTTTCCAAAAACATCCAAGATTACTTCTTTTATATTTTTCATCTCTTTTATTTCTAAATTTTTGTATTCTTTTTTATCTATTTGTGATTTTCCAATGTAGGCTTTTTTGTAGCCTAATCTTTCTAACTCTTTTAATCTTGATTTTATTTGCGGAACTTTTTTAAGCTCTCCTGTTAGGCCTACTTCTGCTATAAAAACTGTTTTATTATCGACTGGTTTTTTCAAATATGATGAGGCGATTGAAATCATTATTGCAAGATTTACTGATTGCTCTCTCATTTTTAGTCCACCCGTCGCTTTTATTATTACATTTTCATCAAATAAATTTATTCCAGCTCTTTCTTGTAAAATTGAAATTAAGGTGTTCAAATCATCTTTTCTTAAACTATCTCCAATCCTTTGAGGATAGGGCATAAATGATTTTGAAACTAAGGATTCTATTTCAATTTCCAAAAGTCTGCTTCCTTCTTTCATCACAGAAATTGCAGAGCCTTCGATTCCTGAATCTCTTTCTGTAATAAAATATTCTGATGGATTTGTAATTTCGATTAGGCCTTCTTCTTGCATGGAAAATAATCCAACTTCTCCTGTCGGGCCGAACCTATTTTTTGTGCTTGTCAAAAGTCTTAGATCTTCTTCATTTTCTCCATCCAAAAGTAAAACTGTATCAACTAAATGTTCCAAAGTTCTAAGCCCTGCCATCTCTCCTGTTTTATTCATATGTCCTACCATAATAAAGGCCCTTTTTTTCTCAGGATTTTTTGCAAGTTCAACACACTTATTTGCACATTCAATTGTTTGGGTAGGAGAGCCTTGCTTGTTGTCAAATTCGTTTAAGGCAAAAGTTTGAATTGAATCTAAAATTATTATATCTGCATCTTTTTTCTTTATTTCAATTTCTGCAAGATCCATTGAATTTGTCGATAAAATCCAAATATTTTGTGAAATTTCTCCAATAATCCTATCAGCTCTAGCCTTAATTTGCGATTCACTTTCCTCTCCCGAAACATACATAACCTTAAATCCATCTTTTGCATAAGATGAAGATAATTGTAAAAGAAGAGTAGATTTTCCAGCTCCAGGTCTTGCTGTTAAAATTGAAACTGAATCTTTTACAAGTCCTCCACCGATTGCCCTATCAAATTCTTCAAAGGAAGATTTTATTCTTTCGGATTCGTCAAGTTTAATCTCTTTTAATAATCTCGCTTGGTTTTCAAAATCAAGGGAGATGGAATTTTTTGATGAAGATTCTTTTTTATGGTTTTTTCAATCAAAGTTCCCCATTTTTCACATTCTGGGCATTGGCCTGCCCAAACATTTTGCACATGCCCACAATTTTCGCATTCAAAAACCCTCTTAATTTTTGCCATCAAATTCTCCTAAAGCATAATTTACAGAGAATCTTTCGCAAGCTTTTTTTGGATCTTCTTTATAATTTTTTTCAAATTTATCTCTTAAAGTTTCTTTTTCATCCATTAATTTTTCTATGGAAGAAAGATAGATTTTTTCATTTTCATCAAGGCCGTCTTTTGCAAGAGAAATAAAATATTTTATCCATTCACAAACAGTTTTTCCTTCATATTTTGCTTTAATACCGTAATTTTTTGTATCATTTTTTAATTTTTGGCAAGCCTCATAGGTCATATTTTTAAAATCTTCTCTTAATTTATTTAGATTTTTTTCATTATAAAATAATCCCTTGATTAAGGCTGCAAAGGAAAGATTATATGGATAAGGCACCGCATCAGGCATTCTTATTTCTATATATTTTTTAACCCTAACATCTGGAAAAACTATGGAAAGGGCATGAAAAATCATCTCATCTGATGAGTCTTTGTCCATTATTTTTTCAAATTTTGTATCGCCTTTATATACATCTTTTCCATCTTCGTGAATGAAAATTATATCTGTATTTAAAATTTTTTCTGCATATTTTCCATAAGACATATCCTCATCAAAGGCAAAATCATAAAGACCTGTCCTATTTTTATCGCAATATTCCCAAATTTCTTGGCGAAGATTTCTGTATTTATAAGGATCTCCTTGAAAAATATAGGCATTATCATAAAGACTATACATAAAAGGTGCAAGAGCATTTGCCACAAAAAATTTCTTTTTAAAATCTTTTTCAGAGGAAAAATCTATGGCTGATTGGACACTTGCAGTTCCTCTCATCATATTTAGGGCATATTTTCCACCAAATTCGGTGAAATATTTTTGCATATATTTGTACCTATCTTTTGGAATAATATCAAAATCCATTATTTTTGATTTTGGATGATAGCCCAAAGTTTCAAGATATTGGTTTTTTTCTTCAAAAATCGGAATAATTTCTCCCATAATTTTTTTATAAGACTCATCCAAATCTTTTATATTTTTTTTAGCATCAATTGCAAGTTCAAATTGTCCAGCAGGTTCAAGATTTACAGCTATATCATCTTCCCTAAGCCCGAGAATATATCCATCGTGTTCATTAGTTACAGAAAATCCCATCTTTTTTAAATCTTCTAAAGTAGATCCAACCCCTTTTTCTCCAAAATAATCATAAGAGAAAAGCTTATCCTTATCTATTACAAAATGTTCCATTTCAAGACCAATTTTAAAATTTTCTTTTTGGCTTTCACCAGATTTTATGTAAGAAATAATTTTATCTTTTTTTTCTTGGTAATTCACAATATCCTCCATTTCTCGATATTTTTCTCTAGTTACTAATATACCCGATTTCAATTAATAATAAATTTGCTCTTTTCATTTTTCTAAAATTCTTTTGGAGAGTATTTGCAATGACTTTTAAAATTTTTTCTTTAAGCAAACTTGCTTGTATTTTGTTTATTTTATATATAAAATAGGTATAAGAATTAAAAGATTAGGAGGTCAATATGAAAAAGAAATTTAGCCTTATTGTTGCTATGGCTTTTTTACTTTCATCTTGTGGTAGTGAAATGGTCAAGGTAAATCAAGATGAAATCGCAAAAAACGAGGCAGAATTAGAGGAAAAAAATAAGTCAAATGATGACGAAAGTATAGAAAATGATAATTCTAGTGAAGAAGATGCTAAAGATGATAAGAAAGATAAATTAGAAAATAAAATAAATAAAAAAATAAAATTAGGAGAAGATTCCGATAAGGAAAGTGATAAAAAAGTAGAAAATGAAAATTCTCCTAAAAACACTAATAAGGAAATAAAAAGAACTTATCCTGAAAATAAAAATTCTAAAGATAGCAAAAGCCTAAGTCCTGTTCAAAATAGTAAAAATGATTCTACTTCTTCTGGCAAAAAAGCCTATGTAAGTTTTAAAAATCCTGATACTTCCGATAAGTCCAAAAATTATCCCCATATTTTAAAGGACTTAAAGGGAAAAGAATTTGTTTTTTCTTCAGGAGCTGGCGGATGGCAAACTGTTTTGAATTTTTCAGAAAATGGTAATTTCACTGCAAAATATGAAGATTACGATTCTGATTCTGTTTCCATTTGTGAATTTAATGGAAAATTTTCTATTGATTCTAAGGTAAATGACACTGCCTATATTTTAAGACTTGATAAGGCAGAAATTACAAGTCCAGTAAATACCGAAGAAGTAAAAAATATTGACGGAAAAGAAATAAAAGTAAAATATACTGATCTTCCATATGGTTTTGCAGTCAATAATGACGATGACCATTCTTTCCAAGAAAAATTTTCTTTATATCTCCCACTTAGGAAAAGATCTCAAATGAGTGATAAGGTAAATGAATGGCTTGATATTTCTGGAGAGAAAAATGTAGAAAAAAACATAACAAGAATTTACTTGCTTGTAAATAACAAAACAATCGACACCTTTAGAGAACAAGTAAAATAATGAAAGCCTATTACAAAAAAAATGAATTTATTTTTGAAATAAAATACCAAGAAAAAATTCAAGCAATAAGAATTGTTGAAAAAGAACAATTTAGCGAAAAATCACCTATTTCTGACCTTGCCTTTGAAGAGGTTTCTAAATTTCTTGATGGAAAATTAAAAAAATTTTCTTTCGAAATTGCCCCTCAAGGAACAGATTTTCAAAAAAAAGTATGGAAAGAAATCGAAAAAATTCCCTATGGAAAAACTATAAGCTACAAAGAAATCGGCGAAAAAATAAATTCAAAGGCCTACCAAGCAATAGGAACAGCTTGTGGGAAAAATCCTATTTTATTTAGGATTCCCTGCCACAGAGTCCTTGGGAAAAACAATCTAGGTGGATTTTTCTATGGTCTTGATTTAAAAAAAGAATTATTAAAAATGGAAAAATCTTGCAAAATTTAATTTTTGCAAGATTTTTATTTTTTATTAAGAACAATCATATTATAAAATCTCTCATATCTCAACTTTTTTAAAATCCATAACTTTTTCTTCAAACTTTCATAGTCTTTATTTTCAAAAATTTCCATTAAAAATTTAAAATATTCTATTAAACAAGATATTTTTTGAAAATTTCTACAAACTCTAACCTTTTATATCTTAAATCTTATTAAATACCATAATTTTTTCAAAATTTTCCAAGGAGAAGTTTAAAATTTATATTTAAAATTTTACATCATTATCTTATTAACTAAATATTTTCCCATTCTATTTCATTTTAAATTTTTATTTTTTAACCTATGTTTTAAAATATATTTTTTTAAATCTCTTCTTAAAGATAACATTTTTAAAAACTTTAAATGATAATGCAAATCATTCTTGACATTTGTTTTTTTATTGTTATCATTTATTTGTCGATAGTTAATTAACTAAAATACAAATTTATAAATTAAATAATAAGGAGAATGAAATGAAAAATAAAAAATCACTTAGTTTAGTTGCCCTTTTATCTTTGGGACTTATGTTGACAGCTTGTCAAAAGGATCAAAAAAATGATGAGCCTTCTAGTACAAATGTTTCTCAAGAAATGAAAAAAGATGATGCTTCTAATAAGAGCAATGATTCTTCTGATGCTGATAAGGAAAAATCTAGCGAAGTAAGCCTTGCTGATTGGGAAGGTGAATGGAATAATATGGGCGGATATCTTGACAAAGATGAAGTTCAAAGTGCTTTTAAAACCTTAGCTGAAAAAGAAAAAGTTGATGAAAAAGAAGCTAAGGAAAATTATTTAAAGAAAAGAAAATGTGATTTTGGTGGTCTTGAAATAAAAGATAATAAAATAAAATTCTTAAAAGATTTTCCAGATAAAAAAGGTGACGTTATCAGTGAGAGCGAATATAAATATGTTGGAAAACAAGAAGTTGAACATGGTGGTCATAAATTAGAATGGGATATTTTTGAAGCTAAAAATGATGATGCACCTTATAAATTTATTCTTATGATGCCAATTCATGGAGAAGAAAGTCTAACACATTTCCATATGAGATATGGTGATGACAAGGATAAATTATTAAAAGATGAAGGATGGTTCCCTACTTTTGTAAAACCAAACACAACTGATGCACAAATAATTGATGAAATTACTGAATAATTTATGTGGGTTGAAATTTTTCAACCCTCTTTCTAAGGAGGAAGAATGAAAAAAAGATATATAAGTTTTTTTGTTTTCTTACTTTTTCTCTTTAGCTCTTGTGCAAATAAGAATGAGCACTCTTCTGATAAACCTTTGGTTTATACTTCTTTTTATCCTGTTTATGAAATGACAAAAATGATTGGTGATGACACGATAGATGTAGAATCTTTTATGCCCCTTGATAAGCAACCTCACCTTTGGGAGCCAAGTCCTAAGGATATGAAAAAGCTAGCAAAGTGTGATCTTTTGGTTGTAAATGGCGCTAATATGGAACCTTGGCTTGATAAGGTTAAGGAAAATTTACCAAATCTTGATATTTTAAAATTATCTGATTCTGTTGATCTTATTACTTATAAGGGAGCGGCAGCTATTGGTGATTTTCAATATATGTCTAAAGTGAATTTGAAAAAAGGAAAAAATAAATTTGATTTTGGTCACACTCATGAAGATATGATGAGGGTTGCCTTTATAAAAGATGATGGTACTCGTGGAGAAAATTTGGTAAAAAAATGTAAAGATATAATGAGCCAAAAAGGAGAGTTAATTCATCAAAAAGAAACTTTCGATCTTGAAGAAGGAAAGGTTTATGGTCTTGAGATGGGACATGAATCTGGAGAGGTTTTCTTTAATATTCCAAAAGATGGAGATTATATTTTTATAAGCGACAGGATAAGTGAAGATCTTCTTCCATATAATTTGGTTGGAAGTGATGGTAAATTTTTAAAAGATGAAAAAAAGGAAGAGCCTTTGATGGAGGGTTCATCTTCTGGATTTGATAAAATAACTTATGATCCCCACTCATGGTTATCCATTACCAATGCAAAAAAATATTTGAATGCTATCAATGAAAAATTAACCGAAAAATATCCGAAAAATGAAAGAATTTATAAGAAAAATAAATTAAAGTATGTTGATAAACTTACTGATATTGATGCAAAATATAAAGAAAAATTTTCAAAAATCGATAAAAATAAGAGAAATTTCTTAGTAGTTCATTATGCCTATGCTTATGTTGCAAGAGATTTTGATTTGTTTCAATATCCACTTCAAGGTCTAACAAGTTTAGAAAATCCTAGCCTTAAAACTATAAAAAAAGCCATAGACTTTTCTGAAAGCAAAAATATTTCCACAGTTTTTTATGAATATGGACAAAATCCAAAACAAGCTCAGGCTTTGGCTGAAGAAATTGGTGGAAAAATCTCTCCTCTTGCTTCTATGGAATATGTTAATAAGGAACAGGAGAAAGGTAAACTTAATTATATTGATCTTATGGAAATGAATCTTGAAAATCTCTACAAATCTATGACCGAGGAGGAAAATAATGAAAGCAGTGTCAATAAATAATTTGAATTTTTCTTATTCACAAATTCCTGTTTTAAAAAATTGCAATTTGAATGTTGATGTCGGTGAATTTACGGTAATTCTTGGTGGAAATGGTTCAGGTAAATCAACTTTAATAAAACTTATGCTTGGAGAATTAAAAAATAATAGTGGAGAAATTAAAATTCTTGGCAAAAATATTGAAGATTATGTTTCTTTTAAAGACATTGGCTATGTCCCACAAATAAATATAGTAAATAAAATTGCCTTTCCTATAACTTGCCTTGAACTAGTTTCATTAAATCTTTATGAAGAATTTGGTCTTATTAAAATCCCCAAGAAAAATCATTACCAAAAAGCAAAAGATATACTAAAAAAAATGGGTATGGAAAATTATATCAACACTCCTGTAAATGAATTGTCGGGAGGTCTTGCTCAAAGGGCGATGATTTCAAAAGCTATGATAAATGATCCAAAAATTTTAATTCTTGATGAACCGACAGCAGGAGTTGATAAGTATTCTAAGGACCATTTTTTTGAAACAATAGATTTTCTTTCAAAAAAATTTAATGTAACTATAATTATGGTTACTCACGAATTAAAAGAAATGGAATCTTTAAATATTAAAATGACAAAATATGAAATGATAGAAGGGAGTTTGAAAAAATGCTAGAATTTGCTTTTATGAGAAAGGCGCTTATTTTGGGATTTTTACTTTCTATTATGATTCCTATAATAGGAATTGTAATGGTAAATAGAAAAACTTCCATGATAGGTGATGCCCTATCTCACACAGCTCTTGCTGGAGTTGGAATGGGATTAATATTAGGTTTTGATCCTCTTTTGGGATCGTCAATTGTTTGTATTGTAGCTGCCTTTTTGATAGAACTTATAAGAAAAAAACTTCCCCAATATGGAGATATGGCAACAGCAGTTATTATGAGTACTGGTTTAGGAATTGCAGCCATTCTTTCAGATTTTGCTCCAGGTGGAAATTCTTTTGAATCTTACCTTTTCGGATCAATTTCATCAGTTACAGATAGAGATATAGTAAATACAAGTATTGCCTTTATTTTGGTTTTAATATTATCAATTTCAAGATATTCATCTCTTTTAGCTATAGCGATAGATCCAAATACAGCTAGGCTTTCTGGAGTAAAAGTAAAAAGACTTGATGCATCTTTTACTCTCCTTGCAGCCATAACTATAGCCTTGTCTGTAAAAATAATCGGAGCTTTAATGGTTACAAGCTTAATAGTTTTACCAGTAGCAACAGCCTTAATTATTGCTAAAAGTTATAAACAAACATTTTTTATAACAATTACACTCGGCGTAATCTATATGATGCTTGGTATTATTCTAAGTTATCAATTCGATATAAAACCCGGTGGAGCAATTGTTGTAAATGCAATAATAGGAATGTTAATCTTTGTTTTATATAAAAAGTTAAGAAAAAATAAAGTATAAAAATCGGGCTTTTACAGAATCTTATATTTTGTAAAAGCCCATTTTAAATTTAAAAATTTCACTTAAATTCAATGTGATTTTATAACTTTACTAAAATTAATATTTCAAATATAGATTAAATTGATTTATAAATGTTTTTTTGATAAAATACCTATATATTGTGCAAATGTTTTCTAAAGGAGGTTATTAAGGAGATTTAATGAAGATAAAAATTAAACTATTACTTCTTATAAGTCTATTTTCTATATTTGTAGGATGTAATATCATAAAAAATGGAAAAAATTTTTCTGACGAAGAAATAAAAAAAGATGCTTTCATTATGTACAATCCCCAAGAAAAAAAAGACTACATAATAGAAAAATATAGACCTTCTATGGCAAATGATATTTTTAAAAAGACCTACGCCCATAAAATTTATAAAAAAAATAATGAAAATTTAGAAAAAACTCGCACCTATCTTATGGAAGAATGTGTAGAATATGCCAACAACCTATATTTCATTTTCAGCAAAGACTTGGAAAAAATGAAAAAAAATGAAAAGAGTATAAAGGCAAATTTACCCAAAAAAAATAGCGAGGGTTACAAGGAAAAAAGTGTATACAAAACTCAATTGTTGGCAATTTGTGATAGCTCATCAAGTCTTTATTACGCCATAAATGACCTAAAACTTGTAAATGATTTAATGGGAAATTCCTTTGATGATTTAAAACTTTATGCCAAAGATTTCGTTGAAAAAAACGGAGAAAATTTGCTAGATGAGCAAATGAAAGATTATGGTTTTAAATATGATGAAAAATCCAAAGAAATAATCGAAAATTTGATAATTTCTTACTTAAATGAATTTGAAAAAGACCTGCCCCACGAAAATGGTAGCAAGGAAAATATAAAAATCGAAAGAGAAGTCAAATTAACTATGGAAAAACTTGAAATTTCCGATTATTTTGAAGATTTGAAAAAAGCTATCAGAGAAGTTTACAAGGAAGATTAGAATTTGATAAATTTAGAAATAAAAAGGGACTTTTGGACAATGGATAAAATCATTGTACAACAGTCCCCTTTTTTTATACTAAAACTTCCGTTTTTTCCTTTATTTTTTCTTTTTTATTTGAAAAATTTATTTTTCCTTCTTTTACTGTAAGATTTATTACCATATCTTTTGATAATTTTCCTTGCAAAATTTCTTCTGCCAATTGGTTGTCGATTTTATTTGTAATATGACGTTCAAGCGGCCTTGCTCCATATTCTTTCGAAAATCCACCTTCTGATAATAGATCAACAACTCTCTTATTATAATTTATTTCTATTCCAAGATTTTCTAGCCTTTGTTTTGTTTTATCTAAGATAATTTTTGTAATTTCCTTGATTGCATCCTTATCAAGTGAATTAAACATAATTATATCGTCAAGTCTGTTTAAAAATTCTGGAGCAAAGGCATTTTTTATAGCCTTATTTATGATTTCTTTATTTGAATCATCAATTTCTTTTTCAACATCTCCTGTTCCAAATCCGATTTTTGCATTTTGTTTTAAAGATGAAACTCCGACATTGCTGGTCATAATTATTATTGTATTTTTAAAATCAACAGTTCTTCCTTGGCCGTCTGTCAAACGTCCATCATCCAAAATTTGTAAAAGCAGATTGAAAATATCTGGGTGAGCTTTTTCAATCTCGTCAAATAAAATTACAGAATATGGATGTTTTCTCACAGCTTCTGTAAGTTGTCCGCCTTCTTCATAGCCAACATATCCTGGAGGAGATCCAACAAGTCTTGATACAGCAAATTTTTCCATATATTCACTCATATCCATTCTTATTAAATTGTCCACATCTCCAAATAAATTTTTTGCCAAAGATTTTGCAAGATATGTTTTACCAACTCCTGTTGGTCCTACAAAAATAAATGAACCTATTGGTTTTTTTGGATCTTTTAAGCCAACTCTTGCTCTTTTTATGGCTTGAGAAACTGAATCAATCGCCTTATCTTGACCTATAACTTCTTTTTTAAGATCAATATCAAGATCCATATATTTTTGCTTTTCATCTTCTGTTAATTTTGTTATTGGAACTTTTGACCATGATGAAACAATTTTTGCAACTTCATCAAAGGAAATTTTTAAATCCATTTTCTTTTCTTCTTTTTCTTTTTCGAATTTTTCTCTTGTTTCATTTATTTTATCTCTTAGGCTTGCAGCTTTTTCAAAATTTTGCTCATTTATAGCCTGATTTTTTTCTTCAAAAAGCTTATTTAGAATTTCCTTATTTGAAACTTGGTCCTTATTTTCCTTGTAATTTTTTATTCTTTCTTTTGAACAAGCCTCATCGATTACATCAATCGCCTTATCTGGCAAGAACCTATCTTGTATATATCTTTGTGATAAGTATACGGCAGCCTTTATGGCATCATCTGTAATTTCCACCTTGTGGTGGTCTTCGTACTTATCTTTTAATCCTTCAATTATTTTTATTGTGTCTTCTTTATTTGGCTCTTCAACATAAACTGGTTGCATTCTTCTAGTTAAGGCTTGGTCTTTTTCAACGTGTTTTCTATATTCATCAATGGTTGTTGCACCGATAATTTGAATATCGCCTTTTGCCAAAATTGGTTTTAAAATATTTGCCGCATCCATAGAACCTTCGCTTGCTCCAGCTCCCAAAACCATATGAAATTCGTCGATAAATAAAATTACATCTTCTCTATCTTCAAGCTCTTCAAATAATTTTTTAAGCCTATCTTCAAAATCTCCACGATATTTTGTTCCTGCAATCATACTTGCAAGATCAAGGGCAACGATAGTTTTTCCCTTCATAACAAGAGGAATTTTTCCTTCAACAATTCTTTGAGCAAGTCCTTCAATTATTGCCGTTTTTCCAACTCCTGGATCTCCAATTAGGATCGGATTATTTTTTGTTCTTCTTAGAAGAATTTGTATAATTCTTTCAACTTCTTCTTCTCTTCCAATAAGAGGATCAATTTTTCCAGCCTCTGCCATTTCATTTAGGTTTTTGGCAAATTTTTTTAAATTTTCTCCCAAATTATTGGTTGAATTTGATGATTTTTCCTCATTTTGCAAACGAATTAGCTTATCTCTAATAATTTTTTTGTCCAAACCTGATAGCATAAACATTAAATTTGTAAATGAATCATCATCATTTAAAATTGCAAGCAAAACATCTTCCTCGCTTGCAGAAACTTTTTTTCTTTTTTGTGCAAAAACTCTTGCCCTATCTAAAATTTGTCTTACTTTATCAGAATATTCTTTTGCAGGTCTTACAGCAGATCCCTTGCCGATATTATTTATTACAATCGATCTTAAAAGTTCGTAATTTGCACCAGCTTCTTCCAAAGCCTTTGTAGCAAGAGAACCTGTTTTCATAAGCGCCAAAAGCAAATGTTCTACACCTATATAATCATGGCTAAGAGAATAAGATTCCCTCCTGGCTTGACCTGTCAGCCTATTTAATTTATTATTTTCCATTATCTAGCCTCCATATATGAATTGAAAAATTCATATCTTTCACTATCACGATTACCCTTGTACTTATCCTTTGTAATATTAAAAATCAAATAATCAATTTCTTGATTTGATAATTTTGTCCTAAAACCTAAAATATTATATTTTTTCAAATCATAAAGACAATTTACCATACTAGTTAAAGTCTTTAGATTTTTACTTTCCAAATTATTTTCCAAAATTTTTATCGAATCTTTTATATCATCATCATTTAATCCATTTAAACTTTGAAAATCTCTCCTAAATCTTCTCTCATTTCTTATAATTATATCAAGATTTTCTTCAAAATTTTCCAAGTATTCGTCCATTTTATCCCTATAATTTCCGAAATTTTTTAAGATATAAATATCATCATCATAGGATTTATAATATTCTGGAACAAATCTTGTTAGATAAATTCCATCATGAGCAAGGCTTGATTTTAAAGTTAGGTAGGCTTGAGTGTTATCCAAAAGCCCAAATAAAAATAATTTCAACCTTATTTCAACTCCATTTCCAGAATTTCTCCCAAAACTTGTAAGATAGCCATATTTAAGAGAAAATGAAAATTCAAATTTTTTATCCAATTCCTCTTCAACTTCCATAGCCTTTTCATAGGCAAGCTTTATATCTTCCCCAAAATTTGAAATATTTATGGAAATATGATCACTATCATTTATAACAAGTGTATAATCATCTTTAAAAACAAGACCAACTACAGCTTCCTTATTTTTAGAATCAGAAGAAATTATCCCTGCATTTATAAGTTTATTTAAAGTATTTTCATCTATCTCATCAAGAAGTATCAATTCATCCCCATAAATCTCCCTAAATTTTTCAATAATTTCAAGAGAATCTTTTTCACAAAGGGTAATAGGAAAATTGTATCCTTCAATATTTCTTTTCAAAGATAAGTTATTTTCAAGTATTATGTCCTTGTAATAATCTATCAATTTCTCACCTTCATATTCAATTCATCTATTTTTTCTTTTAGATCTTGAGCTTTCTCAAAATCTTCTATTTCAACTGATTTTTGCAACTGTTCTTGCAAACTTTTAATTTTTATTGCCACTTCTCTGAAATCTCTGTGTTTTTTCGGAAATTTTCCATCATATTTTTTCAAATTATTTACAGCCTTTAAAATTTCTCCAGTAAGTTTTTTGTCAATTTCATAGCAATATGGGCATCCAAAAACACCCGTTTTTATATTTGTAAAAGTATTTCCACATTTTGGACAAGTTTCTTCTTTTAATGATGAAAAATAATCATAAGCATAATTATTTTTGGAAATTTTATAATCATAATAAGAATCAATAATTTGATCAAGGCTTGGAACAAATTTTTCAACTAAACTTTTCCAATCAAAATCATTTATATCAATATTCTTCTCATTTCCATCAAAAAGAAAACTTGAATCTGTCTTGGATAATTTTTCCATACAAGAATTGCATAAGTGAAAATTATGTTCTATTCCATTTATAATTGCTTTTACAGTTACATCTGCTTCATTATCGCACCTATCGCACTTCATATTTAACTCCTTATTAGAAAGCTAAGTAAAATATTTTTTACTATATCATGCCTTACTAAATTTCTCTTATTTTTTTCTACATTCATAAGGGACTTATCAAGGATAGCATAAACTGAAATTCCCAATTCTTTTTCGTCCATATAGCCCTTGTTAAATAATTCTGTAAAAAAACTTTTCGCCCTTTCTTCAGTTAATTCTTTATCTAAATTTTTAATAATATATTTTATATAATCATCTTCATCTTCAACTATAGTAATAATTCTTATAAAACCGTTGCCGCCTCTTTTGCTTTCGATAAGATATCCGTTATAAGGGGTAAATCTTGTTGAAAGCACATAATTAATTTGGCTAGGAGAACACTCAAACCTTGTTGCCAAATCATTTCTCCCGATTTCAACAAAACCATCTTGAGTATCTTCCAAAAGAGTTTTTAAAAATTTTTCTATATCAGACGTTAGTCCTGCCATAGATTTACCTCGATTTCTTTGACTTTCTCTGACCTTTAATATAATAAATAAAGATTCTCTAATGAATCTTATTTTTATTGTACACTAAATTACTATAGATTCAAGAATGATAAGATTAATGAAAATTTCAAAATAAAAAAACAAGGCAAAATATTTTAAAATTTTCAAAATATTCTATCCTTGTTTTTACTTTAATCATCTCGTCTATTTCCAAATAAAATCCAAAGTCTTAAAAATTGAAGTGCAGTAGAAATTGTTGCTGCAACATAAGTTAAGGCTGCAGATTTTAGCATATCTTTTGCATAATCATTTTCAACTCCAACAAGCATACCAGATTCTTTTAAAACCCTTAAAGCTCTTTTTGATGCATCAAATTCTACAGGAAGAGTTATAATTTGAAAAATCAATACAAAAGAAAATAATAAAATTCCAATACTAATTAATTTTCCCATTGAAAGAAAAATTCCCAACAAAATCATAGGAAAAGATAATTTTGATCCAAGATTTACAGCAGGAACTATATAGGATTTAATCCTAAGAGGAATATATCCTTCTTTGTATTGAATAACATGTCCACACTCGTGAGCTGCAACCGCAAGAGATGCAATTGAAGTGTCAGTCATAGAAGTTTCCGATAAGGCAATTTCCTTACTAATAGGATTAAAATAATCAGACAAGGATCCCCTTATTTTTTTGATTGATATGTCATTATAAGAATTTGTACTTAAAATATATCTTGCCGCATCAAAACCCGTTATAGATTTTTGAGTTTTTATTTTTTTATATTTATCAAATTTTCTTTGAATATTAGCTTGAGCCAAACTACTTATAAGAAATCCTATCAAGACTAATACATAAGTCCTATCAAAATAAAACATAATTTTCTCCTTTTATTTTTTTCAATATACTATAGGGATATTTTATTTCAAATAATTAAAGAAATTATGATAAAAAAATAAAATACAAGAAAATTAAAATATAAAAATAATAAAAGAGATCTCTTGATTTTTATTTGTAAAAAAAATTAAATGAATTCTTGGGAGATTTTTGCAAAAATAAAAAGACCCTTTTGGGTCTTTTTATAATATAGAAAAGAATAAGTTAGTCCTAGTTTTCTATAGGGAAAACTATAAGGAATTAATAATGAAAAACCTAGCTATTTACTAGCTAATATTATTATAGCACGTTTTTTTAAAAATGCAAACTTTTTTTCGATTTTTTTACATCCTTTTAATTTCAATGCTTATAAGATAAATTTTCGTTTTCCCATTTTTTTGATTTTTTTATTTATACTTATCAACTTCTTTTTGAAGTTTTTCTGCATGCTCACTATCGCCAAGCAAAACTAAGGTATCTTCTTTTCTTATTTTCCAATTTGCATCAGGATTTATTACCAATTCTCCGTCTCTTTTATAAGCTATAACCATCATTTTATATTTTTTTCTAAAATCTATTTCTATTAATGTTTTTCCAATAATATCTTTGAAGGCTTTTAACTCTAACATAGAATACTCATCAGAAAAATGGAAAAATTGAAGAAGATTTGATCCTGCAATACTTCTTGCAAGTTTTTCGCCCATATCTATTTCCGGGAAAATTATTTGGTCTGCTCCGATTTTTTTCAAAATTCTTGCATGGTTTTTTGAAGTTGCTTTGGCTATAATTTTTTCTACATTATGATCTTTTGCAAAAAGCGTTGCTGCCATAGATGCTTCAAGACTTTCTCCTGTTGCAATTACTGCCACATCAAAATTTCCCATACCCAATTCTTCAAGGGCATTATCATTTGCTATATCGCATTGAACAGCACTTGTTACTTTATCAGAAATATTTTGAACTAAATCATAATCTTTATCGACTGCCATAACCTCAATGCCATCTTCAAAAAGTTTTGTTGCAACTCTTTCTCCAAATCTTCCAAGTCCTAAAACTATTACATTTTTTATCATTTTTTTCTCCTAACCTATACTAATATTTGCTTCTGGATATCTTATATATTTTGTAGTTGATTTAAGTCCAATTGAATAAGCCATAGTCATAGGTCCAATTCTTCCCAAATACATACTTATAGTTATCAAAATTTTTCCAAGATTTGAAAAATCTTCAGTAATTCCCCTACTTGCTCCAACTGTTCCAAAAGCTGATGCAACTTCGTAAGAAATATCAATTACTTTAAAATTTTCGCTCAAGGACAAAATAAAAATCACTAAAAATATAAGTCCCATATAAACCATTATGATGGCAAGAGCCTTTCTAATAGTTTTTGAATCAATATGTTTATTAAAAATTGTTACTTCATCTTCTTCTTTAAAAATTGAAATTGTTGATAAGACTAAAACACCAAAAGTTGTAGTTTTTAATCCACCAGCAGTTGAGCCTGGAGAGCCACCTATAACCATCAAAACTATCAATAATAAAACACTTGTATCATACATTTGATTTAATTTTACAGAATAAAATCCAGCAGTCCTTGCAGAAATTGATTGAAAGGCTGATTGCATTATAGAATTTTTTATTCCTTCTTGGTACAAAACTCCACCAACTTGTCTTTCAATTAAATAAAAAGCAAGAGTTCCTATGACAATAAGAAATGCACTTATTATCAAAACTAATTTAGCGTGAGTTGATAATTTTTTAAAAGATCTTTTTCTAAAGATTTCAGCTGTAACCATAAAACCAAGTCCACCAACTACAATTAGACTCATAAGGGTTAAATTTACTAATTTATCATTTCTATAAGGATAAATTGAATCTCCCAAAAGATCAAATCCCGCATTACAAAAAGCTGAAATTGAATGGAATATTGAATACCACCATCCTTTTACAAAGCCAAAAATTGGCACAAAACGAAAAGACAATAAAAAAGCTCCAAAAAATTCCACCAAGAAAGTAAAAACTAAAACATATCTAAATAATTTCATAATTCCTTTAAGGGTGCTAATATTTAGTTGCTCCTTTAAAATTTGCCTTGATTTTAATCCAATTTTTTTTCTCAAAAGTAAGGGAAAAAGTGTTGCCAAAGTCATAACACCAAGTCCACCAATTTGGATTAAAAATAAAATCAAAATATGTCCGCAAGTATTCCAATGCTCTGCAGTATTTACAGTAGTAAGACCTGTAACACAAGATGCCGATGCCGCTACAAAAATTGCATCAATCAGATTTGTAGACTTTCCACTTCTTGTAAAAATTGGCAAAGATAAAATACATCCTCCTACAATAATTAAAATTGCAAAACCCAAAGTTAAATATAAGGGAGGATTTGAAGTAATCTTATCAGACAATTTCTCCAAATAATTTTTTCTAATATTTCTCATATTCTTTCCTTTGTTATAATAAAAATAAATTTAAGGCCTCCAGTAATTCCAAAGGCATATCTCATCTAATATTATACCCTAGAAAATAAAAGTCAATAATAAAGAAAAAACCAAAGCGAAACCATAAAAAAAATCTATTATTTTAAAAAAATTTTGGGTATAATTTTAAAAAATATGAGGAGCTTTTATGAAAAAATATTATTTTAAAGAAAAATTTTTTAAAATTACAGATAAGTATCCAATTTTAGATGAAAATGGAAATGAAGCTTATTTTTTTGACCAAGATTTTAAATTTGTAGGCTATCAGGCAAAATTAAAAGATATGCAAGGAAATGTTTTATTTAATATTTCCAAAAAAATATTTTCTTTCCTCCAAACTTATTATGTAGATTTTTATGATGGAAGTCATATGGAAATCAATCAAAAATTATCTTTTTTAAAAAGAAAGGTCGAAATCAATTACCAAGGCGAAAATTTTTCACTAAAGGGATCTATAATGGATCACGATTTTGAGGTTTATTATAAAAATAATTTGATCGCTGAAATGAACAAGAAATTTTTTGCCCTTACCGACCAATACGAGCTTACGATTTATAATGAAGATTTTACTTTGCTTTTGATTGCTCTTTGTCTTTGTGTAAATGAAATGAAAGATAGGGACGATGCAGCAGCTGCATCTAGCAATTAAAATTGATTTTTTTAATATTTGATATATAATTATATCAACAAGAGGGAGTAGCTTAATTATTCAATCGTCATTACGGTTTAACCCGGTTGGATAAACCATTTGGTAGCAAGACTTTTGGCTTATGCCAGAAGTCTTTTCTTTTTGTAAAGAAAAAATAAAAATTTAAAATTTTAAGGAGGTAGGAGTGGACTATTTAGGTCAAAAAAATGAAATCGTAAAAAAACTTGATTCTGATAGTGCAAGAGGTTTATCAAACGATATTGCCATTAAACGTCTTGAAGAAAATGGCCCAAATAAAATTGAATCCAAGGAGAAAAAATCCCTTGGCAAAAAAATCGCCGAACAAATTCTTGACCCTATGGTTATTTTATTGATAATAGCATCAATTGTTTCAGCCTTTACTGGTGATAAAATTGAATGTTTTATAATTATTGCCATAGTTATAATCAATGCTATTATGTCAATTATTCAAGAAGGAAAAGCTGAAGATTCTGTTGAGGCTTTAAAAAAAATGTCCTCACCCGAGGCAAGTGTAATTCGTGATGGAAAAAAATAAAATTAAAGGCAGAAGATATTGTTGTTGGAGATATAGTTGTAATTGAAACTGGAGATATTGTTCCAGCTGATATGCGTTTATTAGAATCATCAAATTTAAAAATCGACGAATCTTCTCTAACAGGAGAATCTGTTGCTACAGAAAAAGATTCTGAAGCTATTTACGAAAGCGAAGTAGGCATTGGCGATAGGAAAAATTTTGCTTTTTCATCAACAATTGTAACTTACGGTCGTGGAAAAGGAATTGTAACTAAAACTGGATCTGATTCAGAAATAGGAAAAATCGCATCAAGTCTTCACCAAGTTGAAGATAAGGATACACCTTTACAAAAACAATTAAATAAATTATCAAAACTTTTGGCAATCCTTGTTATTATAGTTTGTATAATCGTATTTGTTGTTGGATATTTTAGAACCGGCGATTCCCTATTAGAAAATTTAATGGTTGCAGTTTCTCTTGCAGTTGCAGCAATTCCTGAAGGACTTACAGCAGTTGTTACCATTGTTTTATCAATCGGAATGAATAGGATGGCAGAAAGAAAAGCTATTGTAAAATCTTTGGTTTCTGTAGAAACTCTTGGAGCAACAACAACAATTTGTTCAGATAAAACTGGAACTTTAACACAAAATGAAATGACCATTACAAAAATATGGACAAATGAAAAAGAATATGACGTTGAAGGAAGCGGATACAATCCAAAAGGACACATAAAACTTGATGATGAAAAAATTGAAGATAATGAAAATATAAAACTTTTAATGAAAATTTCAAGTTTGTGCAATGACGCAGACCTAACTCGTGAAGATGACCAATATAAGATAATAGGCGATCCAACAGAAGGAGCTATGCTTACACTTTCTGAAAAGTGGGGAATCGTTCAAGAAGATTTGGAAGAAAAACATCCAAGAATTGAAGAAATTCCTTTTGATTCTGATAGAAAAATGATGACAACCTTCCATAATATTGAAGAAAATTATAGGTCAATGACAAAGGGAGCTCCTGATATAATTATTTCAAATTCTTCAAAAATTTTATTAAATGGAGAAATTGTAGATTTTACAGAAGAATTAAAGAAAAAGGCAATGGATGAAAATAAAAATCTTGCCAAACAAGCTCTTCGTGTAATGGGCTATGCCTTTAGAGAATTTGATTCAATAAAAAATGAAGATTTAACAAGTGAAAATATAGAAAGAGAAATGGTATTTGTTGGACTTACCGGAATGATAGATCCACCAAGACCAGAAGCAAAAAAAGCAGTAGCAGAATGCCATTCATCAGGAATTGATGTTATTATGATTACTGGAGATTATTTAGAAACAGCCTTCGCAATAGCAAGAGATTTAGGAATTGCAGATTCAAAAGACCAAGCAATCGAAGGAAAAGAATTAAATAATATGACAGATGAAGAAATCAGAAAAATCGCCAAAGAAAAAAGAGTTTTTGCAAGAGTATCTCCACAAAATAAAGTTCAACTTGTAAAAGCCCTACAAGAAAATGGCGAAATAGTTGCTATGACAGGAGATGGAGTAAACGATGCTCCAGCAATAAAAAATGCTGACATAGGAATTTCTATGGGCATTACAGGTACTGATGTTGCAAAAAATACAGCAAATATGATTTTAGTTGATGATAATTTTGCAACAATTGTAAATGCAGTTGAAGAAGGAAGAATTATTTTTTCAAATATTAAAAAATTTGTTTCCTTCCTACTATCATGTAATATCGCAGAAGTTTTGATTGTATTTTTGTCAATTCTATTCGGTCTACCTTCTCCACTTACACCAATTCAACTACTCTGGTTAAATCTAGTAACAGATGCTTTCCCAGCCCTTGCCCTTGGCGTTGAACCTGGAGAAAAAGATATAATGGAAAGAAAGCCAAGAGATCCAAAAAAATCAATAATTTCTGGAGATTTGAGAAATTCATTAATCGTTCAATCAATAGCAATTACACTTTCAGTTTTGATTTCTTATATAATCGGATTAAAATTAATTTTTCCAGAAAATATAAAAGGAGCTCATACAATAGTTTTTGCAACTTTAATTACAAGCGAACTTTTAAGAGCATTTTCAGTAAGAAGTACAAAATATACCTTAAAAGAATTAAAAATAGGCTCAAACAAACAATTAATAAAGGCAAATATTTTTTCTTTTGCCCTACTTTTATTAGTAATGTATGTAGGACCTTTAAGATTTTTATTTGAACTAGAATTTATAACATGGGAATGGATAATAATTTTGATTCTAGCCTTTATTCCATTAATAATTGGAGAAGTTCACAAAATTAGTGTGAGAAAAAAATAATATATTTTTTAAGAAAAAAGTAAGACTTCTTGCTTTTTTCTTAACTTTTAGTATAATGAAAGTACTAAGAGATATGAAAAATAAAATCGATCAAAAAAAAAGCAGGAGCGGCAACTCCTGCTTTTTTATTTGGCAAGTTTCACATTTTTCATCGGCATCTAACCATTTACAAATAAAATGACCTATTGTACCATACAAATTGGAGGTAGATTTATGAGAAGAAAAGAAAAACAAAAATTTTTTATGGAAAAACTTCATGAAATTTACAATGATAAAAATTTAGATTTAACTGAATCTTGTAGAAAAGAAATTTTAAACCAATATAAAGACTTGTCAAATAATAAGACAAATATAAACTATGCCTCATATAAGCTCTATCCATATTTAAGAGATGCCCTTTATGACAATAAGGACTCCAAACTTTTAGGTGATTTTATGAAAATAATTTTAAAATACAGGTGGAGAGCTTATTTCGGAATGATTTTGCCTACAAGTTTTTAATTGATTTAAAGTTAAATAAAAGTAAAAAGCAGGAGGGTCCACTCCTGCTTTTTTAATGCAATTTTACAATTTAAAAATAATTCCAAACAAAGCGCCCATCCCTATTATTAATAGAGGATGGATTTTTTTGTATTTTCTTAGTAAAAATAAAAATCCTATAAATAAAATCAATTGAATTATTTGAAATAAATCTAGGAAATTTCCTGTTTTTTCATATAATTTTACATTAAATAAGGAAATTATCATCACATTTAGCATAGCTCCCAAAATTAGACCTGCTGTTGATGGTCTTATATATTCAAAGGCGTTTTTTACTACTACCGATGTTTTGAATTTATCTAGGGATCTTGCTATTATTAAAATTATTATTATTGCAGGCGTTACTAATGAAAAAGTTGCAAGAATTGCTCCAATAATTCCGTAGGCCTTGTAGCCTGCAAAGCTTGCAACATTTATGCCTATTGCTCCAGGTGTTGATTCTGAAACTGCAATCATATCTAATAATTCTTCACTTGTAAACCAATCATAATTTTCTGCCATTTTTTGTAGGAAAGGAAAAGTCGCCATTCCTCCTCCGATTGCAAAAAGTCCTGTTTTAAAAAATTCCCACATCAACCTAAGCATATTTTCCTCCAAAAATTATTCCAAAAATTCCGCAGGCTATAACAATAATTATTGGTGAAATTGAAAAAATTCCAATTGCGATGAGGGTTAGTAGAAAAATTAAAATTTTAATTTTGCTGTTAGCTGTTTTTTTGACCATATTTATTACTGTATTTAAAACCAAGGCTGAAACTGCAATTCTAATTCCAGAAAAGGCGTTTTGGATCAAAGTTATATGGGAAAAAGTATTTAAAAAGTTTGCTATAAGAGTAATAATTACTATTGATGGACTTATAAAACCTAAGGATGCAACAAGCCCTCCTAAATTTCCTTTTCTTTTTCTTCCGCAAAATGTTGATGTATTTACTGCAATTATGCCAGGGGTCGTTTGTCCTATTGCATAATAATCTAAAATTTCTTCTTCTGTAATCCGTTTTCTTTTGTCAACAAGCTCTCTTTGTAAAAGCGGAAGCATAGCATAGCCTCCTCCAAAGGTAAAGGCTCCTATTTTAAAAAATGTTATATAGAGTTCAAATAATATTTTCATTTTGATTTTCTCCTTTTTATTATTATAGCACAAGTGGAATGATTGGCTAATTTGCTTGATTTTAGCTAATTTATTGGTATAATTATTTCATATAATATTTGACAAAATGAAAGGAATTTTATGAATTTAATTTTATCAGACTCTTACATAAATTATTTGGAAGAAATTGAAAATTTATATATAGAAGCTTTCCCAAAATCTGAAAGAAAACCGATGAATGAAATTATTAAAGTTTGCGAGAATGGTTTTGGAAGAATTATTCCAATTTTGCTTGATGATGATTTTGTGGGAATGTTTATAACTTTAGATTCTGACAAGGATAATACTCTTTTGATTGATTATTTTGCTATAAAAAATGAATACAGAGGTTTAAGTCTTGGTTCTAAATCTATTGAATTGTTAAATGAGATGGAAAATAAGACAATAATTATCGAAATTGAACCTTGTCTCAAAGAGGCAGATAATTTTGTTCAAAGGAAAAAAAGAAAGAAATTTTATAAAAATCTAGGTTTTAGGCAAACTGATATAAATATTTCATGGTTTGGAGTTGATCTTGAGCTGATGAGCTTAAATAAAACCATAAATTTTGATCATTATATGGATTTGTTAAAATCAATTTTTCCAAAATCTTTCATAGAAGAAAATATAAAACTTGCTTAGTAAAATTTTAGGAGATTTAATGAAATTATTATTTGACTGTGATGGAACAATTCTTGATTCTATGTACATCTGGTTTGAACCGATAAATAGGCTTTTAGATGAATATAATTATAAACTTACAACTAAGGATAAGGGAGAAATTGAGGCCCTTGCCTTTTCTGATACTATTAAATGGTTAAATAAAAATGTCTGCACTGACAAAAGTGAAGAAGAAGTTTTAAATTATTTTTCAAAAACAATATATGATGCCTACAAAAATTACCTCCTTCCAAAAAAAGGGGCTGGAGAAATCTTAAAAAAATTAAAAAATGACGGATATGATATGTGCATTTGCTCATCAACCGATAAGTTTCATTTGAAAAATGCCTTAAAAAGACTTTCTCTATTTGATTTGTTTGATTTTATCTTAACGCCGGATAAGTTTCCTTATAAAAAAAGTGAAGATGAATATTGGCAAAAGGCTCTTGATAATTACAAGGTCGATGCAAAAGATGCAGTTTTATTTGACGATGCCCTCTATGCTATAAAGGCTGCCAAAAAAGTTGGAATAAAAACTGTAGGCATAAAAGATTTTCCTTACAATGAAAAAGAATGGGAAGAAATTAAAAAACAAGCAGACCTAGTAATTGATAATATAAAAGATATCGATATGGAAAAATTAAAAATTTATAGGAAAAAGGCTCTTGCAAAATTAATTATTTTATAATTTTGCAAAAGCCTTTTTTTTGTTCATAAAAATTTCACCTGAAATCTACAAATTTTAAATCTTTTTTCATTTTCTTTCTAAGCAAATAAAGTGAAATTAATCCTTTTAAAATCGATGAAATTGTCATAGAAAACCAGATTCCCAAGACTCCCATTATTGGAATAAAAATCAATGATAAGGGTATTCTTGCTGCATTTAATATTACAGAAATTATAGCTGGCGTTCTTGTATCTGACAAGCCTTGGAAAATTCCTGTAGAGCCTATTTCTATTGATTGCAAAAATTGGCTTGTTGAAAGTATCGCCAAATATTTTGCTCCTAAATTTATAGTTTCTACATCTTCTGGCACAAAAATTTTAAATAAATCATTTCTAAAAACAAATAAAATAATTGTTGCCATAATTCCTATTGTTCCTACAAGTTTTAAGCTTTCTTTTACTCCTTTTTTCACCCTATCTACAAGAGCTGCCCCATAATTTTGGGCAATCAAAGATTGAATTACAATTTGACATCCTTCTGTTGTTTTCCAAGAAATCGATTCAAGTTGACTTCCTATAGAATAAACCGCAACTGGTCTTGGTCCAAAATTTGCCATCAATTTATTTAAAATTATTGTAATTAAAGCGTGGATTCCACTTATAAATGCTACTGGAAGTCCCAATTTGAAAATTCTTCTTTGCCATTTTCCTGAAATAGAAAATTCGCTCAAACTTTCTCCTATAAGTCCTCCCTTTTTTTTCATTACAAAAATAAAAATTATAAAAACAAGTCCCTGACCTGTAACTGTGGCAAGAGCAGCTCCCTTTATGCCCATTGGAGGAATTATGCCAAAACCAAAAATAAAAATCGGATCAAGAATTATATTTAAAACAAGTCCAAGTGTATTTATTTTAAAGGGACTCACACTTTCTCCAATTGAATAAAAGGCTTGGGAGAAAATTGGATTTAAAATCACAAAAAAATATCCAAAGACTGTTATTGATAAGTATGCGTTGGCAAGGTTTGAAACCTCATCTCCTAAATTATAAAAACCAATAAAGGTATTTTTAAAAATAAAAACTAATAAAACATAAGTTATCCCAATAAAAGATCCTTGTATGTATCCATTATTTAAAATAAAGGCGGAAAGTTTTTTGTCTTTTCTTCCATAAGCTTGGGAAGCATAAACTCCTGAGCCAATTTTTGCAATCAAAGAAAGGGCTTCGCCGATCCAAGTTAGAAAATATGATACGCCAACTGCTGCAACTGCATTTGCTCCAAGTCTTCCAATCCAGATCATATCAACCAAGGTGTAGGCGATTTGAACAAAAGCTGTCAAGGTCAAGGGGATTGATAATTTTATCAAAGATTTTCTAATATTTTCTTTTGTTAGGTCAATATTTTTTCTTTTTTCCACAAAAAACCTCCTTTATTTTTAATCTAATTGAAATTATTTTACCAAATTTCAGCAAATATTTCCAAATATTTATATTTTTTCAATAAAAAGAACTGTTGCAAAATGAATTTTTATCTTTTGATAATCAAAAATTAATTTTAGACAATTTTTAAATAAGGTATAGCTTTTAAAAACTGTCTTTTGTGGAATTTTGATTATACAAAATTTTAATTCATTTTGCAACAGCCCATTTTTTATTTTTTATTCTATAATTAATGAAGTTTCTGGATCAAAAATATAAGATTTTTCCATATCAAAGGCAAATTTTGTACTTTCTCCAACTTTTGCTTGTGTTGATGGTTTTACTCTTGCTGTAATTTGATCTTCTCCAAGATCAAAATACAAGTAAACTTCTGCTCCCATTAGCTCATAAACTCTAACTTTTGCATCTATTATTGCTTCTTTGTCTGCTTTTTCCAAAAATTCTTCTTCATCATAAATTGATTCTGGCCTTATTCCAAAAATAACTTTCTTTCCTATATAATTTTTCTCATTAAGAAGATCTGCTTTTTCTTTTGGAAGTTTTAATTTTAGATAATCATTTTTCACAAAGACATCTTCATTTTCTTTTAAAACTTCTACATCAATTAAATTTATTTGTGGAGAGCCGATAAAGCTTGCTACAAATAAATTTCTTGGATGGTCGTAAAGGTTTTGAGGTGTGTCAATTTGTTGAACTATTCCATCTTTCATTACAACAATTCTTGTTCCCAAAGTCATAGCTTCTGTTTGGTCGTGGGTTACATAGATCATTGTTGTTCCCAATTTTTGATGAAGTTTTGAAATTTCAATTCTCATTTGAACCCTAAGTTTTGCATCAAGGTTACTTAATGGTTCATCCATCAAAAATACTTTTGGATTTCTAACTATGGCACGTCCCATAGCAACTCTTTGCCTTTGTCCACCTGATAATTGTTTTGGTTTTCTTTTTAATAAACTTTCTATTCCCAAAATTTTTGCAGCTTCTTTTACTTTTTTGTCAATTTCATCCTTTGGCATCTTTTTTATTTTCAAAGAAAATGCCATATTATCATAAACTGTCATATGAGGATAAAGAGCATAGTTTTGAAAAACCATGGCTATGTCCCTATCTTTTGGAAGGACATCATTCATTCTTTTTCCATCAATTTCAAGATCTCCAGAACTTATATCTTCAAGACCTGCAATCATTCTTAAAGTTGTAGATTTTCCACAACCAGATGGGCCAACGAAAATTATAAATTCCTTATCCTCAATTTCCATATTAAAATCTTTAACAGCATGAAAGCCGTTGTCATAAATTTTGTTTATATTTTTTAAACTTAAATTTGCCATTTTTTCTCCTTAAATATTAATAGCAACTTGAGCTGATAATAACTCATCTCAAATTTATAATATTACGAATTTATTTCCTATTTTTATCTATGATCTCTTTCAAAAAGTCTTCTTTTTCTTTTAAATTTTCCATTGAAGTGAATTTAAAGGACCAATTTTTCTCATCCAAAGTTGCTGGTGTATTAACTCTTGCCTCTTTTCCTAGACCCAAGATATCTTGTAATGGTAATATTACATATTCACTATCTCTTTTCATGGCAAATTCAAAGAAATTATCATATATATTTTTATTTTTTATGCTAAGTTTTTCAAAAAATTTTCTTATATCTTTTCTTTCTTTTTCACTTAAATCATCAAACCATTCCATTATGGTTTTATTATCGTGAGTTCCTGTGTAGCAAACAGAATTTTCTGGAGCATAAATATAATCTTTATCTTTTATTTTTAAGTCCGTTTGTATTATAACCATGCCCTTTAGGTCAAAATAATCTCTAAGCTCAAAAACTTCTGGTCTTATCTCTCCCAAATCTTCTGCTATAAATTCTACATCTTTTAAATCTTTTTTTATTTTTTCAAATAATTCATATCCTGGTGCCAAAAGCCACTCGCCTTTTTCGGCTGTTTCATATTTTGCATCAATTACCCAATAAGTATCAAATGCCCTAAAATGATCAAGCCTTACTATATCATATAATTTTCCATTATAGGCAAGTCTTTTGATCCAAAATGAAAAATCATCTTCTTTTATTTTTTCCCAATTATAAATTGGATTTCCCCATCTTTGACCTGTGGCAGAAAAATTATCAGGTGGAACTCCCGCTATTAATTTTGGATTTCCTTCTTTTGTAATTTCAAAATATTTTTGATTTTCCCAAACATCCAAACTATCAAGACCAACATAAAATGGAATATCTCCAACAATTTTTATAGCATTTTTATTTGCATAGGCCTTTAAATTCATCCATTGTTTGTAGAAAATATATTGAACGAAAATTTCATAATTAATTTTATCTTCATAGGCTGATAAATCGAGTTTTTTATCAACAATCCAATTTTTCATATCATCTGGCCATTCGCTCCATGATTTTAAATCATTTTCTTTTTTAAATGTGATAAAAACTCCATAATTATAAACAAAATCAAATTTTAAAAATTCCTTGTATGATTTTTTTTGATTTTCTTTATTTTTTTTGAAATTTTCATAGGCTATTTTTAAATATTTCCCCTTAAATTCTCTTACAAAATTATAATCTATTCTTTCTTTTTGTGATATTTTCTCAACTTTTTTATCGAGAAGTCCATCTTCATAAAGCAAGTCTAAACTTATATAAATTTCGTCTCCAGCGAAGGAAGAATAAGGCTGGTAGGGAGAATTTCCATAGCCTAGGGGATTTAATGGCAAAATTTGCCACATATCAAAGCCAGATTTTTTTATTATATTTATAAAATCAAAAGATGCTTTTCCAAAATCTCCTATTCCATGATCTCCATTAAGACTTTGAAGAGGTAATAGAATACCTGCTTTTTTCATTTTTACTCCTTACTAACAATTTGTGCTGTAGTTTTTCCGATAAATAAATCAGCATCAAATTTCGTTATCTTTTTATATGGTTTTTTCTTTATTATTTTAAATAATTCCCTTGCAGACTCATAGGCAATTTCTGATGCGGGTTGGATTATAGTTGTGATTGGTTTTAGTAAATATTTATTTATTTCTAATCCATCAAAACCTACAATCGAATAATCTTGTGGAACTTTTTTCCCAAAATCATCTAAAGCCTTGATTGCTCCCATAGCAACTGTGTCGGATATGGCAAAAATTGCTGTACAATCTATTTTTTCTTTTACAATTTTTTTCCCAATTTCATATCCGTTTTCTAAGGAATAAGGATTTACGCCTTTTTTTGGAGGAAGAATTAAATTTTCGTCAAAATTTATTCCGTTTTCATCAAGGGCTTTTTTATAACCCATAAGTCTTAACTTTCCTATACTTTCATCATTAGTTCTTGGTGCGATAAAAGCGATTTTTTTATGGCCTAGGCTTATTAAATGATTTACTATTTTTTCACTTTGTACAAAATCATCAACGCCCAAACAAGCTGACCTATCAATTTGTAAATCTTTATTTATTATAGTTGTCATTGTAAAGGGAATATCCAAAGATTTTAATTTTTTCCTGTCATTTACGAAATATCCACCCAAAAATATTATTCCTTCAGGTTTTAAATTTTTTACAACCTTGTGTGCGATATCTACTTCGCTTAAATGCTCCTCAACTTTTTGTAAAGCAAAAGTGTAACCAGCTTTTGTAATTTCTTCTTCAAGAACTTTTAACATTGGCGTAAAAAAAGGATTTGTGATTCCCTTTATGAGGACTACTATAGTTTTTGTTTTTGTTATTTTTAAGTTTCTAGCATTTTGGTTTGGAACATAACCTAATTTGTCTATGGTTTTTAGAATTTTTTTCTTTGTTTGTTCATTTATTTCTTCACCATTATTTATAGCTCTTGAAACTGTACTTATGCTTACCCCACACAAAGATGCTATTTCCTTTATGGTTACTCTTTTCACTTTTTTATCCTTTTATAGCTCCTGCTGCAACTCCCTTAACTATATGTTTTTGCATAGTCAAATAAAATACTATAACTGGTAACATACTAAGAACAAGCATAGCCATCATAGCTCCAAGGTCTTTATTTCCGTTACTTCCTACAAGCATTTGAATTACAACTGGAACAGTTTTATATGGTGTACTTACTCCGATTACAAGATATGGTAGAAGATAGTCGTTCCAAATCCACATAGTATTTAAAATCGCAACAGTAATAGCTGTTGGTTTTAAAATCGGAAGAATTATATAAAAGAAATGTTTTATTGGTGAACATCCATCTATCATTGATGCTTCTTCTATTTCTAATGGAATAGATTTTATAAAACCTGCAAACATAAATACTGAAAGTCCACTTCCAAATCCTAAGTATAAAACAACCATACCAATTGGGTTATTTAAGTGTAGAAAATCTGCTACTTTTATTGTAGGAAACATAACCATTTGGAAAGGAACTATCATTGAAAAGACAAATAAATAATAAATTACTTGTGTAAATTTATTTTTAACTCTTGTCAAATAATAAGCTGTCATAGCTGATAAAAGTACAACTACTGCAACTGATATTATTGTTATAAAAAATGACCAACCTGCTGCTTGGAAAAATCCTGTTCTTGCAAGTCCAGAAATATAATTTTCAAGCCCTGCAAAAGCTTCTCCTTTTGGAAAAGTAAATGGCGAATCGCTTATAAAAAATCTTCCTTTAAAAGAGTTTACAAGGATAAATCCAATAGGAAATAAAAATATTCCTAATAGAACTAACATTATTACAAATAAAATTGAATTTATAGTTTTTTCTTTCATTTTAATGTTCCACCTCTTTTTCTCTAGTAACTCTGATTTGAAGATAAGCTATGGCTGCTACTATAATAAAGAATATTACGGCTTTGGCTTGACCAACTCCCTCAAATCCATTTCTTGAAAACATTGTATCAACTATATTCATCGCAAGCATTTCAGTTTTATACATTGGAGCTCCTGCTGTTAGGGCAAGGTTTTGGTCGTATAATTTGAAACTATTTGTCAAGGTTAAAAATGTACAAATAGTTATTGATGGCATAACCATTGGAATAGTTATGGATTTTAATGTTTGCCACTTGCTTGCTCCATCAATTTCTGCAGCTTCTATCAAAGCTGGTGGTACATTTTGAAGTCCTGCTATATAAATTACCATCATATAACCAATTAATTGCCAATTCATAAGAATTACCAAACCCCAAAAACCATATTTTTGGTTTGCCAAAAGCGTTTGTCCAAAATTTAATAAAAATGAATCAATCATAACTTGCCAAGTATAACCAAGGACGATTCCACCGATTAAGTTTGGCATAAAAAATACAGTTCTAAATAAATTTTTGCCCCTAATTTTTCTTGTTAGAACAACAGCTAGACCAAAAGCAATAATATTTATAGAAATTACACATACAATAGTAAATAAAACTGTAAAAATAAAAGCTTTTCCAAATCTTTGTCCGCTTGAAAGGGCAGTTACATAATTTTGAAAACCTACAAACTCTGAATTAAAAATTGTAGTAAATTTTGTAAATGAAAGTCCAATTCCTAAAATAAAAGGGATAATAAAAACTATACAAAATACTAAAAAAGTAGGTAATACAAAAAATGGGAAATATTTTTTCAATATTTTTTCCATAAAAACCTCCTCTATGAATTTTTTTAAAAAAAGTCTGAATGTAGGACTGATTTTATAATCAAGCTAGCATACATTCAGACTATTTTTTTCTATCTATGATAGATTAATTAAATATATAATCTTTTGTGGCTGCTCATTTTTATTTTTCAGCAGCAGCTTTTTCATCCTTCCAAGATTTAATGAAAGCATCTTTAACTTCGTTCCATTTCATTTCTCCAGAAGCATATTGTCCTAGAGCTTGACCAAAGAAATCTTTGAATGCTTGGCTTGGGAATGATGTAAAGTTCCAGTCAACATTGTATAGGTCTTTGTTAGACATATATTTTACAACTTCTTTTGCAAGTGGATCTGTTGGTTGATCTTTTTCTCCGAATGTATCAAATGGTGAAATAAATCCTAGATCCTTTGTTACAAATTCTTTTCCTTTATCAGATGTGAATAACCAAGTTAAGAATTTTTCTGTTGCTTTTTGATCTTCTTCGCTAGCTTTTGAGTTTATAGAGAAGAAGTTTTCAGTACCAATACAAATTCCTTGTTTTTCTTCACCTTTAACACCTGTATAAATTGGTAAGAATTTAATATTTTCTTCTTTAACTTTGTTTCCAGAAACTTCAGAAATTTGGCTCCAAGCCCAGTTTCCATTTTGAACAAAAGCAGCTTTTTCAAGAGCAAATTCAGCCATAGAATCTGTTACAGCTTTTCCAGTTAAAGCATTTGGTGCAACTGTAGAATTTTGGATATAAAGATCAAATATATTTTTGAAATTGTCAGCATATTTGAATTTAACTTCTTTCATATCCTTAACTTTGTTGTCTTTATATTCATAATAAATTGGTAAGTTAGCTAAGTGAGTTTGCCATCTCCAGTCTTCGCCTGGTTTTAAAGATGTACAAGCAAAAGCACCATCAATGCCAAGTTCTTCTTTTTTAGCTTGCATATCTTCAGCAACTTCTTTTAATTTTTCGAAATTTTTAATTTCATCAACGCTTTTAATTTTTGCGCCTTCAAGTTTTATATATTTTTGTAAAATTGCATCGTTGTAGATGATTCCGTATCCTTCAACTACATAAGGAATACCAAAAACTCCATCTCCATCTTTAACAGCAAGTTCTTTGTCTATAAGATGTTTATAAAGTTCAGAATCTTTTAAATCTTTTGTGTAATCTTTCCAATTTTGATAACCAATAGGTCCATTGATTTGGAAAAGAGTTGGTGCATCTTTTTTAGTAATTTCTGCTTTTAAAGTAGATTCATAAGTACCACTTGCAGCAGTAACAACTTTTACAGGAACTCCTGTTTCATCTGTATAAGTTTTTGCAATTTTATTCCAAACTTCTTCAACTTCAGGTTTAAAGTTTAAATAATAAACAGAACCCTTTGCACTTTCGCCACTTGCTGCATTAGAATTGTTGTCAGCATCTTTTTTTTGTCCACAAGATGTAAGACTTACAGCAGACGCAAGCACTAAGGCAGCTCCCAATAACGTTTTCTTTAATTTCATAAAAAATATTCCTCCATTTTTATTTTAAAACTTTCCAAAAATTAAAGCACAAAGAAAATTTCAAAATTCCTCTTCCTAATTTTTTGAAATTTTCGCTTTTTACTTATTAAGATTGAAAATAATAAGCAAACAATTTTCGGTATCGTTTCCGTAACTTAACTATAGCACAAGTGAAAATAAAAATCAAGACTTCTCAAAAAAAAATTGAAATTTTTCAAAAAATAAAATCCCAATATTTCAAAGGATAAAGATAAAAAATTTTTTTCTCAAATATTTATTTCAAAATTTATAAAAAATTTTACAAATTATCACAAAATTTGTTAAAAAGTAATAATGATTTCCTTCTTATCCTTCTAAAAATAATTTTATAGAAAATTTTTCAAATAAAAACACCTTTATTTGATAATTTTCTTATCAAGTAAAGGTGGTAAGATTAATTTAAAATTTTTAAATAGATTTTTAAATTTACAAGATTTAGAGGAAATCATATCCTATAGTCATAGTAATTGGAAAGGCTAAAATTAATAAAATATTTAAAATTAACAAGATTTTATTTCTATTTTTTACAGAAAATATAATCCCCACTATGCCCAAAATAGGACAAATAAAAACTGTTGCAAGTCCTATTGGCCTTAGACCATTTCCAAAAATAAATTCTAGGCTATTAGCTGGCAAGATTAAAGATATAATCCAAATTACAAGTCCAAATATAAATACAAATTTTTCTATTTGTTTTTTCATTTTTTTCTCCTAAAATAAATCACAAAAACTTGAAATTATTATAATTACAGAACCAAACATCATCAAAAAGCTAAAAACAAATTCGATTTTGCTTAAATTTTTTCTTTTTACAAAAGTTTTATGAACTATGCCAAATAAAATCATTGTAGAAAATATTGCATTTGCTCCACTAGTTTGCAAATTCTTAAACCAAGATATCACCATCACAAGAATATATGCAAGACTTGCACCTATAATTTGAAAATTTGCTGTATTATCTTTCATTTTTCCCATCCCACATTTTAAAAATTCAAATAATTAATAACTTTTCTTTCTAAATTTTTACCCAAATATTAATATATTGAAGCTATTTTAATAATAAAAAGGCTGTTACAAAATGATTGAATGATAGTTATTCATCATTTTACAACAGCACCTACTTTTTCCTATTTTTTTCTGGCAAATACTTCCAATATTTTTTTGGCATATTTCCTATCATTAATTTCTTGTTTTTTCTTTCTTTTATAGCTATCACATCATAAAATCCTAGCCATAAATTTTGAAAAAATTTCTCCTTATCACTTTCTTCTATATTAACATTTAAAACTTCAACAACTTCTACATTTCCAAAAATTGAAATAAAGGCTTTTTTTCTATTTTTATCATAGATTATAAACTTTTCCTTTGGCATTCTTTCTAAAAAATGTCTGGACAAATCTTCCAAAATATAATTGTGCGACTCATATTGGGCAAATAAAAATCCATCTTGAATTTCCTTAAATCTCAAAAGTCCCTTTAGGGCGTGAAGCTCTGATTCATAATTTTTTATCATTTTATTAAAGTCTATGGCATATTTATTGGCAGATTTTGTGATTTTTTCTCCTTTTATAAAGGCAAATTTTATAAGCCTTGCAATTATAGTATCCTTATTTTTATAATCTGACCTAAAGGCTATTTTTACATAGCAAAAAAATTCTTCAGAAATATTTTTCTTTATAGAATCTTCCACTCTTTTTGCCTTTTTGAAGTCTGTTTTTACATATTTTTTCTCAATAAAAGAAATTTGGTCTTTTTCACCTTCTATTTTTATTTTGAAAATATCTCTATAAGAAATAAAAATCGCCGTCAAATATCCAGCAAAAGAATTATCATATACAACAATTTCCATATATTTCACCCGAAAAATGATAATTGTTCAAAAGATTTTGGCTCAAAAAGACTCAACCTTTCCTTTAAATCTTTTTGATCCTTGAATTTAAAACCCTGATATTTTCCATTTACAGTTATAAAATTTCTTGCTTTTTTTATAGAAATATTTAAGGCTTTCAAATTCCAATATTCAAGTTTCCTATATTTTCTTGCCTTTATTATTTTTTCAGCAGAAACTCTTCCAATACCTGGAATTTTCATCAAATCCCAAAAAGATGCCTTATTTATCTCCACAGGAAATTTTTCAATATTATTTATTGCCCAATCAGTTTTAGGATCAATCCTTAAATCAAAATTCTTATTTTTTTCATTTAATAAATCCCTTGATCTAAAACCATAAAATCTCAAAAGCCAATCCGCTTGATAAAGCCTATGTTCTCTCAAAAGAGGAGCTTTTTTTACATCTTTAGTAAATTCACTTTTTACAACTGGAACAAAGGCTGAATAAAAAACCCTTTTTAATGAATAAGAATCATACAAATTTTCAGCCCTACTTACAATATCAAAATCACTTTCCTTGCCTGCCCCTATTATCATTTGAGTTGTTTGACCTGCTGGCAAAAATTTCGGAGTGTGCTTATAAAGTTTTATTTCATTTTGCCTTTGGACAATTTTTTGCTTAGCAAAATCCATAGAAGACTCAATTGCCCCTATAGATTTTTGAGGAGCCAAAATTTTTAAAGATTTTTCCGTAGGAAGTTCAACATTTACACTCATTCTATCCACCAAAAGGCCCATTTTTTTGACCAAATCAGACTCTGCCCCAGGAATTGATTTCATATGAATATATCCGTTATAATTATATTCATTTCTCAAGATATCAGCCGTTTTTATCAAAAGTTCCATGGTGTAATTAGGATTTTTTATAATACCAGATGATAAAAACAATCCCTCAATATAATTTCTCCTATAAAAATTTATAGTTAAGTCAGCAACCTCTCTCGGAGTAAATTCCGCTCTTTTTATGACATTTGATGACCTATTTATACAATATTCACAATCATAAACACACTTATTAGTAAATAAAATTTTTAAAAGAGAAATACATCTCCCATCCTCACTCCACGAATGACAAATCCCAGCAATATGACCATTACCCAAGCCTTTAGACGAATTTTTTCTATTAGAACCAGAAGACGAACAAGACACATCATATTTTGCTGCATCAGTCAAAATTTCCAATTTTTCTAAAGTATCCATATCTCCCCTCCAATTTTAGACGTTTACTGTCCTATAATTATATAGGAATTTTTGAGAAAATTCAATATAATAATTTACCCAACCTGTAAAATTTTATTTAAACTTATTCGGAGTATAAAAGTATAGATATATTTACCCCATCTCGAGCGAAGTCGAGAGATCTCTTTTATTTACTTTGCAATTTTTTAAATTTAATCTCGAGATCTTTTGTTTTAGAATTTATTTTGCAAATATTTAATGTACGAGACCTCTCCACGCACTCCACTTCGTTCCGCTTGGTCGAGATGGGATTTGTCTTTTATTTACTTTAATTGCTAAAGTTTATATTTTGTTATTTTCATTACTACAAATCAGATTTTATAGGCCTTATTTTTAAAAATTTAAAAAACAAAAAAAATCGACTTTAAACTTTCTTTAAAAGCTAAAGTCGATTTATTTTATATGTCCACTAGCAATACTTTCTGATTTTGGTTCAATCACTCTTATGTCCTTTCTATTCTTTATATCTACAACTTATATATTAAATATCTTGGCAAATTGACAATTTTTTGTATATTTTTTTATATTATGGGAAAATTTCCTCTTAACAAAATCTTAATTTATTCAATTGTTATCTTGCTTTTTTTGTTTGACCTATAAACAAATCTTTTAGAAAAATGTCAGATGGCACTACTTTAACAATTAATTTCCACCACTTTTTCTACGAAAACCTATATTATTTTCTTTTTTTAATAAATCTCCACTATTGTAAAGCTTTATAATATAAGATTTCAGATTTAAAATCCATTCAAATTCTTATAGCCAAACACCTTTATAGTTTTAAAATCTCTTCTATATTACTATAAATTCTAAGCTTATTTTTTATCCATTGCTAGTGGACTATCAGAAGTTTTATCTTCTGTTATTATAATGTTACCCAGTAAAATAAATTTTAAACGTTTTTTAAAATTTTTTATTTTTTATCTTGAAAATTTCATTATTTTTTCTAATTTCTGATAAAGGGATAAAGGACAAGAATTATTTTTGGTAACGTTTGTCTAATTTGTATTATTGTTTTATAATATTATTGGAGGTAGATTATGAGAATATTTAATAAATTATGCGTTTCAGCATTATGTACAGTTTTTTTATTTACTGTTCTTGCTTTACCTGTAAAAGCTTGTACAGGTGTTATAGTTGGTAGTGATTTGACTGAAGATGGTACTACAATTTTTGGTCGTACAGAAGATTTGGAAATAAATCACAACAAGGTTTACAAAATAAATAAAGCTGGCAAGTACAAAAAGGGAGAAAAACTTGTTGATGTTTCTTATGCAGAAAAAGGTGGATATGAATTTGAACTTCCACACGATTCTTATCGTTTTACATCAATAAGTGATACAACTCCAGAATATGGTTATTTTGATGAGGCAGGTTACAATGAAAAAGGTCTTATAGCTGATATGACTGTTTCCGCTTCTGCTAATGAAGAAATTCAAAAAGTTGACCCATATCTTGATGGAGAAGAAAAAGGAAAACCTATAGGAATTTCTGAAGCAATAATGCCAACAGTTATTTTATCAAGTGCAGATAATGCCCTAGATGCTGTAAAATTATTGGCTGATGAAGTTGCGAAAAAAGGAGCTGCTGAGGGAAATGCTCTTGTGGTTTCTGATAAAACTGACTTATGGTATGTAGAAATTTATTCTGGCCATCAATTTGTTGCAATGAAATATCCTAAAGATAAATTTTCAGTTTTCCCAAATACTTTCTGGCTAAATGAAGCAAAACTTACAAAGGGTGAAGAAAGTGAAAATTATATAATGAGTGAAGATGGAAATTATCTTTATTCAAAGGGAATTTTTGACACAGCTAAAAAAGCAAAAACTTTTGTAGGAAATGAAGATGATAGAGTAATTGATTTGGCAAAATCTTATGCCGAAAAAGAACTTTCTCCATCAAACCGTTCAAGAGTTGCATCTGGAATCAAAGCCTTAAATCCTGATTCTGATGTTGATATGAAAACCAAAACTTACGAATTTTTACAAGATGCAAAAAAAGGTTCAATTTCTGTTAAAAATGTAATGGACTTTACAAGAAATAGACTTGAAAACTTTGATATAAAAGCAAATGATAGAGGAAGAGATGATGCTTATCCAATAGGAAATAGAAATACTATGGAATCACACATCTTCCAAATTCCAAAAGATGCAGAAGCAACAAATCCTGGAATTATGTGGCTAACACTTGGTTCACCACTCGTTCAACCTTACGTTGCATATTATCCAAACCAAGAAGGATCAATTGACAAAGTTTCAAACGAAACAAATGATCCTGACAAAGAAAATTCACATTATTGGTTGGCAATGGATACCCTACACATGGTTGAGGCAAACAGAGAAGATTTTATGAAAGACATCACCCCAGAAGTTGACAAATTTGAAAAAGATGAAATTGCAAATACAAAAGTTTCTGGAGAAGAAAATCCTACAGAAAAAACAAAGAACAAGCACAAAAAGCCTTTGATTTGTTAAAAGGATTTAACAAAGATCTTGAAGAAAAATACAAGGATTATTTAAAGAAAAATGACTACACCTACACATTCTACGGAAGACGTGCTAGCGAAGCTTTCACAGAAGCAACAATGGATGTTAAAAAAGATACAAGTGATTCTTATTTAAGCCTTGATATTAAACCAAATGAAAAAGAAACAGGAGGAGAGATTAAAGTTGTTGATCCTTACGGAAATCCAGTTGAAAAACTAAACAATCCAGTAAAAATCTCAATACCAAAAAAAGCTTTCAAAAAACAAGCCACATTCAGTGCAAAAGATGGCAAAATTGATGTAAAAGAAGAAGGCGACAAATACGTATTTGAAACAGATAAATCTTCAATAGAATATAAAGTAGAAGAAAAATCTAATTCAAACGAAAAAATGCCCCAGATTCATCAAGTAACGAAGAAAAAGAAAAAGAAAAAGTTTCAGAAAAAGGAGTAAACAAATTACTAATTCCAATAATAATTGCAGTATTAGCAATAGCTATGTCTATATTTTCAAAAAAAATAAAAATAAAAAGTAAATTAAAAAAAGTTAAAAATCGTATTGGAAAAAACCAATACGATTTTTTTGAGAAAAATTTTTGAAAATTTTGCTAAAAATTAAAAAATCTCAACAAAAAAACATATCTACCAAAAATAAGAAGGTGAAGCGAGTAGAGAAATCTTCAATTAACTTAAATCCTCAAACTTTAGCAATTAAAAGAACATACCATCACCCATCTCGACCAAACGGAACATTGTGGAGTGCGTTGAGAGATCTCGTATATTAGGTATTTACAAATTAAAATTTTTAAAAAAAATCCAAATTATTAAATTTAAAAATTGCAAAGTAAATAAAAGATATCTCTCGACTTCGCTCGAGATGGGGTTTCTTCGTTTTAGTTTTAGAAATTGCCACTTTTAATTAAATACAAAAAGTAATAAGTTACACTAGATTTAAAATCTCAGACTTCAGAAATTAAAAAATAGCTAACCCAGCATCATCTATGTCAAATAATTAAAGCGAGTTCGTAGAGAAATCTAAAAATTAAATTCAAAATCTCAAACTTTAGTAATTAAAAAACACACCATCACCCATCTCGACCAAACGAAAAGAAGTGGAGTGCGCGAAGAGATCTCTCGAATTCGCTCAGTATTGGTTAGCTTCGTTTTAAGGTTAGGGCTTGGCAATTTTCATTAAAGCATTTTATTGAATAATTGATATAATTTTTTGCAAAATAAAAAATCTCCCCTAAGGGAGATTTTTCATATAATTTTTAGATTAGGTCTAAAGCTTGATTCAAATCTTCTATTATTTCGTCAGCATCTTCTAGTCCTACTGATAGTCTAATTAAACCAGGTGCAATTCCTGCTTCTTTTAGAGCTTCTTCTGAGTAGGTTGAGTGTGTCATTGTTGCTGGGTGTTCGATTAATGTTTCTGCATCACCAAGGCTTACTGCTAGTGAACATAGTTTTACGTTGTTCATTACGCATCTTCCTGCTTCGATTCCACCTTTTACTTCAAATGTTATCATTGCTCCGTAGTCTTTCATTTGTTTTTTGGCTACTTCGTGATTTTTGAAATCTTCAAGTCCTGGATAGTAAACTTTTTCTACATTTTTATGTTTTTGTAATGCTGCTACTATTTTTTTTGTATTTTCTACGTGTTTTTTCATTCTAACTTCTAGTGTTTTCATTCCTCTAAAAATTAAGAATGCATCGTGAGCTGAAAGTACTGAGCCTGTAAAGTCTTTTTGTCCAACAAGTCTTACTTGGGTCATTAATTCTTTTGAACCGCATGAAAATCCTGCTATTACATCGCCATGGCCGTTTAAATATTTTGTTGCTGAATGTACAACTATATCAACGCCAAGTTTCAATGGATTTTGCAAATATGGTGTTGCAAATGTATTATCTGCTATTACCAAGGTTTCTTTTGAATTGTTTTTTGCAAGTTTTACTACTTCTTCTATATCAATTATATCAAGTGTTGGGTTTGCTGGTGTTTCCAAGTAAACTATTCTTGTATTTGCTTTTAAATGTTTTTTCACTTCTTCAAGATCTGTCATATCTATAAATTCTACGTCTATGTTGAATTTTCTAATTTCATTTAAAAATGCAAATGTACATCCATAAAGTGTTCCACATGCAAGGATATGATCTCCTGCTTTTATAAATGGCCAGATTGATGATGTGATTGCTCCCATTCCTGATGATGTTGAAACTGCTGCTTCTGCTCCTTCAAGTGTTGCAAGTTTTTTCTCTAAAGCATCATTGGTTGGATTTCCAAGTCTTGAATAGATAAAGCCTTCTTCTTCAAGAGCAAATCTTCTTCCACCTTGTTCTGCATTTTCAAATATAAAGGTTGATGTTTGATAAATTGGAAGTCCCAATGAACCAAAAGCGTCCTTTATCGCACCTGCGTGAATTGTTTCTGTTGCAAATGATCTTTTTTTATTTTCTGTCATTTTTTATTCCCTTCTTTACTATTCTTTCATTTTTTTTAAATATTTATTATAATATATCCAAAGAAACTAAGGAGATATTATGAATTTAAACAAAATTAATTACGCTATAGAAGTTTCTAAAACAGGTTCTATTTCTAAAGCTGCCAAAAACCTCTACACATCCCAGCCTGCCATTTCTATGGCTATAAATGATCTTGAAAAAGAGCTGGGTTTTAAAATTTTTCAAAGATCTCAATGTGGTACTCAAACAACTGCCAAGGGCCTTGAGTATCTAATAAAGTGTCAGGATTTAATAAGCAAATACAAAGAAATTCAAAGACAATACTCTACAAAAAATAAGGATATTTCCGAACTTAGAGTTTCAAGTCAACATTTTAATTTCGCCGTATCAGCCTTTATGAAATTAATAGATAAGTACAAGGATGATCCTTTCAAATTTTATTTAAAAGAAACCACATCCCTTGACGCCATCAACCACGTTGAAAATGATTATTCTGACCTAGCCTTTATTTACATAAACGAACCTTATAGGAAGGCCATTTTTAATTTATTTAAAGAAAAATCTTTAACATACGTTACAATTGCCAAAGTCATTCCACACGTATTTATCAACAAAGAACATCCATTAGCAGGTAAAGATCTAATAAAAATAAATGATCTTTATGAATATCCTATGATAATATATGAGCAAAACGACACTCAAATCTTGCCAGAAGAATTTTTAAATATACCCGATCATAAGCAGGTCATCTACACTCAAGATAGAGGAACTGCCTTGGGACTTATATCTAACACTAATTCTTTTAATGTTGGAACGGGTTGCCTTCATCCAAATTGTGGATTTCCAAATATTAAAAGTGTAAAACTTGAAAATCCAGAAAATCTATCTATGGACATAGGCTATATTTACAAATCTTCCAAAAATCTTTCAAATTTATGCAAGGAATACTTATCCTTGACTAAGATTGAGCTTGTTCACTGTCTGCCGAATTTTTAATATGATTAGCAACTTTTGATTCTGTCATATCATATTCAAAATTCCACTTATCTTTTGCAGCAGTAAAAGGAACATAAATAGAAACTATTGAAACTACTCCCAAAATAAATTGATACCAGAAATATGGCATAATTTGGAAAGGTGCAACAGCGCCTTTTGTAAAGCTTGCAGCTATCAAAACTTGAGCAGCATAAGGTACTATACCTTGGAATACACATGAAAATGTATCAAGCAAAGATGCAGACCTTCTAGGATCAATTTTATACTCATTACACATTTTCTTTGCGATAGGTCCTGAAATTATAATTGCAACAGTATTATTTGCAACTGCAATATCAGCAAGAGAAACAAGAGCAGCTATACCAAGCTCGCCAGATTTTTCACCTTTCGCAAATTTTTTAATTTTAGCAATAATCCAATTAATACCACCCTCTTTAGTAACCATATTAGAAAGACCACCAATAAGCATTGAAAGTAAGAAAATTTCAAACATACCAGTAAAACCTTCCCACATAGTTTGAGAAAGAGCAAGTAAATCAAATCCATTGTTCATAAGAAGAACAATACCAGATAAAACGATACCGCCAGTTAAAACTAAAAATACATTAACACCCATCAAAGCTACAACCAATACGAAAATATAAGGAATAATCTTAATAATATCATAAGATAAGTCCTTTTGAGCAGGTTGAGTTTCAGGAGCACCCAAAATAAGTAGCAAAATAAAAGTGATAATACCAGCAGGAAGAGCCATTTTTAAGTTCATCCTAAACTTATCTTTCATCTCACAATTTTGAGTTCTTGTAGCTGCAATAGTAGTATCAGAAATAACAGATAAGTTATCCCCAAACATAGATCCACCAACCAAAGCACCAAGCATTAAAGCAATATTGATACCACCAGATTTAGCAAGACCAATAGCAATAGGACCAAGAGCTGTTATAGTTCCAACAGAAGTACCAGTAGCTATAGAAATAAAACAAGCTATCAAAAATACACCCGCAGTCAAAAACTTAGCAGGAACAACAGAAAGTCCCAAGCCAACTACAGAATCAACTCCGCCAGAAGCAGAAGCAACAGCGGAGAAAGCGCCTGCCAATATGTAAATCAAACACATAATAATAATGTTTGAGTCGCCACAACCTTCAACTAAATTATCGAATTTCTCATCAATACTTCCACCAAATAACAAAAATGCACTAATAATACCAACAAAAGCCGCAATAGGTGCAGGCAATTGATAAAATGCCATTTCTACTCCTCTAATGTGAAGCACTATACCTGTGGCAAGGTATATAACGATGAAAACCAAAAACGGAATCAACGCTTTACCAGAAATTCTTTCTTTTTCTTTCACAATATTCACCCCTTTTCAAAATGATTACGTTTTCACATTTATATTATAACATAAAAAAAACCTTGTAAAATATATATAAATTATAAGGCATATAAAAAAATTTTATAATACAAAAACCATTAAAATTTAATAAAAAAATCAAAACAAATTAAAAATAAAACCAAAAAATTATAAAAATTTATAAGAAAAATTTACATAAAAAATATTAAAAACAAAAAAATGGGTAAAAATATAAAGTAGAAATACAAAAAAATAGAAAAAGATAAACAAAAAGGAGAAATAAATGAAAATAAAAAAAGTAACCGTAGCAGGCGGAGGCGTGCTCGGAGCACAAATAGCATATATTACAGCATTTCACGGATTTGAAGTAACAATTTGGGGAAGAAGCGAAGGATCAATCCAAAGAGTAAAACCAAGAATAGAAAATTTACACAATATATTTTCTAAAGAATTGGAAGTAGCTCCATCCTATATAGGACAAGAAAATCCAAACTATCCAAGATCATTTTTCAATGACAAAAAAGAAATAACAAAAGAAAAAATAGAAGAACTAAAAAAAGTAAACGAAAAAATTTACAAAGAAATGAAATACACCACAGACCTAGAAGAAGCATTCGGTAATGCAGACCTAGTAATAGAAGCAATAGCAGAATTAGTAGATGAGAAAAAAGCCTTCTACGAAAAAATTGCCCCATATTTAAAAGACGATGCAATATTAGCATCAAATTCATCAACCCTATTACCATCAACCTTTAGACAATACACAGGAAGAGAAGAAAAATTCCTAAACCTACACTTTGCAAATAATATCTGGAGACAAAATTTAGCAGAAGTAATGAAACACGACAAAACAAGCGATGAAACCTTACAAACAGTAACAGAATTTGCAAAAGAAATAGGAATGTATCCAGCCATAATCAAAAAAGAAAAAGCAGGATACATCCTAAACTCAATCCTAGTACCACTAATAAACGCTGGACTAATGCTCTACGGAGACGATGTAGCAGAACCAGAAGATATAGATATGGATTGGAAAATAGGAACAGGTTCACCAAAAGGACCATTCGAAATAATAGACATAGTAGGAATCACAACCGTCCTAAACATAACAAAAACAAATCCACAAGCAAAAGATCCAAAAAGCCCAATAGGAAAAGCAGTAAAAAAACTAGAAGAAAGAGCAGCCAAAGGCCTAAAAGGCATAGAAAGTGGCGAAGGATTTTATAAATATAAATAAAAATATAAGGCGATAAATTATTTTTATCGCCTCAGACTGTTGACAAAGTAGGTGCAAATGCACCTACTTTTTAAACTTCTAAAGGAATGTGTTTAAATTCATTTACATCAAACAATCCTTTGTCTGTCATCTTTATATCCGGTATAACCGGTAGAGCCATAAATCCAAGAGTCATAAATGGATCTATTCCATCTCCTACTCCAAGCTCTTTTGCTTTTTCTAATAATTTCTTGATGTCTTCATTTACTTCTGTCATTGATTTACTACTCATAATGCCTGCTATATCAAGTCTTAAAGACCCTTCTAATTTTCTATTTGAAGATATTGCCATTCCACCACTCATCTCATCTATTTTCTTTATTACGTTTAGCATATCTTCATCATTGTCCCCAATAACAACTAAATTATGGCTATCGTGTGCTATTGTAGTTCCAACAGCGGCATTTTTTATATCATATCCCTTTATCAATCCTATTGCTATTGCAGAATTTCCGGTGTGTCTTTCAATTACCACTATTTTTCTTATTCCGTCATCTGAGTATTCGAAGTAACCATCTTTTACATCTACATCACAGATAATTTTCTTAGTTAAAAGTGATTCTTTTTCCATTTCAATTACATGGACTCTGTTTGAATTCAATCTAAGTTTTAAATCTTCTAATTTAAAATCTCTTATATTCATTTTTGAAAGTACCTTTGGAGAAAGTTTTTGTGGAAAATCTACTATTACTTTTCCATCTTCTGCTACTTTCTTGCCTCCAATGAAAACTGCTTTTGCGTTTATGTTATTCAAATCATCGAATAAAAAGAAATCTGCAACATACCCCGGTGCAATTGCCCCTGAATTTTCAATTTTGTAACACTGAGCCGGATTTAAAGTTGCCATTTTAATTGCATCTAAAGGTTCCATCCCCAATTTAATTGCTTTTCTCACATTGTTATCTACATTTCCATCTTTTGACAAGTCTTGCGGATGTCTATCATCTGTACAGAAGAAACAACGACTTATGTTATCTTTTGTAACTCCTTTTATCAGTGCTTCTAAATTTTTAGCAGCTGTACCTTCTCTTAATTGAATGTACATTCCTCGGCGAATCTTTTCTTTCATTTCATCTATAGCTGAACACTCATGGTCTGTTAAAATACCTGCTAGTACATAATCGTCCAACGCCTTTCCTGATAAAAGTGGGGCGTGTCCATCTACTACCTTATTGCTATTTTTAGCCAAGTCAATTTTTTCCAAGATGTCTTCTGATCGATTTACTGTTCCAACAAAATCCATCATTTCTCCTAACCCCAAAACTCTCGGATCATTTATCATCTCTTTATAATCGCAAGCTTTTAAAATAGCTCCGCTTGTTTCAAATGGTGTACATGGAACGCATGATGGCAACATTACATATACATGTGCCGGTAGATCTTTTGTTTCATCTATTATGTATTCAAGCCCATCAAGCCCACACACATTTGCTATCTCATGTGGATCTGCTATTATAGTTGAAACTCCTCTTGCAACTAAACATTTTAAAAATTCAGCTGGAGATACCATAGAAGACTCTATGTGCACGTGTCCGTCAGTCATAGTCGGTGATAGGTAGGATCCTTTTGCATCTACAATCTCATCTGCATCTTCATAATCTCCAATGCCAATAATTTTTCCATTCTTAACTGCTACATTTCCCTTGTAAATTTCATTTTGAAACACATCTATTACTTTGACATCTTTTACTATCAAATCCGCTTTCATATCACTCTTTAACATTTCTCTCTCCTTATAAAAATAACATTTTAACTAAAGACAAAATTCCCATAGCATACATTGGTAAAGATATTTGTTTAAATTTACCAGTTATAATATTTAATACTACATAAGATAAAATTCCTATCATAATACCATCTGCAATACTGTAAGTAAGAGGAATTATGATAAAGGTTAAAAATGCAGGTATAGCTTCTGTTATATTATCAAAATCTATAGCTTTTACTGCACTTGTCATTGACAATCCAACTGTTACTAGAACCGGAGTTATAGCAGCACTTGGTACTATTAAAAATAGTGGACTAAAAAATAATGCGAGTACAAACATTAATGCACTTGTCACTGCCATAAGTCCTGTTCGCCCTCCCTCTTCTATGCCGGCTGAAGTTTCTAATGTTGTTCCCACAACACTTGTTCCTAAACACCCCGCTACAATTGTTCCTAAAGAATCTACTAGAAAAGATTTATTCATATCTTTTGCTTCATTATTTTCATCTGTTAATCCCGCTTTTATTGAAAGGCCTGTTACAGTCCCTATATTGTTAAAAATAGACATGAAAATGAAAACGAATACACATACAGCCATGTCTGTAGTAAAAATTTCTTCAGTTCCTACAAATTTAAAAGCAGTTGGCATAAAAGAAGGCGGCAAGCTTACAATATTCTCCGGTAAAGATGTTATCCCTGTAACAATTGCTACCACCGTACTTCCTATTATTGTAATTAAGAAAGAACCTTTTATTTTTAAATAATTCATAGCAGAAAGTACAATAATCCCAAACAAAGCTAATAAAGCCTCAGGCTTTGTTATATCTCCTATTTTTAAAATAGCTCCCCCTGCTTCTACAATACCGGCATTCTTTAAGCCTATAAATGTTACGAATAGACCTAGTCCAACAACCATTGCAATTTTTAAATTCATAGGTATCACATTGCTTAATGTTATACGTACTTTAAAAATTGTAAGTATTGTTAAGATTATCCCGGCTATTAAAACTGATGTTAAAGCAAATTGCCAACTTTTTCCCATTCCAAATACAATTGAAAATACAAAAAATGAATCAAATCCCAATAATGTACTAAACACAAATGGTAAATTAGCATATAACCCAGCTATTAATGTTGCAAAAATAGTACTTATAATTGTTGCCGTGAACACAGCACCTCTTGGTATCCCAGTTTCACTTAAGTTACCGGGTATAACAGCTAAAATATAAGCTATAGTCATAAATGTTGTAATTCCTGCAAAAACTTCAGTTTTTACAGAAGTATTCCTACCCGATAAATCAAATAGCCTGTCCAAAAAATCTGATTTTTTCATTAATAACCTCCATAATTAAATAAAACGATTTCATAGAGAGTATTTTATCACTTTCCATATATTTTGTAAATAAATTATTTTTATTAATTTATCACTTTATCGAGTGTTAAATATATACTATACTCTTTTTTATCTATGTCCTTTATTTAATTTATTATTTGTTAATAACTATGCTTATTTAAAAATTTAATTATAATATCTAAAAATGGATTATTTTTAATTTTGTTTACGTTTTTAAATTTTATTTCTATTTTAAAAGATGGTATTTCAAAATGTGTAAAAACTTTCTATAGCACCACTTTTAGTAACTTTTAATGAATACCAGAATTTAGACAACAATTTTTTCTTGAGAATTTTAAGAACATTAATTTTAAACTTAAATTACAATATCAAATCGATAATAATTGTCTGATGTAAAAATTTAATGAGCAGTTAAACAGAAACAATCAGCCCAGATATTATAACATTCATTAAAAATTTAATAATATTAGAAAACCCAGGAGATTTTTCCTGGGTTTTTCTTCATTCTGAGGCGATAAATTATTTTTATCGCCTTTTAAATTTTTATAAGCACGGCTAATCCAAATAAATAATTTAAAAATCATTTCTCAAAATCTTTCCTCAAAATACCATAAACACAAGAATCAACAATCCCCTGATTATTATAATCAGCCTTTCTTAACCTACCCTCATAAACAAGACCACATTTTTCCATAACCTTGCCAGAATATGGATTATTAGGATCATGAGAGGATTCAATCCTATTAAAACCTAGAGAAAATAAATAATAGATTACAGCAGAGAAAGCTTCAGAAGTGTAACCCTTATTCCAAAATTTTTTCCCAATACAATAGCCAATATGACAAGAATTAACTTTTTTATCAATAGAAATCACACTAATAGTCCCAATAGGCTCAGCTATTTCTTTTAGTTCAATAATCCATTGAAAAAAATCATCATTTTTATAAGATTCAACCCAGTTTTCTATAATTTTTTCACTCTCAAAAATATTTTTATGAGCTTTCCATCTTAAAAACTTAGTAACTTCCTCATCACCCATCCAATTTTTATAAGCTAAAGAAGCATCAGAAATACTAACTTTTCTTAGAATCAATCTATTTGTAAAAATTTTTTTAGTCAAATTCATAAAATTTATCCTCATTATTAAACATTTCTACATATATAATACCTACTAGATTTTCAAATCCAAACTTATAAAATTTAATTAAATTAACAAACAAAAAAAGACTAGCAAATGCTAGTCAAATTTGTTT
>NZ_HE978619.1:0-34685 GCF_000307225.1 Anaerococcus vaginalis
GATATGCTGTCTCCATATTTAGGATATTATAAGATAATTGAATACCTTCAAATAAATTGTAGCAGCGCATTTCGCCACAGCCAGTAGAATTTTCAATTGTATAAATTTTACATTCATCAGTAACCTTTTTTTCAGAAAACATATATCCTTCAAGGACATTTTCTATTATATCAATTTTATTTAATCTCAGAATTATCCCCTCCAATATATTAATGTATCCTATAAGACTTTTTCAATTTCATTTATAATTAGCTCTGGATTTAATCCTAATACTTCAGCATGTCCTACATTATCAAAACTAACAACTCTTACATCACTTATGGATTTACTCCTGATTAAATCGACATATTTGCTTGCATAAGTTTCTTTTTTGCCAAACATTATACAAACAGGCATTGTAAGCTTTTCAACTTTATTTTTAATATCATATTTATATGCCATCTTAAAAGCTTGGTATAATGTATCTCTTGTAATAAAAGGATACATCATATGTTTCAAAGTTATAACATCATTGTCTCCATAACCCATTCCTTTTCTCACATCTTCTATTAAATGAATTCCGTTTTTTAAATTATCAAATTGTTCTGCCATAACTTTTGAAAATGGTTCAATCATTTCTCCCATGCTCTCATACTGACCACCATCGATAATTAAGTTATTAACATTTATTTTCTTATTCAAAGAAATTTGTAATGCAATACTTGCACCTAATGAAATCCCATATGCACATTCTATATTTACTATATCTTCAAGCATCAATGATTTTTCTAAATCTTCAGCAACATCCTCTACTGAACTTAACCTTCCAAGTGTATTGTTTCCATGTCCAGGTAATTCTGGGGATATAATACAATATGTTTTACTGAGTTTAGCAATAATACTCTTAAAACAATTTGCATAACTAAATCCCACACCATGAATAAGCAAAATCTTTTTGTTTGTTTTGTCTCCAACAATATTTAAATTATAATTCACTTTCATAATAATTTTCCCCTTCAAATTTTTCATTTATACTGTAATTGATATTTAAACTGTCAATGTCTTGTATAATTCTATCAATTTTTATGATATCCATAGCATAATATATACCGTTTTTAAATGTATTCTCTAAAATTGACATTGCTGTATAACCCAACACAATAGCACTCATTTCACTACTTGATGAGCTATCAATACTTATTTCAACTGATGAAGTTCTCCCATTTATTCTCCCCCTTCCACAAATATTTAAATAGCTGTATGTTTTACCTATTCCGACCTCTTTCTTAAAGTAATTTAAAATTTCATCTATGTCTTTCTTGTTATCAATATAAATATTTTGTTGCATTTTTTGTACAATCATTTGCATTTTACTTAAAATTTCACTTGAAAATGAACAATTGTACCAATTAGCTTGTTTTAAATTATATTTTTTAGCTACTCTTAATATCTCATTGGTTAAATAGTTATACATTTTATATTTTTTGTTTTTATATTCTTCTATCTTATAACAATTATTATTAATTACTTCCCCATCAATATAACTACTTAAAGATTTTCCGAAACCAGATAAATTAGTTAATATGAAATCCTCAATCGCTGAATAACTCGGTACTTCATTGCTTATATTAAATCCCTCAATCATTAAGGGAACTTCGAAATGCTCTGCAACATATTTTAACATTAATCCCGTTAAGCCAGGAAAATACCCAGCAGACAAAATAAATAGATTTTTATTTTTAATATCTTCCAGTCTATCTTCTAAAAAAGATTCTCCTGATGGATCTATATAAGGAACGCCAAAATCACTAGCAATTCTTGCTATATTTTCTCCATTAATAAATGAAGCTCCCGCACAATTTAAAATAATATCGCATTTTTTTATGAATTCCCTTAAAGCATCTATATCACTAACTTCTAATTTCATATATCTACAATTTTTATCATCTGGGACGTAATTTTGATTATAGGTGGCAAGAATTGAATAATTTTTTTGCTTCAATATATCAATGCATCTTTTACCAATTTGTCCACTTCCACCCAAAATACCTATAATTTTTTCCAATTTAACCTCCTAACTTAAAGCTTATTTTTATATTATTATTTAAATAGACTATTTATATGCATTAAAGTCTAATATTCTGCTTAAGTTTTTCTTTAAGTTTTCTCCATTCAAGCAATCAAAATGTTGCCCTACTATTTCGTCGTAAAATATTTCTCCATTCAAATATTCTTCCCAAGTTTCTCTATCCTCAGCAAAGAATTCTCCATAAAAACTCTTTTCCTGTTCCTTACAATAAAAAACTCTGACATTTCCATAATACTGTTTAGGTATATATGTTGATATACAACCGAAATTTTGGGAGAATATGTTAAAAAGCGTATTAAGCATACGTATTTCTGAATCTTGAAGATTCAAAGACTCCCTTTTTATTGTTGAATATAAATTATTAAGCCTTTCAGATAAAGGTGTGTCTTTTAACTTTTTAAACTGTTGTCCAATATATTTATATTCATTTGACAATTGAATAAAGGAGTTAACATTCAAATCTCCATCACCATTAATTACCATATCATAAATGCAATCATTTAATTCATGATCCTTTATCTCATGCCCAGCGTTAGAAATATCTGCATTTATTAGTCTTGCAAAAGTTCGTTCTAACAGAATTTCATTTTTTAAATTAGAGTGCAAAGCTTTTTTATATTTTGTTGGTGAAATATCTCTAAATAGTGTTCTTTCCTGAGCTTTAGGTATAGTCGTACTTATCAAAGTAACATCAATAACCTTTTTATTATTAGCATTTAAAAATTCAGCAGTTTCTAATGCAATTAAACCTCCAACACAATGTCCTATTAATATATATTTTGAGTAATTCAAATCTCTTAAGATTTTACCGTATTTTAATCCTAATAATTTAAAAGTATCTTCTGTTTTCATAGAAATATATTCGGCTTCATCACCGAAAGTAAATCCTAACACAGCTTCATTTGCTTTACTATCTTCCTTTATATAATTAATTATTTCAGTATACGCAGAAAGAGTTCCTGTTCCAGCATGAAAAATAACTTTAGCTACCGATTTATTATTATCTATAGTGGATTTCTTGATAGTTAGCAGTGATGAATCATGATATTCCTCCCCTTTTTCAAACTTGTCTTGTATCCTTTTAGATATTTCTCTAACCGTTTGAAATTGCATCATTTCAGATAACAAGGCACTCCATTCCCAATCCTTAGCCTCTGGAACTTCCTCTAATATCTTTGTGACTATTTGTGCAATCAGTAAAGAATCTCCACCAACAGAATAAAAGTTATCATCTAGCCTTAAGTTTGTTATTCCAAGTTCTCTTGTCCAAATTTTTTCTATTTTTTCTTCAATTGCAGTTTTTGTCTCCTCTATAACATGTTTTTCATTTTTCACGGTATTTTCGAATAATTTTTTTAATGATTTAATATCAATTTTTCCATTAATTGTTGTAGGAATTTTAGATATTATTTTAACATCATTAGGTATCATATAAGAAACCAATTTATTTTTAAGTTCATTGATAACTGCATTCTCTGTTATTGGTTTATATGAATCTTTAAATCTTACTACATATATAGTTTGTCCAAAATCATCTAGTGGACTATCTTCTTTAGGAAATTCATATATTATTTGACCATTATGGTTTTCAAAATTATCCTTCCATTGATTTCTATTAAAAAAGTTTGTTCATTTAAACTTCTAATATCCGAAAATCCTGTCAATCCATCTTTAAATTCCATAGATGTTAGTAACATATAACTCATTCTAGTTTCATCTAATATGATTAATGAACCGTTTGGTGCTAACAAATTTTTAATATTATTCATAACAAAGTCTATATTTTTTGAGTTATGCAATACATTAGCGCACAATATTATGTCAAATGAAGATATGTCATAATTTTGTTCGTAAAAAACTTGATTTATATCAAAAATACCATAATTAACCCAATTATATTCTTTAAAATTACTTTTAGCTTTATTTAAAAAGAACGTAGATATGTCTGTAAAATAATATTCAACTTGTTCTCCATCTAGTATAGGTATTACTTCTAAGCTTGTCCCTCCAACTCCCGCACCGATTTCAAGTATCTTGATTTTTTTATCTTTATTTCTTTTTACAATAAATTCTATTTCTTTAGCTATAAAATAATTACATATTTTATTTATTTTATTTGTATTATATGAGGCTAGTGCAGGCTTTATATCACCTTTTGGAAATAATAAATTTAATGGATCTTCATCCCCTTTTATAAGCGCTACCAAATTTTGGCTAGATTTCTTTAAATAGTCAACAAAATCTTTACCATAATTAAATTCTTCTTCAATTTTATAGAACTCTTCCCATTGTTTGTCTGAATTTAGACAATTAACTTCTCCTACTAAATAATAAAGTTCATTTTCTCTATTAATAATTTTTTCATTTTCTAATACTTGAAGCCATCTTTTTGTTAATTTTTGTAATTTTTCAGGTATTCCCATCCCATATATAATTTCTTCAAAAGTGTACTTTTCTGCATTATTAATAAAGAAACCACATTTTTGAAATGTATTCAAAATATCACTTATAACTACTTTTTCAGATGCTTTAATCCATTTTTCAATAAGTTCATCTTTAATATTTTCATTTATACTATTTTCTAACTCTTTTAATTTATTTACCTCTTCATTTCTATCCAATAAATCATCATTGATTATTATCTTTTTTGGTAAAATGGCTGCGCAAATTTTCTTTTCTAAACTATCTACATCAATTGTAAACACTTCAGCTGAATCAATATCTTTGTTTTCCAATAAAGCAGATTTAATTTCGGATAACTCAATTCTATGACAATGTATTTTTATTTGTGAATCTCCATCCTCTCTACCACAAAAAATAATGTCATCATTAGGCAAATAATAACCAATGTCTCCTGTTCTATAAATTCGCTCTCCATCATTGCCTAAAGTCTTGAATTTTTCAGCATTAAGTTTCTCATCATTTAAGTAACCTACAGAAAGCCCTGTTCCTGATATATACAAACTTCCTACAACATAATCTGGACAATCTTCCATTGCTTCGTTTAATATATAAAACTTTTGATTAGCTAAAGGTGTGCCATATGGAACACTATTTAGGAATGTTTCTTGTTTGCTAACCACATGATAGATAGACCATATCGAAGCTTCAGTAGCACCTCCCATACTTATTACTTGTGCATTAGGAAACTCACTATATATTTTTTCAGGAAGATCGATCGGAATCCAATCACCTGATAGTATTATAGTTCTTAAAAACTCACTTCTCCTTAAATTCTTAGACATAGCTAAGAAGTTAGTTATAAGTTGCATTTGAGCTGGTACTGAATTCCAAACGCTAACTCTATATAACAACATTTGATTGTATATAATATTTGGATCTTTTAATGTTTTTGAGTCTGGTAATACTAAAGTCCCACCCGCAAGAAATGAACCAAAAATATCATATACTGATAGATCAAAAGAAAGATTTGCTAGACCTAAAAATACATCATTTTCGTTAATTTTATATTTTTTATTAACATCAATTATAGTGTTAATAGCCGCTCTATGTGTAATCACAACTCCTTTTGGGTCTCCAGTTGTCCCTGATGTAAAAATTATATAAGCTTCATCATCATATGATTTTCTCTTGTTTTTCCAATATTCATATTCTACATTTTGATAAATTATGCATTCTCTCAAATCTATAATCTTTGTATTAAATTCATTTAAATTTGTGCTATTAAACGATAAAATTATTTTAGCATCAGAATTTTCAATTATTCTTTCTTTTCTTTTTATTGGTTGCGAAGTGTTAATAGGAATATACACAGCGCCAATAGCCAAAGTTGCTATTACAGATGCAACTTGCCAAACGCTTTTAGGGATATCAATAATGACTCTATCTCCCTTAGTTATTCCATTTTTTTCTAAATTTTTAAAAATTGAGTATACATATTTATTAAACTCTTCGTATGTGTATTCTTTGTTGTCGCAAATCAATGCCGTTTTATTTTTATGCTCTTTCAATGAGTCAAAATAACAATCTTCTAATCTTTTTATATTAAAGCTTTCAAATGTATCATTTACTGTTTTTCTTGTATCTAAACTGCTTTTACTTAATTTAGTAACAATCTTGTTATCTAAAATATTTTTATCTGATTTAAAATTTTCAATTATGTTAGTAAAGCATTCAAACATATCATCAATAATTTTCTTTTTAAATACACCATCCCTAATATCCCAATTAATTTTAACTCCATTATTTTCTTCCATAATTTGACAATCTAAATATACCTGTGGAGTTTGACTTATTCTGTAAATAATCTTTCTATTCGAAAGTATTGTGTTGCTATTTGATAACCCTATTGTGCTAGTAAAAACTACTGGTATAATAATGTTTTGTTTTCTTTTTTTACTCAATTTTCTCAAAACTTCAACACCTGAAACTTCTTTGTGTTCTAAATCAGTCCATAAATCATCTTGTAAAATCTTTGTTCTTTCTAAAAATGTCTTACTATAATCCATATTTATAGAAGTTATATTAACATCCGTAAAATCGCCTACTACAGAATCAATATCATCTACTATTTGGGGTCTGTTAAAGAAAGTAGTATTTATACTAAATTTTTTATTTGTCGACCAATATGCTATCGTTTCAGTTAGCACTGACATTATTAAAACTGATGGGGTAATATTATTTATCTTAGAAATTGCACATATTTTATCCCATTCAAAATTATTTAGTTGTATTGATTTTTGGCTAAAAGTTTTTACACCATTATTCTGTGAAAGTATGGGTAAATTAGGAGCTTCATAAATAACATCTAATTTTTTAGACCAGTATTCTTCATCTTGATTTTTATTTTTAGAACTAGTTATTGCTTTTTCTTGATACTTAAATACATCTCTATACTTGCTTGGAAAATTGACATAGCTGTTAGGATTTTTATAAAAATATTCTAAATCACTTAATATAATATTTATGCTATTATAATCTGCTATTAACATATCCAATGAAAAATGTATAACTGATACATTAGGTTTTAGAGTAATAGCAATTTCACACATCGGCCATTGCCCCAGTTTATATTGTTTAAATTCTAAGTCTTTTCTAAACTTACTAACCTCTCCATCACCAATTTTTATACTTTCAACTAAAATATTTGGCACATGTTCCTGAACAATTTGAGTTCCATCTTCAAAAACTACAGCCCTAAGCATATCATGTTTTTTTATTACCAAATTCCATGCTTTGTTTATTTTATCAACATCTAAGATGCTATCATATTCTATTTCTATATATGCGTGGCAACCAATTCCACCCAACTCAAAGTACTCATTTCTACCCATTACATAAGATGATTGTATATTTGTCAATGCAAATCTTTCGTATCTATTTTTTGTATCTTCATAATATAAAACTTCCTTATTGTCTAAATAGTCCAAAATTTCTTTCTTATTATTTTTAAGCCAAGATAAAATTTTGTTATTCATACTATCTTTAGGAGCACTAAACTTAAGTTTTTCACCATCTTTCCACACAGTTATCCCTTTTATTTTTAAATTTTTCAGTTTTTCTTCAATATTCATGTTATCCTCCAATATATAATTAAATTTCGTAGATTTCTACATCTTGAATCAAGGTGTCAATTTCCTTTGATAATTGTTTAATAGTTGGAAATTTAAAAATCTTATTTATAGAAATCTTTTCCTTCAACATAAAATCCGAATTTATTTCACTAATAATAGATATTGCTGCTAAACTATCCCCTCCCAATTTAAAAAAATTGTCCTCTACCCTTATATCTGTTATACTTAATTTATTTTTAAATAAATTTATTAAGTAAACTTCTGTATCGGTTAATTTGGGGTTTAAGTTGTTTTGGACAACTTTTTCAACTTTTAACGATTCGTTTACTATTATTTTTTTAATCTCTTCTCGATCAAGTTTGCCATTTTTTGTAATTTTTCTGCTATTACAAATATAATATTCCTCTGGAATCATAAACCTTGGAAGAATTCTATCTAATCTTTCTTTTAAATTATTTATATTGAAGTTATTGCTATTACATACAATATATAATCCAATTTTCATTGAATTATGACAATTTATAACGCTCGCACAGCAATCAATGATATCAGGAAATCCTTTAAGTACAGACTCAACCTCACCAAGTTCAATTCTATGTCCTTTAATTTTTACTTGAGTATCTTTCCTTCCAAGAAATTCAATAGTACCATCATTCCAAAATCTTCCATTATCTCCAGTTCTATACCATCTAAGTCCATCTTCTTCAAAATACTTTCTATTAGTTAGTTCTTCATCTCCATGGTAGCATTTAGCAACACCAACTCCACCAATTAAAAGTTCTCCCTTAACATAATTAGGGCATATTCTACCTAATTCATCTACTACTCTATAGACTTGGTTTTTAAGTGGTCTTCCATAAGGAATGGAAATCCAATCTTTAGGTATTTGTCTCGGCACATTTAAATAATTTGACCAGATTGAAGCTTCCGTTGCACCACCCATAGCAACAACTATAGAATTTTCTTTTTCGCTTATCTTATAAAATCTTCCTGGTAAGTCTTTTGCTATCCAATCTCCCGATAACATAACAATTCTAAGTGGTAAGTTTTTCTTTTCACTCTCTGCCATAGTTACGAGCATGTCAAAAAGTATAGGTACAGAGTCCCACACACTTACCTTATATTTTTCAATAATTCTAATCCACTCATCAGGATTACGATAATTATCTTCATTAGTTGTTATTAGAGTTCCACCTACACCAAGTATTCCAAAAATATCATATACTGATAAGTCAAAGTCTATTGCTGATACCATAAGTAACGTATCATTTGAATTAATAGAATATTTTTCATTTAAATGATTAATAGTATTAATGGCACTTGTATGCATAATCTCAACACCCTTTGGCACTCCTGTAGTACCTGATGTCATTATTATATAGGCTGAGTCAAAAGGACTTACTTCTATAGGCTTATCAAGACCTAAGGATTTGTCTATAGCTTTGTCTAAGTCAATTAAAGAAACTTCTCCCGTATCTAGTTTGCAATTTTCTATTGTTTTATTTTCACTGATGACAAACTTTATACCAATTTGTTCGTATATTTTAGTTCGTCTTTCGCTAGGCTGATTTATTCCAACAGCAACATATGCCGCTCCAGAAAAAAGTATTCCAAATATAGCGTAAATTTGCTTGCTTGATCTTGGGAGAGTAATGCCTACATAGTCTCCCTTTTTTATTCCATTTTCCTTTAAATATCCTGCTACATTTAAGGATTTTTCATATAAGTCTATATAAGATATTTCTTCTTTAGATTCTGAATCTATAATTGCAATTTTGTTTGGATTTTCTTTTACATTTTTTATAAATCCACCATATAATCTCTCATCAGGAAAGTTTAATGGAAGAATTGATTTAAGCTCTTTTTCTCTTGCTAGTTTTTGATTTTCTGATAGTACATCAAATTTGCTTTCCCAATTTTCCTTTTCTGTTAGTCTTAAAAGTTGTTCTTCTAAAGAATTTAACATGTCATCTAACATATTTTCAGGGAAAAGTTCATCTACACTGTCCCAGCATAATACTAAATCTCCATCTTTTATATATGATTGGAAATCTAACCATACTCCTGGAGTTTGTGATACCATATATGTAATTTTGCCCAAAGCTTTCCTTGAAATTTCAGTTTCTATTGGATAGTCTATGTTGCACGCAAAAACTACAGGTGCTACATTAAGGCTTGTACCCTGTGATTTTGATATATCTCTTTGAACTTGAACTCCACTATAATACGAATGGCTGGCATTTTCTATAAAGGTTTTGCTTATTCTATTCAAAGTTTCTATGAAAGTGGTATCATTTTTTCTTTCATGCTCTACTAATAAGATATTTGTAAAATCTGCTACCATAGCTTTTAAGTTTTCATTTGAAAGATCTCTATTAAATAATGGTAAGTTTATAAAAAACTTATCTTGGTTAGTCCATCTTTCTAGAATTAAAGCATACGCAGTTAATAAAACCATTGATGGTGTAGATTTATAGCTTGCTGCAAGCTCTTTTATTTTGCTCCATTTATCTTTTTCAATAACTCGTTTCCTTCTAGTAAATCTCGTTTCTTTAATTTGTTCAGGAGCTTTCTTTAATGGTAAATTAGGTCTTTCTATCTCAAATGAGTCTATTTTTTCTTTCCAAAACTGTTGGTCTTTTTTATAGATTTCAGAGTCTACTTCAAGATTGTTTATATAGTCTTTAAAGGTATAATTGTTTAGATTGTCTAATTCTTTTCCTAAATACGATTCTCCTAATTCTTTCAAAAGAATACTCATACTCATGACATCGGCAACAAGTAAATCTAAATCAAAGAAAATTTTATTTCTATTCTGTGACAGATTTGCAAGTTTTAATCCTGCGACTTCTCCCATTTTTACTCTGAGTTTTCTATGAGATAAATTTTCTCGTATTTCATCTAGTCTAATTTTGGTATCTTCTTCATCTAAATTAGATAAATCAAAAACTTCAATTTCTTAGCCAAAAGGTTTATCTAATATTTCTTGTTTTCCATCCTCTGTAAACCTTGCTCTAAGCATTGGATGTCTATATTGAAGTTTATTCCATGCATCATTCAATCTTTTACAATCTATTTCTTTTCCATCTATTTCAATATAGGCGTGGCAACCTACTCCTCCTTGTATTTGATTATCATGACCACCTACAAGATAAGCATACTGAATATCAGTTAATTCAAACAGTTTGTTTCCTATGACTTTTTTATTAGAATTATTTGGATTATTTAATTTACGAGCATTTTTTATTGCAACTTCCCATTCAGCAAAACATGGCTTTTCCATTAATTTAGAAAACGATACATTAATATTGTGCCTTCTTAATTTACTTATTATTCCCATAACATTTACTGAAGTTATTCCCAACTCTATTAAATTATCATGATTTTTTATATCATCTTTATTTATATAACTTTTAACTTGAATTTTAATTTCATTTAATAAATCGTATAAATCAGGCATTCTTTCTTCTCCTCTCAAATATTCTAATTTCCATAATTCTCTATTAGCCTTTTTCTATCTATTTTTCCCGTAGCAGTTAGCGGCCAATTATCAATTATCTTCATACAATCTGGAATCTTAAATTCTGCTATACCAGTTTCTTTAAGTGTTTGAATGATTTCAGAAAACATCAAATTTTTGTCTTTTTCTAGTATACATACGCAAATTTTTTCTCCTAATATTTCATCAGGAACTCCGACTACTTGAACTTCTGATATCTTTTTATTCTTTAGCAATAGGTTTTCTAATTCAGAAGGAATAATTTTTTCTCCGCCTTTAATTATCATTTCTTTAACCCTACCAGCTATTTGATAGTTTTCGTTTGATAACTTTCTAGCTCTATCTCCAGTTCTAAAGTATAATTCTTTGTCTAATATAGAGTTATTAACATCATTCATTCCACCGTAATACTCATACATTGTATACGGCCCCCTTATTAATAATTCACCATAATCACCAGTATTTACTTCTTCTCCAAACTCATCTACTATTTTTACACTATCACCAATAGATACAGGTTTGCCCTGAGTATTAAGCCTGGTGTCCATGTTATCATCAAATCTCGTACACATAACTAGTCCTTCAGTCATTCCATATAATTGTGAAATAATACACCCAAAACTCTTTTCGATTTCAAATGCTTTGTTATATTCTAAAACTGATCCACCTACTTGTATAATTTTTAAAGATGAAATATTAATTTTTTCGAACTCTAAAAAATCCATACATAAACTTGCTAAAGCTGGAACTAACGCCATTGTACTAATATTATGCTCTTCTATATTGTAAATTATTTCGTCAGGACTTGGTGTCATAGATATTACACACTTAGCTCCATGATAAAATACTCCTATTATCCCTGGATAAGATAAAACAAATTTATGAGATAGAGATAATGCCATCAAGTATATTGTAGCATCTGAATAATTTAGGGCACTTCCTATTGCTATAGCCGAACAAATTAATTCGCAATGTTTCATTGGTATCATTTTAGGACTTCCCGTTGTTCCACTCGATAGCATGAGTAGAGCCATCTCTTTATAATCAATATCTATATACTGAGATGAATAATCTTTATCATTGAGTTTGTAAAAATTTTTATATCCTTGATTATCTCCAAGAATATAAACTTCAAAATCTATATTTAATTCTTCTCTTACTTCTCTTATCATATCAACATATGAAAAGCCAAGATATTTATCCTTAGCTATATATGCTTTTGCCCCTGATTTTTCTAATATTCCCTTTATTTCATTTTTCCTATGAGCTGGAAGTGATAATACTGGAATCACACCAATCTTAAACATGGCAAAAAGGATAATAACAAATTCGTGACAATTAGGAAGTTGAAGAACGATTCTATCCCCCTTTTTAAATCCAGCTTTCAATAAACCATTGGCATAATGGCAAGCTTTTCTATTTAATTCTTGATATGAAAGTTCAACGACTCCATCTACTAAGGCAATCTTATCCCTATATTTTTTAGCACAATCTTCAATAAATTCTCCTAAAGTCATATGCGGCCATACTTGTTCATCATAAAATTTTTCCAATTTTTCTTTTAATTCAATGTTCATTAATTCTCCTCCAAGCATATTGCCCCGACATATTTGTCGTCATGGTTCAATGACTTTAATCTACTTATTGTATTCCTTTTACTATCATTAATTTTTATAAATTCATTTTCAAAAGAAATTATTTCAATCTCTTTTAAATTTCTTATAAGACCAATACCATCACATTTAAGATAGGCTTCTTTTGCAGTCCAATATCTATGGAAACTTATTATATTGTTATCTATATTTATAATTTCATCTCTAGTAAAACAGTTTTCTAATATATCTTTAAACTCAAATTTAAAATTTATTTTTTCAACATCTATTCCTACTTCTCTTTTAGAAAAAGCTAACAAGACTAATCCTTCAGTGTGTGAGATGTTAAACTTTAATCCTATAGTGTTTTCTAGGTAAGGCTTATTGTTTTTATCTCGTTTGACTATTAAATCATTAATTCCTTTTTCTAGTAAACCTTTTAGGGATAAATTAAGTATTGCCCTTGATACTAGATAATTAATTTTTGCTATTTCTGATTTATAATCCTTTGATTTTTTTATCTCCTCTTTAGTTAAGTAAGGAGGTAATTTTTCTTCTAATAATTTATCTGTATAAGCCTTAATTAGTATTAAATTATTACTAGCTAATTTATCTTTTAAATCTTCTAAAGTAAGAAAATCTTTAATTTTTCTTATCTCGTATTCTTCAATTTTCATTTACTTTTATAAACTCTTTTATCTCTTTAATGACACTATCAGGAGATGTGTTGACAAACATATGCTTGCCATCTATATATCTATAAGTGAATTCTTTTGTGGTATAATCTTGCCATTTTATAAGTTCATCTAAAGTCATTTCTTGATCTTTATCTCCCATAAGACCTAGTATAGGTGATTCTAATTTCTCAAATTTTGTGTCTTGATAGTCTTCATCTATTGCAAAATCTGCCCTAAGCGTTGGTAAGAAAATGGAAATTAAATCCTTATTAGCTAGAATTTCTTTTGGTGTTCCTTCATATCTTCTCAAGCCTTCTATAAATCCGTCATCGTCAAGATGATAAATTGGATGAGGTTCTTTATATAATGGAGCACGCCCTCCTGATATAATTATTCCTCTTGGATTTATGTAATCCGAATTTTTAATTCTTAATGCTAATTCATAGACTATTTTTGTTCCCATACTGTGTCCAAATAAATGATAAGGTTTTCTAAAATCAAAACTTTCTTTCATGTCTTCAAATAAACTATCCACTAAGATGTTAATGTCACTTATAGCCTTTTCAGAAAACCTGTTTTCTCTTCCTGGATACTGGGCAACAAATAATTTTATATCTTCAAACTCATCTTTCCATTTTCTAAAGGCAGACACTCCACCACCTGCAAATGGAAATATAAAAAGATTTGCTATTATATTATTTTCATTAATTTCTTTATTTAGTATTTCAAAGTTTTTTGACATAAATTCACCTTTTTATTTGTTTTCTGTTAGTATCGGCTAACTCAAAATTATTATATACTATTTGATAGCTTTTATCAATAGCTTTAAGATGCTTTTGGAAAAATAATTTTAAAGATAAAAATAGCATAGATATCTCATTATGCGAGCCATCTATGCTATTTATTATAAATTATAATCGAAATGTTTTTTTAATTTTTCAAAAGTTTCATCAGAAATAACATGCTCTATAAGACAAGCTTCGTCTTCAGCATTTTTTGCATCTATTCCAAGTCTTATAAATACGTCCGTCAAATATTTATGCCTTGTATACATTTTTTCGCAAAATATTTTTGACTTCTCTGTTAAACGAATTATTTTATCTTCACCATAAATAATCAGCCCTTTATTTTCAAGTTTTTTTAGCATTCTTGTAACAGTAGGTCTTTTATATTCTAAGTAATTAGCAAGATCCATATTTCTTACTTCCTCTTTTTCCAAAGATAAAATATATATAGCTTCTAAATAATTTTCCTCTGCAAATTCCCTGTGTAAAATAAATTACTCCCCCTTCTTAAATTGTTAGTAACTAATAATTTAATTAAATATCTTTAAATATGATAATTTAAAATATTTTTTAATATCATACATATTATTATAGTTGTAAAAGTATCTATTTCAAAGTAATTTTTTAATTTTTAAAATTTAAGTTATCATAAAATAGTGTATTTTTATTAAACAAAAATAGCAAAAATAGCAAGCACAGTAAGTGCATATGCACTTACTAAAAATGGAATAAGAATGCTACGATTATATCGCTTATTTTTTCCATTTTACTTGTTGGGGAATATCCCCAAACCCCTAAATTTATAATAATTAAATTCAGCAACAAACGCTTATAATAGCCCCAACGTAAACTTGAATATTCCCTCAAAAAGTGATACAATATGAATGATAAAAATTTAAATCAGGAGATTTCCAGACGAAATATATAGAATAAATTAAACCTGTAAGTCAAGTAATCCTACTTGAATTTACAGGTTTTTCTTTTTTATTTCTATTAATAAATTTATTAGGTAGACGAACTTCAATGAGGTTTACTACGAGCTCTATATATACAATTATTATCCCATAAGAAAGAGGGATTGAGAACAAAATGTAGTATTTTATTACTACAACTATAATAGACAAGGAGGTTAAATTATGACAAGTAGATTTAGGCATAACGGAATCTATTTAATGTTATCTGATGAGGAGTTAGAATTGCTAAATGAAAAATATAAAGCATCTAAGTGTAAAACTCTTAGACAATTTATTATGAAATGTATTTTAGAAAAAGATATTTATGTATTAGATATGGATGTCTTTCGTGAAATGTCAACAAATATAAGCCGTACTTCAAATAATATAAATCAAATTGCTAAAAGGATAAATACTACATCAATTATATATAAAGATGATGTAGAAGATTTAAAAAGCTTATTAGAAAATCAAGCGAAAGATATTTTCTCTATGCGTAAAAAAATATACTCTCTTACTAATTCTAATAGCATAAATACTGAGAAAAAATAATGGCAATTACTAAAATTCATCCTATAAAATCCACTTTAAAAATAGCACTTGATTATATTATGAATAGTGATAAAACAGATGGAAAAATTCTAATTTCCTCCCTAAACTGTAACCCTATAACTGCTCATTTAGAATTTGAACAAACAAAAATAGAATGTAATTCTAAAGCAAAAGTTTTGGCAAGACATTTAATTCAATCTTTTTTCCCCGGAGAAACTACTGCTGAAGAGGCTCATCAAATAGGTTTAGAACTATGCGATAAAATCTTAAAAGGAAAGTATGAATATGTTCTTACTACCCATATAGATAAGGGGCATATTCACAACCATATACTATTTAATAATGTTTCTTTTGAAACTGGTAAAGCATATCAAAGTAACAAAAAAACTTACCACCAAATTAGAAATCATAGTGATGATTTATGTAGAAAGTATAAGCTATCAGTTATAGATGAAGATTATGTAAAATTTAAGGAAAAGTATAAAACCAATGGTAAATCCTACAAAGAATATATTGAATTTAAGAAAGGAAAATCTTGGAAACATAAACTTCAAATCGCTATTGATCATACTATTATTAAAGCAAATAGCTATGAGAATTTCTTAAAGCTTATGGAAGAATATGGCTATGAAATTAAACTTGGAAAATATCTTTCTTTCAGACATAAAAAACAAGGAGAAAAAGGGCGATTCATTCGTGCGAGGGAAACTACTCTTGGAAAAGATTATACAAAAGAGAAAATAAAAGAAAGAATTGAAAATAAGGTGAATGAAAATTACAAAAATAACAAAATTTGTTATGATAAAAAATCTTATAAGAAATTTGATAATATAATAGACATAGAAAGCAATGAAAAGGTTAAATCTTCTAAAGGTTATGAAATATGGGCTAGAAAACATAATATGAATACTATGGCGAATACCTTAAATCAGCTTAGAAAATACGGTCTATCATCTAGTATGGATTTGGAAAATAAACTCCAAGAAGAGGCTGTTAATAGGCAAGAAATCCTAAATAAGATTAAAGATGTTGAAAAAGTTATGAGCGAAATTTACGCAGCTATTGAAGACATTAACACTATAAAAATAAATAAGGTTATCTATAAAACCTATAAAGAAAATCCAAATGATAAAGATTTTTATAGTGAATATAAGCCTCAAATTATCGCATATGAAAAAGCAATAAATACTTTAGAAAAGTGTCAATATAAAAATCCAAGTATAAAAGAGTTGTCAAAATTATATGATGAATACAAAAATAAAAAAGATATTCTTATGTATGACTACGCCAACGAGAATATCTTGATAAATGAATTAACTCAATTAAGAAATAATACTGATAAGTATATTTATAATGAATTATATAAGTAAGGATCTGGTGTATCAGTTCTCCGGTAGTGTGAAAAGTTTTGTGTATCAGCCCTCCTGATAGGATGTGGCTGATATTTTTTCAATATGACCCATCATTTTCCCTTAAAGACAACTAATAAAAAAATACAGGAGGCAGACTAAAACCTGCCCCCTATAATCTTTTACCTTTCTATGCTATTATCCTTTTTCTTCTTTTCATCCACTTTCATATCCCCTTTAGTCTTAAATTCCTTTAATTTCCCTAGTGTTGATGCTTTTGCTTTAGTATGCTCTTTAGCTTTTAATAACTTTGCAGAGTATACTTTTAGACTTGTGTATTCCTTATTATCCTTTCCCATACTTTTCTTTTCTTTGCCAAATAGGTGTACAAAATCTCCTTTTTTCAAATTTTTACTTGATTGATTTTGTCATTATAGGCGTAGCAGCTGATGAATTTTGCATTTCCTTCCTTGTCATTTTCAGCAATAGAAAAGGAGGCTACTTTAAAGTCCCTCCCATCTTTTGATTTTAAATCTTTAATTTCTATATCAGTTGCTATATTTCCATCTATATTTAATGTATTCTTTTCTTTATTATCTATATCTTTCATCTCTTTATCTCCTTGTTCTTGATTAGCTTCTAAATTTTCTTTTAACTCTTCTTCGTCTATATATTCAATAAACTTTTCATCAATAAGGCCCATAACTGAATCGTTCATATAATTATCATAGGCATTATTAAGAACATTTTCATTTTCTACTCCTGTTTCAAGAGATATAATACCTTTTACAAATTCTTTATGATTATATTCTGCTAAAAAATCTATTGTATTTTTCATGCTTTCAAAATTTGTATTTCCCATATTTGCTATTGTTTTTATATCACTTGCGTATCTAACAGAATCCCATTCATACTTTACACTTTCTTTGTTAAACTCTACTCCTGTGGCTAAAATAAATTGATTTCCGTCAAATAAGGTGGCTTGATTATCTTTCACATCCAATACCATAGTGTCTCCAAATTCAGTTTTAATTACATTTCCCTTTTTTATATTCATTTTTATTCCTCCATTTCTATTTTTATCTTTCTTATCTGTTAAATATTTTATTTCTTCTTCCTTTCCATCACTAATAATAAATTGTTTTATTTCTTCAACTGTTGAATCATCAATTGTAGTCTGAATAAATTCAACTAATTTATCTTCTGAATCGGCAAAATTTTTAATTCCATATTCAACTATATTGTTAATTATTCTATGAGTAGCACCATCAAAAGAAAAATTTTCTCGAATAAATTCATTAAATCTATCTCTATCAAATTCCATATTCTTTGTCCTCTAATAATCTCATTTAAAGTTTTATCTGCCACATGGCTCACTATTATTTATTTCTTTTATATTATTATTTACTAATAAATTTCCCTTATATTCCTTTAATTTATCCATAATAGATGTTTTTTCTTTCCTTTCAAAATCTCCTATTTCCTGCACTTTACTATCTCTAAAGTCAGCATCATTTCTATCTATTATTCCATCTAAATCCATATCTTTAGATAATGGATCATAGAAGTTGCCATCATCATCTATTTCAAGTCCCATTACTTCTCTCAGTTTTTCTTCATTTACTGATACAAGCTCACTAAAATTCCAAAAGCCAATAGATGTCTTTATCTGTACTAGCTCTTTTAAATCACTTGCATCTAAGGGATCATAGGTGTATTGAAAGCTGTCAATTAGGTTCTTATCTACATAGGTGTTCATCTTGTAATTTATTAAATCTAAACTTACTTGTATTTCATGTTTTTCATCTGGTGTAGTTGTATAAGCTATTCCTATATCTGTTAAGTCAGGAAATATAGTATCAAAGTCCTCTAACCTGTTTTCTTCATCATATTCTCTGTTAAGGAAGTCTATCAATTCTTCCTTTACTTCTTCTAGTAATGGATTATCTTGGCTTATATTTTCACTTTTTCCCATATCTAGTAAATTATTTACTTCTGCAAGTCTTAGTGTCTTATCCTTTAAAAGTTCAGCTTGTGGAAATGTCTTTTGTATTTCAATTTTGGCTGTTTGAAATTGCTCTTCTGTATCTTTTAGTTTTGAAATTGTATTTTCTAATCTTTCTGGTAATTTATCTAATACATTATCCATTCTTGTTATATTACCTATTTCATCTGTTCCAAACTCTCCTCTATATTCTCCCTTACCTTTTAATATAAAGTTATATTTATTGAAAAAAGAATCATATTTTATGGATAAATCAAAATTTCTATATTCACCTATTTTTTCTCCATCTTTATCCATTTCCCTATATATTTTAACTCCCTTAATTTTGTTCAACAAAAACTCTCCAGCTATTTTCTTATCTATATACTTCTTTCCATCAATAATTAGAGAGGTAAATTTATTATCTTCTTTTAAATTTTTATCTACTTCTCTATAAGGCTCAACATTTTTAATATCATCCTTTAAGTTCTCTATCCTTTCTTTTAATCTTTCTATTTCCTTTGGATAAAATTTAACTACTTTATCTTCCAGCTTGTAAAGATTTGATTTAAAATTGGACTCTAGCATTTTAAGTTTAGAAACTTCAACATCAAGGTCCATCTTCTCCTTTATTAATGGATTTCCTGTTGCAAGAGCTTTGATTTCGGCATAGTTTAATGTGGCTTCGTCTACATCTTCTGCAACTCTTACAGGAGTCTTTGACGTCATAATTTGGGAAATATATTTTTGTTTATTCTCTAAGGTTTGGAATAGGTAGGCATCAAAAGTATTTTCTGTTACATATCTAAATATATGGACTTCCTTATTCTCATTTCCCTGCCTCACAATCCTGCCTGCCCTTTGAGAAAGATCAGCAGGTCTCCATGGTATATCAAGATCGTGAATTGCAATTAGTTTGTCTTGGGCATTAGTACCTGCTCCCATTTTCTGTGTTGAACCAAGTAAGACTCTTATTTCTCCCTTTCTTACCTTATCAAAGATAGCGTCTTTTTCCATATTGTTTTTTGCCTTATGAATAAATTCTATTTCATTTTCAGGTACTCCCATATCTATAAGTTTTGTTTTAATATCATCATAGATATTAAAATCACTACTTGGTGTAGACATATCACAAAATATTAATTGAGCAGATTTTTTATCTTTATATTTATCCCAAATGCTAAACACATTTTTTATACAGGTATTCACCTTACTATTAGGATCATCAGGAAGTAAAGGATTGATTAATCTTTGATCTAATGCCATCTTCTTCCCATCATTTGTTATTAATAGCATATTATCAACACTTGAATCTACCTGCTTATCACGAACCTTATCTGCTCTCTCGGAAAAAGTTTCAAGAATTTCTTTTTGTTCTTCGGTAGGCTTTGTTTTTATAGTTTCATAATGGGCAATTGGTGTAGGAAGATTTAAAACATCAGCTGTTTTAATATCCATAAATCCTTTTACAGTATTCATAAGTTCAGGAAGATTATAAAATTTTGCAAATCTGGTTTTGCTCCTATAACCATTACCCTCAGGATTTAATTCTATTGCCGTTATTGTTTCTCCAAAAGTAGACGCCCAAGAATCGAAATGTTGCAATTTCATCTTTTTTAATTCATCATACTGTAAATATCTCTGCATGGTATAAAGTTCAGCCATACTGTTGCTTACTGGCGTACCTGTGGCAAATACTAATCCTTTATTATTAGTAATTTCATCCATATAGCGGCATTTCATAAGCATATCTGATGATTTTTGTGAATCTGTAGAAGTAATTCCTGCTACATTCCTCATTTTAGAAAATAGATAGAGGTTTTTGTATGCGTGGGCTTCGTCTACAAATAACTTATCTACTCCCAGTTCCTCAAAGGTTACAACGTCATCTTTCTTATAATCAGCATTTAGTTTTTCTAACTTTGTCTCTAATTTTTTCTTTGTTTTTTCTAATTGCTTTACAGTAAATCTTTGATCCCTTTCTCTTTTATATTCATCTATATAGTCAATGATTTCATCAATTTGACCTTGCAATTCATATTCTTGTCTTTCTTTTGATATAGGAATTTTTTCAAATTGACTATGTCCTATAATCACGGCATCAAAACTTCCTGTAGCAATACGACTGCAAAATCTTTTTCGTCTATCTGGTGTGAAGTCTTTTTCTGTGGCACATAATACATTAGCTCCTGGATAAAGTTCATTAAATTCTCTTCCAAATTGCTCTACAATGTGGTTAGGAACAACAAACATTGACTTATTACTCATTCCAAGTCTTTTTGACTCCATGGCTATACCTATCATTTCAAAGGTTTTTCCTGCTCCTACTTCATGGGCAAGTAAAGTATTTCCACCAAACAATCCTCTTGCTATTGCATCTTTTTGATGTGCTCTTAATTCTATTTCAGGATTCATTCCTTCAAAAGTAAGATTAGATCCATCATATTCCCTTTGTCTTATGGAATTGAATCTTTCGTTATAATCTTCTACTAATCTATTTCTTCTTTCCACATCATCAAATATCCAGCTTTTAAATTCTTCTTTTATCATCTCTTGCTTACTTCTTGCAAGCATTGTTTCTTTTTGATTAAGCACAGATTTTTTCTTTCCATCACTGTCTTCTACTTGGTCAAATACCTTAGTATCTCTTAAATTTAAAGTATCTTCTATCAATTTATAGGCATTTACCCTATTTGTGCCATAAGTAAAAGAAGCAAGGTCATTGTCCCTATCAGAGCTTTTTCCTTCAACTCTATATTCTCCTGTAAAGTCAGAATACTTAATATCTATATTCCACCTTGATGAAACTGGTGTTTTCAACAAATCAAACATAAATTTTTTGTAATCTTGTTCCGGTATCCATGTTGCACCCATTCTAACTGTAATCTCACTTGCATCTAGTGCTTTAGGCATTACTTCCACTAGCTTTGCTTTTTGAAAATGTAACTCTTCTAATTCTTTTTTTAAGAGTTTACTATCCTCTAGATTTTCTTCCTTTCCTAACTCTTTTTCGATGTTTTTAATATAAGAGTCTACAACTTCAATTTTATCTCTTATATTTCCTGACAAGTATTCATCAGCACTTACGTAAGGTCTTGAAAAATCTCCTAGCTCTTTAGCAGACTTAAATGGATTCATATCATTAGGTTCAAAGGAATCTAAATTTAAAAATATTTCTCCCTTTAATTCTTCTATTAATTTATCTCTTGTTTTTCCTGTCAATTCTTCCATATAATCAAAATTTATTTTACCTTTTTGACTAATGGAGAGTACCAGAGCATCTATTGCCCTATCTGTATAATCTATTATTACAGCTTTTTTTATAGTTCTCTTGTTAAAGATATCAGATTTTCCTATAAAGTTGCTTTCTTTATCTAATTTCTCCAAAGTTGAAATTAAAGAAAAATTGGCATCTTCTCTAAATAACTTTTTATTATTTTTTGAATTTAGTCTTCCATGTTTGCTATTGAAATCATCGTAGAATTTATTTAGATTTTCTTGTTCTTTTTTTATCTCTTCATCTGAATAGTCTTCTTTTTGATAGGTTATAACTTTCCTTAGACTTTCATTTAATCTTAAATATTCTTTTACCTTATCTTTATCCTTTTCGTTTAAGGATATTTTTTGCATAATTGAATTTTCTCTAAAATATATTTCATCATCCACTAAAGCAAAAGAATAGTTTTTAACACTATCATCAGCTGGTATTGTTTCTTCTCCTAAATCATCATTTATTTGAGCTTCTTCATACCTACCTTGAATATTTTTAATGGCTTTTTTTAGTCCTTCTTCTAAAGAAATATCTTTATTTTCAATACATGCAAGGCTTGTCCCAAATCTTGACGGTATTTCTTCCATAGTCCCTATTACCATCTGAGGATTATCTACAAAGTATTTATTATATATTAGTCCTTTTGCATCTTTGTCTAGCTTTATCCAGTCTTCATCTATCTTTAATAGCCTATCTCTCTTTTTTAAAAAGATTATATCTGAAGTTACTTCTGTTCCAGCTACCCCTTTAAATGTAGTATTTGGTAGTCTTATTGCTCCTAAGAACTCTGCTCTTTCCGATATATATCTTCTAACATCTTCACTTTTTTTATCCATTGTTCCTGAAGATGTTATAAAAGCAATTATGCCTCCATCCCTAACCTTATCTAAAGTTTTAGCAAAAAAATAATCGTGAATTAGAAAGTTATTTCTTTCATACTCACGATCTGCTACTTTAAATTCTCCAAAAGGAATATTTCCTATGGCTACATCAAATAGGTTATTAGAAAAATTGGTTTCTTCAAATCCTTTTATTTGTATATTGGAATTAGGGTAAAGTTCTTTGGCAATTTGTCCACTAATGCTATCTAATTCAACTCCATAAAAGTTTGACTCTTTCATTTCTTCAGGTAGATTTCCTATAAATCTCCCTGTCCCAGCACTTGGTTCTAATATATTTCCTTTTTCAAAGCCAAGATTAGAAAGACTTTCATAGATAGCGTCTATAACTACTTTCGGCGTATAAAAAGCTGTTAGGGTTGATCCTCTTGCCCTATTATATTCTTCCCCAGTTAGATTTTCTTTTAAAAAGTTTCTTGCATCAAGCCATTGACCTTCCTTTTCTTCATCAAATACATCGGAAAGTCCTCCCCAGCCAATATATTTTGCCAAAATTTCCTGTTCATCTTTTCTTGCACTTCTATTTTCTTTTTCTAAAGCCTTTAAGACATTTATAGCTTCAATGTTGTTTTTTAATCTCTGTGAAGGTGGTAGGTTTTCTTCTTCATTAATAATTTTATAGTTTTCTAAAGAAACTTCAGAAACCCCTTCTATATTTTCTCTATCAGTCTTTTTGTCTTTTTTAACTTCTTCTTTGTTATTATTGTCAATATCTTCAAAGTTGATTTGTTCTACCAGTTCCTCTTTATCAATAAATTGTTGTTCTTTTTCACTAGATTTATATACTTCTAAATCAAGATTTCTGTAGTCATTAAAAAGAATTATTTCACTTCCGGTAATAAAACCATTCATTAGTCCTGTGCTATCTTCTAGTTCTATAGTTTTAGGACTTGTAGTATCGTTAATGGCAGTTATAGTGTATTCTTTTCCTTTGTATCTAACATTCATACCTTCTTTAAATGGATTTTCTTCTTGCCTTGTTCTATCATTTTCAATTTGCTGATTTAAATATCCATTTAAAAGCACTTCTCTATGTTTATCATCAAGTAAATAAGGTAAGTTACTTAATATGTCCTTATAACTTTTATATTTTATAGCTTGATTAGAATTTAAAATATACCCATTGTATCGTAAATTTTGTTTAAGAGATTTCCCCTTAACATCTAAGATTAGCTCTAACTTATACCCTTCTTTTCCATCTATAATATTTTCTGGTTTTTTTAATAATCCATCTTCCATTTTCTTTGACAGTAGTAAGTATTCTTCATTTTGAGGATCAAAATAGTATTCTCTTTTTTCTTTGATATCCTTATCTATTAACTTGGAAAGAACTTGTTTCTTATCTCTTATTTCTTCAATTTTGGATTTTTCTTCTTGCGATAAATTTATATTAAAAGTAATTTTATTTTCTTCATTTATATGTGCTAAATTTTGATATGCTCCATTGATTTCAAGATTTTTATTAAAAACATATATATCATTATAATAATCTGGAAATTGCTGATTAAAGCTTTGAACATCTATATCATAGCCTTCCTCAAATTTTGTAACTTTATCATCAGTAATTTCAAATAAACCTTCCCTTTCCAATTCTAATACATCATTTAAATTTGTAAGGTTTGCTTCTTTAATTTTGGCAGTAATTTCATCAAACAAACTGTCTATTTTTTTGCTATCTTCAAAAGATTTCCCTTTATATAAAGTATAAATCTTTCCTTGTGAGTTTTCCTTTCTTGGATAAACTCTAATTCCTGTCTCTTCTAGTTCTATATCCTTTGTTTTCTCTTTATCTACTAAAGCGTAATAAATTCCTACTTTTACTGCTATTTTATCTTCTACAATCTCTTTTGTTAATTTTTCTTCTACTTCATTTCTTAATACTTCTAAAGCTTTTAAATCGCTTTCTTTAAAGGAATGTGAGAATAGTTTTAAGTCCTTATCAAAATAGGCATCATATGAATAATATGTTATTTGATTATGGTTATTATCATATCCACTGGAAATATTTTTTATTTTTAAATATTTATTATCCTCTGTTTTAACTATATCTCCCACTTTTATAGAGAGTATCTCCTTATCATCTTCTATATTGTTTTCAAGTGAATTATTTAAATATTCTCTATATCTATGTTCTATTCTAATAGCTAATTCTTTAACCTTATCTATTGCCTTCATATCATCCGGAAGATTTCCCTGTTTATCGGCAACTTCTCTCACGATTTTCGCATATTCTCTTTGGAATACAGAGTTAAAACTTGCTAAGGTATTATTTCCTAAGTTTTCTCTTGCCTTTATAATTTCATTTTCTAAAACTTTATCCTTAACTAATACATCAAAAATTCTATCTTCAATTTCATTTATTGAAATTATTTTTTCATCTATCTTATTTTCTTCTATAGTTTGATTAAGTTCTATCTGACTTTTTCCTATTTGTTCATAAAGAAATTCAAAGTCTCTTTGGTTGATCTCATTTCCATCACCTATGTCTATCTTATAGTGATCAACTATTTTCCCATCTACTATATGGTTAAAATAGAATTTGGAATACCCCTCCCACTTATCAGTCATCTGCCCATATTCATCTTCTCCTAAGGTCTTATTATGAAGTCTTATCTTTTCATCTATTTCCCTTATTTCATCTAATAATTCTTTAGTCAGCCTTTGTCCTGCATAATCTTTTTCTATTAGACTTGAACCCTCATTAAACTCAATTATCCAATAATCATCTTTTATATGGCTATCTAAATCAAAACCTATATTCTCTTTATTTTTATTAGTATAAAATTCCTTAAATTCTTCAAACCCATTTATTATATCATCATCTATAACTTCTTTGTTAGAATTAACTACAATATTTGGAATATCATCATATCGACTTTGACTTTCTAAAAGGTAATATTCTCTTCCTTCTATTTCTTCCTTTTCTTTAATATAAAAAGTGTCATGTATTCCCTCAAGAATAATTCCATCGTCTAACTGGTCTAATGGTATATCTAATTGTTTTTCAAAGGCTATGGAATATATTTCTTCTTTTAAAAAGTTTGGTATAAATTCATCATAAATGATAAGTTTTCCATCATCACCTATACTTGCTACAGACTGTCCTTGATAATAATATATAGAACTATTATTTGTTCTTTCTATATATACATCATTATCAGTTGGAGGCAAATCATCTTCATAATTTATATACTCCTGGCTTTCTTTTTCTGTTTTATTTATTTCCTGATCTGTTTTTTTCTCCCTATTTTCTTCAAAACTTTCTTCATCTATATATCTATTCTTTTTAATAAGGTCATTAATTCTTCTTGCAACATTAGACCAAGATAGTAGTATTTCTTTTGCATTACCTTTATTATATTTTATTCCCTTCGCATCGTGCCACTCACCACTTTCTCTTGCAGCAGATAGTGCATGAGAACTTCCACCTACGCCATATTCATTTTTCAAGAAATCTGCTTGTTCTTTTAAATCATGCTTTTCAGTAAAAAATTCATATATTCTTTTCTTTCCATCAGAAAACCCGCTTCCTCTTTTTAGGCTTTCATCTATTTCATCTTGTGTTATAAAACTCTGAATAGGTGCAATATCCTTTAAATTTGACCTATATAATTTTCTTTCTATTTCTAAATCATTGATATCATTATAGATTCTAGATAATTTATAATGATGAAATCTTAAAATATCAGAATTAATCTTATATTCTTCTAAAAATACCTCGTATTCTTTTCTGAGTTTATTTATAAAATTTTTATCTTCAAGTTTTTTCCCGAGATTTTCTTTTTCATCTGGGAAGCCTCTTCCTTTTATATCATTAAGAATCGCTAAATATCTGTCCTTAGTTTCATCAGAAAGATCTCTCTTTAAATACAATAATTTTTCTGCTATTTTTTCTCTTTCATATGTGGCACTTTCTATAACCTCCACGTTGCTAGCAAATTCTCCTCTATTTAATAAATCATTAATATTATTAGCTAAATGTTTCCAAGAAACTATTTGCCCTTCTCTATATCTTGCCTCATCTCCATCTTTAAAAATTGCTCCTTCCTTTCCAAACCATGCAGATATCTTTCTTCCTTCAATTTCAAGACCATTGGCTCCCCTATATATTTCTTTCAAAAAGTTTGCCTGTTCTTCTAAAGATTTACCCTTAGAAAATTCTGCTATTACTGCCAATCTTCCATCTTCATGATTTCCTCCATGAATTAAAAATGTATCTATTTCTCTTTGACTTATTGGATTTGAGAAGGATATTTGCTCTCCATGATTTTTAGCAGAAAAAAAGGAAGTAGACTCTACTTCCTCATTTTTTAGATTAGGATTATCTCCCTTTCCCCTATTTCTTGTAGGGTCATATCCATGTTCTTCTTCAATCTCAGATATTTCAGATAGTCCTCTTCTTTCAGTTCTTCTGTCAGACCCCAAGTTTCCATCATTTTGACTTCTTCCCTCGTGATAAAGTCCTCTATCTCTTTTTCCTTTGATAGAAGATGATCCATCAATGTCCCTTGCAAATACATTATCTGATAATCCTCTTCTTTGTTCTCCTTGAGAAAGTTCAATCTCATCCTTCCCCATCTGTTGAGTTTCTTTAAATCTATTTCCTTGGGAATTGCCATATTGGGTATTAGGACTTCCATGCCTTCCTCCAATTCTTCCATCTTGTATGTCCCTCCCTGTCTCTCGAAGGAATTCTCCTTGACGATTGGTGTGTAAATCCCCTCCTCCATGAGGTATTCCTTGCCTGCCAATGTTAATTTCTCTTTCATCTTCCAAGCCTCCTTTAAAATTTATTTCACCGTTTATATCAGAACTTAATTTATTATAACGCTCCTTAAGCTCTTTTGTCTGCTCCAAATCTTTTCTTTCTTGAATTTTCTCTAAAATTTCTAATCTTTTTATTTCACTTCCCAAATCAAGTAAGATATTTTTACTTATATTAGCACTTATACTTAATACTTTGTCTATGTCCGAACTTGATATTTTAGACAGTAAAGATAAGTTTTCTTCTTTTAGCTGATATGAGACCTCCATTCTCTCGCTTATAGAAATTTTTACGGATTCTTTTAACAAATTAAAAAGGTCTACCTTTTGAATGCTTTTTAAACTTTCATCAGATAGACTTTCTAAAATTTTATTGAATTTTCCTCTAACATTACTTTCTACTAAGGCAGCAATTTTATCTTCTTGGCTTAATAGAAGCTTACTATCTTTTTCTTTAAACTTATCTATCATTTCATCTAGTAAGTTTAAATGCTTTTTGCTATCATATTTCCATAACTTTACCTCAGAAATATTATGATTAATACTTACTGTTTGCCTTATGTCGAAGATATATTTTATCCTTCCACTATCTATATCTAAAAGTGGTATTCCTTTTTCGCCTCTTTTAACGCTTCTACCTATACTTTTCCAATAATCAAATTCTGCACAGGCTGTTGCTTTTGGATCCATATTGTATATAGATATTTGATGTATATATGGATACTTATAGTTATTGCCTGATACCTTTAAATATTCCTCATATTTTTTTATATCTTTCTTAAATTCTTCTTTTGCAAGATAGATTGTTCTACTTAAATCTACTATATCATATCTTGGCATTTTATCCCTCCTCATTATAGTGATAAAAATGAACTAAATTTTTATATATTTATTTATTAAACTTTATTTCTTTCTATTTTTTAAATTTCTGTAAGCAAAAGATAACTTTAAAATGTCATTTACGCTATCTTTTTATTGCAATAAAAAAACGATTGGAATTTTTTACTTTTCTAATCGCTTTAACTGCCTTTATTCTATTGCTTCCAATCCAACATTGCTTTTTCTAACTTTGAAAAATTGCAATTTGCTCTTCTTATAATTCCTGTTTTCTTTTGATTTTTGTATATTTTTTCTACCTTTATCAAGACCTTTGTTTTTATTTTTAAACAAAAAGCGTATTCTTTTTGAAATAAGTCTTTATATCTAATATCCTCAAGTTCGTTAAAATCAATTCTTTCATAACAATCAGTCGGTACAGGAATCATTTTCTTAATATCCAATATAGATAATATGTGCATTTTTTTCTATCAGAATAATATTTGTAGATATCTCCATCTATAGTAATACTATTATCGATCACTTCATAAATCAAAAAATGCTCATCAGAAACATTCTTCCATTTTTTATGTTTTTCCTTTGCAGAAGAAATTGGAATAAAATAATTATAATTTTCTATACCAACAATAATTCCAACAAATGGTTTTATACTGTTTCTATACGATGGGTTGTAATAAACTTCTGAATCTACTTTATTTAGATATTCAAGGTAATCAGAGTTTACAGTATAAAATCCATATTTTATAACTTCTACCATTATTTTCTCCTAAAAAAACAGAGAGGTTTAATCCTCTCTGCTTGCTTTAATGCTTCACCTTTGGGATATAGGTAGTGAGACACCTTCTTTAATGCTCCACCTTTAACGGTAGTGGGACACCATCTTTATCTGATAAGAGTATAACATATATTCATAGTAATATCAAATAAGTAAATTTCCTAATGCCTACTCTTTTATCACTTATATTATACCCTATTTCTTTCATAAATCACTCCTTTCTTCATTCCTATAACCGTATTCAATTTTTTATAATCAATTTACTTATAATATTTACCTATAGTATTTTTTATTTCTTCTTCAATTTCTTTTAAAAAATTCTCTTTATTTTCCTTACCCTTTGCTATATCACTTAATCTCATTTCCCATTTTGCTGTTGTCTTTGGAGATTTAAACTCATCTATAACTATAGTAACTAGGTTTAATCCCTTCCTAGTTGATATTAGGTTTTTCTTTTCTCTTTTTATATAACCTTTGTATATCAAATTTTCTATTATTCCCGCTCTTGTAGCAGGAGTACCAAGTCCTTTTCTTTCAATTTCAACATCCTTAACTAATTCATCATTTCCAGCTATTTCCATTGCTTTTAAGAGTGTGTCTTCAGTGAAGTGTTTAGGTGGATTTGTATACTTCTCTTTTATATCTTTATTTTCAATATATAAAAAATCTCCTATTTTTACATCAGGAAGTTGTATATCTTCTTTCTTCTTTGATGTATATTCTTCTAAATATTTTGTAAACCCTTCTTCTGCAATTATTTTATAAGTGTTTATAAATTCAAACCCGTCAAATTCAGCCACTATCTTTGTTGTATTTTCTACAAGTGGATATCCAAAACTTGCATAGAGTTTATTTGTTATAAGTCTATATACTTTGGCTTCGCTTTCCGGGAGATTTGAAATATCCTTATTTAATGAACTTATCGTTGGAATTATTGCATGATGATCTGTAACTTTTTCAGAATTAAAAACTACCTTAATTCTTTCTGTGTCAAAATCATTTTTTCCTATAATATTATTTACAGTGCTTTCTATCATGTCTACTGTCAAATATCTTGAATCTGTTCGTGGATAGGTAATATACTTCTTTTCATACAGGCTTTGGGCATAATCTAGGGTTTGTTTTGCACTGTATCCAAAATACTTATTACATTCTCTTTGAAGTGTTGTTAGGTCAAAGGGCAGATTAGGCTTTGTAATCTTTTCTTTTTTAATTACATCGGTTATTTCAATTTTTTCTCCGATTAAATTTTTAAGCTGCTCTGCCACTATCTTGTCATCAATTCTATCTGTCGAAAGTGTAAATCCATTCATGGAAATCTCCACTGTATAATATTTTTCTTTTTTAAAACTATTTATCTCATCATCTCTATTCACAATCATTGATAAAGTTGGTGTTTGTACTCTGCCTACACTATAATTTTCATTATATAGACAGGAGTAAAGTCTACTTATGTTCATTCCAACAAGCCAATCAGCTATGGCACGAGCCTTAGCTGAATCAAAAAGATTATCATAATTACTTCCATCTTTTAAGTTGCTAAATCCTTCTTTTATGGAAGAGTCTTCCATTGAGGAAATCCAAAGACGTTTCATTTTCTTCTTACAATTTGCCATCATATATACAAGTCTAAAGATAGCTTCTCCTTCTCTACCAGCATCACAAGCATTAATAATGGTGTCAACTTCATTACTATTCATTAGTCTTTTAAGAATATTAAACTGTTTTTTAGTTGTCTTCGTTACCTCATACTTGTATTCTTTTGGGATAATAGGTAAATCTTCAATTCTCCACTTCTTATATCTTTCATCATACACATCAGGATTTGCCATTTGTACTAAATGCCCAACACACCATGAAACAATGTATCCATTCCCCTCATAATATCCATTATTTCTATTTTTTGCTCCTATAACTTTTGCTATTGATGCTGCAACACTTGGTTTTTCTGCGATTACTAATTTCATTTTTCCTCCTTTAATTTTTTAATAAAAAAATGAGAGATTAAATTTTCAATCCCTCATCTTTTTATAGCTCTACCGATTTTTTATTTTTTCTATAATATTTATTCCATTATCTATTACATCTTCAAACTTTATGTCCCTAGCATAAAGATTTTTCTTCGAATAAGAATTCCATCTATCTAAAAAAGCTTGATCTGTTTTTAACATTCTCATTAAACTGATGATTTTATCTATATCAAATTCCGTTTTTCTATAATCAAAAGTTCTAATACATGCTTCTTTTAATATCTTGGTATCAATTTCTTTATCTTTTAATTTATAAATTATATAAAGATCATAGTAATCCTTACTTCTGCTATTTAAAAACCCCCTAGAGTATATTGTTTGAATTTTTTCTGCCACAATTGTTTCAATAGGATAGGCTTTAATTAAAATATCTTCTTGCCCAAAAGCACTTATATATTTATAATCTATGGGATGTGGTGTGATAACATCACCTGTTGCAATATCAAGAGGTACAATTTGTCTTATATTCTCCATCCTACAAAGTATACTTACACGAAACCCTCCATACTGGTCATCTTCCTTGATTGTACTTATTCCATTTACTTTATAGGATATATCATCTGAATGACTTGCTTCTAGTAATTCTTGTATTGTTTTTAATACATTTTCTTCTGATAAATGCATATTTCTTAAAAGAAGATCTATATCTACTGTGCTTCTTGAATCTATGCCTACTACATTAGATAAAAGAAAACCTCCTTTAAAAATAAATTTTTCATGATACTTACTCTGTGCTAATTTTTTTAATATGCTTTCCAAAAAATAATATAACATTACTGAATTAAATGGGAGTCCTGATTCTTTGCTTATATTATGACAAATGGCGGTTAACTTTGCTTTATTCATATACCACCTCCATTACTTCCCTTACCTTATCTTCTATTCCCATTTTTCTTGCTATTTCATATAGAGAATGTATATCCTTATCCTTATATTTAGAATAGGAACGAATGAGTTTTACATAAACTTCAGTATCCATTTTTTCTTTGTTAGAAATAAAATCACAAAGTATTCTTTCGTAGGAGTAAACATTCACAATGTTTCCAAACATTGTCTTTTTCTGTATAATTCCTAGATTATAAATAGATTTTTTTACATAATTGATATTAAGTGTATCTTGTTTCTCATTAAATTTATATCCATTGTATACTGTAACATCTATTCTCCATGGAATTTTGTCCGTTACCCCAAGTAGAAACAAAGCTGTCTCATAGGAGAATATCGCCTTTCCATACTGATATTGGAAAAAATAGTATTCATCGAAATCACCATCTTCAATAATATATATTCCTTTTTGAACTCTAAACAATTTTCCTTCTTTTGCTAGTCTACTTAAGTATACTGTAGGTATGTTATTTTCTCTGCAATAAGCAGATGTTATAATACCACCTGATTCTTTTAGATGTATTTCAATTTGCTTTCTATAATTCATTATATTCATCCCCTTGTTGTATTTACACTTATATTATATATTTTTATAAGTGTATTTGCAACAAGGATTTGAATTTCTATCTCAATTTATTTCAAAAATTATCAAGAAATTTCATATCATCAAATTCTTAATTATACAATCAATCATTTATACTTAGCTTCCCTTTTATATTAAGTTTGGGCTGTCGTTTTGTTCGTCGTTTTTTTATTAAAGTTCCAGAATTCTAATTGTACTTTTCTATCGTATGTTTATAATTTACACGATAATTAAGTTTATTGTTGTCCTTAATCTACTGCTTAAATCATTGAGAAGATTAAAATTCATCTTCATCTGGAATAATTTCTGTATCTTCCTTATCTTCAAGATCATAATCCTCCCCTTCAGATTCATAATCATCTTCTAATTCATTATAATCTTGCTCATCTTCAAAACTTGCTTCTTCATTTTTTTTATAGATTTTGAAGTAATATCCTGCACCCATTACACCAACAATAATTAAACCCATAAATAAATAAAGTCCTATCCCTGATTTCTTTTCTTCTTTCTCCTCTTTCTTCGGTTTTTCCTCCACCGGTTCTTCTTTTTTCACTACTTCTTCTTTTGGCTTTACTTCACTTTCTCCTTCAATCATATTTAGTAGATCTTGTTCTCCAACTTCTGTTAGTAATTGTACATTTTCTTGATTTTCCGAATGATCTACAATGAGGTGCATAGTTTTTCCACTCTTTGTTTGAAAGGTTAAAAATTGTCTAACATCTATTGGATTTTCCTTTTTTTCATCTCTTGATGTTTGATCTTCTACTTTCGGTGTAATATCCTGTCCATTTTTATCTACATTTTCTATAACTGTTCCTCTTGCCTTATTTTCTTTTGTAGCTAATGGATTAATTGCTTTAGTATTGCCACCTTTAACAAGTTTAGATGGCTTTTCTTTTTTATCTACTTGCTCATTTTTTATGTTATTTTCTTGTATTTTCGGCACTTCCTGATAAGGAATTTTTTGACTCTCATTAGATGGTTCATATACATCTTCATCAAATAAGCTTTCTAATTCTTTACTTTTTTCTGGCAAATAAATATCATTTGACTGATTTTTTATTTCATTTTCATTGCTCTTAGCTATGGATATGCTTGGCATACTGAATAGTAAAAGGAGTAGCACTAAGGCTACCCCTAATCTTTTTTCTTCATAATTCTCTCCTTTTCTTACTTTATATTCTTGAAGACATAAACTGCCTTTCTGCTATTATCCCATTCTATACTTTGATCTTTTTCATCTCTTATATCCCCACAGCTTGCATTAAAAGCTTTAGCTATATTGGAAATAGATGCGTGAATTCTTCCATTTATAATTACAGGTTTAGTGTCAGAATGATAAATGTTTCCTTGACTATCTTTCATAACACCAGTATCTATATTTAATCTTAGAGTTTTTTTAGGTAAGGCTGTATTTTCTTTATTTGAAAAGATAGCCTCTCTCTTACTATCATCATATTCTACATTAAACCCAAGAGTATAAGCTGCATATCTAACAGGTAGCATAATGCGATTATCCTTAATATATGCTTTTACATCCATATACACAGTAGTTTTCTTTCCATCTTTTATAATGTTATAAAAGTTTTTGTCTACTTGGAAAACTGCAAATTCTTTTTCATCTTTAACTTGTTTTTTGCCTTGTTGG
>NZ_HE978619.1:35962-45664 GCF_000307225.1 Anaerococcus vaginalis
CTCAACTTCTTGATTATGGAATACTCCCTTACTGTTAATGTTTGGATTGCCTAAAACTTTTACAGTGTGTAGTTTATTTCTTGAAAAAGCATACTGTTCAATTGTCTTCACAGACTTCGGTATAGTTATTTCTTGAAGGTTATTTCTTTCAAAAGCATTATGTTCAATATTTACCAAAGTATTAGGTAAAGTTACTTCTCTAAGTCCACAATTGAAAAATGCTAAACCACCAAGATAAGTTAGACTATTTGATAGTTTTACTTCATCTATACTTGCTTCGTAAAAGGCAGCATAACCTAAATGCTTAACAGAATCAGGAATAATTACTTTATCCCAATGTTTGCCACGCCCAAATTCTCTTTTATATCTAAGTTCATCGTTTGAATGACTTAAAGAATAATTTCCATTTATAGACTTCGTTCCTTCAGGAAATACTAGAATATTTGTCTTTTCTTTCTTTTCTAAGCCCTTATCACTAAAAGCGATTATATTTCCCTCAGAGGAATACATAAAATCATCTTCCGTCCAAGTAACATCAGACTTTGCAAATGCACTTGTATGCACAGTTGATGTTAAAACTAATAAAAGAGCCATAAAAAAGGCTCTTAGTCTGTTCGTATTAAATTTCTTCATTATGAATGTTCTCCTTTTCTTTTAATTTCTCTTCTCTTTTTCTATCATTGATTTTCTCCATTAATTCTTCCAAGCTAATATTGTTCCTCCTAAGAGTTACAATTATTTCTTCATTTTCAACCTGTATTTCTTCATCGCAAATTTCCTTGTATTTTGCATTTAAATCTTTCAATTTCTCTTCTATTTTTTTCTTTTTGTTTCTAATACTTATAAGCTTCCTGTTCACATAATATCTCCCTTCTATCTAGGTCTTCCAAAACCATAAAAGTGTGATTTCCAATATTTTGAATTTATTGATGTGTATTGAATTGGATCTCCTGCGTGAATCATCATTCCATTACCTGCGTATATTCCTACGTGAGATATTGGTGTTCCACTGTTATATGTTGAATGGAAAAATATAATATCTCCAGGTTGAGCTTCACTTGGACTGACTGGGTTACAATAGTCTTTGTATATTCTCCATGCAGTTGTTCTTGGCATTCTCTTTACACCAGACTTTGTAAATGACCAACATACAAAACCTGAGCAGTCAAAGTTAGATGGTCCACTTGCTCCAAACACATATCTTTTGCCTATATGTTTTTCTGCTTCATTAAATAAGGCTTTGGCAGTAGCTGAATCAAAAGCAAGACCAGGATTTCCAAAGTTTGGATTATCTACTATTTCTCCTAAGTCCCCATTACCTGATCCAAAAACATCTCCCATATTTCCCTTAGCTTCAAGAAGAGCTTCATAATGAACTACATTGTCTGGATAATCTTTAAATATTTCCCTAACAACTTCATCCATTTCTCTTTTCTTTAAAGTTACAATTAACTTTTTATATTCGTACTCTTCTTTTTCATAGCTAGTATAGGGATTACCACGACTATCATATCTAGTTCTTTCTACTGTTCTTGTTCTAATTTCGATTTCTTCCTTAAAATCAAGCTTATACATTTTATCGAAAAGCTCTTTTAAAATTCCTTTTACTTCAGATGCTGATTTTACTTCACCACATCTTGAAGTTATATAGGATAAAAGTTCATGGGTATTATGACCAATTTCTCCATCTTTATTTATAATATATTCGTCATATCCAGGATGACTTGTTTTTACACTTTCGATTTGTGATTGTAGGTCATACTCCATTGATGAAAATTCTTGATTAACTTCACTTAGAACTGTATCTTGTGATAGGTATGTTGTTGTCATTACTGAGTTAACAGAGTTACTTAATCCACTCATACCAACACTTCCACCACCAATCATGATTGATAGCATAAGACCTAGTCCTATTACTAGAAATAGAACCATCTTACTTTTTCTTACGATTAGCTCTTTAGAAGCCTTACCTAAACTTAAAATAGCTTTTTTAACTCTATCTACCAGTCTTGTTTCGTGCTTTTTAGCTATCATGCTTTTCATTTGTTTTCTTTGGTAAAACTTCTTAAATCTATTTTTCTTTATATAGGAGTCTGACTTTTTTAAATCTTCCAAGCCACTTTTAAACTCCAACTTGCTTTTTCTATTTCTTATTTTCTTATCAAGTGTAGATAGCTTTTTTAATGACTTTTTCTTTTTGTCTAACTTATACTTCCTTATTCCATGCTGAAGTTTAGAGCTTACATTAGCGGCCTTTTCTCCAGATTCTACACCAGTATTATCAGATCCTGAACTTAAATAATCTCTCACTAACTCTGATGACTTAGCTCCAGATAATAAAACCCCAGAAGATAGACTTCCTTTAGTTTTATTCTTTAAAATATTATCCTTTAGCTTGCTTTTAGACTTTTCAAGCTCTCCAATCTTTTTATCTGATATAAAGTCTTTAACATCTTGTGCCTTCTTAGAATCTTTCGGTGTAACTTTCTTAGATTCATTTTTTAAGTCATCGATTTTCTTTCGAGTAAATTTATCACTTTCATAATTTTTTCTCTTGTAGTAAGTCTTCTTTTTATTAACTTTCTTTTGTTCTGAAGGTTTAAGGCTTGTTTCTTTTTCATCTTTTATAAATTCTTGATTATTGTCTTTAAACTCAGGATTATCAAAAGTTTTATCTGTATCAACTTCGTTTAGCTTATTTTCTTTATCTTTTTCTTTAGAAATTTTCTCCTTATCTCTAAACTTCTTTTCTTGATAAAGTTTCTGTTTTCGCTTTTTATCGATATTAGCATTACTGTCGTTCTTGCTCACTTCATCTTTAACAAGCTTATCTTTTCTATATATTCTCTTGCTTTTCTCTGCTTCGATAGGTTTATCTTCACTTGTCTGGATTCGCTTAGACTCTTTCTCGTTGATTTTGTCTTGGAATTTATCCTTACTATGGATAAGTTTATCCTCATAATTTTTAAGAACTTTTCTTTTACTTGATGCCTTCTTATTGCTTATTGGTTGAGCGTTAGCTGAAATATCATCTGTTGTTAATTTATTAGAATTAATATTTCTACTATTTTCACTTTCAAAATTTACCTTTTTGAAGTCTACATCTAACTCTTCATCAAGTTTAAAGCTTTCATCTGTCCTTATTTCAAGATTAGTTTGTTTTGTTTCTTCAACCTTATCCTTATTATCTAAAAATTCTTTTCTAATTCTTTCCTTGTTTTTAGACTTCTGAAAATCTTTTAGTTTATCTTGTTTTTGATCTTTAGCTAATACATTCTCATGAATAAGTTTAGATTCTTTTTCTGAAATTTTATCTCCGAACCTATCCTTATTCTTAATAATCTTATTGGTATAATCATCTGAATGAACAAGTTTACTATCCATATTCTTTTCAGGAGCGTCCCTATTTCGTATAATTTTCTTTTGAAAATCTTTTTTTAGTTTTTTATCCATATCACACCTACTTAGCTTCTTCTGGTTTTGTTGTCATTAGCTTATATAGCATGGTGTCTTTAGGGAATTTATCTATAAATGGAACAATAGTATTTCCAAAGAATAAGAGTCCCTCACCTGCATTTGAATTAGTTATATAGTTTAACTGATAAGGCGATATTTTTAATTTCTTAGCAAGAATATCCCTATCTCCAGATGCTTGATTTAACATTAGAACAAAGTCTGTATTATCAAAGATATTTTCAATTTCCTGACTTGTTAAAAGGTCTTTTACGTTTTGTGTTATACCTGTTGGAATACCACCCCATTTTCTAAATCTTTTCCAGATTTCTACTGAATATGAAGCAGTTTGTGGGTCTTTTAATAAAAGGTGGAACTCATCTATATAGTATCTAGTAGACTTGCTTCCTCTATTTAGGGAAACCTTGTTCCAAACCTGGTCTTGAATTACAAGCATACCTATTTTTTTAAGTTGTGTTCCTAGCTCTTTTATATCAAAACAGAGTAGTTGTCTATTTAAGTCAACATTTGACCTATTATTAAATACATTAAGACTTCCCTTAACATAAATTTCCATTTCTGTTGCTAGTTTTCTACCGACTCCCTCTTCTTGAGATAGGAGCATATCGTATAAATCTCCTAATATTGGCATATTTTCTGGTTTTGGGTCTTCAAAATATTTTTGGTATATCTTTGGTAAGCACCTATCTATAACTGATTTTTCTGCAGCAGTAAGACCAGATCCTCCTACTACAAGTTCAAGCATAGACATTATGAAGTTTGCCTTATCCTTTAAAGGTGCGTCCCCATCTCCATAGTTCATATTAATATCTAGTGGATTAAGGTAGTCCTTTGATTTTGCTGAAACTTTAATAACTTCTCCATTAAATTGTTTTACAAGGTTTGAATACTCGCCTTCAGGATCACAAATAATTACATCATCGTCTGTTACAAGAATTGCATTTGCCATCTCTCTCTTTGCCGAGAAAGATTTACCAGAACCTGGTGTTCCTAATATTAATCCGTTAGGGTTCTTGAGTTTCTTCCTATCTGCCATAATTAAGTTTTGGCTAAGGGCATTTAAGCCATAGTACAAAGAATTTGCTGAATCAATAAATAGCTCTTCTGTTGTAAAAGGCATAAATACTGCCGTTGATGATGAAGTTAAAAATCTTTTTATCTCGACTTGGTTAACTCCTAGAGGTAAGACAGAAACAAGTCCTTGCTCTTGCTGATGAGATAATCTTTTCACCTGACAATTATGTCTGTTAGCAATTGATGAGATTTGAGCAATAGTATTTTCTAATTTTTGATTAGTCCTAGCAAAATTCATCATTACTATGGTAACTACAAAGAGCCTTTCATCTCTATTTTGTAAGTCAGATAACATGGACTTAACATCCGCACCAAAAGTATTTATATCTGATGGAATAATATCCATATCATATCCTGCTCGAACTGCTTTCTTTTGTTCTTCAATTTTCATTCTATCCAGGTCTGTATTTTTTCTCTTAATGAGTTTAATGGCTTCTGCTTGTTCAACTACATCTATATGAAAAGCTACATAAATATTGTCATCAATATCTAAAAACTCAGATAACATTCTGTCTGATAACTCACTTGCAAGTATTTGAAAATGGCTTACTGCTCCAATATATTTACCAAATTTAAAATTATTTACTGGTGCAAAATTAAAGATATTGGGAGTTATATGTGACTTTGTAGACTCTTTCTTCTTCAAATCTTTATATGAAAAATAAAAGTTTTTGTCTGGATTTAACATATCGTGAACAAGTCTTAGCCTTTCTTCACCATCAAGGCTTTCTGCTCTTACTCCCATAGATTTAAAGTTAGATAAAATATCTACTTCAAGTCTATTTAACTTTGCTCTTGCTTGCTCTAGGTTATCGGCTTCTGTTGTAAAGGTTATATACTTCATCTTTTTAAGTCCGTTATTGCCCTTTGCAAGTTGAAGCTTTAACATCTCCCTAAACTCTTTTCTTACATCGTCATAGAAGTCTCCCTTATCAGCAATTTTAATTGCATCTTGTAGGTCTTTATTTCTTCCTAATTGATTTACATACGAAAGTTCAATGTGGACACTTGGATCAAAAGAATTTAAAAAGTTGGCAAATTGGTTAAAGATTAAATCTCTATCTTCTTCCAATGCCAACTGGTAATTTATATCTTGAAATGAAATTGTCCTTGAATAATTTTTTTCATCTAACTGGCAAATGCCCTCTGGTAACATTCTTATATAGGGAATTGTATCTTCAACAGTAAATCTCTTTTTCTCTTTCTTTAAAAGTACACTTAGAAGACTATTTGTTGGATCTTTCTTTGTTTTTAGCCTTCTTACTTCCTTTCGGTCTTTTTTTAATTGTTTTTCCCTTAGATTTAAGTCGCTGATTTGCTTTTTTCTTTGCTTCAATGTATGCCTCCTTTCTTATTCTCTTAGTTGGTTGATAAAACTTATGAAGATAGAAAAATTTAAAATATTTTTCAAAAGTTAAGGTATCTTTTTCATATAAGGTTATAAAAAAGATTGGCAGGGTTACTATTAGCATTACAATGATAGAAACATCATTAGGTAGATATTTCTTCATAAATAAATAGGTTGGTATACCAATTAGTCCTGCCACAGAAAAACCTATAAGTTGTCTTTTGGTTAAGTTAAAGGCAACCTTTGTTTTAATCTTGTCCAAATCTTTTGGTATTGGTACATATGCCATTTTAATCTCCCTCTACTTCTTCTTTGGAAAGTTCAAGTATATGGTCATAATTAGATGTTGTTTCCTCTTCCAGGTAGCTAATTCTTTCTTCTAATTCTTCTTGTTTTTCTTCATTTCTGTCATTGTATTCGCCTTGATACATAACAAATTCATTGTGACATCTTCCGAGTCTATTTATTCTCCTCTTTAAGTTTCTAATCTCTTCATTTCTTTTTTTCTCTTTTAAGATTTCATAAGTTCCTCCTAATAAAATTCCAAGTCCCAATAAAGCACAATTTTTCTTTTTTAACATTTATTCCTCCTAGTGCGTATTCATAATACTTTTTGCAACTGTTCCACTCTTAAACATCATAAGTCCAAGTAGTAGAGCATATCCTAATATACTAAACAAGCTTGCGTGAATATCTGTAATCTGTACCGTTCTTATTAAAACGGTGTAGATACCTAAACATACCATCAAAAACAAACCTTGTAGTCCCAAGGCAAAAAGTCCCTTGATATAATTTGTTCCAATCTGACCCCATTCTTTATTTCCCATAGTCGCAAATGGTATGGATGATACTGATGAGTAGACATATATTTCAAACATACGCCCATATACTATTAAGGTAATAGTTAAAGATATACATTGAATTGCAATCCTTACAAGGCTTGTTTCAACTAATATCATTAAAAGCTCACCTATTTCTTTTTCTTTTAATGTATCAACCATTGCAACTATCTGATCTCCTGAAACAGTGGCAGAAGTAGTGATTACCCCTGCCGCTTTGTTTACAAGATTTTGTGCCACATCAAAGACTGCCATTGAAAATTCAAAGGCATGGCTTGCAAGGTAGACTGCTATAAACATCTTTATAATGTATTTGAAAAACTCAAAAGTATCTGTATCGTGCATATTATTCTTTTGCATAACCATATTTATGAGTTCAATACATAAAACTGCTGTTATGATAAGACCTGCTATTGGAACGATCACATTATCATTAATGTTTTTTATGAAGTTATACACTTCTCCATTCCAACCCATTGGTGTCTTCCCAACATCAGTTGCAATAACTCCTACCTTGTCATTTATATCTAAGAACATGGACTCAAGATTTGCTTTGATACCTCCGAGTAGCATATCCTTAAAAAATTCAGTTAGCTTGTCAAAGATACCAAACATAGACTTTCTCCTATTTTAAAGCATTTGCAAGTAGTGGAATTAATTTAATACCGATTAGTACAATTCCCCCACCAGCCATAAGCTGCTTTATGCCTAATTAGAGATTGTAAAATACTTGTAGTGTGTCTGTATTTCCTATGAAATTGTAGTAAATATCAATTGTTTGGGTGATTTCTCCATTCACTACTTCTTTTTCGTGAACATAGATTTTTGAGATGAGTTCGTTTAAGGTTTCTTTGTCCAGCTTCTTTATATCCCTATGTTTTTTTATGAGTTCAATCCATTTTTTAACATTAATATCTTCAAGATCTTCTTTAACAATCAATTTTTGATTATCTTCTATTCTTTGGTTAAGATAGTCTTGTTCGTTTTGTGATTTTTCAAGAATTTTTTGGAAGTTACTTTCACTTATCTTATTGTCTAGCCAGTCATCATATAATCTTTCAATCTTTTTAGTTAAGTCTTCTACTCTTATTTGATCTTCGTAAATCTTATCCATAATAAATTTTTGTTCTTCTTCATTATCAATTTCTCGTGATTTTTCAAGTGCTTTTATAATTTCTTTTTCATCTTTTAATGCTATTTCTGCATTTTTTCTAATATCCTTAAGCACTATCTCATAAAGAGTATCGTAATAAATTCTATGTTGACTACATAATGATTTTCCATATCTTCTATAAGTGTTACAAGTGAGTAACTTTTCTCTTTTTTTCGATTTGTTTCTTCCAAGATTTAAAGATTTTCCACAATCGGGACATTTCACAATTCCTGCAAATATACTTTCTTCTCCATTTTTAAATGGTCTTCTCCTGCTCTTTAATTTTTCATTTGCTATATTATAAATATCTTCAGAAATAATTGGTTCGTGTGTATTTTCTACTATTATCCATTCCTCTTTGGGTTTATCGGATAACCAACCTACTTTGAATTTATAATTAACTTTTTGACTAGCAATATGACCAATATAAACTGGGTTTTCAATAATTTCTTTTAGGGTTGTGCAGTCCCACCAATACTCTCCACCATCTACGGTCATTTCTAACTTAGTTTTTTTATTTCTAAGTCCTTTTTTTCTATTCCACCAGGTAGGTGTAGGTATTTTTTCTTCAAATAGTCTTCTTCTAATTGCTTGTACTCCATAACCACTAAAAGCAAGATCAAAAATTTTTTCAACAATCCATGAAGTTTCATCATCGATTACTAATTTATGTGGATCTTCATTGTCTTTCCTATATCCTATTGGAGCAAGACAACCAATAAATTTTCCTTGCCTTGCTCTTGTCATATAGGCAGATTTCATCTTTTTAGAAACATCTCTTGAATAAAACTCGTTTAAAACATTTTTAAAAGGAACTATTTCGTTGTTTTCTTGAAAGGTATCTACTCCATCATTTAAAGCTATATATCTGACATTGTTCTTTGGGAAGAAATTTTCTGTATAGTACCCAGTCTGCAAATAGTTTCTTCCAAGTCTTGATAAGTCCTTAGTGATTACTATATCCACTTTTTTATTTTCAATATCTCTAATTAGTCTTTGAAATGATGGTCTATTTGTATTTAATCCAGTATATCCATCATCTATATATACATCGTAAATACTCCAACCCCTTGATTTTACATAGTTTTCTAAAAGTTCCTTTTGGTTTTGTATGCTGGCACTCTCTCCTTTCTGCTCATCATCTTTAGATAGTCTGCAATAAATTGCAGCTTTGAATGAAAAGTGATTTGAATTTGTTTGTATCATTTCCTATTCCTCCTTATTTGAGTTTTCGGAAATAACACAACTTTCTCTAAAACTATTTTTATTATAGCACTCTTTTTTATTACTATCAATATTATATTTGTTATACTCAATTTCATTAGTATTATTTAATTTGCTTGATTTTTTTATTAGTCTTAGAAAAGCGTCCGTATCTGTTCTTCTATCATCATAATTTCTTTTTACAGTGTATTTTGTTTGTCTTTTTGTCATAGCTTATCCTTTCATACAATAAAAAAAAGGCGATTAGATTTTTAATTTTCTAATCGCCTTTTAAGTGTCATATTTACATTTTTATTATCTCTGGCATACTTTGATACCTTTTTAGACTTAAAGTCTTTAATAATGCCTTTCCACCTCTTTTTACCTATAAAGATTCTCCTACGTCATAGTTCATTTTTTTATTCCCTCCTTGATGTCTTAGTTTTTCTTTGTCTTCTTCATACCATTTTAAGATTGTCGCATAGTGGTTTTGATAGGTCTTGCCACTACTTTTCATGTATCTTGATAGTTTATTTATCATTATTTCTGTGTGTGAGTTTAATTTTTCTTTAAGGGTCTTATATTCTTCTTTGCTTAACCTTACATTTTTG
>NZ_HE978619.1:46582-47965 GCF_000307225.1 Anaerococcus vaginalis
ACTTCTACCGCCTTGTGTACATTTATTATGTTTTTAAAATTTATTTTAGTTCGTTTTCAATTTCTTCTATGGTTGGTAATGCTCCCTTTAAACTTTCAGGAATTAAGTTTTGTAGATGATATTCTGAAATTCCAATAGGCTCTCTGGAGCTTTCAGAAGCATATTTTGCCAATACATTATCCTTTGTCTTACAGATTAAAAGACCTATTGTTTGATTATCCCCATCTCCCTTTAATATATGGTTTACAGATGTTACATAGGTTCCAAGTTGTCCTATATCCGCAGGTTTAAATGCGGAAATTTTAACCTCCACAACTACATAGCAATGTAGCTTAATGTTGTAGAATAACATATCAATAAATTCTTCTGAATTTCCAACTACAAGTCTATATTCTCTGCCCACGAACGAAAAACCTGTCCCTAGCTCCAATAAGAATTTTTGAATATTATCCATCAAAGCGTCTTTCAATTCTTTTTCATCATAATTTTGCCTTATAGATATAAAGTCAAAATTATACGGATCTCTCGTCATTTCATTGGCTAAATCACTTTGTGTAGCAGGCAAATTATTTGTGAAATTTGTTATTGCTTTTCCTTGTCTTTCAAATAGATCTGTATCCAAGAAATTTAAAAGCACCGCTCTACTCCAGCTATTTTCTAATGTTTTAGATATAAAGAAAAATGCTTTATTCAAATTTCCCTCACATCTATCCATAATATATCTTTGATGTCCCCATGGGATACTAAAAATCATATTAAAATCTCCACCGACTTTAGATATTTGTAAATCGTCCACAAGCTGTGGACGATTTAATGGCGAATACATTTCATAAAATTTCTTCATATATTTTAAATTAGTAACAGAAAATCCTTTAACATTGGGAATTTCATTTTTTAAATCCGAACTTAATTTTTTATAGAATCCGCTTCCCCATCTGCTTTCTGCCTTTAAGTTAATAATTTCTTCTCCTAAACTATAATAAAACTTTAGCATTTCAGAATTGACCGAAACTGCTGCTTTAAGTTGTCTGCTTGTATATGATCTTTTTATTTTCTCAAGCATTTTTATATATTCACCATCTCCTATAATATCTAAATCTTTTTTATCCATTCTAATCACTCCAATCTGATTCTTTTTATTTTATTCTATCTCTTTCACCAATGGTGGGAGTTTTAATCTTTTTATCACAATCAGCTTACGGTAAACAAGCTCATTTTATCATTACACATTTAGTTTAATTAATGTGATTATACCAAAAATGTTAAATCTTTTCTATCTCTCCCTCTCTCTCTTTATCTATCTCTATATCTTTCTCTATCTCTTGTCGGACATGGGTTGGACTCATTAAGGACAATGTCCTCTGTTTATTTTGTCTGTAAAAA
>NZ_HE978619.1:48237-51474 GCF_000307225.1 Anaerococcus vaginalis
TCTCTCTCTTTATCTATCTCTATATCTTTCTCTATCTCTTGTCGGACATGGGTTGGACTCATTAAGGACAATGTCCTCTGTTTATTTTGTCTGTAAAAAATTCTTTTTTTAATTTTATCCAATAATATCTTTTGTTTGTTGCCATATCTGCTCCTTTCTTGATTTTCGATAATCGAAATTCTTGATTTCCGATTTTCGGAATTCTTGATTTCCGATTTTCGGAAGTCTTGTTATTTTAGTTATTTAAGGGTGTAACTTTTCGTTACTCCCTTAGATTTCTCTGGTCATATCTTTTTTACTTGGTTTTACTTTTTCTTTTACTTTTCTTTTGACTTTTTCTTTTGTCTTATCCTTGTTCTTGGATAGGTCTTTGTATTTCTTTATTTGTTTTAGGATACTTTCTTTTTCTTTTTTATTTTCCTTGGCTATGACTTGCTTAAAGGCATATTCCATTACTTTTATGTCTTTGGCTTGGAAGAATATTTCATAGTTTTTGCTTTCTTTGTTTTTCATTACTGAGAAACTTACTCCAAGTTTGTTTAGTTCTTTTCTTAAGTCTTTGAGGTTGCTTTGATCTATGCTTATATTTTCTAGTTGTCCTTTTTTGTAGAGGTCTTTTATTTTTATTTCATCGCCAATAAGGCTTTTTAGGTTTCCATTTGCTTTTTCTAAAGTATCATTCATCTTTTTTCTAATTTCTTTGTCTAATTTAATTGATTCTTTTGCTGCCTTTATTGTGTATGATATTATGGTTTGTGCTGCTTGCCCTGCTTCTTTGCTTATTTCTTCGTTTATCATGCTTTATCTCCTTTGTTTGAATTAAAAAAAGGGAAGTATAGGCTTTAATTTTTCTATACTTCCCTTTGATTGTTTTTATTTTATTGTTCTTGGTGGTGGAATGCTTTATTTTGATGTTTTTATAGCTTACTTAGGTATTTGTACCTTTTATACTTTAAAATAGCTTACAATGCCTTTCCACCTTTAGTAGTTTATGTGCGTTCTTTTGTCTGATAGATAGTTTTTCATGTTGGAATATATAATCTGTATTTCTTCATTGTTCATCGCTTTTATTTCTTCTGTGCTTTTATAGGTTTTGTATGTTCCATCTTGATCTGCTTTTATGAGTTCATCTATTAGCTCTTGCCTTTTATTCATCTCTATTACCTCCTAGATCTGCCTTTAGTTGTTTGGTCATATTATAGCTTGGATAAGATATTTTTACCAGGTCTTATCTTTCTTGATCCATTTTCTTGTTTTTCATCATTTCTCTGTATTCATTATCTTTAATAACTTGGTCTTGGAATTTTTTAATCTGTGCTATTACACTTGGTTTTTCACCTTGTTTTATTAGCTTATCTATTTCTATGGATAAATCTATGCCAAGTTCTTTGTTTACAAAATCTACTGAATATTTTATATGATTAATTTCCTGGTATTCATCTTTTATCTTGTCTTTTTCTCTATTTATTTCTTCAAGATTTGCCATTAAAAGATTTTTTTCTTCATTCCATTTTTTAGGACTTAGTTTTTCCTTATCTGATAGGAGTTTTTTTAATTTCTCTCTTACTACCTTATATTGGTCTATATCTTTCTTATGTTTGTTATAGAATGTGTCTTTTGTGAATATATTTTTCTTTTGATATTCTTCATAAACTCCTTTTTTGTCTTTGTATATTTCATAGTATAGAATTTTCTTTTCTACATCTTCCATTTCTTTATGGATTGTCTTTGCTTTTTTATTTATTTTGTAACTATTAGACTTTAAAGTTTCTATTTTTGTTTGTAACTGACCTATGGTTTCTATGTTGTTTTTTCTTAAATAGCTATATGCACTCGTTAGCTTTTTGAAGTCATACTTTTCTTTATTGGTTTTGGCATATCCTTTTAGATATTTACTTTTTCTTTTTGAATTTCTGAATAAGTTAATAGATAATTTGTTAGATTAAAAAGTTTAGGGTTGTCTATTACCTTATCTCTTTCTATATCCTTAAATTTTTCATAAGCAGTAGACAAGTTATCTAATAGATTTCCTATCCAATCCTTTAATGTTTTTATCTCTTCTTTTATTGTTTTTACAAGTTCATTATATTTTCTTATTTCTCTATTATAGTTTCCCTTGTCAGTTTCTATTCCCTTTCTTTCCATTGCACTTGCTGCTGATCCTAAATGGATTGTCGGTAGATAATCAGAATTTTGTCTTTTAAAACTCCTATGGTCTACTCTTTTTTCTATCTTGTTTTTTGCAAGATATTCATTACAAAGGTCTGAAAAATTTTCTCTCCATTTTTCTACATTGCCTTTATCGTTCCATGTTGTTAGTTCTACTTTTCTTGTCTTTGGTTTTCCATTTTTGTTTAAAATCTTTTCTCCTTGTTCATCTAGGATATATTCTTTTTTTGACTTTGCTAAGAACTCTCCTTTTTCGTTTATGGGTCGCATTATGGTCATTATATGACAATGAATATTTCCATTTTTATCTTGACTCTCATCATGAATTGCATAATCTACTATCATTCCTTGTGATGTTAGATTTTCTTTTATAAATCTTTCAACCAGGTTTTTATTTTCACTTAAAGTTAATTCTTTTGGTAGTCCTATTATGAATTGTCTTGCTAGTTGTGCATTAGAATTTTTTTCTGCCATTTCTACTTTATTCCATAAGGTAGACCTATCATTAAATTCTTTTGGTATATGATCAGGCAATATTATATTTTTTACTAATACTTTTTCTTTTCTTGTATAGTCATGGGTTACTCCGTCCCATTCATTTTTTATTTTTTCTCCACTTATATATGCTGCACTTGCTACTGCACTTTTGCCTTTTCCTCTTGATATTATGTTTACTGAAAAATGAAAACTGTCTGCCATTTTTATCACTTCCTTTCTTTTTTGTTGTTTTAGGTGGAGGCTTAATAGATTTTTTATAGCCACCTTGTGAATGAGCGTTTTGAAATGATAGAATAGAAAAAGCCGACTACTGAATTAATTTTTGTTGTTTCAGTATGTCGGCTTAATTGTTACTTTCATTTCAAATTTTAAAAGTCAAGGGCGAGCGTTAGCGAGTTTATTTACCCTTGACTTTTAAAAAGCGAATGGTTGTTGCTCCCTGCAAGGGTTTGGCTCCGCAGGACGCAAGCACCCTTTAGGGTGTATAATTGCGCCCTTAGAAAATCTAAGGGATATTTGATTATTTTATTTTTCTTAATTTTCTCTCATTATTTTTAGTGTTTCTTTGAA
>NZ_HE978619.1:51849-59686 GCF_000307225.1 Anaerococcus vaginalis
TCTTCTTTTCTTGATTTTTTAGTTGCCTTAATCTTTCTTCTGTATCATCAATTTTATCTTTTATTTCTTTTGACTCTTGTCTTATTTGATCTAAATTTTTCATACTGATCTCCTTTCTTGTATTAAAAAAGAGATAACATTTCTGCTATCCCTTTCAAAGTTTCACTATTAAAATTTTATGTCTTTTGAAATATCATCTATGTATCTATAATGATTTTCTATTTTTTATTCTTTCTCCATTTGTTCCATTATTTTTTTATTATTTTATAATAATTTCCTCAAATTTAAGATTTAAAAAGGCTAAGTTTTTCTTACCAATATATCTTATATTGAATTAAAATTGCTACCTTAAATATCTTTCCGATTGTCGCATATACATATTATAATACTCTCCTTTTTTTGCCATCAATTGTTCATGTGAACCACTTTCTTTTATTTTACCATTTTCTAAGAAGTATATTGTATCCATTTTATATAAATTAGACAGATGATGAGATATTAATATTAGAGTCTTATCAGAGCATTTCTCCATCAATAAATCAAATATTTCACTCTCAGCAAGAGGGTCTATATTACTTAATGGTTCATCAAAAATGTATATTTTTTTGTCTTGAGAAAAAATTCTCGCTATTGCAATACGTTGCTCCTCTCCTCCCGAAAATAAAGTCCCTTTATTACTAAATTCTCTAGATATTTCTGTGAATATCCCGTTATCACAATTTTCTATCCTTTGCAACATTCTTAGTACTCGTAGCACTTCTATTACATTCCCAAAATCAACATCTTTCTCTGTTACTTCTTTCATTAAAACATTATCAATTATAGGTAACGAATACATTTTGAAATCCTGAAAAAGAACACTTATATTGTCCCTTATAATATTTATTTTTAAATCTTTATATAATTCATTTTTAAAATATAAACGACCCGATGTGGGATCATATAATCTACACAATAATTTTATTAATGTAGATTTACCTGCTCCATTTTCACCAACTATAGCAACTTTCTCTCCTTGCCTTATTTTCATATTTAGGTTTTCTATGGCATATACATTTGTTTCTGGATACATATAACTAACATTTTCTAACTGTATCTCAAGATTTTTCTCATCAACATAATCTACTTCACCATCATATACTTTTACATTGTATTCCAAAAAATTGAATAGATTTTCTAAATACAAACCATGTTCATATATTTCTGGAATAACCCTGAATAATGTGCTGATATACTCAATCAATCGCTGGTTACTGCCGGCTAGTGCTACAAAATCTCCTATAGAAATTAATTTAAAGAAAACTTTTCGTACAATATAAATTACTGTAATCAGATTAACGCCTTGAACAATCAAGTTCTGAAACACTAATACATATGAGTATTTTTTAGAAAAACTTTTAATTATTTTAATTATATTTGACAAATTATAGTTAAATTTCATTTTAATCAAAGATACGAATCCAGAGTGCATTCTTACATCCTTAGCATATTCTCTATCAGTACTAATTTTAAGAAAATAATCCACTTTTCGCTCTAATGGTGTTATTTTTTCATAAAAATCATATTGCATACTTATAGCTTTTTTATTTAAAAATAAGGACATTAATACACTTGAAAATGAAAATATAATTACAATTGGTTCCATAGTTATTATTAAACCAATAAATGCACCAATTCCTAAAATTGATGTCACAAAATTTGAAAGTGTTTCTTGAATATCTTCTATTCTTTTCTCTATCTGATCTTTAGATTTTTTAAATTCATCGTAATATTCCATTTTTTCAAAACACTCTAGCTCAAATTTAACACTCTTATCAAGCAGTAATTTTTGAAAATGACCCACTATAATTCTTTTGTTTTTAGCTATAAAAAACTGCTCTATAAATATATTTCAAATAAACAAAGTATAAATTTCTAATTATCTTTTTATATTTTCTTAAATGCTCGTAAAGCCTTATTCTATGTGCTTTCGAGTATTTTTACTGTAGGAAGATACTTCACGTTTCTTTGCATATTTCCTCATGTCTTAGCTGTCAGAAGTGGTAAATAAGTAGTAAATTCATTTGTACTACTAAGCAACAAGACGCTCCTGTTGCTTCTCTTTATTCAAGCGTTTCATTTCTGCCATTGCAGAATCGAATGTTGCGTGTGCGTAATAGTTCAGCGTCATGGCTATATTTGCATGCCCCATAATGTATTGTAATGCTTTTGGGTTCATTCCTGCATTTGCATAGTTGGTACAGAATGTATGTCGCAAACTATGTGGAGTGATGTGTGGTAACTTATCATCATTATACTTGTTGTATTTCTTAACAAGACCTTTCATCATACCATTATAGTCACTCGCCACTTTTGGATAGTTCTTTCTATTAAGAAAGAGGAAATCACTATATCCATCAATCTCAACACGCTTATCATTCTTTCGATTCGCTAACACTCGCTTAAATGCTTGATAGGCTTCTTCAACCATAGGAACTTGACGTTCACCACTTTTGGTCTTTGGTGTTTCAATGTAGTACCCAATTTCAGTATCTCTCAATAGCTGATGGTCTATATTGACAAGACGATTCTCAAAATCTAAATCTGGAAGTGTCAAACCACCAAACTCTGAAATACGAAGACCTGTTTTTAAGAGTATCAGAATTTCATCATAATTTTTGCTGTAGGTTTTATCAGCTTTCGCAAAGGCTAACAGTTTTTCTTCCTGTTCTCCTGTTAGTACGGTCTTAGGGACAGTATCATCATCAAGAACTGCATTCAGTTGAAAGTCAAATGGATTCTTCCGAACACAATCATCTTGTATCGCAATGTAGAATGAAGCCTTTAAAGAACGTTTATAGTTATTGATGGTTTGATAGGCATAACCATTTTCACTCATTCTAATCGCCCATTCTTTAGCGTCTGATGGTTTAATACTATCAATACTTCTTGCACCTAACTTGTCTTTCTTCAAAATATCCATAAGATATTTGCGTCCAGTTTCAGTATTTTTTCTAACCTTTGGTCTTTGAGCGTTCTGTTTTGCGTAAAGCTGGCAGAGTGTCATTTTCTTTCCTACAACATCAATACCATCATGAATGTCTTTCTGTAACTCTGCGATTTTCTCCCTAAGTGAGATACAATCACGCTTTCCTGCTGGTACTCTGTCTGTAGCCACAAGTTTCCACGAGTAAACAAATTGCGGTTCTCCAAATGAATCTGTATATTTGTATAAGTATCTTCCGTCTTTTCGTTGGCTCTCTCCAGTCTTTAAAATTCGACCTTTATTGTCACGTCTTTTTTCTGACATGGCATTTGCTCCTTTCCATTATGGAAAGAGCCCTGATACGACTTAATACTATTTTATCATATACAAGACCCTTTGGCTACGCTAGATTGCATTCAATGTATCTATAATTTTTTCAAATTGTTTTCGTTTAACCTGAATACGATTGCCATTCATAATCAGCCAGTTTGCATTTTTATTTTCTTCTGCCAAACGACGCAGCTTGTTTTCGCCAATACGAAAATATTTTGACGCTTCTTCAATAGTTAGGGTATAACGCTCCCAAATCGGAATGTCAGTATGCTTCATAAAATCCTCCTTTCCAAATCACTTATTGGATTTCATAAAAGTTGTTTTACAAGCAATCGAACAGCTCTAGCAAAGCTCACGGGAGTTCCACCCCTGCATGGTTCTCATGTAGCCATACTCATTGCCTGCGACGCTTTTAACGCTCGGACTATTGACTGTATGGGAGTATCATTATCACGATAAGAAAGTCGTCGCTGGCAATCCTGCTAAAGATTGTTTTTCGGAACACTAACTGAAACGCTCGCTATCTTTAGAAGATAGGTCATGGCGGTTAGCTCCGTTGGCTCTTTTCTTATCGAAACGTATTCAATTACTTTTATTCAGTTTTCAAAGAACAATGGCTCGTTAGCCTATCAAAACACATTGAAAGCTCAATATGCTTTGATGGAATAACAAACCTCCCTGTTCGGGAAGCGTGGAATAGTATGGCACGCTTCCACGAAAAGAGAGAGGTTATTACTTAATTTCAAATGACAGAATCTTTGTAATCAGTCTGGTTTCCATTCTTCCACGTAAGACTTCATCAACGACCATACTTTGATTGCCATATTCATCTTTCATAAGTCGTAGGGAACGTTTCGTTATGTACCCTCTGTAATGATGTAGAATCTGGTTAATCGCTTCTGTATCGCCATCTGTTGCCTTTACAATGAGAGGAAAGGGAATCATAGGATATTGTGTTTTCATTCTTCAAATTCCTCCATAAACTTTTTGATTAAGGCTAGTCCACTGGTTCTATGCCGATAGACAGTAGAACGGTTCAATTTCAACAGGTCTGCAATTTCTGAATCGCTCATGTCCATAAAGTAAAACAGCAGTAGAATTTCACGTTTCTTGTCTGGCAACTCACGTAATGCTTCACTCAATAAATCATTTTCAACACCAACTGATATTCCATTGAGTGTAAAAATCTGAAAGTCAGTTGAATAGTTATCTGTTGTCGCAAACTGGCTAACAAGATAATCGCCAACATCAGAAAAGGACACTTCACGCTTTGCGATCCTTGAAAGATAAAGCAGATAATTCTTTCGCTCGTCTTCCATAGCACGTTTACAGATATAGTCAAACTGATTTTCTATTGTGGTCTGAAAAAAAGATGGTTTCATGTTTCTCACCCCCTTTCTGTCTAGGAAAGGAAGTGAGCCTTGCTCTTTTATCTCCTTTCACTCTTAGTCCCAATGTGAAAGGGGGATTTGTTGCATTACTGATGAATAAACTTTGTAAAAAAGTTCTGAATAACCAAAAAAGCACACAAACAGATTGATTTCTCTGTTTACATGCTTTTATTTTTCTATCTATATGATTTATAAAACCACATTGGTGGACGTACTTATCTATTGCAGATAGACGACTTTTTTTGATAAATACTCAATGTGGGGAACTTGATTGTATGTGATATACTTCATGGCGACTTTGACCTCCAACAAACCGCCATTTGGAAGTAAGATACAATATTTTAACAGCATAAATAGCACTACCATATAACGGTTTTTTTATTGGCGTTTAGTAGTGCTTTTTATTAAATATGAACCTATAAACTATATAACATGTTTTTCTATACCTGTTTCTAATTCAATAGGAACAGTAAAATGTATAGAGGTGGTCTACTATGCGTAAAAAAGAAGATAAATATGATTTTAGAGCCTTTGGTTTAGCCATTAAAGAAGCTCGATTGAAACGAGGTTTAACTCGTGAACAAGTGGGAGCATTGATTGAAATTGACCCACGTTACTTAACTAATATTGAAAATAAGGGGCAACACCCCAGCATACAAGTTCTTTATGACCTTGTATCGTTACTTAATGTTTCCGTTGATGAATTTTTCTTACCTGCTAATAACTTGGTAAAAAGCACCCGACGATTACAGATAGAGAAATACATGGATAGCTTTACAGACAAAGAACTATCCTTAATGGAATCTTTAGCCAGCGGTATCAACGAAGCAAGAAACATCGAAGACTAATTAAAAGAATCCATACATAACGGAAAGAGCCGATAAAATGAGATTGTATTAATCTCATTTTATCGGCTCTGCGTCTTTGCGTCTGGCTCTGTAATCACAGTTACTTTGAACTGCTTTATTTCAATTAAATTTTCTTGTCTGCATTTCGGACAATAGAGGGGGAATTTTTTTAATTCAGTATCTTCCCTTATCTTTAATCGTGTTTTATTTCCACATACAGGACACAATATCCACTTGTAGTTTATAATAACTATCTCCTCCTTTACACTTTAATTCAAATCTTTATTAAAGAATATTTCATCTTATTTAACAAGAAACCATATTTATATAACAACATAAAATACACTAAGTTATTTTATTGAACATATATCGTACTTTATCTATCCTACTATTTGGACGACGGGGCTGGCAAACAGGTTCACCGGTAGTAACATGGTACCCTTTTAACTCTGTTAAACAAACACTACGTCCATTTGTAAAGAAAGTTAAATCACTACGATATTCTTGAATACATCGAGCAGGGATTTCTCCACTAAGAATGACCTCATTATTTTTCAATTGAGTGTCTACGATGTTCGCACAATATTTAGGAGCATCGTTGTATGCTCGTGAAAGATATTCCTGTGGCGCATAAATTTTAAAACTAAGATATGGCTCTAACAATTCTGTTCCAGCTTTTTTTAAGACTTGTTCCAATACAATAGGAGCAAGCATTCGAAAATCTGCTGGGGTACTAACAGGGCTATAGTATAAGCCATACTTAAAACAGATTTTACAGTCCGTCACATTCCAACCATACAATCCTTGTTCACAGCCATAGCGTATCCCCTCCATAACTGCATTTTGAAACGATTGATTTAAGTATCCAAGAGAAACCGAGCTCTCATACTGTACTCCGCTCCCTAATGGAAGCGGTGCTACAGATAGACCAATGGAAGCCCAGAAAGGATTCGGTGGAACTTCGATGTGAATGGTATACTCTGCTTTTTTTAACGGTCTTTCCATATAAATGACTGTAGGCTCTTTTAGTTCTATCTCCACATGATACTTTTCTTGCAACAGTGCACTAATCACTTCCATTTGTACTTTCCCTAAGAAAGAAAGTATAATTTCATGTGTCGTAGAATCCACGTAATATCGTAGAAGCGGATCACTATCTGAGATTTCCAAAAGGGCATCAAGCAACATTTCTCTCTGTTCAGGTTTACTCGGTTCAACAGTTGTTTGTAGTAGAGGGTGCGGATTTTCAATCTTTTTTCTCTGTGGCAATAGTTTTGTATCTCCAAGAACACTATTTAACTTCAAAAACTCATTTTGCAAAATAACAATTTCTCCAGAATAAGCTCTATCAATCTTACATAATTCACCATTTATTGAAGTATACATTTCTGTAACTTTTATTTTTTCTTTTTCTGATACTCTAACCGAATCTCGTAAATGTAGTACTCCACTATAAAGGCGTATATATGCAAGACGTTGTCTTTTTTTTGTATATTCAATTTTGAAAACATTTCCGCAAAGTTCAGACGGACCTCGATGTGTTGATGAATAAAATTTATTCGTAATCACTTCTATAAGGTTATCAATCCCTATATTGTTTTTTGCACTTCCGTGATAAACAGGGAACAGGGAACAATTATGAAATCTTATGCTTTCCTCTTGTTCGAGTTCCAATGCTTCTAATGATTTACCGGACATATATTTCTCTAAAAGGTCATCGTTTCCCTCTATTACCGTATCCCATTGTTCAGATTCGGTAAAGTTCGTCACACACATATTAGGATACAGTTCTACCTTCTGTTTGATTACAATTTCGGCAGAAAGTTTCTCTTTAATATCCTGATAAACCGTTGATAAATCAATTCCATTTTGGTCAATCTTATTGATAAAAAAGATTGTGGGAATCCCCATTTTCCTAAGTGCATGAAATAATATACGAGTTTGTGCTTGTACGCCATCTTTTGCAGAAATCAGTAGAATTGCCCCATCTAAAACTGATAATGAACGATATACTTCTGCTAAGAAATCCATATGTCCTGGCGTGTCTATGATGTTCACCTTCGTATTTTCCCACTGAAAAGAGGTTATTCCTGTCTGAATTGTAATTCCTCTCTGACGTTCTAAAAGCGTATTATCCGTCCTCGTTGTACCTTTGTCCACGCTTCCTAATTCTGTAATCGCTCCACTGTTATATAATAAGCTTTCTGTTAAGGTAGTTTTTCCTGCATCAACATGAGCTAAAACTCCAATATTAATAATTTTCATGTGATTTTCCTCCATTCAAAAACCCAAAAGGGCAT
>NZ_HE978619.1:60003-62884 GCF_000307225.1 Anaerococcus vaginalis
ACTTTTATCACTGGGATTTTTATGCATAACCATAGGTATACAAAGCATACAGATATTCTCTGGATACTTTAGAATCACATGATAAAGGTATTCTTAAACTGGGTACAAAAAACTAAGCCCTCCTAAAAAAGGACATCTAATTATTTGTTCCCGCTATCAAATTGACAGTTTATTTAAGAATACCTTGCCGCATATTTATTAACTCCTTTTAAATAGTCACTTAAATAATAGCACGTAAGAGCATATTTGTAAAGGAATCTCCAATTTATCTATTTCATTATTTTCATAACACTTGAACATGACTTGCTTCTTCACAATTAAGTGATTCCTTCAAATCTTTAAAATACAGTTTTTGTTGGTTTCTTAAATATAGTCCTACAAAAGGTTTAAATGTAAATTTTTTAGAAATAATATTTTCTGTAAAATCTAATGTTGTTTTATCTCAATTCGAATAAAATTTTCCTATCCAAGTTCCTTTTATATTTGCGTTTTCAATTTCAAAAGACCAGCATTGATGTTTCATACATTCTATAACTTTAAAATTTGTTTCTATCCCATCTTTTGTAATCTCTACAAAATTCTTATCATCAATAATTTTGATATCTTTGATATCACTTCTCCAACCAAAATCACGAAGGTCAGTAACTTTATCCCATACTTTTTCTATTGGGCAATTTAATGTAACTTTGATATTTGCAACTGCCATAAAATCCTCCTAAGTAAACTTATTTATACTTTTCTATCTATAGAACTAATTTCTTCCATTTCCTAATCTTAGTCCTAAATGTTCCAAATGGCGCTACTGTATTTACATGAATAAATTTATATACTTCCCAAGTAGCAGTTTTGGTTGCTTCATCTGCCCATTTTCTCATATGTGGTTTAAATAATTCTTCATCTGTTAATTCATCTATCATAAGATAAATTTTTTTTACATTTTCTGTTAGTTGTTCTTTTAGTTCATATAGAGATTTATGGGCATAGTTCTCTGTAAACCATTGATATAATTCTCCAAGTTGATTCCACTTGAATTTATCTGATGGTGTTTTTACTTCAAGTCCTTTTTTCTCATCTTCTTCCCATTTCAATACTAAAGCTGTCCAACCTACTTGATAGGCAAGATTTTCTGCTGGTGTCCTATCAACTTCGTCTACTCTTTTATCTTTTAATTCTTCTGGGATATTATCAAACTCTGAAATATATTTTGCAAAAGTTTTTTTAATCTCATTTTTTAATTCTTCCTTACTTTCATAAGACCTCATATGCCTACCTCCATGGTTTGTATATAGATATTTTGCCAAAAATAATTATATCTTAATATTTAATCATAATCTTCCAGTAACTTGTAATTCTTATGTTTTGTGATATCAAATTTATCAGATAGTAAAAGTCTTACTACTCTTATCTGGTATATACACGTGCCTCCATCCATTACTGTTATTTCAATAAAATTTTAGATAACTTTATTAAGATTTTCTTTGATTCCTTATAAATCAAGTTTAAAGAACTATAAGAATTTAAATCTCTTGTTCAAATTCATCTTCAAAACTAATAATATCATTAGGAGTGCAAGATAGAGCCTTACATATTCTTTCTAAATTCTTAAATGTAATTGGTTTATCCTTGCCCATTTGTGCCATAACATTTGTTGTAAGCCCTGCCATAGCTATTACATCAGTTTTCTTTAAACCTTTTTTTGCTAACTGTATCCATAATGGTTTATAGTTAAGTGCCATAATATCCCTCTTTTTATGTTCATTAGATTTATTTAATTATAGCATAAATATTGATTTCATTCAATCTTACATTGATTTAGTGATTTATTTTAGAGAATTTGTTGTGTTATTCCGTCCTTATTTTGCCATAAATTGCTTAATACCTTGAGATTTAGCACCAGGGTTATCATTACCATAACCTTCCATTAAGTTAATAACTCCCCATGCTCCTAAACCTGCACCAATTGCAGTTACAAGTGTCTTTAAAACTCCAACTCCAGCTGTAAAAAATTCCATATTATTCCTCCTCGTTTTCTTTCTTATTTTCTATTTTATTTAGTGATTTAACTATAAAACTCTTGTAGACCTTATCTCCTTTTTTGTTTTCTTTGAAATATCCAAAGACATGGATTAGATCTCCTTTATCTAATTCTTTTGCACGTTCGCTTTTTTCTCCGTAGACTGAACAATTTATATATTCTTTTCCTTTACCATATTTTTTAATGAGAGTAAAATTTGCTACATCTACTTTTTCTCCATCTCTTTCAAATTCTGATAATTCCACTTCTTTAACTAAATTTGCATTAATATTTATCATTTCTCTATCCATTAATTTCTTCTCCTTAATCTATAAATTTCAATTAAAAAAGCGACTGGATCTATTTATTTCCAATCGCTATACATTATTCCTTATTAAATTGTTCTAAGTAGGAGCTCTTATCCTTAACATCTTAACCTCCTAATTTTGAGTATAAAAAAAGCAGTAAACTTTATAATTACTGCTTTAATAAAATATCCTATATTATTAATCATTAAATGAACAATCTCGACAAATACCACCTACATCTTCTCGCCTATCCTTAAATCCCTTTCCACATTTAGAGCAAATAAATGCATAATCATTATTGTAATTCTCCTCTTCTAAATAAGAGTCATCGTAGTCTTCTTCATTTTTGTTTATAGAATCTTGATCTATCTGAATTTCAATTATTTCAATATCTGTATATTCTTTATCATTATTAATATAAAAAGAATCTTCTTCGATATCATCTTTATTAATTAATCTTGTGACATTAACTATGACACTTCCACTAAATTCTTGTTCTATTGGTGGTGATTGTATGACTTCTTTTGTATCATCATCACGTCCCCAATAATCAAAGGAT
>NZ_HE978619.1:63460-128175 GCF_000307225.1 Anaerococcus vaginalis
TCTTTTGTATCATCATCAGGTCCCCAATAATCAAAGGATACACAACTTAAATTTATTAAATATTCTAGCTCATAAGTTATACTAACAATCTCGTCTGTAAACTCTTCATAAGTATCTAATATCTCATTGAATTCACAATTATTTATATCTAATTCTTCAATACCCTCACTTCCAATAACATACGATTCTAGATAATAATAGTTGTTATTATAAATACTGTCAACTATATCATTAGAAATATCTTGTTTTACTCTTTCTACATATGACACATCTTTTCTATTTAAATCTACATAAACATTAAAATCATATCTATCATATACTTTTGAAGCGAAATTCTGAAACATTCCTGTTGTTAAAAATTCAATATTTACATTTGGATTTTTTTCTTTAAATTCACTTAATAATTTATCGTGAACTACTAAATTATCTTGACTATCCTTACTCCACCAGTCTTCTTTTATATCATTCGTAATAAAAATAATATCTTTTACTGATTTTTCAACTGGTAAATCTAATATCTCTTTCCAAACAAATAAATCTCCAAATTTTTCAACTCCATCTTTATTAATGTCCTCATATCCAGGCGGAATTTTATATTTATACCTAAGTTCACCCTCTCTAATAATTTTTAATTGTTCACTAAACCTTATCCTATTACCTATCCTATTATTTTTTTCTAAATATGAAATAAGATTATCTATATCTTTAATTATTTCAGGAGAATCTGTTGTTATTTCATCATATTCAATACCAACACTATTTTTATAAGATTTGATTATTTGTTTTAATTCAACTAACTTGTTATTTAAATCATTCTCCAAATTTTTTCTTCCAAAATAATTATATTTAGATGATTTAATCAAGACACTCTCTAAATTTTTTTGACTCCTTTCAATTACTCTTAGTAAATCTTTTTCAAAATTTTGATACTTTTTTTTCAATTGTCCGAATACGCTATATTTATTTTTATTAAATTCTTTATACACTTGATTCGGAATCCATATTAAATCCTTACACTCCTTGAAAATTTCTAATATGTTTTTGCTACTGTATAATGAATATCGAGCTAAGTCAAGTATTACATTTGTATCTAATACTATTATAGAGGTTTTTCTATTTATTATTTTTTTAAATTTTTCATAATTCAATTAAAGCACCAACCTTATTATTTAATTACATTCACAAAATTATTAAGTTTTTTCCATTTTCTAATCTTAGTCCTAAATGTTCCAAATGGTGCTACTGTATTTACATGGATAAATTTATATACTTCCCAAGTTGCAGTTTTTGTTGCTTCATCTGCCCATTTTCTCATATGTGGTTTAAATAATTCTTCCTCTGTAAGATTATCTATCAAAGAGTAAATATCTTCTATATTCTGTGATAGTTGTTCTTTTAATTCCTTTAACGATTTATGAGCATAGGTATCTGTAAACCATTGATACAATTCTCCAAGTTGATTCCACTTAAATTTGTCAGATGGCGTTTTAACCTCAATTCCCTTTTTTTCATCTTCTTCCCATTTCAAAACTAAAGTTGTCCAACCTACTTGATAGGCAAGATTTTCAGCTGGTGTCCTATCAACTTGATCTACTCTTTTATCTTTTAATTCTTCTGGGATATTATCAAACTCTGAAATATATTTTCCAAAAGTTTTCTTTATCTCATTTTTTAATTCTTCCTTACTTTCATAAGACCTCATATGCCTACCTCCATGGTTTATATAGATATTATACCAAAAATATTTTTATCCTAGGCTTAATTCATAATCTTGTAATCAAACTGTTCCTGTTTATTTTTATTTTATCTCTATTTGTTAAATACTCTTCCACATCAAACAAGTTTTTCTTATCATAATCTTCCAACAACTTGTAATTCTTATGCTTTGTAATATCGAATTTATCAGATAGAAAAGGTCTTACTCCTCTTAACTGATAAATACACTTACCGCCATCCATTACAGTTATTTCATCTTGACTCATAAGTTCCTTGCCAGTTTTTTGGTAATTTAGACCAAAAGATTTTTGATTGGATCTTGTTTCTGATGTGTTATATAGGTCTATGGTTTCTTTTCCTAAGGTTTCAGATAATTCTTTTACTGTTGTTTTTTCTTTTCCTCCTAAAAAGAGTGTAGAGTCGCAGTTACCAACTATTGTATCTGCATGGTCTTTATAGATTGCTTTTAATTGAGATTGTGCTTGCAGTATTATGCTTGCCGATATTTCTCTTGAACGAATTGTTGCAATCAATTTTTCAAATTTAGGAATTAATCCTATATTTGCAAACTCATCAAGTAGACACCTAACATGAACTGGAAGTCTTCCACCATACACATCATCTGCCTTATCACATAGAAGATTAAATAGTTGAGAATACATTATTGAAACTACAAAGTTAAAGGTATCATCTGTATCTGATATTATTACGAATAAAGCAGTTTTTCTATCTCCAATTTTATCAAGCTCTAATTCATCTTCGCTCATTAGTTCTCTAAGCTCTCTTATATCAAAAGGTGCAAGTCTTGCTCCACAAGATATTAGAATTGACTTGGCAGTTTTTCCTGTAACAACTTGTCAAGGACTTTCTAATCATTTTTATGAGGTTTTTTATCTTTTTCTCGCTCCATTTCTCTAAGCATTATCCTTTTCAATTTATCTTGCATAGTTTCAGTCGCATTTTCATTAAAATGGACAATAACCTCATAAGTTACTTTTCCAATCTTTTTTATAGTCTTTGTTCCTGTATTATGTTCATTTTTATTTTCGTGCATATTAGTTTCCCTCCTGTTAGTTGCAATCAAAAAAAAGACGATAGAGTTTTATTTCTACCGCCTTTCACAAGTCTTATAGCTATTCATTTAATAACGCTTTAGCATTTACATATTAAATTTTCAAATCCTTATTACTCAGCATTCCGCCAAACATCGTATGATACATATCCTTGGAAGATTCCTCTATTTTTGTAATACTTGATATTTTATTTCCTGCGTCCTTTGATGACGCTCCGCAAAGATAAAAGGCTTCACTGTCTGTTCCGTAGTCAATGGCAATATATCTATCGTGATACTTTTTACCTGCAATTTTCATCTTCAGATTGATATTAGGGTAATCTTTTCTAAAATCGTTTAGGATATTTTTTGTCAGCATATCCTTGTTTTTCACATTGTCGCTAAAGACTATAATTTCAACATTGTCTTTTGCAGCCCTTAATAATTCTAAGGTTTTCAAGCCTATATAGTTGTCTATCACATAAATACTTTTCTTTGCAGACTTATATATTTTTGTATAGGCAACATCTGCTTCAATCTTATCTCCGTTCATTAAAAGGAAATGCTTGTATGTGTCCGGATCTATAAAATTATCCATAACCTTTTTCAAATCTTCTTTTGTAGCCATTTGCGACTTTATTTCAGCTATATCCTTTGTGTTTTGATTTGTCTGTACTGCTATTTGTACCAATTCTTTTGAGCTAATAAAATCTTGATTTTCGATTATAAAGTCTTTCATCTGCTTAAATGTTCTAACTAAGGCTCTGCTTTGCTTAACAGCAAGTTCACCCCTTAGTACAGTCATAAGCATATAGATTCCTTGTTCTGTAAAGGCATAAGGATTGTATTTAATATTACTTCCTCTACCAGTCCCTCTGTTCAAGGTGAAATTTTTGCACCTTGAAAGTTCTACCATTTCTTCGTCCGTTAATTGGAACATGAAGTCTTCACCTTCAAATTTTTCTGCGTTGTTTTTCACCTGTCTATTAAAGTTTTTTGTTTCATAACCATATATTTCAGCTAAATCTGCATCAAGCATTACTTTTTGCCCACGAATAAGATATATTTTTTCTTGTATAGTTTTATCATCTACAATAACTATCTCTTTATTTTCTTCTGCCATGAAATGCACCTCCAACATTATCTAAATTCTTTTATATTTTTCTACTCCGCCTTCAGCTTTTCCGATGTGTTCCACATTTTTTACAAGTCTCTTATTTACATTTTCATAAAACCATCTGCCAATCAATGCCGGCGGTGTTGCGATTAACTCTCTCAAAACAAATTCTTTGCCTTTCGGTAAAGAGCTAATTTTGTTTAATAAGGTAGTATATAGGTCAGCATAGCTTGTATTTTCTTGTAAACTGCTACACTTACAATATTCAGTAACGCTTGGGAAACCTCCCTCTATTGCTTTTTTAGTTAAAATTTCAAGTTCTTCATCGGTTACAGTAAATTGAATTCGCATTTATATACCCTCTCCTTATAACTGAGTTTATTACCATATCACTATCATTTTATCATAAATACGATATTTTTCCATACTGCAATTTTAAGCCCTATTTTACACTTAGCTATAGTCTGATACCTATTTTATCATTAACGCTCTAAAAACACCTTTCCACCGTCTTATACGAGGTCTACAAGTGTTCCCCCTTGTCATAATCTTCAAAGGTATATACTTTTGATTTATGGCTTTCTTTTAATTTACCTTTATCTTGCTCATACCAATGAACTAAGGTCGCATAATGATCTTTATAGTTTCTTCCCGTGCTTTGCATATAGGTTGACAGCTTCTCTATCATTTCTTCCCTATGACCTTGCATTTTATCCTTTAACTTCCCATATTCTTCATCGGTTAAGGAAACATTTTTATATTCTCCATAAAGGTTGGGGGATATTTTTTCTATCTCCCCCTCTTTTTCTAACTCTATATCTATCTCTTTATCTATCTCTATATCTCCGTTGCAGTTTTGTTGCAAAAGGTTGCAAGGTGTTGCACCAGTGTTGCATTGCAACGCTTTTTGTCCTCTCGATTTTCTTGAACGCCTTGTAGAAGCTGTTTCTGAACCTATAAGACTTGGAATTTCTGTTAAAAAATACTCGTCATTTTCTGTAATTATCTCCATCAATCCTTGTGCTACAAGATAATTTACTATAACCATTACATCATCTTCCGTTTCATCAATCGTTAAGGCAAGCTCTTTGATAAAGTCTGTTTCTACTCCATCATAATACAGCTTCCCACTATCTTTTAAACTAAGTAAAAGCAATTTAAGATAAATGATTGTATAGGTATCTCCTCCTGATATTTTTCTTAGCCTTTTGATTCTCTTATCTGTAAAAAAATCTTCTTTCAATTTTAACCAATAGTATCTTCTGTTGTCTGCCATTTTTATCTTTCCTCCCCTTTATTTTTATAATTTTCTTTAGCCTTTTCTTTTGCTTTTTGTTTGTACTGACCCTTTCTTTCCTCTTGCTCTTGAAATTTTTTCAGTTGTGCAATTACACTTGGTTTATCTCCCCTCTTAATTGCCTTGTCTATCTCTATAGATAAATCTATTCCATACTCATCATTGACAATCTTTACTGCATATTTGATATGATCTATCTGCTTAAATTCGTCTTGAACTTTAGCTTTATCTTCAGTTAAGTCTTGTATCTCTTTTTCAAGGCTTGATATTTCTTTCTGCCAATCACTCGACTTTATAGCTGATGTTCCAGTAAATTTTTCTATAGTCTTTCTTGCTTTTTTGTAGTTTTCAATTTCATCTTTATGTGAATTGTAAAATTTATCTTTAAGAAAAGTTTTATCTTTATATTCCTGATATACCGCCTTATTTTCTTTGATGATGTCTGCACAAATAAAGCAACGATTTAACTCCTTTATTCTTTGGGTTTTGCTTTGAATATCTTCACTTATCTTTTTACTTTGCTTTGCCAGTTCAAAAACTTTTTCTTGTAGGTCTGCTATGGTTTGAAGATGATTATCTTTTAGATAGTAGATTGCTTTTACAAATCTCTTTAGGTCTGCATTTCCCTTTTTTATCTGTCCATAGTAGGATAGATTTTTTGTTTTTTCTCCCTGTATTTCGTTGTAGATAGAAATATATTCATAGAGGTTAAAGAGTTCTGCTTTGTTCTCCAGTTCATCTTTCTTGGTCTGTTTATACTCATCGTATTTTGCTTGCAGATTTCCAAGTAAAGAGTCTATCCAAGAAGTGATTTCTTTTATCTTGTTCTTGATAGCTTTTACTAAAGAGTTATGTTTTTTTATTTCTCTGTTGATGTTTCCTTTGTCGGTTTCGATTCCTTTTTTCTCTAAGGCACTGGCACTTGCTCCCATGTGAATGGTTGGGATTTCTTCTATTCCTTGTCTTTTGTAGGAACGATGATCCACTCTCTTTTCTTGATGATTTTTTTCTAAATACTGATTACAAAGTCTTGCAAAATTCTTTCTCCATTTCTCTGCGTTGCCTTTATCGTTCCAGTCTGTCAGCTCTACTTTTCTTGTTTTGTAGTTTCCGCTTTTTAGTTTTATCTTTTCTCCGTTTTCATCAAGAACATATTCTTTTTTGCTTTTTGCCTGCCACTCTCCTTTTTCATTGATTGGTCTAAGGGTAGTCATAATATGAGCATGGATATTGTTATTTTCTTCATCACTTTCATCATGGATTGCAAGGTCTGCTATCATTCCTTTTGATACAAAATTTTCTTGTATGAAGTCGATAATGAGTTTCTTATTTTCTTCAAAGGATAATTCTTTTGGTAGGGCTATGATAAAGTTTCTTGCAAGCTGGGCATTGCTTGCTTTTTCATTTAACTCTACTGAGTTCCACAAAAAACTTCTGTCTTGAAATTCTTTTGGTACATGGTTAGGTAATAATATTTCTGAATGTAAAAGTCCTTTTTTATTATGATAGTCATGAACTTCTCCATCCCATTCATTTTTGATTTTCTCACAAGAGATATATGCTGCACTTGCAACTGCCGATTTACTTTTTCCTCTGCTTATCATGGAAATATTAAAGTGAAATGTTTCTGCCACTTTTAAGCTCCTTTCATTTTTTTGTTTGTTTTCAGGTAAAGGAAAAAGCAGACAGGCTATTTTTTGTATCTTTTCCTATCTGCTTTATCCGTATGTTTTTATTAAGTTTTGGATTTTCAAAGACTTGTTAAAATCCCTTAGTTTTTCTAAGGGCGCAATTATACACCCTAAAGAGTGCTTTGCGTTCTGCGAAGCTTTTTGCCCTTGCAGGGAGCTTCTGAAAAAACTAAAGTTTTTTTATGCTGTTCCCTCAATATCTGTTTCATCTTCCATATCTTTTCCATTTATCATTTCTTCATAGGCTTGTCTGTATTCTTCTGTGTGAGTAGAGATGTTTAACAGCTTTTCTATATCCTCATTGGTAAACATAAGAGGATTTTTAATTACCTTTTCTACTATCAAGCCTCTTTGAATAAGCCTATGATTTCTTCTTGTTCTCTCTTTTTTATTTGCTAACTTGACTAACATTTTTTCTCTATTCTTTAGTTGTCGTAACTGAATTTCATAGCTTTCTTTTTCTTCCTCAAGCTCTGCAATTTCTATTTGTACTTCTTGTAATGTTTTTTCTTTTTTCATTTTCTATTTTCCTCTATTTCTAATTTTGAGCAAAGAAAAAACAGTAAACCTTTTTGATCTACTGCTTTTCTCGTTAGCCATTATTTAATTATTAGTTAAACAAACTGATAGTTAACTACCAATTAAAATGAGTAATAGCACCTAACACCATTATTAATATCCCGGTCATTCTAATCCAAATTTTTAAATTAGAATATCCTTTATAGTTTTCAGGTTCTACTGGATTTAAAACAAAAAACAATCCAAAAAGACATGCTCCAATATTAGAAAACCATTTAACATCTGTAACACTGCTTATAATAAACCCTAAAAACATACAAATAATTCCAATTGTTATTTGCCTATTAAAAGTTAAATTTTTCAAAAATCTCATCCTCTCATAAATTTTCATTCATTTATCTCTATATTTAATTTTATTTTTACTTCATAGGTATTTTCTTTACATCAATTGCAAAACTTTACAGATAAGCTATCTCTATACAATTTCCAACAATAATCAACATTAAGCTGCATAATATGAACATAATCGTTTGATATGACAACTCTAAAAAAATCATCATAGTAACAGGTGTTGCAATCATCAAGATTGCAATAAAATTTGTTAGTATGGCTGCTGTACTATGCTTAACTACACTTATCTCATCATTCCATTTAAGTTTCATGTATCGCATGTTTAGATAAAGACCTACAACAGAAATAAATAATGAATAACATATCGGAACAATCAATACAAAACTCATTTGAAGCAAATTCAATTTAGTTTTCAAAAGAATCATCATTACTGCAAGTACATATCCAACAAAGTGTATTAAAACATTAACCGCTATTTTACTATTTATGATTTTTCTTGTAGACACTGGTGATGATTGTAATATCCATAGGTTATTGCCTTCCAATGATATGGACGATGATGTAGTGCAAGACATTATTAAAAATGAAGCAATAAACAATGAACCATATTGAGTAAGTATTGATTCCAATGAGCTTATTCCTAACAGATTTTCTATATTAGAAATTCCAAATATAATACATCCACATGATACAAAACACAAAATCATAATGCCCAAAGAAGTATTTATCACATAACTACTTGAGCCTAAATACCTCCTCAATTCTTTTTCAAACAACGCTCTAAATGGTGTTTTTGTCTTAATAATTAAGTTACTCTCTCTTTTCCCTTGAAAACTTCTATTTAGAAATAGATGTATTTTATCATAATTTTTCATTGAGAAAGTGAAATACAAGCTAAATATCGCAACTGAAATCAACAAGAAAATAACAAGTCTAATTTGTAAACTTTCTCCGATATATAATAGCTTTGCAAAGGGAAATATTTTTATAAGTTTATTCTCAATAATTTTTTCTAACGCTAAATATTTCGCCCCACGATTTATTGATATAACTATAAAATATCCCATGAAAAGCAAAAATGATAATGTGATGTTCACAATATTTTTTCTTTTACATAAACTACCTAACATCTCAATTAAAATCGCCAAGCCAGAAGCCACACACATAGGAATAATAGGGATAATTATGCTTGCTACTAAAAAAATCAAAAATAGTTCAATTGAAATGTATTGTTTTAATAATAATAAAATTACATCTGGCAGCAATACGCTTTCACATATAATTAAGTCTATTAAATATAATAGAAAAAACTTACTTGCAATGATTTCAGATTTTTTTACCGGAAAAGAACTAAGCATTTCAAAATCTTTGTTATAAAAGAAAATAGAATTACTTCTAAAAATCGTTGCTAAAACCACAAAGAAAAACGATATGGAAACTCCATACGATACAGCATACTTATATAACCCAATTTCTATAATTGATTTTATTGAAAAGAAATTGTACAAGCAAACCAACATAAATACAGAAAATAGACTCAATGAAGTATATATCAATGTTTCTTTTTGTTTTTCTCTCCATTACCGATATTAAGGAGATTGATCACTTGATTTTTTACAAGTATGACAGTATTTTTCATTTTTTAATCATCTCCATAAAATATTGCTCTAATCCATCAGAGTTTTTTAATATTTCTGTTGTTTTACCCTCAAAAATCAAATGTCCATTATCTATCATGGCAATTTTATTACAAAGCTTTTCTGCAACTTCTAAAACATGTGTTGAAAAGAAAATTGCTCCACCATTTCTCGCTAACTTTCTCATTTCTTCTTTTAGTAAATATGATGATTTAGGATCTAATCCCACAAAAGGCTCATCCATTACTAATAACTTAGGGGAATGAATCAATGCTGAGATAATTACAATTTTTTGTTTCATCCCATGTGAATAGGATGAAATTCTATTGTTTAGAAAGGATTTCATTTCAAACAAGTTTGAGAAATATTCTAACTTTTCTTCTCTTATATTTTTTTCGACCTCGTATAAATCAGATACAAAATTGGCATATTGAAATCCTGTCAAGTTTTCATATACATCCGGATTATCCGGTATATAAGCAATATCTTTTTTATAAGTTTCATTTTTTCTGCTTACTTTTTTACCATTAACAATGATTTCACCATCAAAATCATGTATTCCCACGATAGCCTTTATAGTTGATGTCTTACCTGAACCATTAGAACCAATAAACGCATATATATCACCTGCTTCTACCGTTAAATTTAAGTTAGCAATTGCAACATGACCATTACTATAGGTTTTCGAAAAATTATTTATTTTCAGCATAATTCCTCCTAAAAATAGCCCCAGCAGAATAATCTGTCTGGAGCTATTTTACTCTGCACTATGTTCTTATCTCAAAGCTAAAAATATTACCAAGAAACTAATTGCTATTACACTTAATGGTACAAGATAGTATTTCCATGTTGCTTTTTCACTTCCTTGAAACTTTGCAAATGCAATAAAGTTAATAAGCAAATATGCAAATGGCGCTCCGTAAGTTAAGTAGGTTTTGGCGATAGTACCATTAACATTTCCAGATGAATCCCAATGTACTGGTACTATATCTGGTAAATTCTTACCAAATACCAAGAAAATGCCAACTGTAGCTAAGCATAAAATACTACTAATAATTAGGTGCTTAATCTTTGATGATTTCATTTTTCTCCTCCTTTTCTTTTTTTAATAACACAATGGAATATATCAATGGAATGACATATAGCAGCATTGCATAACTAATCATCCAAAACCATTTATTTGAAAGACCAACGGATAGTATCAAAATGCCACATATAATCCATAAATATCCCGCCAACCTATGCACTTTAAACCATAGTACCGGTCTATCTAATAACCAGAAAAATTTCAGTCCTACAAATCTACTTGGTTTTGTTTTTGGCAAATAATTCCCAACTGTAATAATGGTTAAAGCTACTAAAACATGTATTATTTTCTGAGTATAGTTTTCATTCGCTTGATTAAAAACATACTTTCCATATTGTGATATAGAAAATAACGCAGGAACACTCATTGCAATAGGCAATACTAATTTATGTGGCAATCTATCTCTTTTCGCCAGCATCCCACCAATTATATCTAAGCCTATGCTAAATACCGAAATTATCATTGGTAGTATATACAACTTATAGAAACTAATTTCTCTATTTCCGTTAGTTAATGAGTATATACTTGCTGAAAAACTAAGTAGTATTATTACCACATACCATTTTTTATTCTTCATTTTCCACTCCTTGAAACTGTGATAACCAAATTATCATTTCCTCAAATACGGATATATTTATGTCATAGTATATAAAATTCTTATACTTCCTCTCCGTTACTAATTCTGCTTTTTTTAGCAAGGATAAATGATAAGAAATGGTTGAATTAGATAAATCATATTTTTCAGCAATTTCTCCTGCTGTAAGTGATTTTTGCTTTAAGGAAAGTAAAATATCACGCCTTACAGGATCTGCCAATGCTTTAAATGTATTCGGAAATCCCACTCAAATTACCTCGTCTAATCTATTTTAAACTTCAAAATTCTATTTCGATATATTTCTAAATAGATTATACTATTTTACAGAATGTATGTCAACTCTATTTCGAAAATATTCGAATTATTTTCAATTAAATTATTTGAAATCTGTTTTATGGGTACACATATATTCAGTAATTGGTATACCCACTCTTTTTAGAACCTTTAATTTCTCCTGTTTCTTCTGCTCCCTTCTTGCCTTATATTTATCTTCATACTCTTTCTGTTTTCCACTCGCTTTACGCTTCAGGTAATTTTGATGTAGCTTGTCTTTTCTTTCCTTGATTTTTCTTTCTTCTTCCTCAAGTTTTTGTTTTTCTTCCTCGCTTAACTCCGCCTGTGGCAGTTCATAATTTCCTATGAAATTAAAGTAAATTTCTATCTTTTGTTTTGATGTCTGACTTCCTTTTCTATCTCTTTCATGTACGATAATTTTTTCTACAAACTCATTTATCATTGTAGTTGTAAGTTCATCAAAGTTTTCATAACGACTGATAAGAGATATAAATTTTCTTGCTCTGTCTGTTTCTTTTTCATATCTTGAAACCTGCTGCTCCAAGTCCTTAATTTCTTTACTTAAAGCGACCTGTTCTGTTTCATATTGGTTGTTTAGTATTTCATATCTGCTATTTGGTATTTTGTTAAGGATCATATCTTCGTAAATTCTGCACATAAGTCGTTCGAGTTCCTGAAGTCTGTTTTGGCTTTCCGTTAATCTTATCTTTTTCTTTTCTATCTCTATTTTTTCCTTTTCTTCCATTTCATTTTGAATGGAACGGATAAAGGCTTCGTTATCTTCATCAAGATATTTTTTAATATCTTTTAGTGTGTCTTGTATTAGATTTAAGACTACTTCCGCTTTTATTCTGTGTGCTGATTGACAAAGTGTCCCACAAGGTGTTTTGGTATAGGCACTGCAAGTGTAATAGGGAATATTCTTATAATTGCTTGTTCTATGAACATACATCTTGCTCCCACAATCTGCACAATACATCAGTCCTGTTAGTGGGTGATATTCGCCCCAACCGTCAGGATACCTTTTTACATTTCCCCTTATCCTTTGCACATTGTCAAAGGTTTCTTGGTCTATAATTGGCTCGTGTGTATTTTCAAAAATAAGCCAGTTATCCTCGGATACATATTTGCTTTTCTTGTCCTTGAAGTGCTTTCTTGTTTTGAAATTGACTGTATGTCCTAAGTATTCCTGTTTCTTTAGAATGCTTGCTATGGTTGAACTACACCAACGATAGGGATGTTCAAAGTTTTTGCTTTGATATAGTCCATAGCCTAATTTCTGTTGATGATAGGCGGGTATATCTACTTTTTCATTCTCCAAAATCTTTGCTATTCGATACGGACCATTGCCTTGCATGGTCAGGTTAAATATTCGCCTCACTATCTCTGCTGCTTTTTCATCTACTATCCACTTATTTTTATCTTTTTCATCTTTGATATAGCCATAAGGCGGTGTGCTTGCAGTATGTTTCCCACTTTCGCCTTTTGACCTGAAAGTCGATTGGATTTTTCTTGATGTATCTCTTGCATACCATTCATTCATGATATTTCTAAAAGGGGTAAAATCATCTTCTCTGTAAAAACTATCTACATTGTCATTGATAGCGATTAGTCTTACGCCTTTTTGTCTTAGTATCTCCATACATTGACCGACTTTGAGATAATCTCTGCCAAGTCTGCTCATATCTTTTACAATGATACAACCAATATTTCCTTGATTGACTCCGTTCATCATTGCCATAAATCCCGGTCTGTCAAACTGCGTTCCACTGATTCCATCATCTGTAAAGTGAATGATGTTTGACAAATTATTTTTGCTTGCGTATTCTTCCAATATTTTTTTCTGATTGATGATAGAGTTACTCTCTCCTTGCAGTTCATCATCACGACTTAATCTCTCATAGAGTGCTGTTATCTTTTCAAAATTCCTCATTTTTACCCCCTTTCTCTTAATTTTTCAATAAAAAAAGAATTAAGAAGTACATATTTCACTAAAATAGTGATTAAGTGTTCTCCTTAATTCTATTACTCCTGCTGCCAGCTTATATTTCTTGTATTGCTTAACTGCAAAATGACTTGGATCTTTCTTTTCAAGAGCTTCAAAAAGCCTATCAATTGGGTTCATATAGGTTTCGTCATCTTCTCTAACCTCACTTGCGTCAATCATATCTAAGAGTGTTTTAAAATTCTTTTCTTCTTCAGGTGCTTCATAATAAATATACCCAATAAGAGCAGTGTAATATAACTTTTCAGCCTTTACCCAAAAATCTTCTCCTGCCTTTTCTCCATCTCCCTTGGTGTTAGCAATTATGGTTTGGACAAGCTTTAAAATATCTTTTTCACTTCTCAAGTATGCAAAGGGATTGTATTTCATAGATTTTTTAAAGTTTATTGTGTTTAATATCTTTATGTCGTAACCATTTTCATAAAGCATTTTTCCACATTCTAACACAAGTGTGCCTTTAGGGTCTGTTACTACATAGGAAGAATGCATTTGCATTAGATTTGGCTTTACATAAAATCTCGTTTTACCTGATCCAGAACCACCTATTACTAATACATTTTTATTTCTGGCATATTTAGGGTTTTTAGGTCTTGAGTTCATTGTTAGTCTTTCGGTATTAGTTATGAGAACATTGTTTTCAAACTTAGGGTCAATATATGGAGCAATATCCTTACTTTCTCCCCAGGAAGCGTTTTGTCAAGTACCTTTTTATATTTATGGACGCTCTTTCTGTAAGCCGTATTAACTTTTAAGCAAAGAAAAACAGTAAACCTTTTTTGATTCACTGTTTCTCTTTGTTGTATTATGCTTATTTCTTAACGGTTATATAAGTTAAGCCATTTTCCAATCATTTATGTGTTTGCATGAGAATGACTGTGTATATGCATAGGGTTAAATATAAAATGTCTATGCTCATGCGAATGTACTACTTTTCCGTGCTTATGCTGGTGGGTATGGACATATCCATTATATATTTTTTCGTTACCAAGCGTATCTTTTATCATAATCAATGTGCTGATTATCATAATGCCGAGGGCGATATAAAATTTTACTGTTGGTCTTTCACCCAAAATGATAAAACTAAATCCCACTCCTAAAAATGGTGCTATAGAATAAAATGCACTTGTTTTTGCTGCACCCAAGTTCTTTTGTGCCATAATATAAAAATTTATACTTAAACCATATGCCACAAAACCAAGTAACATAACCGCAAGTATATATAGTATTTCAGGTAGATGTTCTCCAATGATAAAAGCAATAACAATACTGCCAATACCCGAGAAAATTCCTTTTATTAACACAATTTCCTCAGAACTTTTATCACTTATACTTCTTGTACAATTATTCTCAATCCCCCAACAAATACAAGCACATAAAACAAACATTGAACCTTTATTCAGTGCTAATGCTTCCATCCCCTCAAAGCTAAGAATGACGCTTGATAAAAGTACAAGGACAATAGCAATCCATAATCTTTTAGAAATTTTTTCCTTAAAAATCAAAAGGGCAATGACCGATGTTGCAACAATTTCAAAGTTATTAATTAACGAGACATTAGCAGAATTTGTATTGGCAATGCCAAACATCAGAAATATCGGTGCTGCTATATCAAGAACAACCATTGCAATTGTATAAGGTAAATCATTTATATTAAGCCATTTTTCGTCAGTCAATTTGTTTTGAGTTTTCTTTATTCCAAGTAATATCCCAATACCAACACCTGCTCCTAAATACAAAAAACCGGCAAGCATTGTCGGAGACACATTTGCTAATAATATTTTCGATATTGGTACATTGATTGCATATAATGCTGCTGCTAATATTGCAAAAAATGTAGCTGTTTTATTTTTACTCAGTGTCAAAGCCCCCTTTCTATCTTTTTTAATATTATACCATTTTTTCACTTAGTTTTATAGGTCTAACTCATTCCTCTTTACCTGTGATAGTCGCTTTTCGTGTCCCTCTATTTGCTCTATACAGGTTTTAACTTTTTCAGCCTGTTCAACTTCTTCTCGTATCTCCAATATTTGACTGTATAGGTTCTTTTTCTCTTTCTTCAAAGTGGCAAGTTCTGATTTCCATTTACTGATGGCTAAGGTTTTACTTTCTCCTAAATGGTCTTTCAAATATTTCTTAGCACTTTCAAATAAAATAATTTCTGCCGTATGCTCGTTATAAAAATTCCCCTGTTTGCTTTTCTTTGTCTTGGTATAGGCTTTGTAGGTGTCCTTATGCTTCAAATATTTTTCTGACTGGTCTATGAGTTTTGTTTTATCATCAACTTTCTTTTCGGTATCTTTTAAGGCTCTTGTGGTCTTGTAATTCTTATCTCGTAAGGTAACTATACTTTCTTTTAGCTGGGATAATGAAGTGATATTTTTATCTTTGAGTAGCTGATAACTCTCAATATATTTTTCTAAATCAGCATTATTCTTATCTGCATTTTCACGGATAAGATTTTCAAAGATTGACTGCAAATTTTCTTTGAGTGGGAGGGTGAACTTTGTATTTTCATTTTCTGTATTTTCTTCTTTTCCAATTCCCCTTATCCAATTTAGCAATGCCTTTATTCTTCTTGAGATTTCTTTTAATATCTTGTTTTGATGTATGATTTCTCTGTTGATGTATCCTCTGTCTGTGGATATGCCTTTCTTTTCCATTTGTGTTGCTGATACTCCTAAATGAATGGTCGGTATTTGTTCTATTCCTTGCCTTAGATAAGAGCGATGATCCACTTTCTCCTGTATGCTGTTTTCTTCAAGATATTTGTTTGTGATATCTGCCCATGCTTTTCGCCACTCTTCTGCTTTGTCTTGCTCATTCCAATCTGTTGTATTGATTTTTCGTGTTTTGTAATTTCCATTTTTGAGTTTTACTTTTTCTCCGTTTTCATCAAGGATATATTCCTTTTTTGATTTTGCTCCCCATGTTGTATCCTCGTTTAGTGGTCGCATGGTAAGTAATATATGACAATGTGGGTTTCCATCATTTTTATCATGTATTGCAATATCGGCACACATACCTACTTTTACAAAATTTTCTTTTACATATTCTCGTACAAGATTTATTTGTTTCTCTCGGTCTAATTCTTTGGGTAAGGCTACTTCAATTTCTCTTGCAAGTTGTGAGTTTTTACTCTTTTCTATTTTTTCAACACTATTCCATAATGTCCCTCTATCTGAAAATTCCTGTGGTGCATTTTGTGGTAAAAGAATTTCTGTATGGGCTATTCCACCTTTTCTTGTAAAGTCATGGACTATACCGTCATATTCGTTTTTTATCTTCTCGCCACTTCGATAGGCGGAAGCTGCTACTGCACTTTTGCCTTTACCTCTTGAAATAATCTTTATGCAAAGATGATATATCGCCATAGTAAAAAACCTCCTTTCCATTTTCTGATATGGTTATGGTGGAGATAGATAGAACTTCCTAAAAAAATCGGATAGCTTTTTATCCGATTTCTTTTGGGAAGTACACAAGGGGTAGGAAATTTATTTCCGTAGGGGAGTGTAGCTCCCCCTGTATCAGCGTTAGCTGATATGCCCTCTGCTAAGAGCCTTCGGAGAACGCACGCACCTGTTAAGGTGTATATGTGCGCCCTTGTAAACAAGGGACTATTCCTCTATGTCCGTTTCTTCCTCTTGGGTTTCGGTGTTTTGATTTTCCGTTTCTTCTCTGCTTTCAATGATTTTTTTAATTTTGATATTAGCTTCTTCTTTACGAATTAGAGATGTGATTAGCTGATAAAATTCATCTTTGGTTAAATTCTTACTTTCTGTAAATATGCTTTCAAAGACTGCTCCTTTTTCATATATCCTTTTATCTCTCTTTTTTCTTTCTTCCTGTTTCTGCTGACTGATGAGCTTTTTCCTTTTGTTTTGTAACTGCCTGATTTCTTCATCTGCCATTAAGATTTTTTCTTCTATGTTTTTCATTTTCTCGTTTCCTCTCTTTCTAATTTTGAGCAAAGAAAAACAGTAAACCTTTTTTGATTTACTGTTCCTGTGGTAATTTTTATTAAATTGTTAGTTCTACAAACTGGGATTTATTTAGTTAAAGTTTTCCCAAAAATAAAATATGAAATAGTCCATAAAACTATACCTACAAATAAAAATATTCCAAATACTTTTACATAGTCTAAAACACTATTCAATTTATACCAACCACTTATATATAATAAAGGCAACACTGTTACCAGCATAATTAAGAAGTGTATGACTGATTGCTTAAACAATGACCAATTTTCGATTTCATATATTACAGAAGCTGCAGCTACCGAAGCTATAATGATACCAACTATGAATGTCCCTCTAACCTGGAAAGGATCTATCCCTTGATATTTCATTATTATTGATATTATTGTCATTATGATTAAAGGAATAATTCCCCTAAGTATTGCTATCTTTATTAACATTTAATTACCTCTACAAATTCTAATTTGTTTATCTATATTGACTAATATTATAGCATTTTTTTCGATATTTTTCTACTGTCATATTTCTCTACTCACTACTATTTGTCCTTTGAATGTATTACTTTGAACAGCTTATCTTGAAATGTCTCTTTACTCTTTTTATCAAAATATATCTCTGTTACAAAGGTCTTTCCATTTATCTTCTTTGTAAGAATGCCATCGGGCTTTTGATGTTGTTCTGTCTGTATTTCTTTAATATCTGTTTTCTCATTTTCTGCCATTTAGTTCCTCCTTTCGACTTGCTCAAAAAAAAGATTTCCTGTGATTAGGAAACCTCTTTTGCGATTAATTGATATTTGGTTTTAGGTTGTTGCTTGTAGTTTCTTTTTTGCTCTGTATTCTCTTGCTTTTAATTTTTCATACTCTCGGCACTTTTCAAGATTTTTGGCTCTGTATGCTTTAGAATATGCCCTATGATAAGCTCGTGATTTTTCTCTCCTTGCTTCTTCTATTTCTTCCCTCATCTGTATCATTTCTTGTTCTGTCGGCTCTATCTGTTTTGTAAGTTCATTTTCAAATTTTCCGATATAGTTAAAATAAACCTCTATTCGTTGAACTACATATTTTGCTCTTTTTACATCTCTTTCATGCACTGCGATTTTACTGATAAACTCATTGATAATGGTAGGGGTAAGTTCTTCAAAGTTGGAATAGCTTTCTGCAAGTCTGATAAATTTCTTTGCTCTTTGGTTTGCATTTTCACATTCGGATAAGCGTTCTTTGATTTCTTCTTTTTCTGCTTTTAAGGTGTAGTATTCTTCTGCATACTTTCTTGATAACTGCTCATAGCGTTCTGTATCCAGATTTCCAAGTGCATTATCTTCATAGAGTTTATTCATCACTCTTTCTATCTGTTCCATTCGATCTGTGATTTGTGGCATACGCTTTTGATTTTTCTTGACTTCTTCGGTCTGTTCTTTATACAGACTCTCTTTTACAAGTTTCTCAAATTCTGCTTTGTTTTCCAAAGAATACTGTGCTATCTTTCGCAAGACTTCTGCGATATTTTCCATAACCTCATCAACATCAATTCGGTGTGGGGAGTTGCATTTGGGGTGCTTTGCTTTCCCTTTGGCATATTCACTGCAATAGGTTACATGCTGTACTCTTCCATTTTTGTGTATGGTGCGAATGTGCATTTTTGTTCCGCAATCTTTACAGTACATCAAGCCTGAAAGTGCGTGAATTTCTCCATCTCCGTTTGGTCTTTTTACAGGTGCATTTTTTAACATACGCTCTACATTTTCAAAGGTAGTTCTATCTATTATCGGCTCATGCACATTTTCTGTTATTTGCCATTTGCTTTTATCTACATAATGGTTTCTCTTATCTCTGTAATGCTTTTCGGTCTTGAAGTTGACTACATCACCACAATACTCTTGTCTTTTCAGTATGCGTGTTAGAGTTGCTTTGTTCCAGTTATATCTGTTTTCTTCATTTAGTGGTTTGTTTTTTGCTGTTCCTCTGCCTTGTTGTTTCATATAAAAGGTTGGGGTTAGTATTTCTTTTTCTTTCAGGTAAACAGCTATCTGATTTCTGTTTTTCCCCTCCATAAATAGCCTGAAAATGAGTTTTACAACTTCGGCAGCTTCTTTATCAACGATCCAATAATCTTTGTTCTCAGGGTCTTTTATATAGCCGTATGGGGCTTCTGTTGCGACAGGCTTTCCGTCTGCTCCTTTGGTTTTAATTCCTGTCTTTACTTTCTTGCTGATGTCTCTTGCATACCACTCTGACATGATGTTGATAAATGGGGCAAATTCCAATGTGTTTTGGTCAATGCTGTCTATTCCGTTATTGATAGCGATAAAGCGTACATTGTTTCTTCTAAATATCTCCATCGCATTTCCTACTTGGAGATAATCTCTTCCCCATCTTGTCATATCTTTCATGATGACAATTCCTATTTTGCCTTGCTCTACATCGCTTATCATCTGTGTATAGGCTGAACGGTCAAAGAACCTACCGCTTTCGTCATCGTCGATATAGTGGCGAATGTTTATCAGCTTTTTTTCTCTTGCATACCTTTCTAAAAAGGCTTTTTGATTTACAATACTATTACTCTCGCCACCGTCTCTATCTTCATCACCAACTGAAAGGCGGGAGTATAGTGCTGTAATTTTATTGTGATATTCTATCATGGCATTATCCTCCTTTTCTCGTGTCTATATATCACTCCTGTTCAGTTAATATTATGCAACCCATCTTGCAGATCCATATTCCTTGCCTTGCCTATATTTCTTTTTGTTTTTACCTTTGCTGTAAACAATTAACTTAACAAGACCAGCAACTGAAATACCTACTAACAAGTCCCTTGGATTAAGGCTTGGTATATAAGATAAAGTTCCTATATCAGAAATTCCCACCATTATTTTATCAATAATATCTCCTCCTACATAAGAATTGATGTGCTTAGAAAAGATATTTCCAATGTAGAAGAATGATAGATAGGGAATGTTTGATAATATAAATTTCTTTGGGTTGTCTATTTTAATTAGGTTTTTAATATCAGAAAGAATGGCTTCTAATATCTTATTCATCGTAGAAACCTTCACTATCTAATAAAATTAGTAGGTAGTGTCTTCCCTTTGGTGTTATTAATGTTTGTATTCCTACAAGTGTACCTAGTGGATCAATCCATTCTTTTACTTCAAAATATCCCTTGTTCTTATCTGCATAAGGTAAGAGTTTCTTTTTCTTATCTCTGTAAATTAATCCCTTATCCATTAGAAAACTTATAAATTGATTTTGTGGTATTCCTAACTCTTTGGCAGTATTTCTAAAGTTTGTAAGTAGGTTATAATCTACTAATTTGTCATAATAATCTGCCTTTGGTCTTAATTCTTCAATTTCTTCTTCTCTTTCAGCAATAATTCTATTGGCTACAAGAATTGCATCTGCAAGTAGATCTTCATTAGTTTTCTTTTCTTGCCCTACTATATATCCTCCGTTTTTTCTAATACTTGGTAAGACTTCTCTAGTTACCCAAGCTTTGAATATTTTTGCTTGTGGTAGTTTTGATGAGAGGATAAGTGAATACAATCCTGATTCGTTAATTATTGAAATATTCTGTATTCCTCCAGGGGTGTTCCATTTCGTTACACCCTTATCTTCTTCGTCTACATGGTCATAAATAGCTTTTCTGGGATTGACATATCCTAGCATAGTTGCTACTTCATTTGCTATAAAGAAAAACTCACCATCTTTTTCAATAACAGTGAGTTTCCCAAAATTCTTATTTTCAAATGTTTTTAGATTACTTATCATAAGCTTTGCTCCTTATGTTTATTTTTAACTTTATCTTTACTAATGGTGTCCTTAGCCATATCTTTAAACTTATTTATAGTCTTCGTTATTGAATCTTTTCTATCGGCCTTTTTTTCAGAAGCCTTAACTGCTTTTTTAAAGGCGTGTTCCATTACTTTTATATCCTTAGATTGAAAAAACACAGAGTGGTTACCAGTTTCCTTATCTTTCATAACAGAAAACTTCACTCCGTGTTTGTTTAAAATTTTCTTTAATTCTTTTAACTCAGGATCTTTTAGATTAATTTCTTCTAACTGTCCCTTTTTAACCATATCTTTTAGTTTTACTTCTTCTCCATTATTTTTTATAACATTTTTCAAGCCTCCTTGTTCTTCTATTTGCTTGTGTACTTTCTTTAAGGCATCAAGAATTGCTTTACTTGTTGCTTTTGCAAGCCTTACTTCAAGATTAAGACTCGACCTAGATACTTCTTCATTAATCATCTATTCCACCTCCATATAAAAGTAACTCTTTGTATTTTCTTAACTTCTCTTGATGGATTTTTCTTCTAAAATCTTCTCCCGTAACTTTAACTGGTATTGTCATTTCAAGTATTCTTGAATATATCCTCTGATACTCAAGATCAATATTCGGATTTTGAATAATTTCCAATGATAAGTTTGTAGTGAAAATTGTCGGCCTGTCTTTTAAGTATCTTGAGTTTATAATGTTATATACTTGTTCTCTTGCATAAGATGTATCCCTTTCAATTCCAAGGTCATCTAGGATTAACAAAGGGATATTAGAGAGGTTATTTATAATTTCATTTGAATCTAGCTTAAATGCCGATTTTTGTATTTGGTTTATAACTTGAGATAAATTCATAATCTTAACTCTAACTTGCTTTCTTTCGATTAATTCATTTGCAATAGAACAAGCAAGATAAGTCTTTCCACTGCCAACATCTCCATAAAATAAAAGTCCAACATTGTCTTCCTTCATTTGTTCAAAACTTTTAGCATAATTGTAAGCAACCTTGTAAGCTTGACCTTTTTCATTTAAGAATTTCTCAAAAGTATATTGGTGCTGGAGTGGCGATGAGAAGCAATCTCTTTTAAGTGTTGATATTTTCATCAGTCTTTCTCTTTCTTCATTTTCATTGTCTCTCTTTATTTCACATTCACATTTAATTCTTGGAATAAACTTTGTAAATCCAAGGTCAAGTAATTCTCCATCGACTCTATTACCACATACCTTGCAATAAATATGTCCATTTCTTTCAATATCATTTTCTCTTAATACAAAATCTTTTAAGCTTGTCATAAACTCTCTCCTATATCGTAATTCATTTTTCTTGTTGATTTGTCATTAATGCTTTTCGCCTGATCATTAAGATACCAATTGATTATCGTTGCCTTGTGATCCTGATAATCTCTGTTATTTGCTTTCATATATGACGACAATCTATCAATGTATTCATTAATTCTACTTCCTAACTCATTTGTTAAGTCCTTATATTCTTCATCAGTCAAAAATATGTTTTTATATATTCCATAAGGCTTTTGTCCCTTACTAAAATCATTCTTTCTTAACTCATTATTACTAATATTGTTATAGTTACCTTCCGATTTTCGGAAATCTTGAAGTCTGTTATTAGGAGTTCTTGAATTCCGATTATCGGAAGTCTGGACTTCTGCTTTTCGGAAATCTGGATTTCTATTATTTGAATCGGAGAAAACACTCATAAAATCTTTAACATATATCCTATTTGGTTTTCCAAGTCCTTGTCTTTTCTTTTCTATCAATCCAATTCCTGATTTTATATCAAGCTCATTTATAATCTTTAAGGCTTTATCATTAGCACAGTTAAATTGCTCTTTAATAGCATCCATTGTGTAGTAAATAAAGACTTTTCCATCTTCATCTATCCAGCCATTTTTATATGAAAGACCCATTCGATTAAGCATATATGAATACAAAACTTTAGCTTCAATAGAAATGCTCTCAAAAATCTCATCTTCCATTAATACCATAGGTAACCTAATGAAGTTATACATCTCAGATTGCCTATTATAAAAATAATCAAAATTCATTCCTACCTCCTCTCTTTAAAATAAAAAAAGACGACAGAATTATTGCTTTCTATCGTCTACGGTTGTCTTATATTTATTTTTCTTCAAATTGATTTTATTGTATAGTTTAATAATTCTAATAATCCAATAACATATATACCTAATTTAGGTAATCCAAATGGACTAAATAAAAATGCTAATATTAGTGCTTCAATTACAATTTGCTTGTCTCCTTGAAAAATGCTAGCTATTCCAATTATAAAAATCAAAGTAGAAACTACGCTTAACAACGCAGTACTCAAACTTAATATGAAGGTTAAAAAAGCTATGAGCAAACTCAACACTAATCTTATCGGTAATAAAATTATTCTAATTATCCATCTCATACATACTCCTAAAAATTAAACTGGGATTCATAACAAACCCCAGTTTCATAATTAGCGTGTCCTTTAATATAATTTTGATCCTGCTGGAATATTATCATCCAGCATTATTAAGTTAAGTTTTTCTTCACCGTCATACTCACAAATTGCAGATATAATCATACCTTCTGAGTCGATTCCCATCATCTTACGAGGAGGAAGATTACAAATTGCAAGTAGTGTCTTTCCAATTAAGCTCTCTGCGCTGTAATATTCCTTAATACCAGATAAAATAACTCTTTCTTTTTCAGAACCATCATCTAATGTAAATTTCAAAAGTTTTTTTGACTTAGGAACTTCTTCGCAGTTTTTAACCTTTACAACTCTAAAATCAGATTTTGAGAAAGTTTCAAAGTCTACCATATCTTCAAATAATGGTTCAACTTTCACTTTTGAAAGGTCAATTTCTTCTGTCGTAAGTTTGTCGTAAGTTTCGTAAGTTTCTTTTGACAAACCCCCATTTTCTGCCTTTTCTAAGCCTATTGGCTTCATTGTTGGGAAAAGTAATACGTCTCTTATTGAACGTTGCCCTGTTAGAACCATTATTAATCTATCTATTCCGATTCCAAGTCCTCCTGTTGGAGGCATTCCTACTTCTAGGGCGTTTATAAAATCATAATCCATCATATGTGCTTCGTCATCGCCTGCTTCTCTTTTTGCAACTTGATCTAAAAATCTTTGTTTTTGATCGATTGCATCATTTAATTCTGAAAATGCATTAGCGATTTCTGCTCCATTTATGAAAGCTTCAAACCTATATGTTAGGCTTTCATCGTCATTTTTTCTTTTTGCAAGTGGTGAAATCTCTACAGGATAATCTATTATAAAAGTTGGTTGGATTAATTTATCTTCAACAAATTCATCAAAAAATTCTGCAATTATTTCGCCTCTTGTTGCTTTCACTTCTACATTTTTTCTTTGGCAATTTTTACTGCATCTTCGTATTCTGTAATTTCGTTAAAATCTACTCCAGAATGTTCTTTTACAGCGTCAATCATAGAAATTCTTTTCCATGGAGCTTTTAATTCGATTTCTTTTCCATCAAATTCTACAAGTGTTGAACCCTTTACTTTATTTGCAACTGCTTCTACCATATTTTCTGTAATTTCCATCATATCTTCGAAATCACCATAGGCTTGATATAATTCCATTGTTGTAAATTCTGGGTTATGAGTTGCATCCATACCTTCGTTTCTAAACATTCTGCCTATTTCATAAACCTTATCGAATCCACCCACAATTAATCTTTTTAAGTAAAGTTCTGATGCAATTCTTAAATACATTCCGATATCTAAGCTATTGTGGTGAGTTATAAATGGTCTTGCGCTTGCTCCGCCTGCAATTGTATTTAAAATTGGGGTTTCTACTTCTAAAAATCCTCTATTTTCTAAAAATTTTCTAATTTCAGAAATTATTTTACTTCTAAGAACAAATACATCTTTTACTTCTGGATTTACTATTAAATCTACATATCTTTGTCTATATCTTATATCTTGATCTTTTAGACCGTGCCATTTTTCTGGTAAAATTTGCAAGGATTTTGTCAAAAGATCTGCATGTTCTGTTTCAATGGAAATTTCGCCTTGGTTTGTTTTGAAAACTTTTCCTTCAAGTCCAATCAAATCTCCAATATCATAACCTTTTGTTTCTTTGAAATTTTCTCCCATGATATTTTTACGATTTACAATTTGAATTTTTCCATGTGAATCTTGAATATCCATAAAGCTCATATTACCATGGCCACGTCTTGCCATAATTCTACCAGCAACTCTTACGTTTTTTCCTTCAAATTCTTCAAAATTGTCTTTAATTTCTTTTGATAGGGTTCTATTTCTAAAATTTACAATTTTATAAGGGTTTTTGCCCTCAGCTTTTAATTTTTCTAATTTTTCCCTTCTGATTTGAAGCATTTCGTTTTGATCTTGATTTTTATTTGCCATATTTACTCCTATCTTATTTCTTTAATAGTATAGTAGCATTTTCCATTAGGTGTTACAACCTCTACTTTTTCACCTTTTTTCTTACCAAGCAAGGCTTCTCCTACTGGAGATTCGTTTGAGATAAATCCTTCGAGAGGGTTTGATTCTGCTGTTCCTACAATTTTATATTCAAAATCTTCATCAAACTCTTCATCATGAATTAAAACTTTACTTCCAACACTTACTTCGTCCTTATTTGTTGAATCTTCAAAAGTTTTAGCATGTCTTATCATATCTTCAACTTTTGCGATTCTTGACTCAACTTCGCCTTGTTCATTTTTTGCCTCATCATAGTCAGCATTTTCTGAAAGATCGCCAAATGATCTAGCTTCTTTTATTTTTTCAGCGATTTCTGGTCTTCTTTTTGTTTTTAAATATTCTAATTCATCTTGTAATTTTTGTAGGTACTCTTTTGATAGAATTACTTCTTTTTGTTCTGTCATTTTATCATCCTTTCAGTGTGGATTTGTATTTTCTAATTCTTCCATCACTTCGTCAATTGTATTTATTTTATTAAGCTCATCACGGATTTTGCTGGAATTTTTAAGTCCTTTTATATACCATGATAAGTGTTTTCTCATCTGTGTTACTACTAATTTTTCTTTTTTATATTTCAATTCTAGCTTGTATTGTTCTATTAATTGGTCTATTATTTGTACGTGATTTGGTTTTTGGTATGAGCCTTTTTCTATATAATCTTTTATTTCTTTAAATAAAAAAGGATTACCCATAGCTCCTCTTGCAAGCATAACCCCATCTGCTTTTGTCTTATTAATAACTTCTATGAAATCTTCTACTGAAAAAATATCTCCATTTGCTATAACTGGGATTGAAAGATTTTCTTTTAGTATTCTTATATGGTCCCAATTTGCAAGACCTGAATACATTTGCTTTTTAGTTCTTGCATGTAAAATAACATAATCGATTCCTGTATCTTGTGCAATTTTCCCTATGTCCAGATAATTTATATGCTCATCATCTATACCAAGCCTAAATTTTATATTAATTTTTTTGTCTGTAGATTTTCTCAAAGTTTTACAAATTTCTTCAACTAATTTGGGCCTTGACATAAGGGCACTGCCCTCGCCATTTTTTGTAATTTTTGCAACTGGGCACCCCATATTAAAGGAAATTTCTTTTGATTTTTTTATTGGATTTATCTTATCTTTTACTACCTTTTCAATTATATCGGGATTGGAGCCAAAAATTTGTATATTACAATTTTTCTCATACTCTGAAATAAATAATAGGTCATCAGTTTTTTTATTGTCATAATAAAGGGCATTTACTGAAACCATTTCTGTAAAAGTTTTATCTGCCCCATATTTTTCCGCTATTAATCTAAAACCAACATCACTGACCCCTGCCAAGGGTGCCAACATAATTTCTTTATTTTTTAATTGTTCTTTCATAAATCAATCTTAAACCTTCTAGGGTTAGGTCGTTTTCAACTATTTCTATATATTTTGATTCTGATGCTAGTAATTCGGAATAGCCTCCAGTTGAGACTATTTTGATTTCATCTTTTGAATTTTTTTCTTTTTTATAATTTCTTTTATTAATTCTTCAATTATTCCATCAATCAATCCGATATAGCCAAAAACCATACCAGCATTTATTGATTCAGTTGTATTTTTTGCTATTGCTGTTGTTGGTTCGTGTAATTCAATTCTTGGAAGTTGTGCTGTCCTATTTATTAAAGCATCAAGACTTGTTTTAAGTCCTGGTGCAATTGAGCCTCCCAAGTATTGTCCTTTTTTATTTACTACATCAAATGTTGATGCTGTTCCAAGATCAACTACTATAGTAGGTCCTCCATACATTTCATAGGCTGCTACTGCATCTACAACCCTGTCTGCACCAACTTCTCTAGGATTATCATATTTTATATCTATCCCAGTTTTTGTTCCAATTCCTACAATCATAGCTTCTCTTCCAAAAAATTTTCTATTTGCTGATTGCCAAGAATATAAAACATCTGGTGCCACTGATGATATGATAGTATCTTCTATATTATCCTTATCAATTTTGTGAATTGCAAGAATATTATATAAAATTTGCACTATTTCATCACTTGTTACAATTTGATTTGTTGTAATTCTAAATTTTGTTTTTAATTTCTTTTTGTTGTAAACGCCAATTACTGTATTTGTATTGCCTATATCTACTACTAGTAGCATATTTTCTCCTAAATTTTTTATCTAAACATTAACTCTAATATGATACAACTTTTTGTTTGATTTTTCAAGCTTATTTGCCTAATTTGTATTTTCTTATTAGACTATTTATTTCTTCTATATCTTCAAATTTAACTTGAACAGATTCTTGGCTTTCTTGGTGATCTTTTTTTACAATAACCACTAAACTTCCACGTTCTTTATCAAATCCCCATCTTCTTAATTCTTTGTATGTGAAAAATGAGTCATTTAATAAAATTCCATTTTCTGCTATATGAATTTTTGTTTTTGTATTTAGGAAAAATACAAAACCCATAACTATCATAACTGATGCTGTCATTAGGGTTGTTTGATTTTTTGTTCTTATTCCTTGAAATAAATTTATTGAACCTGTTACTATTAATAGTCCAAATAAAATATATTCCATACTTGTAGATCTTTTTCCAAAACTTTTTATTTTTCCTTTTAAATTTTTATTAGATTTTTTACTTTTAAAAAGTTTGAATCCTAGCCATCCAATAAGTCCTACATAAATTAATATAATGAATTTGTCAAATTGCTTCATATTCCCTCCTATTTTATATAAACTTAAAAAATAAGGCTTTTTTCAAAAAATGAAACAAAGCCAAATTTAATAAGATTTTAACATTTTTCTGTTATTATTTTACTCATAAACTTCTCTTTTTAAAATACCTATGAAAGGTAAATTTCTATACTTTTGCATATAATCAAGTCCGTATCCTACTACAAACTCATTTGGAATTTTAAAACCTGACCAGTCTGGTTTTATTTCTATTTCCCTTCTTTCAGGCTTATCAAGTAAGGTTATTATTTTTACTGAATTTGCTCCTCTTTTGATAAGAGAATGTCTTAGGGCATCAAGAGTTCTTCCTGTGTCAATAATATCTTCAACCAACAAAACTTCTTTTCCAGTAATATCAGTATCTAAGTCTTTTATTATTTTTACGTTTCCAGAAGATTCTGTTCCATCCCCGTATGATGAAACATCCATAAATTCTAAGGTGCAATCAACCTTAATATTTTTAGCAAGTTGAGCCATAAACATAATTGAACCTTTCAAAATTCCAACAAGAACAAGCTTGTTTTTATCTTCATAAAATTCATTTATTTGGCTTGAGAGTTGTTTTATTCTTTTGTTTAAACTTTCTTCATCAATTAATACTTGTTCTATTACTTCTTCTAAATCAATTTTCATATCTCCTCCACACTCACCATTAAAATATTTTTATCGTCAATTTTAACCTTAAAATCTTCACTTCTTCTTATATTTACAATCCAAGAAAGTTTATCATTTATAAACAAAAGTGGAATTTTATTTCTCAAATCCTTGTCGATTTTTTCATCAATAAAGAAATTTTTAAGTTTTTTCTTTTCCTTTTTTCATAGCAGTAAAGAAATCACCATTTTGCCTATACCTTATTTTTATTGAAATATCCTCTAAATTTTCTAAACTATAAAATGCCTTTTCTTTCTTGTTAGAATTTTTGTAAAAATCATAGGAAACAAGGGATGTATTAAATTTATATTTTCCAAAAATCTTTTCATCGCCTATTTTCATAGAAATCTCTTTTGAATTTTTGCAAAAATCATCAGTTTTTATATAAAAATCATAAGACTTATAATTTTTTTGAAAAACTAGCTTGTTTTTTATGATTTTTTTCCCATTTGAAAGATCAATTATTTTTATAAAATCTTCAATGTTAGTTTTTGAAAAATCATTTATATTTCCATATAATATATCAATTGCCCTTCTTATAAGTCTTGCTTTTAAAGGATCTGATAATTTTTCAAATTCTTTTTTTTCAAAAGAAATGTGATTTTTTTCTTTTTTTATAAGGATTTTTTCAAGCTTTTCATCTTCAATTTCTCTTAAAATCTCATAATCATTTTTTGCTATTTCAGATAAGGATATTAGGGAATTTTTGAAATTTGGATTTATTTTTTCAATTTCTGGTATAATTTCAATTCTTATTTTATTTCTGGTATAATCTGTTTCCAAATTTGTATAATCAATATGATAGAAAATCTCATTTTTGTCCAAAAATTCCAAAATTTCACTTTTACTAAAGTCCATTATGGGTCTTACTATATCCTTATTTTTATAATCCATGGCCCTAAGTCCATCAAGACCTGAGCCTCTTATTATTCTCATAAGAACAGTTTCTGCTTGATCGTCTTTATTGTGGGCAACGGCTATTTTTGCATTTTCATATTTATTTTTTATTGATCTAAAAAAATCATACCTTAAAATTCTTCCGGCATGCTCTGATGATATTTTTTTCTCTTTGGCATAAAAATCCATAGACTTATGGTCTACGAAAGTTTCTAGTCCCAATGTTTTTCCTGTTTCTATAACTAAATTTTCATCATCAATGGCATCAGATCTATGCATATGGTTTAAGTGGGCAAGGACTATCTTTATTTTATAAAAATCTTGCACTTCATTTAATAAATAAATCAGAAATTGGCTATCTGGTCCTCCGCTTGCCCCAACAATTATGGTATCATTTTCTTCTATTAGATTATATTTTTTTATTGTAGACTTAAATTTACTTATTATTTTCGTCTTTGTACACATATTCGTCTTTCTTAATCATACCTAATTTTTCTCTAGCTAACTTTTCCTTAAACTTATCTGTATTTCTATTTTCATAATCTTCTTTTATAGAATCTATTTCTTCTTTTACATTAGAAATCTCGCCAGCTTTAGAACTAATATTATTATTTAATGTATCAATTTGAGCATTTACCCTATAATTAAATGCCCTTGATAATAATAATACTAATAAAAAGGCAAAAACACTTACCATCAAGAATCTTTTGTTTTTTTCGGTCTATTTTTAAGATATTTTTCGTACTTATTCATCTAAAACCTCATACATTTCATTTGCATTATTTTTCTTGGCGCCTTCAATTAAATCAAGAACCCTTACTTTTAAGTCGCTTTTTCCAAAACTAATTTCAACTATATCACCAAATTCAACATTACTTCCTGCCTTGGCAATATTTCCATTAATTTTTACCCTTTCATTAATACAAGCATCCTTTGCGACCTGCCTTCTTTTAATAATTCTTGAATTTTTTAAAAATTTATCTATTCTCATTAAATCACCTTAATTAATTATAACAATAATGACTAATTTAGTCCATAATAAAACAATTTCATTTATTTTTTATTAATATAGTATAATCATAGTGGTGATATTATGAATAAAATCCTACATATAGACTGCGATGCCTTTTATGCTTCCTGTGAAGAGCTTAGAGATAAAAATTTAAAAAATCATCCCATGGCAGTCGGTGGTCTTTCAAATAAATCAATAATTACAACAGCAAATTACAAAGCAAGAGAATATGGAATCCATTCAGCTATGCCCGTTTTTATTGCAAAACAGCTTTGCCCAAATTTAATTATGGTAAAGGTCGATAGAAAATATTATAAGGAAAAATCAAAAGAAGTTTTTGATATTATAGAGTCCTATTCTCACATAAAAGAACAAGTTTCTATAGATGAAGCATATGTTTATATAGATAATAATGAAGATAAAAAATTCTTGCAAAAAAAATTCAAAATGAAATTTTAAAAGAAACAGGAATTGGTGTATCAATTGGAATTTCCTACAATAAATTTTTGGCAAAACTTGCAAGCGACTGGAATAAACCCTTGGGCATAAAAGAAATAAATAAAGAAGATGTACCAGAAATTTTAAAAAATTTAGATATAAAAAAAGTTCATGGACTTGGAAATAAATCAGTTCAAAAATTAAAAGATATTGGTATTTATAAAATTTCAGATTTACTAAAGCTTGACCAAGATTTTTTAGAATCTCTTTTTGGCAAGCAAGGAAGATATGTTTACAAGGTCATAAGGGGCGAAGATAAGAGAAAGGTTCAAACAAGCACGAAAAGAAAATCCATAGGAAGAGAGTTTACTTTTAGAAAAAATACCAAGGATATAAAAACTTTATATGCCTATATAGATGAAATTTCAGAAAAAATCGAAGAAGATTTAAGAAAAAAAGATATAAAAGCCTACACAATAAATTTGAAAATAAAAACAGAATTTTTCAAAACCCACACAAAGTCCTACACACTTTTATCTCCAATTTCAAAAAAAGAAGATATTTCAAAAATCGCAAAAGACTTACTAAGCCAAATTATTTCAAATGAAAAATTAAGACTTATAGGAATTTCCCTATCAAATTTATCCAAAAAAGATCACACCCAATTAAGCTTATTTGACAAATGATTTTTTCAAAATTTTAGCAAATAAAATTTAAAAATAAAAACGCAAGCCAGAAGAATTTTTCTACTAGCTTGCGTTTTTTTATTCATAATCATCTTCAATTTTTTCTTCAGATTCTTCATCAGTTTCTTTAGGTTTTTTTGATTTTTTATCGCCATTGTTGATGGTTTCTCTTAATTTTGCTTCAATTTCGTTTAAGATATCTTCATTTTCTTCAAGATATTGTTTTACCTTTTCCCTACCCTGACCAAGCTTTTCTCCATTATATGAATACCAAGAGCCAGCTTTTTCTACAATATCTTCGTCAACTGCTGAATCTAAAATTACTCCGGATTTTGAAATTCCTGTTCCATACATTATATCAAATTCTACAACCTTAAAAGGTGGAGCAACTTTATTTTTTACAACTTTTACTCTTGTTCTATTTCCCGTATAATCATCGCCTTGTTGTATTCCTTTTATTCTTCTTATATCAAGTCTTACAGAAGAATAAAATTTAAGAGCTCTACCACCGGTTGTTGTTTCTGGACTTCCAAACATAACTCCAATTTTTTCTCTCAATTGGTTTATAAAAATTACTGTTGTATTTGTTTTCGAAATAATTCCTGTTAATCTTCTTAAAGCTTGGCTCATAAGTCTTGCTTGAAGACCCATATGACTATCGCCCATTTGTCCTTCAATTTCTGCTTTTGGAACAAGAGCTGCAACTGAATCGACAACAATTAAATCAACAGCACCAGATCTTACCAAAGATTCTGCGATATCAAGAGCTTGTTCTCCAGTATCTGGTTGAGATAAAATTAATTCGTCAATATTTACACCCAATCTTTTTGCATATTCTGCATCCATAGCATGTTCTGCATCAATAAAGGCGCAAGTATTTCCAAGTTTTTGATCTTCTGCAATACAATGAAGAGTTAGAGTTGTTTTTCCTGAAGATTCTGGTCCGAAAATTTCTATAACTCTTCCTCTTGGAAGTCCACCAACTCCAAGCGCAATATCAAGATTTATCGCACCTGTCGGAATTACAGTTACATCAACTTTTGGTGCTTCTCCCATTTTCATAATTGCACCCTTACCATATTTTTTCTCAATATTTTTAAAAGCCTGACTTAGGGCTTTCTCTTTTTCTTTATCAATATCGTTAGCCATTTATTTTCCTTTCTATTTTAAAAAATTTATTTTAAATTTTAAATTTATATGTCGTCTAAATTTAAAACTTTTTTATTTTTAACCAAATAATCAATTCCAGAAATAACTGTTAAAACTACAGCTATATAAAATATAATAATACCAATTGAATTTATAGTTTGATTATTTATCAAAAGCATTACTGTTGATACACATTGGCTCATTGTTTTTGCTTTTCCGCCCTTGCTTGCTGCTATTGTGATATTATTGCTTGCTGCAAGTGTCCTAAGTCCTGTAATTATTAGCTCTCTTGAAATTATCAAAATAACTGCCCAGCTTGGAATTATATTTGTTGAAGTTAGTAAAACAAATCCTGCCATAGTTAGAATTTTATCTACTAATGGATCCATAAATTTTCCAAAAGTTGTTACTAAATTTCTACTTCTTGCAAGATGTCCATCAAGTGCATCAGTCAAAGATGCAATTGCATATAAAAGTGCAGCAACATTATACATTTTACCAAAGATTAAATATAATACCACAAATACTGGTACCAAAATCATTCTTACCGTTGTAACTTTGTTTGCTATATTCATTTTATTCTCCTTCTAAATAACTATGATCTACCAAAACTTTTCTAGGTTTACTTCCTTCATATCCTCCAATTATGCCACGAGCTTCCAATTGATCAATTATTCTTCCAGCTCTCGCATATCCAACTTTTAATTTTCTTTGAATGAGAGAAACTGAAGCTGTCTTTTCATTTATAATAATCTCTATTGCCTCATTAATCAATTCATCTTCATCTTCATTTTCAACAATTTTTGCTTTTTCTTCAACAGTTTCCATGGCTTTTTTGTCATATTCTTCTTCACGAGTTTCTTTTATATAATTTACAACTCTCAAAACTTCAGAATCAGAAACAAAAGCTCCTTGAATACGCATAGGTTTCATTGCATCTGATGGGGCAAATAACATATCTCCCTTTCCAAGCAAAGTTTCTGCTCCACTCATATCAAGAATTGTTCTTGAATCAATTTGACTTGTAACTGCAAAGGCAATTCTTGATGGAATATTTGCCTTGATTGTTCCAGTTATTACATCAACTGTTGGTCTTTGAGTTGCTATTATTAAATGGATTCCACAAGCCCTAGATTTTTGAGCAAGTCTTGTTATATAATCTTCAACTTCACTTGCAGCTGTCATCATTAAATCTGATAACTCATCAATTATTATAACTACATAAGGAAGTTTTTCTATTTTCTCATCAATTTCTGTCAAATCCCTATAAGAAGAAATATCTCTTACATGATTTTCTTCAAATAATTTATAACGTCTTTCCATTTCCCTAATTGCCCAAAATAATGATGATGATGCTTTTTTCGGATCAGTTATAACTGGCATAATAAGATGCGGTATGCCATTATAAATTGAAAGTTCTACAATTTTTGGATCTATTAATAATAACTTAACTTCATCAGGCGAATGTTTGTACAAAATCGACATAATAATTGTATTTATACAAACACTTTTTCCAGATCCTGTTGCACCAGATATAAGAAGATGGGGCATTTTTTCTATAGCAGAAACTTTTGGTGTTCCTGATATAGACTTACCCAAAACAAAAGGAAGTTTATTAGTATTTTTTATAAATTCTTCACTTGCGATCATCTCCTTTAAGCCTACAACTTCTTTTGTAGAATTTGGAACTTCAATTCCAACATGACTTTTGCCTGGAATTGGAGCTTCAATTCTTATATCGCTAGTTGCAAGAAAAAGAGAAAGATCATCAGATAAATTTAGAATTTTTGAAACCTTAACTCCTCTTTGAGGTTTTAATTCAAAGCAAGTAACACTAGGTCCAATATTTATTTGAACAACTTTTGATTTTATACCAAAAGAATCCAAACACTCCTCAATTCTTCTCGCCTTATCCTTTATATCATTTTGATCAACTTCACTTCCATCTTCCCTATCATCCAAAAGATCAAGTTTTGGAAATTTATAATTTAAGGTATACTCTTCCTTAAAAGTTTGGTCAAAATCTGATAAATCAACTTGTTTTGACCTATAAGAATTTATTTTTGCTTTCTCAAATCTTTTGTCAAAATCATCATTCGAATCTTTTTTTGTATCATCTTCAATTTCTATAACTTTTTTAGGCTCTGAATTTTCATCATTTTCCAATCTTTCTTCTCTTCTTTTTTCTTTTTACCCCTTATTTTTTTAAGCTTTTTTTCCCTAAAATAAGTTTTTATTTTATTAGAAATTTTCATATATTTTTCTTTTACAAAACTTCCAAAAATTACTAGCTTATCCCTTATTTTTATTATTAAATCCTTATAGGGTATTCCAATTAAATTTTTTATTAGTGAAATCCAAAAAACTAAATACAAAATTATTATTCCAGCACTTCCAATTAGTGATTCTAAATAAAATGCTAGCCTTGTTCCTAAAATTCCACCAGATTTTCTAATAAAGCTTTCTGTATTTTTTATAGACATAGGCAAATTGTTAGCTAGAAATTTCATAGAAAAAATTGCCATACTAAGTAAAATCAAGATAAATAAAATACTAAATACCTTGAAATTTTTTTTGAATTTATCCATAAATACAAATAAAGAAATAAAAAAACAAAAACAAAAATGAAATAAGATATAAATCCAAAAAGTTTAAAATTATTATAAGTAATAAATTCTCCCAATCTTCCAGTATTTGGCAAGATTAAAAATATAAATCCTATTAAAGATATAAACATAAAAAATATAGAAAATGATTTCTTATTAAATTTTCTATTTTCCGATTTTTTTGAATATTTAGATTTTTTTCTTTTTCTGTTTAAATTTGTATTTGCCATATTCACCTCATATAAATTATATAACAAAGGAGAAAATAAATAAACTGCCTATTAAATGGCAGCCTCTTTTACTTCTACAAATATTTTATATGTTGCAAAATAAATTAATTACTTTTAAGAACAATAATCAATTTATTTTTGCAACATTTTTATTTTGTAGTTAGTTTATAAAATTTATAAGATTTAATCTTCTTTAGATTCTTTTTTTCTTCTTCAATTAATAGGGCTTTTCTTGAAAGATTAATTCTTCCTTGCCTATCAATTTCTGTAACTTTTACCCTTACCTTATCTCCAATTTTTAATACATCTTCAACTTTTTCAGTTCTTTTTGTATCAATTTGAGAAATGTGTAAAAGTCCTTCTTTTCCAATTGCAATTTCTACAAAGGCGCCAAAGTTCATAATTCTTTTTACTTCACCTTCATAAATATCGCCAGCTTTTGGATCTGTTACAATCGCTCTAATCATCTCGATTGCTTTTTTTCCGCTTTCTCCATCAATGCTTGCAACTGTTATGTGTCCATCATCCTCAGTTTCAATTTTTACACCAGTAGCATCGATTATTTTATTAATTGTTTTTCCACCAGAACCAATTACATCTCTAACTTTTTCTGGATCAATATCTATCGAAAAAATTCTTGGAGCATACTTTGATAAATCTTCTCTTGGTTTATCAATTGCTGATCTTATTACATCAAGAATTTTAAGCCTTGCTTCATGAGCATCAGCCAAAGCCTCTTCTAAAACTTCCTTATTTATTCCAGAAATTTTCATATCCATTTGTAGGGCTGTTATTCCATCTTCTGTCCCAGCAACTTTAAAATCCATATCTCCAAGATGATCTTCAAGTCCTTGTATATCTGTGAGAATTGAAATTGAATTTTCTTCTTTGATTAATCCCATGGCAATTCCTGCAACAGGTTTTTTAATAGGAACTCCTGCATCCATAAGAGATAAAGTTGAGCCACAAATTGATGCTTGTGAAGAAGAACCATTTGATGATAAAACTTCACTTACAACTCTTATTGTATAAGGAAAATCTTTTGTATCTGGCAAAACTGGAATCAAAGCTCTTTCAGCCAAGTGTCCATGTCCAACTTCACGTCTTCCAGGTCCTCTTAATGGTCTAATATCTCCAACACAAAATGGTGGGAAATTATATTGGTGAATATATCTTTTTGTAATTTCATCTCTGTTCATTGAATCAATCACTTGTTCTTCACCAGGAGAACCTAAAGTTAGAACTGATAAAACTTGAGTTTGTCCTCTTTGGAATAATCCTGAACCGTGAGCTCTTGGCAAAAGTCCAACCTCAGCAGATAAAGGACGAATTTCTTTCATTTTACGTCCATCAGGTCTTATTTTATCAATAGAAATCATTCTTCTAACTTCTTTTTTCATTATAGAATCTACAGTTTTGTGAATTTCATCTTCACTTTCTGGAAATTCTTCTAAGAAATCTTCTTTGCATTTTTCTTCGATTTTATTAATGTCGTCTTCTCTTTGAACCTTATCGGTTGTTCTTATAGAATTTTTAATATCTTCAGTGTATTTATCTTTGATTTTTCTTTGAAGTTCAGTTTCAACTTCTTCAGAAACTTCCATTTTTTCTTTTCCAATATCATCAATAATTGTTTGAATAAATCCGCAAATTTCTTTGATTTCAGCATGAGCTACCATCATAGCTTCAAGCATTTCTTTTTCAGACAATTCATTTGCACCAGCTTCAACCATATTAATAGCATCAGCAGTACCTGCAACTGTTAAATCAAGAGATGATTTTTCTCTTTGATCCTTATTTGGATTTACAATATATTTTCCATCAACATATCCAACAGAAACTGCAGCAACTGGTCCATAAAAAGGAATATCAGAAATCCCAAGAGCAATAGATGCACCGATTGTTGTCATACAATCAGGTTCATTATCTTCATCTACAGAAAATGGTGTAGCAATTACTTGCACATCATTATAGAAATTTTCTGGAAAAAGTGGCCTTAAAGGTCTATCCATTTGACGAGAAATCAAAATCGCCTTATCAGATGCCTTTCCTTCCCTTTTAATAAATCCACCAGGAATTTTTCCAACTGCATAAAGTTTTTCTTGATAATCACAAATAAGAGGAAAAAAATCAATTCCCTCCCTAGGCTTGTCGCTTGAAACAGCAGTAACCAATAAAATTGTATCACCAGTCCTAATAAGACATTCGCCATTAGTTTGCTCGGCAACTTTTCCAATTTTTATTGACAAATCAGAGCCATTTTGTGACTTATATTCATAAGTTTTTTCCATTTTTTCTCCTAACTACAAAAAAGACGGGATAAGTCCCGTCATATTTAACTATTTTCTTAAACCAAGTTTTTCAATGATTTGACGATATCTTTCAATATCATTGTCCATTAAATAATTTAAAAGACCTTTTCTACGTCTAATCATTTTGAAAAGTCCTCTTCTTGAAGAGTGGTCTTTTTTATTTGCTTTTAAATGTTCAGTAAGTTCTTTGATTCTTTGAGTAAGAATAGCAATTTGAACTTCTGGTGAACCAGTATCATTTGCGTCTTTTTGAAATTCTTTAATAATTTGTGTTTTTTGATCTTTATTTAACATAAATTCCTCCTAAATATATTCGCCATAACCATGAAATAGTCTGAGGAAGCTTAGTTCATAGTTAAGGTATCTTTGATATTATACCAAATATCTTTATTTTTGCAAAGAAAAAAATACATATTAAATTTATTTTTTAAAAAATAAAATTTACAAAAATTTTTTTATAAATTTATCTCATCCATTACTGATTTAAAATCAAAAATTTCATAATCATATCCACAATCATTCACTAATTTAAAAATATCTTCATTTTTTATAAAAAGAGTCTTTGTGTTATCATCTGGATGAAAGGTCATAAGATTATTTTCTTCTATCATATCTTTATCAAAAAATACCTTTATATTTTCATCAGTATTCATCAAACCAAAAACTGATATGATTCCAACTTCTTGCTCCATAATTTCATAAACTTTTTTTGGATCAAGAAAGTGCATTCCCTTTTCATTTAATAATTTATTATAATCTTTTAGGCTAATCATTTTTTGATCATCCATAACAATTAAATAGTACTGTCTATTTTTTCTATTTGCCAAAAAAAGATTTTTCGTCCTAGCACCATTCTTTCCTTCAATATATTTATCAGCCTCTTCGGTAGTTTCAGCTGGAGGATGCTCTACCATATCATATTTTATATTTAATTTATTAAGTCTATCAAATACTTTTTTAGGATTACCCATAATATCTCCTTTTAAATTTTCAAAATCTACTTTTACATAATATTAATCAATTCAATTATATTAATACCCAATTATTTTTACAAAATAAATTTAAAATCAAGCACAAAAAAAGAGCAGTTTCCTACTCTTTTTCGTATTTTTTTATTAAATTTTTTCCATTTATTTTATCTTTTTTCATTTGCTCTATTAATTCTTCAGCTGAATTAAATTTATAATCGCTTCTTAGATATTCTAAAAATTCTATGCTAATATTTTTACCATAAATATCTTTTGAAAAATTCATTATATAGCTTTCAATTTTTACTTTTTATTTTCAAAAGTTGGATTTGTTCCTATATCTGTTAAGGCGTAATAGTAATCTCTGTCAATATTTACTCTGGTAAAATACACTCCTGATTTTGCTGTAACATATTTGAAAGATGGTTGCAAATTTGCCGTTGGAAAATTTAAAAGCCTTCCCCTTTGAGCTCCTTTTATAACTTTTCCTTGCATTTTAAAATAATGCCCCAAATCTTTGTTGGCTTTTTCGATTTTTCCCTCTCTTACCATCTGTCTTATATCTGTAGAATTTATAATTTTTCCATTATCAAGTTCAAAATCTACAACTTTTGTTTTGTAAGCAAAATCTTCTTCATATTTTTTTAGAGTTTTTATATCTCCTTTTGCCATTTTCCCAAACCTATAATTATCTCCAACTATTACATATTTAGCATTTAGTTTTTTATAGATTATTTTTTCTATAAATTCATAAGGAGATAAGTTTTTAAATTTTTCAGAAAATTCTAATAAGCAAAAACATTCTATTCCTATATTTTTTAAAATTTCAATCTTATCTTCAAGACTTGTAAGATATTCTCTTTCTCCATTTAGGATATTTTTGGTGTTTTCTTTAAATAATAATACTGATGGGATAAGATTTTTTTCTTTTGATATTTTTATGTTTTCTTTCATAAGTTTTTGGTGGCCCTTATGTACTCCATCAAAATTTCCCAGACTCACTGCCTTTGGTGATAAGTCAAATTCATTGAAATCTAAGTCAAATATTTTTATATTATCCTTCATAAAACACCTTCTTAATCTTTAAAGTCTTGTTTTTGTTTTTATATTCTCCAAGACCTATAAATAAGTCTTTAACATAAACTCTAAAAAGTCCATCAATATCTTTTACAAAATCAACTTTCATGGTCATTCCGTTTGTCGCTTGTTTGTAAAAAGATTCATCCAAAATTATCTTTTCATATTGATCCAAAGCCTTATCTATTGGAATTAGATTTTTCATTATATCATCAAGATTCATATTTTCAAAATCTTCACTTTTAATGGCATCTTTTACATCAAAATCTCCAACTTTTAATCTTCTCAACTCTTTTACAGTAGCAAAAGTTTTTAAAGTTTCTCCTAGATCATTTACAAGGCTTCTTATATAAGTTCCTTTCGAACAAGTTATTTTAAGTCTTGCGTAGGGAAAATCAAAGTCAAGAATTTCAAAATCATAAATTTTTATCTCTCTTTGTTTTCTTTCTATACTTTTTCCTTCTCTTGCAAGCTCATAAAGTTTTCTCCCCTTATATTTTAAGGCTGAATACATGGGAGGAGTTTGGAGAATTTCTCCTAAAAAATTTTCTTTTATTACCTTTTCCAATTCTTTTTTTTCAAAAGTATTTGAAGATTTTTCTAAAATTTCTCCAGTAATATCTTGAGTATCTGTTTTTTGACCAAAAAATGCAAGAGTTTCATAAATTTTAACTTCATCCATTAAAAAATCTGAAACTCTTGTTGCCTTATTGATTAAAAGTGGCAAAAGACCTGTTGCAAGAGGATCAAGAGTTCCTGCATGGCCTATTTTTTTATTCCTAGTTTTTTTCTAGCTTGATATACACATTTTCCTGATGATACTCCTGTGTTTTTATCAATTAACAAAATTCCGCTAGTCATTTATTGCCTCTTTTAAAATTTTTCTCATTATATTTAAAGCCTTATCCATTGAATTTGTTTTTATTGAAAAGCCAGCAGCTCTTATGTGGCCTCCACCGCCATTATTTCTTGCAATTTCTGAAACATCAAGATAGTCTTTGCTCCTTAGAGAAACTTTATATTCATTTTCTCCATATTCTTTTACAAGACAGGCTACTTCAATTCCTTTTAAATCTCTAAGCATATTTACAACAGATTCACTATCGCCCATTTGCACTCCAAAATCTTTACAAGTTTTTTGGCTAACTCCAGCAAGAGCATAAGGCTTTTCAAATTCCACCTCATTTAAAATATGATTTTCAAATTGCAATTTTGAAATTTCTTTATTTTGATAGAGATTTTTATAAATCATCTCAAAATCTGCCCCACTTTTATATAAATCTGCCGCAGTATAAAAAGTTAATTCACTAATATTTGAATATAAAAATCTACCTGTATCTGTAACTAAGCCTGCATAAAGTAAAGTTGCTATTTCTTTATCTATTGGAAGATTTAATCTTTTTATGATTTCATAAACAAGTTCACAACTTGCTGGAGAATCTGAATGAATTATATTTAGGTCAGTTTTTATAGATCCGCCTTCATGGTGGTCAATTACAAGAACTTTTTTAGATCTTTTACAAATTTCAATTGCCTTATCAATCCTGTCAAATTCTGAACAATCTACAATTATAAACAAATCATATTCTTTTTGGCTTGGTTCCTTATAATTTCCAATTTGTGGTAAAAATTTTAAATAATCATCTACTTGACTTATTTTTATTACGTCAGCTTTCTTACCGTAAAGCTCAAGAGATTTCCTAAGACCAAGAGCTGATCCTAGGGCATCTCCATCTGGATTTATGTGAGCTGAAATTGCAATTGTATTAGCCTCATCAATAAAATTTTTAAATTTTTCTAATTCTTTTTGACTAATCTTCTCGATTTTCGGCATTTTTTTCATCCTTTTTTATGGTTTCAGCAATTAGCTTATCCATATATACGCCATGTTCGATTGAATTATCATATTTAAACCTAAATTCTGGCATTGACCTAAGTCTCATTCTCTCACCAATCAATTTTTTCATATATCCTTTTGCTTGGTCGAGTGCCTCTATTACGGATTCTTTTTTGCTTTCATCTCCTAAAACAGAAACAAAAATATCAGCATATGATAAGTCATTTGTAACTTCGACTTCTGTAATAGAAACAATTATATTATCTGATAATCTTGGATCGTTAATATCTTCTGCCAAAATTTTTGATAATTCTTTTTGCATTTGTGAAGATATTTTTAGGGTTCTTCTTTTATCCATTCTATTCTCTTTCTTTTTCTATCATTTCGTAGGCTTCAAGCTCATCGCCTTCTTTGATGTCGTTGAATTTTTCAAGACCAATTCCGCCTTCATAACCATTGTTTAATTCTTTTGCATCATCTTTAAATCTTTTCATAGATTCAATTTCTCCATCGAAGATAACAACATTGTCTCTTAATAATCTTATTTTTGCTCTTCTTGGAATTGATCCGCTTGTTACAAGAACACCTGCAATCATTCCAGCATTTGGAATTTTGAAAGTTTCTTGAACTTTTGCACGGCCAAGAATTTTTTCTTCAAATTCTGGATCAAGCATTCCTTTTAGAGCTTTTTCTACATCTTCGATTGCTTCATAAATTACAGAATATGTTCTTATTTCTATATTATTTTCTTCTGCCATTTGAAGAGCACCTTGGGTTGGACGAACGTTAAAGCCAATTATTATAGCATTTGATGCTTGGGCAAGAAGAACATCAGATTCTGAAATTCCTCCAACAGCTCCTGCAATTACATTTACAAAAACTTCTTCGTTTGAAAGTTTTGAGAATGAACTTGAAACTGCATCTACTGTTCCTTTTACATCAGTTTTTACTATAATATTTAATTCTTTTAATTCTCCATCTTCAATGCCTTCGTACATATCTTCAAGATTAGTGTTAGATTTTTGAATTAGTCTTTCTTCTCTTTTTTGCTCTTTTGCACGATCAGCATAAAGTCTTGCAGTTTTTTCATCTTCTACTGCAAAAATTTTATCTCCAGCCTCTGCTACATCGCTTAATCCTAAAATTTGAGCTGGCATTGATGGTCCTGCTTGTGAAATTTGCTCTCCTTTTGAATTAAACATAGCTCTAATTCTTCCTGAAGATGAGCCTGTAACTACATAATCTTTATCGTGAAGAGTTCCTTTTTGAACAAGAACTGTTGCAACAGATCCTCTTGCCTTATCAAGTTGAGCTTCAATAATAATTCCAACTGCAGCTCTATTTGGATTTGCTTTCAATTCTCTCATTTCTGCAACAAGTAAAACCATCTCTAATAAATCTTTAATTCCATCACCAGTTTTTGCAGATACTTCTACCATAATTGTATCTCCACCCCAGTCTTCTGAAACTAGACCATATTCTGTAAGTTCTTGTTTCACTCTATTTGGATCACTTTCTTCTTTATCCATTTTATTTATGGCAACAATTATCGGAATTTCTGCTGCTTTTGCGTGGTTAATCGCCTCAATTGTTTGTGGCATTACTCCATCATCTCCAGCTACAACTAAAATTGCTATATCTGTTGATTGGGCTCCTCTCATTCTCATTTGAGTAAAAGCCTCGTGACCTGGTGTATCTAAAAATACAATTTCTTTGCCATTTATATTTACAGTTGAAGCACCAATGTGTTGAGTTATTCCTCCAGCTTCTCCTGATGCAAATTGTGTATCTCTAATAGCATCAAGAATTGAAGTTTTTCCGTGATCAACGTGTCCCATAACTGAAACTACTGGTGGACGAGTTATCAAATCTTTTTCATCATCTTCAAAATCAAGATCCTTTTCTTGGATTTCAGTTTCATCAAGCTTAACTTCTTTTGAAATTTCTTTATTAAATTCAAGAGCAACAAGCTCTGCTTGTTCAAATTCTATTTGATCATTAAGCCCTGCCATTACTCCAAGTCCCATTAATTTCATAATAACTTGGTTTGCATTTTCTTCAATTTTATCTGCAAAAGCTTTTACTGAAATTGACTCTGGTATATAAATATTTCCATCATCTTTATTTTCAATTTTTAATTCTCTTTTTGTTGACTTTTTAGATCTTTTATTTTGTTTTTTATTTTTCTTCTTATCTTTCTTGTTTTTATTTTTTTGATTTTTAAAAGATTTTTTTTCAGAAATTTTTTCTTCTTTTTTTTCTAAGTTTTCTATTTTTTCGTCTTCTTTCACTTCTTTTTTACTTTTATCTTCGCTAAAGTATTCTTCTACTATATCTAATTCTTCTCCACTAAGTACAGACATATGAGATTTTATTTTTAGTCCAAATTCTTCTTTTAATAGATCGAGCATTTCTTTTGTTGATTTTTTGTGTTTTTTTGCTAATTCATATATTCTTAATTTGTTAGCCATCTAATCACCTCTTTTATTTCATAGCAATTATCTCCTCATAAAGATCATCACTAATTTCAGTTTTAAAAACTTTTTCCAATTTTCTTTTCTTCTTTGCTTCATTTATGCAATTTTCATTTTTGCAAATATATGCGCCCCTACCATTTTTCTTTCCTGTAGGATCTAGGATAATTCCTTCTTCTTTGTTTTTTACTATCCTAATTAAATCGTGTTTGTCTTTGCTTTCTCCACAAACTATACATTTTCTTTGTGGTATTTTTCTTTGTTTCATTTTTTCACCATTATTAATAAGTTATTCTTCATCACTTTCTTTGATATCTTCTTTAATAATTTGGTCAAGCTCGTCTGATAAATTTTCCAAATCTTTTTCATCTAAAGATTCGCTTTCTAAATTTTCAGCTTCATTTGATACTTCTTCATTTTTTTCTTCAGATTCAATTTCTTCGACTTCTTCATTTAATCCAAGAATTTCATTTATTTCTTCTTTTTCTAAGCTATCGTATTCTTCTTGGCTTTTTATATCAATTTTCCAGCCTGTAAGTCTTGCTGCAAGTCTTGCGTTTTGACCTTCTTTTCCAATTGCAAGTGATAGTTGATCATCTCTTACAACTACTAAAGATTGTTTTTTCTTATCATTTATGAAAACCTCATTTATTTCGGCTGGTGATAGGGCATTTTTTATAAATATTTTTACGTCTTTATCGTAATTTATAATATCAATTTTTTCGCCTTGCAATTCTTCTACTATTGAATTTACACGACTTCCCTTAAAACCAATACAAGCTCCAATAGAGTCTATTTCTGGGTCGTTTGAAAATACTGCGATTTTTGTTCTTGAGCCTGCCTCCCTATCTATTCCATAAATTTCAATTATTCCATTTGTTATTTCTGGAACTTCAAGCTCAAATAATCTTACGACTAAGGCCTTATCTTTTCTTGAAAGAATTATTTGTGGCTCTTTTGTTGTATTTTTTACTTCTTTAATTAAAACTTTAATTCTTTGATTTGGAGCATAAGTTTCATTTTCTACTTGTTCTTTTATAGGAATAATTCCTTCAATTTTATCAAGATTTATGTAGACATTAAACTTATCTTCTCTTTGTACAACGCCTGTAATTATTTCGTTTGACCTATTCAAATATTCAGAATAAACTGAATCTCTTTGGGCATCTCTTATTTTTTGGATTACAATGTTTCTTGCAGTTTGAGCTGCAACTCTTCCAAAATTTTTAGGTGCAATTTTCACCCTACAAATATCTCCCAAATCAAGCTTTGAATCAATTTCTTTTGCTTTTGTCTTAGATATTTCAGCTATTGGGTCATTTACTTCATCAACTACATTTTTTAAGGAATATACTTCAATTTCTCCTGTTTTATCGTTAATATTTACATCAACATTTTCATTATTATCGTAGTTTTTTTGGTAAGATTTAACCAAAGCTTTTTCCAATGCTTCAAGAATTACTTCCTTGTCAACATTTTTACTTTTTTCAAGCTCCTCTAAGGCAACTATAAATTCTTTATTCATCTTTCCCCCTAGAATACTATCTCAATTTTAATAGTCTTAATTTCACTTTTACCAATTTCTTTTTCTTCATCTTCAAGCGTAAATATCAAAGAATCTTCTTTTATTTCTTTAATTTTTCCAACAAATTTCTCGCCATCTTTAAGCTTTACTTCTAAAAGTTCATCTTTGTTTCTTTCAAGATCTCTATCAGTTTTTAAAGGTCTTGAAAGATCAGGAGAAGATACTTCTAAGTAATAAAAAGATTTTATAAGATCAATTTCATCCAACTTCTCACTTAGAAAATTAGAAGTTTTTTCACAATCATCAATTGTGATTCCACCATCCTTATAAATATAAAATCTTAATATCTTATTTTTTCCCTCATTCACAAATTCAATATCAACAAGTTCGTAACCAAGCTCATTAATATCATTTTCTAAATTTTCTTTTAATTTACTAATTAAATCCATAACTTCCCCTTTACAAATTAAAAGAGTGGATTTGTCCACTCTTCGCTTAAAATTATTATACTCGCTTAGTATCAACTTTCAATTTTAAAATAGATTTATAAAATAAAATTTAATAAAAGCAAAATTATTGTTTTTATATAACTTTATATTTCTATAAAATCAAGAAAAGATTTTTATTTTTTAAAAAATTTTTTTATCTTTTCTTCTGGAATTTGAGATAAAATTATGGCAAAAAACATAATTAAACCACCCAATATTTCTCTTTCTACCGGTCTTTCATTTAAAAATAAAAATCCAAAAAATGCAGCAAAAACCGATTCTAGTGATAAAATCAAGCTTGCTATAGTAGGATCTGTATCTTTTTGAGCAACAATTTGTAAAGTATATCCAAGCCCTGATGAAAAAATACCCAAGTATAAAATTGCAAGCATTCCTTTCATTATCAAGTCAAAATTTGGCTTTTCAAATAAAAGCATAAGAACAAGTGATATAAAACTTGCAACAAAAAATTGTATCATAGACATTTTTACACTATCAGCCTTGGTTGAAAATTTATCAATAAACAAAATATGAAAAGCAAAAAATATTGATCCAATAAAAATCAAAATATCTCCCTTATTGATTGAAAATCCATCGTCAATTTTTACAGTCAATAAATACAAGCCAATAATGGCAAGAAAAATAGAGAAAGCAGTTTTTTTAGAAACTTTTTTGCCCATAAAAATAGCAAAAATTGGAACAATAACAACATAAAGTGATGTTATAAAACCAGCCTTGCCACTTGTTGTAAAATAAACTCCTGTTTGTTGAAAACTAACCGCAACAGACATAACAAGACCTGTTATAATTCCACCAATAATAGTTTCTCTTTTTTTATCCTTATCAATTTTTTTATTTTTTTCTTTGGTCTTGTCTTTAAATAAACTAAAAGAAATATTCCGGCAACAATATTTCTAAGAAAATTAAAGGCAAAAGGTTCAATAAAATCACTTCCTAATTTTTGGGCGATAAAAGCAAAACCCCAAATAAAAGAAGTTAATAGTAATAATAAATCTCCCCTATGCTGACTTTTCATTTTTTCTCCTAACAAATTCTAATAAATCAATCTATATTTTTTCTTTGCTTTATTATATCAAAAATTTTACAATTTGTAAGTTTTTTTCGATAAAAATAATAAAAACTTTATATTTGTTACGTAACTTTGATAATTAATTGTATTTTCTTGTTATAAATATGTATACTTTTAAAGTAGATGAAAATAAATAAAAAAACTCTAATAAAGAATTATTCTTTATTAGAGTTTTATCTTACAAATCAAATAAAGACATTTGATTTTCTTCTTGCATACCCTCAATTATTTCTAAATTTTTTAAAGAATTTAGGGCATTTTTATTTAATGAAGTTCTTTTTTTCAAATCTTCAATAGAAATAAATTTTGACTTTTCTCTTTCAGAAACTATATCTTTTGCCATAGCCTCTGAAACATCATCAACTGCAGAAAGTGGTGGCAAAATTTCTCCATCGTCATCCAAAATAAATTTAACCGCAGTTGACTTATACAAGTCTGCTTTTTTATTTTATATCTCTTGCTGCCATTTCTTCTGCAACCTCTAACAAAGATCTTAGATTTTTTTCTCTTTGAGTAGTTTTTTCTAATTGATTTATTTCATTTAAAGCATATTGGATCGATTTTAAGCCTTTTACAATAACTGAATATTGAAAATCATTCAATTTTGTTGAAAAATATGTTGCATAAAATGCCTTTGGATAATAAACTTTGTAATATGCAATCCTATAACTCATCAAACAATATGCAACTGCGTGAGCTTTTGGGAAAAGATATTTTATTTTAAGACATGAATCAATGTACCAATCTGGGACATTGTTTTCTTTCATATATGACAAAGTTTCTTCTGAAAGAGTTTTTCCCTTTCTTACTTTTTCCATTATTTGGAAAGATTTTTTCTTATCAAGTCCAAGATTAATCAAAGAATTCATTATATCATCACGGGTTGAAATAATTTGATCAAAACTTGCAGTTTTTGATTTTACTAATTCTTGAGCATTATTTAGCCAAACGTCAGTTCCATGTGAAAGTCCAGAAATTCTTGTCATTTCAGAAAATTTATTTGGAAAAGTATCCTTTAACATTCCTCTTACAAAAGATGTACCAAATTCTGGTATTCCTAAAGTTCCTATTTCATTATTTGAAAAATCATATTTTATATTCAAAGGCTTGGTTGATGAAAAAATGTTCATAACATTTTCATCGTCCATTTGAATTTTCAAAGGATCAGTATTTGTTAAATCTTGAAGACTTCTAATTATTGTAGGAACATCATGACCTAACAAGTCGAGTTTTAAAATTACTCCATGCATCATATTGTAGGTAAAGTGAGTTGTTTTTATGTCATCTTTTCCATCATCAGCAGGATATTGGACTGGAGAAAAATCATAAATATCTTTATCGTTTGGAACAATCATTAAGCCTCCAGGATGTTGGCCTGTTGTTCTTTTTACATCAAAAAGTCCTCTTTGATATTTTCTTATTTGGGCGTTAGAAAGATTTATCTCATTATCTTCCATATATTTTTTAATATAACCAAAAGCTGTATTATCTTTTATAGTTCCAATAGTTCCTGCCCTAAAAACTTTTCCCTCACCAAATAATTCTTCTGTATATTTGTGAATTGTAGGTTGATATTCTCCTGCAAAATTCAAATCAATATCCGGTTCCTTATCTCCTTCAAAGCCTAAGAAAACTTCAAAAGGAATATCGTGGCCATCTTTTTTCATTTCTGTACCACATTTTGGACAAGTTTTATCTGGCAAATCTATTCCAGCACCAACACTTCCATCAGTAATAAATTCTGAATGTTTGCAAGATGGGCAAATATAATGAGGAGCAATAGGATTTACTTCTGTAATATTTGCCATGGTTGCTGCAAAAGATGAACCAACAGAGCCTCTTGATCCAACCAAATATCCATCCCTATTTGATTTTTCTACAAGCTCTTTTGCAATTATATATAAAACTGCATAACCATTTGAAATTATAGAATCAAGTTCCTTATCAAGTCTAGTTTTTACAAGATCAGGAAGAGGATCTCCATAAATTGATCTTGCTTTTTCATAAGTTGTATCTCTTAACTTTTTATCAGAGCCTTCAATTTTTGGTGGAAAAGTTTCATGAGGAATTGGCATAATATCTTCAAGGCTTTCAGCAATTTTTATAGTATTATCAACTACAACTTCCATTTTTGTTTTATCATCAAGATAATAAAATTCATCAAGCATTTCCTTAGTTGTTTTTAAATAATATAGAGGATTGTTTTCTTTGTAATGGAAAAATTGTCCCTTGTGCAAAATATTTCTGAGAACATAATCTTTCTTTTCCATATATCTTACAGAACCCGTTGCAACAACTAATTTATTATATTTTCTTCCAAGCTCAATTATTTTTTCATTAATTTCAATAATTTGATTTTTATCTCTTATTGATCCTTTTTCCAAATCATCTGCAAAAACTCCCATAGCTTCTATTTGGAAAAAATCAAAAAATTCACAGATTTTAGCGATTTTTTCTTCTGAATATTCATCTCTTATTGCCTTAAATAAAAGACCATCCTTGCCACCAGAACCTATAATCAAACCCTCTTTATTTTCTTTTACCAAGTCAAAAGGAGTTTTTGCTTCCAAATAAAAATATTTCATCCTTGATTGTGAAATTATTTTATACAGATTTTTAAGCCCAGTATAATTTTTTGCAAAGATTATAGAAGAAAAATCCTCGTGACGAGCCACAGGCCATTTTGTTTTTATAGAATTTATTTTTTCAAGACTAAAATCTTTATTTTTTTCTTTGATTTTTTCAAATAATTTTATAAAAATTTTCGCAGTTGTGACTGCATCATCACTTGCCCTGTGATGATTAAATGGTCCAATCGCTAATTTTTTTGCGAGCTTATCAAGAGAAAATCTTCCCATATATGGAAAAATTGACCTTGCCATTGGAAGAGTATCCAAATAAACCGGCTCAAATTTATAAGATAAGTTATCACAGGCTTCTTTTATAAAACCAATATCAAAATCTGTGTTTTGTCCTACAAAATAAGCGTCTTTAGAAAATTCCAAAAATTTTGGTAAAACTTCGTCAATTTTTGGCTTGTCCATTACCATTTCATTTGTAATTCCTGTAAGCTCTACTACTTTTTGAGGTATTATTCTTTCAGGATTTACAAGCTCGTTAAATACTTCGACAATTTCTCCATTTTCAATTTTTACAGCTCCAATTTCTGTAATCTTGTCAGAATATTTGAAAAGTCCTGTCGTTTCCAAGTCAAATACAATAAATTTTTGATTTTTCAAATCTTTTATATCATTTATTTTTTATTGTAATTGTTGGTTAAAATTCTTAAATTTTTATCAACCAATAAAAGCTCTGCTCCTGCTAGCATTTTTATGCCATTTCCCCCAAGTTTACTATACATATCTGGAAGAGCTTGAAGAGTTTCTGTATCTGTAATTCCACAAGCTGTATGGCCCCAAGCTTTTAATTTTTTCGAAAGCTCATCCATATCAACAAAACCATCTAGGTTAGTCATTTTTGTATGAATTTCTAGCTCAACTCTTTTTTTAGGATAGGTATCAAGTCTTTCTTTTTTCTCGCACTCTATCATGGAATTTACAGTAAAAACATCTTCGTGAGAATAACTATCGTAATTTAGGACTCCTTGAACTTGAACAAGCATATTTTCTTTTAAATTTTCAAGTTTTTCTTTATTTCTTGGTTGAACAAACATCTTACAAGCTATGGCATCTGACTCATCTTCAAGGTCAAAAGAATAAATAAAATTTCCCTTTTTTGATTCAAAAATATCTATGCAAAAAATTTCACCTTTTATAGAAAGATTTATTCCTTTTTTGTCATAAATTTCTTCAATTTTAAATAAATCTCCATTTATATTTCTGCCATATTTTAAAATTTCTGATGCATCTTTTACTTTTTTTTCTGAACTTTTTTTGTTATTTCTGGCATTTTGAATCATATTTTCAAGCTCGATTTTTTTCAAATCTCTAAGGCTTGAGGAATTATATTCTCTATCAGAAATTTCCTTATTTTCCTCAATTTTTGGTAATTCAAATATATCCATCTTATCTGAGGATTTTTCTTTTTCTTCTTGGTCTTTTTCTCCAATATTCTCACTTAGATCTTCCGAATTTTCATAGCCTGTTTCGTAATATTCTGGAAGGGGTTGGTTTTCATAAAAATCATCTATTGGATTTATTTTTTCACTTTTTTCTTCAAATTTTAGGGACAAATTCACATAGGAAAAGTATGCTTCTAATTTTTTTTCTATTTCTAAGTCTTTTTTTCCTTCTATAATTAATTTTAATTTATTTAATTTTTTTGAATAAATCGCCTTATTTATATAATAATTTTCATCAGTTTCTATAAGGGATTTTAGATTAATTTTCATTTTTCCCATCTTTCAAGATTTCTTCAATTAAACTGTCTACTATTTCTTCTTGTTTAACTTTTTTTAGTGTAATTCCTTTTTTAAACAAAAATCCAAATCCTTTTGCGCAAGCAATTCCATAATCTGCCTCTTTTGCTTCTCCTGGTCCATTTACTGGACAGCCCATTATAGCAACTTTCAAATTCAAATTTAATTTATCAAGTCTTTCGCTTGCCTCATTTACAATTTCATCTAAGTTTACACTTGTTCTTGAGCAAGTTGGACATGAAACTAAATCTATTCCATCTCGTCTTAAACCTAATGATTTTAAAATTGTTTTTCCTGCTTTTACTTCTTGGAGTGGATCTCCTGTAATTGAAACCCTAATTGTATCTCCAATTCCATCTTTTAATAAAGATCCCATTCCTATTGAAGATTTTACCAAGGCTTGATAAAGAGGACCCGCTTCTGTAACTCCCAAATGAAGTGGATAATCACAAAGAGAGGAAATTTTTCTATTTACATCAATCATTGTATTTACATCTGATGATTTTATAGATATTACTATGTCATAAAAATCTAAATTTTCTAAAACTTTTACTTCATCAAGGGCAGAATAAACAAGGCTATCCACATTTACTCCCTTATATTTTTCTATCATATCCTTGTGAACTGAACCAGAATTTACTCCAATTCTTATAGGAATATTTTTCTCCTTACATTTTTCAACTAAAATTTTTACCTTATCACTTCCTCCGATATTTCCTGGATTAATTCTTAAACAATCACATCCATTTTCGACAGCAGCAAGGGCAAGTTTATAATCAAATTGTATATCTGCTACAAAAGGAAGATTTGTTCTTTTTTTAATTTCAGAAATTGCCTTTGCATCTTCTATGGAGTTTATGGCAGATCTTGAAATATCACAACCTGCCTTTTCAAAATCATTGATTTGTTTTACAACTTCTTCTATATTTTTTGTTTCTTTTGTTGTCATTGATTGAATAGAAATAGGAGATCCTCCTCCTATGGCTACATCTCCTACATACACTTTTCTAGTTTTTTCAATTTTTTCTCCTTAAAATAAGTTAATTAAATCTTTAATTGTGATTATAAAAATTAAACTCAACAAGAGAATAAATCCTCCTATTGTAACTTTTTCTTCGATTTTTTTATTTACTCTTTTTTTTGTAATCATTTCAAATAAAGATGTAATATTTTTGACCCATCTAGGGCTGGAATTGGAAGTAGGTTAAAAAATCCTAAATTTACACTTATATATCCTAAAAAGAATAATAAATTCATAATTCCAAGATTTGCCTGTCTTCCCATTTCTTTTACAACACCAACTGGACCTGATAGGGCTGAAAATCCTAATTTTCCTGTAAATAGATTTTTTAATACTGTAAACATTAAAGCCATCATTGAAAAAACTTCTTTGGTCCCAATTTTTATTGCTTCAAAAAATCCTACGTCTTTATTTTTTGGAATAAAACCAAGAAGAGGTTTTTCCCCTTCAAATTTTACCCTTACTTTTTTTTCAATTTCTTTCTTATTTCTTTTTACTTTTACTGTAATTTCATCGTCTTTTTTATGATTTTCATAATAATTTTCTAAATTTTTTGAAATATCGGAAAATTCTTTAACTTTATTTTCTGAAATTTCTACAATTTCATCGCCAATTTTAAAACCTTGACTTTTTATTGGAGAATTTTGTGTAAATTGTCCAATAGTAGTTGATGCTTTTCCAGTATTAAAGACTACAAAAGAAAATATTAATCCTGCAAAAATCAAATTTGTCAAAGGACCTGCAAGAATTGTAAAAAATCTTTTGTAGGCTGGTGCCTTATCAAAAGATCTTTCATCATCACTTTCATCATCTTCTCCTTCCATGGCACAATATCCACCAATTGGAAAAAGATTTACAGAATATAGGGTTTCTCCTTTTTGTTTTGAAAAAATTTTAGGCCCCATTCCTATGGCAAATTCATTTACCTTAATTCCACTTTTTTTCGCTATAATAAAATGTCCAAATTCATGAATCAAAATCAAAAATAAGAACATTATAATAGATATAATAACCGACTTCATTTTTCTCCTAACTTATATTAATGAAAATAAAAACATACATGGGCTTATAAATAAAATAGAATCAAACCTATCCAAAATCCCCCCATGACCCGGAATTAAATTTCCATAATCTTTTATTTTACATTTTCTTTTTATAAATGACGCTACTAAATCTCCAGTTTCTGATAAAAATGCAGCAATTATTGTAAAGATAATTAATAAAATTATATTTTTATCAAGCTTTACATAATTTGCATAAATTAAATTTAAAATTACTGCTCCTAAAATTCCACCAAAAAAACCTTCTATAGTTTTTTTTGGAGAAATTAACTCAAGAGATTTTATCTTATGTCTTCCCAAAGTTGAGCCTATCAGATACGCAAAAGTATCTGAACCCCAAGCAATAATATATAACATATAAAGATAAATCTTGTTGTTTATCCTAATCGCACTTGACATAAATATTGAAACATATGTAACAACAAATAAAAGTGCAAAAAAATCTTCCATCCTATATTTTTTATTAAAAATCATATAAATGAAAATTGCTATAAGTATTGAAACAAACCCAAACAAAAATAAATTCGGATCTTTTATAAAAGCATTTATTACAAAAAATAAATTTATTATAATAGCAAATTTAAAAGGAACATTATATGATAAATTTTTCAAAGCATTTACTAGTTCATAGACTGCTATACAGGAGAAAATTCCAAAACCTATGGCAAAATAAATTCCACCAAGATAAGTTATTAGCATTAATATAAAAAGAATTATTCCTCCACCAAAAAGTCTTTTAGCTAGGTTCATTCAAACCACCATACCTTCTATCTCTTCCAAAATAAGAATCCACTGCAATATCCAAATCATGTTTTGAAAAATCTGGCCACAAAATATCTGTAAAATAATATTCAGTGTATGCCATTTGATAAATCAAAAAATTTGAAATTCTAAGATCTCCTCCAGTCCTAATCAAAAGATCAGGATCTGGCATATTTGCTGTATATAAATAGTTTGAAATATCTTCTTCGCAAATATTTTCAAAATCTATCCCATCTTTTGCCATATCTTTGAAGGCCTTTACAATTTCACTTCGACCTCCATAATTTATTGCCATATTTAAAATAAGCTCATCGTTATCTTTAGTGAGTTCACAAACATCAAGACAAGCTTTTAAAGTTTTTTCTGGAAGTTTTGACATATCTCCAATAATATTTAATCTTACTTTGTTTTCCATAAGTATTTTTGTCTTATCTTTTATAAATTTTGCCAATAATTTCATCAAATAATTAACTTCTATTTTTGGTCTTTTCCAATTTTCTGTAGAAAATGCATAAAGAGTTAAATATTTTATTCCTTTTTCTTTAGCATAAAGTGAAATATCAACAACATTTTCAGAACCTTCCTTGTGTCCCATGGACCTTGGCAATTTTCTTTTTTTGCCCATCTTCCATTCCCATCAAGAATAATGGCAAGATGATTAAGTTCTTTCTCTTCCATACAACCCTCTTTCTAATTTTATCTCTATATGATTATACCATAAGAAAACTTATCAATATAAAAATTCTAAATTCATTTTTCAAGAAAATTTTTTGAAAAAATTTTTAAAAAAATCTGTCTTTTGTATATATTTTCTCATAATGCTATAATTTAATTATGAAAATTAAAGCAGATAAAGAAATTAGAATTGATAAATATCTTTCAGATATTTTTGAAGAAATTCCTAGAGAAAAAATCAAAGATTTTATCAAAAATGAAAAAATAAAAATAAATAATAAAAAAATAAAACCTTCTTACAAGTTGATTTTTAATGATGAAATAGAAATTTCTGACCAATTATTTGAAAAAGAAAAAATTGAAGCTGAAAAAATGAATTTAAAAATCATTTATGAAAATGAGGATTATGCAATTATTGATAAGGATGAAAATGTAATTGTTCATCCAGCAGGATCAATTGTTAGTAAAACTTTAGTCAATGGACTTTTGGATTATTTTGGCTATGAAAATTTATCCCACATTGGAGGAGATGATAGACCAGGAATTGTCCACAGACTTGATAAGGATACAACAGGTCTTATACTTATTGCAAAAAGTAATTCATCTTATAAATATTTAAAAAATCTTTTTGAAACAAGAAAAGTCGACAAGGAATATTTGGCAATTTGTAATGGTATTTTTCAAAAAAAATCTGGAATGATTCACACCTTTATTGATCGTGATCCAAATAACAGAAGAAAAATGGCAGTTAGAAATTCTGGACGTGATGCAATTAGTAAATATGAAGTTATTTCAGAAAATAATGGATATTCTTTGGTAAGGGTAAAAATTTTAACTGGTAGAACTCATCAAATTAGAGTTCATATGACCTATATTAATCATCCAATTTTGGGAGATCCTGTTTATGGAAATATTAAACACAAATTTAATTTAAACCACCAACTACTCCATTGCCACAAATTAGGATTTACAGATAAAAATGGTCTTTATAAAGAATTTTGTGCAGATGTTCACGAAGATTTTAAAAAATATCAAAAAATTTTGGGTTTAGGAGAATAATATGTATTCAAAAACAAATACAGTAAGTCTTTTAGGTCTTGAAGGAAAGGCTATCGAAGTTGAATCTGATATAACTTCTGGAATGCCAGCTTTTAATATTGTTGGTCTTCCAGATTCATCAATAAAAGAATCCAAAGATAGAATTAGGGTTGCCCTTATAAATTCTGGTTTTAAATTTCCTCAAGGAAGAATCACCATAAATTTGTCCCCTGCTGATATAAAAAAAGAAGGAACTCAACTAGATTTACCAATTGCAATTTCACTTTTAAAAAGTATGGGAGTAATTGAAAATTTTAAAGATGATTTTATTTTTATAGGAGAGCTTTCCCTTGATGGAAGAATTGTTCCCATAAAAGGTGCTCTTGCTATGGTAATTTCTATGAGGGAAAAAGGTTTTAAAAATTTTATAATTTCAAACGAAAATAAAGATGAATGTGCAATAATAAAAGATTGCAATATTTTTCCCTTTTTAAATTTAGAAGAATTAGTTTCATACCTAAATGAAAATAAAAAGAAATCTCCCTACAAAATAAAATTATCAAATATTAATGAAGATATTAAATATCCTTATGATTTTTCCGATATAAAAGGCCAAGACTCCTTAAAAAGAGCCCTACAAATTGCGGCTGCAGGTGGACATAATCTATTAATGATTGGCCCTCCAGGAAGCGGAAAGACTTTTTCTGCCAAACATTTGCCATCAATTTTACCAGATATGGATTTTGAAGAAAAAATCGAAGTTACAAAAATTTATTCAGTAATGGGACTTCTTGAAAGTGGAAAATTAATAAATAACAGACCTTTTAGATCTCCCCACCATTCAGCAAGTGAAGTTTCTTTGATTGGAGGAGGAGCAAATATTCCAAAAGCAGGAGAGATAACCCTCGCCCACAAGGGAGTTTTGTTTTTAGATGAATTTCCAGAATTTTCCAAAAAAACCATAGAAGCTTTGAGAGAGCCTTTGGAAAATAAGGAAATAAATATTTCAAGATCCATGGCAAGCATAAAATATCCAGCAGATTTTATTTTAATTGCTGCAATGAATCCTTGCCCTTGTGGAAATTTTGGAAATCCTTTAAAAGAATGCACCTGTTCTCAAAATGAAATCAGAAGATACTTGTCAAAATTATCTTCTCCAATCTTAGATAGGATTGATATTCACATAGAAATAAAGCCTGTAAAATATAAGGACTTGGATGATAATATCAAAACAAAATCTTCAAAAGAAATGAAAGATGAGGTTCAAAAAGCAAGAAAAATCCAAAGAAAAAGATATGAAAATGAAAAAATTTCTATAAATGGAGCCTTATCAACAAGACTTATGAAAAAATATATAAAACTTGATAAAGATGTAAAAGAGCTTGGTCAAAAAGCCTTTGATAAATATAATTTTTCTGTAAGATCCTACAATAAAATAATAAAAATGAGTAGGACTATAGCAGATCTTGATGGAAGTGAAAAAATTGAAGCAAAACACTTGTTAGAGGCTGTAAAATATAGGTCTTTGGATGATAAATATTGGAGTGTGTGATGGATAATAATTTGATAAATTCAAATATAGATTTGTATATAAATGAGCTTGTAGAAAAAGCTTTAAAATTAAACGCAAGTGATATACACATTGAGCCAATGAATGAAAATTTTTCAAGAATTAGATTTAGGATTGATGGAAAACTTATGGTCATTACTGAAATGGAATATGAAGATTACATAAAACTTTTAACTAGGATAAAATTATCTTCCAAATTAGACATTTCAGAAAAAAGAAGACCACAAGATGGATATTTAAAATTAGAAAAATTTCCAGAAATTGATTTTAGAATTTCAACTTTAAATACAATTGTCGGAGAAAAATTAGTTCTTAGGATTCTTTCTATAGAAAATTTCAAAAAATCTCAAAATTTATTGGGATTTTCTGAAAAATCAAAAGAAATTTTAGAAAATGCGATTAAAAATAAATCGGGCATGATAATTTTTTCAGGTCCAACAGGTTCTGGCAAGTCTACTTCCCTTTATTCTTTGTTAAATAAATTAAACGATGAAAAAAGAAATATTATTAGTATAGAAAATCCAGTAGAGATTAATATTTTGGGAATTAATCAAATTTCAATTAACGAAAAAATTGGTTTAACTTTTCAAAAAGCGCTTAGGTCAATTTTAAGGCAAGATCCAGATATTATTATGCTTGGAGAAATTAGGGATGATGAAACTGCAAAAATGGCAGTAAGGGCTGCTATAACTGGTCATTTAGTTTTGACAACTCTCCATACTAACGATAGTTTTGCATCAATAAATAGGCTTCGTGATTTGTCAGTTGAAGATTATCTAATAAAACAATCTGTAAATACCCTTGCAAGCCAAAGATTAGTTAGAAAACTTTGCTCTTGCAAGAAAAAAAGAAAAATTTCAAAAAAAGAATATGATTTTGTAAAAAATTATTTTGATATAGATGAAAACACTTATATTTATGAGCCATCATCTTGTGATAAATGTCATGATGGATATCTAGGAAGGGAGGCGGTTGAAGAGATAGTCGATTTTGATGAGGATTACAAGGAACTTTTTTTTGAAAATAAAAATTTTAACAAAAATGATTTGGATTTATTGAATAAGAAAAAAAATTTTAAGTCTATGACTTATAATGGGATAAAAAAAGTTCTTGAAGGAATCACAAGTTTTGAAGAAGTTTTAGATTCTATTTATTATTTTAATTAGGAGGAAATATGGATCACAAAAAAGTAGCACAAGAAGTCATAGATGCAATTGGTGCTGATAATATTAAGTCAATTGCTCACTGTGCGACAAGATTAAGAGTTGAAGTAAAAGATAAGGAAAAAATTGATGAAAAAGCCATAGACAATATTGATGGACTGAAAGGAGCTTTTTTCAATTCCGGTCAATATCAAATGGTTTTTGGAACTGGAACTGTAAATAAAGTTTACGAACAAGCAGATAAAATTTTAAAAGAATCTGGATCATCTAATTCACTTAATGATGAAAAAGATGAAGATACTTCTTTTAAAAAGAAAAATTCAAATAAAAATGCCTTGCAAAAAGCAATTAGAACTTTTGGAGATGTTTTTGTTCCAATCATTCCAGTTTTAGTAGCTACTGGTTTATTTATGGGTCTTAGAGGACTTATTACTCAACCAGAAATTTTAGGAATTTTTGGATTAAAGCCAGAAGATATTAGTCAAAACTTTTTGACTTGGACACAAATTTTAACAGATACTGCTTTTGCATTTTTGCCAGCCTTAGTTTGTTGGTCAACTTTTAAAGTTTTTGGTGGAAGTCCTGTCTTAGGAATTGTTTTAGGGTTAATGCTTGTAAACCCTGCCCTACCAAATGCTTATCAAATTGCAAGTGGAGATGTCAAGCCTATAATTATGTTTGGATTTATTCCGGTTGTAGGATATCAAGGAACAGTTTTGCCAGCCTTTATTTCTGGTTTAATTGGTGCAAATTTAGAAAAGAAAATCAGATCAATCATGCCTGATTCTTTGGATTTATTATTTACACCATTTTTAACCTTGATGATTATGTCAATTTTATCCTTATTTGGAATTGGACCAGTTTTCCATTCACTAGAAAATATAGTTTTGCACGCAACTGAATGGGTTTTAGGACTTCCATTTGGTCTTGCAGGAATTATAATTGGAGGATTCCACCAATTAATAGTCGTTACAGGAATACACCACATATTTAATTTCTTGGAAGTACAATTATTAGCAAATACTGGAAGAAATGCTTTCAATGCAATTTTATCTGCAGCAACAGTTGCTCAAGCTGGAGCAAGTCTTGCAGTGGGAATAAAAACAAAAGATAAAAAATTAAAACAAATTGCCCTACCATCTGCTTTTTCAGCTTCACTTGGTATAACAGAGCCTGCAATTTTTGGTGTAAATTTAAGATTTGTAAAACCATTTATTTGCGCAATGATAGGAGGAGCTGCAGGAGGATTTTTCGCATCAATTATGAAATTATCTGGAACAGGAATGTCTGTAACAGTTTTGCCTGGTACACTTTTATATTTAGATAATATTTTAATGTATTTAATAATGCTTTTAATTGGAGGAAGTGTGTCATTTGTTTTAACTTATATGTTTGGATTTTCTGATTCAATGTTAAAGGATAAATAATGACCGATGACAAAAAAAGATTAATAAAAAAAGATGATGAGAAAGAATTAAAAAATATTCATTCGTCAATTAAAAATTCAGTTTATAGGGACTATTTTCATATTAGTCCCTTAACTGGACTTTTGAATGATCCGAATGGACTTTTTTTTAAGGAAAATAAATTTCATATTTTTTACCAATGGTATCCTTTTAAAGGCCTTCATGGACTTAAACATTGGTATGAAGTGGAAAGTTTTGATTTAATAAATTTTAAAAATCTAGGACTTTTTCTAAAACCTGATAAAATTTATAAAAACAGAGGTGCTTATTCTGGATCAGCTTTTGTAGAAAATGATGAAGTTTATATAGTTTATAGTGGAAATCAAAAAGATGAAAATGAAAATAGGATTCCTAATACAGTTTTAGGAAAGTATGAAAATGGAAAAATTATTGATGAAAAAGTAATAATTACTCCAAATGAAAATTACACAGACCACCAAAGAGATCCTAGAATTTTTAAGAAAAATGGATTTTATTACCTATCTCTTGGTGCACGAGATAAATTTGATTGTGGATGCATTTTAATTTATAGGTCGAAAAATATAGAAAAAGATTGGGCATTTTTTGGGCAATTGGAAGTTAAAGGATTTAAAAATTCAGCTTATATGTGGGAGTGTCCAGATATTTTAAATGTTTGTGGCAAGGATGTTTTATTATTTTCTCCCCAAGGAATGAAAAGCAAAGGAGAATTTTTTAATAATATTTACCAAAATGGATATATTGTTGGGAAAATCCCCTCTACCTTAGATAATTGTCTAAATCTCTATAAAAGTCTATTTTATGGTACTTCTCCATTTACGACAATTTGCTAACTCTCTATAAGTGCCTATAGATTTCTAGCAAATTGTCGTAAATTTGTCGTAAGCTGTCGTAAATTCTAAAATATAAATTTCATTGCTTTTTCAAATTCTCCCATCTGTTCTATCTTAAAGTCCTCTGTAGCATCTACATATATATCCATTGTTGTACTAATATCAGAATGACCTAGAATAGACTGCATTGCTTTTGTATTTATATTTTGTTCATTAAGCCTTGTAGTAAAGGTGTGTCTGAAAATGTGATTGCTTAAATGTGGAACTAATAGAATATCATTAGAGTTCGATTTATTTTTATCCATTATACTTAAATTGCAATCTCTAACAATTCTTCTTAAAGCTTTATTAAGTGTTCCATTATTGTGAACCTTTCCGAATCTATTTAAAAATACAAAGTCTTTAAATCCATCGATTGAATCACAACATTCGATTCCAAAAGTTTTTTGTAACTCTCTTTCCATAAGAAAAGCATCTTTTACTTTTTGAACCATAGGAATACTTCGCTTACCTGATTCTGTCTTCGGTGTATTAATAGCATATCTATTGTTTAATCCTTTACCTTTACTATAATATACCAAAGTCCTATTTACATTTATAAGACCATTATCAAAATCTAGATCGTCCCATTGCAATCCTGTGACTTCTCCAACTCTCATGCCTGTCCAAAGCATAACAATGAATATTGGATACCATTTTTTATATTCATCACTATTAGATAAATATTCTTCAAATAGCACCTGTTCTTCTATTGTCATGGCTTTTTTCTTCGGAGATTCATTTCGATAAGCTACTTTCAGTTCCTTTAAAGCATTGTCAGACGGATTAAACCTTATATATTCGTCATCCACTGCTAATTCTAAAACCTGATGTAAGACAGTATGAACACAATCTATGGTAGAAACCATCAATCCCTGATCTTCCTTTAATCTGTTATAAAAACTTCTAACATCAGATCTTTTAATATCAGATAGTTTAATACGACCAAAAGTCGGTTCGACAAATTGTTGATACATATAGATATAATTTTTAAAGGTATTATCTTTTAAACCTCTTTTTACCTTTGTCCATAGCTTAAAAGTATCATTTACAGATAAGCTACTTCCTTCGTTGTTGATTCCATCTATAGTATTGCGTAAAATATCTAATTCCTTTTCTCTTAATTCTTTTAAAGTTTTCGCATAGATAGATTTTCTACGACCTATTTTGTCTTGCCACTTAAATTCATAAGTGCCATTTGACCTTTGATATTCACCGTCTTTTAAAACAACCCCTTTACTATCTTTGCGTCTTTTTACCATAAAAATTCTCCTTTTTTGATAAAAGAACACGCTATAATTATTATACCGCATTAAGCGTGTTTTATATATAGTTTTAGATTAGATAGAGAACTGTCTATTTAAATATTCTTCCATTAACTTTTTCTTAATAAGACGCTTACTACCATTAAATAATACAAAATCGCAATCATTTTCATCCGTTAATTGTCTAACTTTATCTTGACCAATATTAAAATATTCAGATGCTTCTTTTAATGTTAGAAATGCTTTCTCAGAAACACGAACACCTTTTATATTTTCGTTAATCATAAATCCTCCAAATAATATATTTAAAATATTTATTTTAATATTTTTAAAGTTTTTTGACATTGACAAGTGCCTTGGATTAGCAACATAGGAATCTCACCTCCGCCTCTGTTCAGGATGAGCCGGCTTCAACCTTAGAAGTATCATTATCCTCATTTTCTTCGTAGCGAATAGGGTATCCCTCCCTATATTCAAACTCTTACTTAACGCTCCCTTTCTTCTTCCCTTGCTTTTAGCTTAGCAGTACTTGTTTTACCGAATTATTCAGCAGAAAGATCTTGGCGGATAGGTTATCACGCTCCAAAAATGATTAATGTCTTGTCTTGGTCTATTCAATTGTTAAGGTTCAAATATTGTTTAGATCTCTTTTAAAATAGAAAGAGGACAAAACTCCCCTCACTTTATAAAGGAAAATTTGCCCTCTTTGGTAACCAGAAACTATATTTCTTCTATAAATTTCTTTAGTTTTTCTAAAATCTTATCTCGCCTTTTTATTAAAGCAGGATGTGATATATTTTGAGTCTTTGCTACTGCACGAAGTGTTTCATCATTGAAATATAATCTTTCAATTATTTCCCGTTCATCCTCATTTAACTTTGACATAGCATTTTTTAATGCTTCAATCATCATTTGTGTAGCTACAACTTTCTCTACATCAACATTTTTATCTTCTAAATTATTTTCAAAATTCCCATCATGATTTAGGGACGAAAAAAGAGCAAGTGGTTTTTCTTGTCCACCTGCTCTAAATATTTTTCGTGTTCTCTTTCTTGCCAGTAGACTTTGTATATCTGCTCGCTTACTTTGATTTTTTGCCCACCGACATAAAGGTAATATTCTTTCGTCATTTATGTTTCCTCCATTCTTTTTTTGTCTTTATGTTTTCAGACAAAAAAAGGAGGACTCCTGCTCTTGGGCATGGTTAGTCCTCTAGAATGAAAGAAACTCTTTCTAATAGTAATTTTATTTAATTTTTTAACTGAGTTATCTAACTTGTAAACAGCGTAAACCAAAGAAAAAAGGTAAATTTACTTTAATTATATTTTTTTGCATATTTTACCTCCATTCTTTTAAATCAATCCACTCATTATTCATTACTTGAATTTTTCAAACCAATTTTATCCATCCTATTTAATTCCCCAAACATCATTACTACACCAGCTATTATCATAATTAAATCTACAAGGGGTTCAGCAAACCATACTGCTTTTACTCCAAATATCATTGGCAAAACAATCATGGCAGGTACGAACAAAAATAACTGTCTTAGCATTACTATTATGCCGGCTTTTTTAGCGTTTCCTATTGATTGAAAGAATGTTATAGTCATTACCATTACTCCATATAGAATAAAGATAGAATAAAATAGTCTAAAGTTTCCTATTCCCTGAGTTATAATACTTTCTTCTACTCCAAATAAGGAAAGT
>NZ_HE978619.1:128695-155376 GCF_000307225.1 Anaerococcus vaginalis
CAAGATAGCATTTGTATCTCCGCCATATTTAAATGACATTTTATATAGCATTGTTTGTTGAATCATAAATAAAATTTGCATCATCATAGCAGATGACCCTACGCCAAACATTTCTTTTTTTATTTCCTGATCAGGTTTGATTTTATTTATTTTTACTGCTTTACTTTTATATTTGAAGTAATGGAGTGTTATTATCGCTTGAACAAATTGTGCTGTAATAGTTGCAAGTGCAGCCCCTTCTATTGCGTATTTTCCCATTAATTTCATTAGAATTGGATCAAGAATTATGTTTAAAAAAGCCCCTAGCCCCATAATTAGCATTGCTTTTTTCATTAATCCTTCTCCACGCATAACCATGTTTGCTGATTGAGTAAAGTTTACAAATAAAGAACCAATAAAAATTACTCGTAAATATCTGATACCATATTCTTTAATTTCTCCACTTGCTCCAACCATATCTAAAAAATGTGGTGCAAGTAAAATTCCGCCTATTGTAATAATTGATGAGAATAGAATAACCCAAAAGATTAAATTCCCCATAATTTTATCAACTGTTTTTTGGTCGCCCTTTCCTATAGCTCTTGATAAAACCGATGCTGAACCTACACCTATGAGTGTAGATACTCCACTATTAAAAAAGGTAAGTGGCATAGCTACACCACAAGCTGTCATTGCAGTTTGTCCTATAATATTTCCTGCAAAAATTCCATCCATTAGTGGATAAAGACCTATTACTATCATTCCTATTACAGCAGGGACAGATAATTGAAAAAGTAAATCTATGGGTCTTTTTGTTAATAATTGTTCTTTCATATCTTGTTTCATAAAATCATCCTCCTTTTTTCATATTCTTAAAATCCAAACCACTTGTAGGTTCGTCAAAAATTAAGATTGATCTATTACTCAAATTTAAATCTTCCACTTTTCAGATTGTTTTCTGATTTCAATAAAATCCTTATATATTCCATGTTTAGATGCAAGTTCACTATGTGTTCCTACTTGTTTTATAACACCATCTTTTAAAACAACTATCTGATCAGCATTTTTTACAGTAGAAAGCTTGTGTGCAATTACAATAACAGTTTTGCCTTTTAATAAGTTTTTCAAAGCAATCAATAATTGTTTTTCATTTTCTGGATCTACGCTTGAAGTTGCCTCATCAAGAATTACAAATTTACTTGGCTTTAACATAGCTCTCGCAATAGATATTCTCTGGCGTTCACCTCCAGATAGGTTTGAACCCCCTTCTTGCAAAACAGTATCATAAGCTTGTGGCAATTTCATAATAAAATCATGGCACTGAGCTTTTTTGGCAATATCTATCATTTCTTCATCTGTTGCATTTGGATTACCAAACTTAATATTGTTTTTTATGGTATCATCAAAAAGATACACGTCTTGAAAAACAAAGCTAAAATTTGAAAGCAATTCATCATACTTGTACTGTTTAATATTTAGATTTCCAACTTTTACTTCGCCAGAATTTACATCCCAAAACCTCGCCATTAAATTGCAAAGTGTTGTTTTACCACTTCCTGAAAATCCAACAAGAGCAGTTGTTTTTCCATCTGGAACAAGCATACTTAGATTATTGAAAAGATTTTCTTTTCCATAAGAAAATGAAATATTGTTCATTGATATTTCTGCTTTATCTACTTCTGTCATTTCACCTTCTTCAATTACAGGTAAATTTCTTAAATTTATAACAGTATTAAGATTTCGTACAGCAACACCCTTAATACTCTGCATACTTCCTGCTAATTCAAATCCAGAAAAAACAACAAAACTCATAACAATTAATATAATAGCTTTAGTAACTTCAATATCCCCTGATAAATATCTTATGATAGAACTAAAAATTATCACACAAATACCAAGTTTAAATACTAACAAGAATAAAAACTGTGTTGGAACTAAAATTTTTTCTACAGCAAGGAAGCCTTTGCGACTTTTTGTAATACTTTCGTTTAGTTCCTTAACTGTATTTTTATCTTTTCCAAATGCTTTAGTTATTCCTATCCCATTTACATACTCAAGCATTTTTTCACTTAAATCCAATTTAAGTCCTAACAATCTCTCTGTTAGTTGATCTGTGCTTTTTTGTGTGAATAAGTTTACTAAGGTTCCAACAATCAAAGTCAACAATATAATTATAGCTGTTGCAAAATCATAAGGTAGTATGAAAATAACCATAATTAGTGTCTGTATTGTACCTACAAGCATTTGCTCAATAATAAAAACTCCTATTGTTTCAAGTTCACCTATAACAGTTGACAATGCTCCTGCTATATTCCCTAAAGAATTTGTGCTGAAATATCCCATGTTTACATTTTTTAAACGATCACCAATATATAATCTATTTTCTGCTCCTAAATTGTACGAAGCAATATATTTGTTTTTATCAGCCAGATATCCAAATATAATTTTTCCTACCACACTTATAGCTGCAATAATAAAAACAATATACACATCTTTAATTAAAATGCTTTGGTTCGTGAATATATTTTCACAAATTTTGGTCAAACATAATAGAATTGCACCTAAAGAAACTCCTTCAAATACTCCCTTAAATACATCAAAAATAAGCATTTTTGTTATTTTATTTGAATATGACCCTGACACCTCATATAAAGTTTTTATCAATTCTCTCACTTTATATCACCTCGATTTCTTTAGATTCTGTATATACATCCCACATTTTTTTGTATCTCCCATTTAACTCTAGTAATTGTTTATGAGTGCCTTCTTCAATTACTTCTCCATTATCCACCACAATTATTTTATTTGCATTTACAATTGTAGATAACCTGTGAGCTACCATAATCACTGTTTTATCTTTAATTAACTTATCAATAGACTGTTGAATAACTGATTCATTGTCAGGATCAGAATATGCTGTTGCTTCATCAAGTAGTACAATAGGACTATTCTTTAAAAAACACCTAGCTATTGCAATTCTTTGCTTTTCTCCTCCAGAAAGATTTGCTCCTCCCTTTCCTACAATAGTTTCATATCCATTTGGTAGGCTCTTTATAAAATTATAGCAACTCGCTTTTTCACAAGCCTCTTTAATTTCATCCATACTCGCATCTTCCTTCGCCATCTTTAAATTTTCTAATATTGTTTTATTAAAAAGAAAGTTTTCTTGCGACACATAGCTAACAAGCTCCATATTCTGTTTTAAAGGCAATTCGTTCAAATTTGTTTTTCCAATTAAAATTTCTCCATTAGAAACATTCCAAAATCCTGCGATTAGTTTTGTAATAGTAGACTTTCCACTACCTGAATTTCCAACGATTGCAGTTAACTCATTTTCATTTGCTTTAAACGAAATATTATTTAATACATTCTTTGACTCTTCATATGCAAATGTAACATCTTTAAACTCTACATCATAAGATTTTATATCTCTTACTTCTTCTCCTCTTTTTAAGTTAGGAATTTCCATTATTTTTTTATTTCTTCAAATACAACTTTTATATTTGCTATTGTTTCCATATGACTCATAGCTTTTATTAATGGTTTATATGAAGCATATGATAGCAATATACACGTGATAAGAGTCCCTACTTCAACACTACCCTTCATAAAGAAATACAAGGAAGCTGGTAAAACGAATACCATAGTTGACGGGATAGTTTCCATAGTTGCTGTCATTGAAAAACAAACACTCAAATACCAATCAAGCATTGCGTTCTTATTTTCTTCAACAGTCTTTCTAAATTTCCCAAATGATGATGCTGATTTATTAAATGCTTTTATAACTTTAATACCATTTACATATTCAACCATTGTCGTATTCATAGCTTTAGCTGCTTCTTGGTATCTTTTAGATTTTTCTTCATAACCTCGCATCATTAACATTGAGAACAATAATCCCAATGGAATTGTAAGTAAATTTGCAATTCCTATTCTCCAGTCCATTATAAAAATTGTTATGATCAATACTATAGGAATGAATATATTAGCAATAACTTCTGGAATCACATGAGCAATCGGTTTTTCCATTTTATCAAGTGTTTCCACCATAAATTGAGACCACTGTCCGCTGCTCTTTCTTTCAACTTCTCCCATAGAAATTTTACTTAATTTGTCAGCTAATAACTTTCTTTTATCTTCAATAATCCTGTAGGCAAGATTATGAGAAATAATAGTAGATATTTCATGAAATAATATACTTGCCAAAAATCCCAGAAATACAGCAAAAATATATGGATAATAATTATTTAAATTTGTATTTTTTGCAACCAAGTTATTAATAATGGCTGCTACAGAAAAATAAGGTATTACACCAAATCCTACTCCTATTATCGCAATGAATACAGCTGCGAAAATCTTGCTTTTATGTCCCTTTAAGATATCCATCTTTTACCTTCTTTCATAAAATCTTTTTATTCTGCCATCGCAAATTTCCAATAATTTATTACATGTACTATCAATCAATTCATTATCATGCGTAACAATAAATATAATTTTATTATTTGAAAATTCTTTAATGACTTTGCTTATTTCGAGCATATTTGTATAATCAAGTCCACTCGTTGGTTCGTCCAAAATAATAATTTCTCTATTCATTAACATCCCCAATGCTACAGAAAGTCTCTGCATTTGACCTCCTGATAAGCACATAGGATGACGATTATCTAATTTTTTAAGATCTAATTTTTCTAGAATATTATCTATTTGCTTTTCATCTATTTTAGAATCAAATAAACTAAATTCATCTCTTACAGATTCCGAAAAAAACTGATGAATTACATCTTGCATAACCATATAACAAAGTTTTCTTCGTTTTTTATATTTTATGGGACTTCCTTTATAGCTTATTTTTCCTTCGTTTTCTTTCAACAGTCCACACAAAATTCTCATTAATGTTGTTTTTCCTTGACCATTTTTACCTGTTATTGCAATAATATCTCCCTTGTTTCCGGAAATATTTATCTTATCTAAAATTTTTTGTTTCTTATTTTCATATTCTAAATTTGAAACTACAAAGTCATCAGATTCACAAAATGTTACAGGATTTGCAAAATCATCATTTTTCTTTCTTACAAAAGTTCTAAGTCCTAGTTTCTTTCGTGAGTCATCACTAATTGAAGAAAATTCTACATTTGAAAAAACATATTTTATTTTTCCGTCTTGTAAATAAATAGCTCTATCAATTAAATCCATTAAATAATAGAGTCTATGTTCAGAAATAATAATTGTCTTGCCCTGAGTTTTAAGATTTATAAGCATCTCTCTTATTCTTTCAATGCCATACTCATCAATATTTGCAGAAGGTTCATCAAACACATATACATCTGGATTGGTAGCATAAATAGATGCAATAGCAAGTAATTGCTTTTCTCCACCTGACATCATAAAAACATTTCTGTTTTTTAATCTTTCAATTCCCAAATCACGTACCACTTTAAAAACTTGTCTTTTTATTTTATCAGGGTTTTCACCTAAATTTTCTAATCCAAATGTTAGTTCACTATCTGAATCTAAATTAAAAAACTGTGTTTTGGGGTTTTGAAAAATTGTTCCCACTTTTTCAGAAATTTCATATATCTTCATTTGTTTTGTGTTTATCCCATTTATAAAAATATTTCCTAATAAATTTCCCTCTAAAAAATGAGGAATCAATCCATTGATTAATTTTGTTATAGTTGTTTTCCCAGAACCAGATTTTCCGCATAATAAGATAACTTCTCCTTGATTAATCTTTATTGAAATTTTCTTTAACTGATCTTCTAAGCTTCTCTTATAGGAATATGAAGCTTCATTTATATTAATCATGTTTCGTACCTCTTATAAAAATAACTTGAACTTTACATTAAAGAACATCAGAATACATAATAGAATAATTATTAGATCCCAAATGTTAAATCCTGCATTATCCATAAAAGTCTTTCTTGCAGGATTTTCTATCCCTCTTACTGTAATAGCTTGAGCTAATTCATCTGCGGTATTAGAAGCTGTAACTATTAAAGATATTAGTCCTAATTGTATCTTTTTAAATCCAGTCACGCCTCTTATTTTTATTGCATCTGAGATTAATATTTTTTCTTCTCTTAAAGATGGAAAATATCTGATGCCTATTGCTAGGGAAATAATTAGGCTTTTTGGAAAATGCATCATTTTTAAGGCATACATAATATTTCGTATAGGATTAGTTTTTACAAGAATTTGACCAACTAAAAAAATCGGTATTAACTTAGGAGCATGAATCACCAATAATCCAAAATGTGCTGATATGACATCTGGTAGAATCGGCAAAACAAAATATTTCAATCCCTGTAATAATACAAACATAGATAATGCCTTTAAAGATATTTTAACAAGTCCCATAAATAACGCTATAATAGCAACCATTAAAAGAATAAAAAAATCTAATTTTAAGCTATTATTTGCAAAGCTAATAATACTAACTGAAATCAAAAAAATGATTTCAGTTAGTGGATTTAGCTTTATAATGCCTCTTACAATACCCTCCATTTACATAATTCCAGCTTTCTCAAAACGTTTTTTGAACATTGCTTTACCTATATATGCACCAATGACTCCTCCAATAAATGCAGTAATGATCATCCCGATAAGTGTTGGAATTGAAATTAAAGTTTGTAATTTATTTACATATTCTGGACTCATTCCCATTTTAATAATAGATTTCATATAAGATTCTTGGAACAACCACATAGGCAATGGTGAGCCAATCAACCCAATGCAAATCAATCCTGAAGATACTATTACGCTTTTTTGACTTTTATATCCCAAAATTTTTCTAGTAATTTCTGCTAAAACCCCTGCAATAACGCAAGTTATGACAATTGTAAAAGTGCATTCTCCTATAGCAAAATATATAATCCCTGTAATTGCTATCAAAAGTAAAGCCGTTCCTGGTTTTGGCACCTTAGAGACCAACAACATGTAAATAAAATTACATATTATGCCTGTCATTGCTGGCCATAATAACCAAAGTATCGGAGAAAACACAGGAATAAACATTACCGCCATTGATAACGCCATGTATATTACCGAAAAAATACCGATGTTAACTAAATCTTTTGTTTTTAATTTTCTTTCATTCATTTGAATACCTCCATTTAAATTTTTATATTTATTTACCAGTTGCAATATGATTGATTCAAAATAATCTTTACTGGTAAATTTTTCTTATTATTGTTTACTTTCCATAAAACGCAGAAAATCGGGATTAACCCGATTTCAAAATTTATTATTTTTTAATTTTATATTATGTTTTCATTTAATAATCCTCCTCCAACCAAAATTCATTGCTGCCTCCATCATATCGATAAAATTTAAGGCTTCATTATATGGATACCTATGTGTGATTACCTCAAATAAAGGCGTACATGCCATTGTATAAAGAACATGAAGTTCATCATCATTCAAATCATTTACTTCAATCTTTTTTTCTTTAAGAATCTCAATTAATTTCTTAGCGCCCTGCACTTCAAGATTCACTAAATCATGACGAATTGATTCAAATTCCGTACCCTGAGAACAGTTAAACAGAAGATTAACTATAGGATCGTTTTGGTAAATAAATTCCAATAATTCCCTATTACTATCATCAGATTTTTCTCCAAAAGCTTGTAAACCATTTACTTTAATTTCTTCAATCGCTTGATTTGTCAATTCTTTACTTCTTCTGTATAAGTGATTAAGTATAGGACTTACAAGTACTTTAAAAATATCTTCTTTAGATTTAAAATGCTTATATATTGCACCAGGCGTAATTCCTGCATTTTTAGCAATAGTGCGAATAGAAGCCTCTTCGAATCCATGCTCTGTAAACTCGCTTTTTGCACTTTTTAATATTTTCTCTATTGTAACATCTTTGTCTCTCAGTAAGTTTCACCTCCCAAATTAAGATAACACCGTTTACTATATTTTAGCATAAAGAACTAATGAAGTCAATAATCGCTATCAAATATATTTTTTTATGATAACATTTTATTTAATTCTCTATAAATTATCTTGTTAGGTCTGCTACTAATCTCCTTTCTAGATCAACCATACAATCATGACACACATTGTCTAAAACAACTATTTTAGATTTATACAACTTATCTGATTCCATTACTGATTAGCAGAATAAACAATTGTCATTTTTAGAATATATTGTTAATATTGAAATATTCCTTGAAATCTATTCTATGTTGTTTATTAGCTTCGATAAGTGCGGTATAATTAATAGAACTGAATAAACGCTTAACGCTTATAACTTTAATAGCAAGCACAGTAAGTGAGTACACACTTACGAAAAATTGATGAAGCAGAACCTTTATGGACTGCTTCTTTTTTTATCAATTTTACCTTGTTAGGGAGAACCCTAAGACCCCAATATTTTATGATAAGGAGATATACTATGGATAATAGAAAAAGAAATAATCAACTAAAAATATATTTAACAGATGAAGAAAAAGAAATCTTTGAAAAGAAAATGAAACTTGCAAACTGCAAAACTATGTCCCACTTTCTTAGGAAATGTGTATTAGAAAAAGAAATTTATGTAATAGATTTAGAACCATTTAGAAACCTACAATGGCTTCTTTCAAATGCAACAAATAACATAAACCAGATCGCCAAGGCTACTAATACAACTGGTGTTATTTACAAAAATGAAATCGAGTCAATGAATAAACAGATAGAAAAATTATCAAGAGAAATATGGCAAATCCATTCCCTACTTCTTAATAAATCAAAAGAAAGTTCTGGTGATTAGTATGGCAATTACAAAAATACATCCTATAAAATCAACTCTAAATTTGGCAATAGATTACATTACTAAGAGCGAAAAAACTGATGAAAAAGTCTTGGTATCTTCATTTAAATGTCATCCATCTACTGCACACATTCAATTTATGAAAACACGAGAAGACAATGATACTAAAGGTACAGTTTTGGCTAGACATTTAATTCAATCTTTTCTACCAGGAGAGGTTGATCCTATAAAAGCTCATGAAATTGGAATGGAATTATGTAAGAAAATTTTAAAAGAAGATTATGAATTTGTTCTTGCAACTCATATAGATAGAGGGCATATCCATAACCATATTATTTTTAATAATGTTAATTACAAGACTGGTAAATGCTACCAATCTAATAAAAAAACTTACCATAAAATCAGGTTTCAAAGTGACGAATTATGTAAAGAAAATAAGCTCTCAGTCATTGATGAATATTATGAAGCTTACAAGAGAAAATATAAAACTGCTGGTAAATCTTGGTACGAATATGAGCAAAACAAGAAAGGATATTCTTGGAAATCTAAACTGCAATTTGATATAGATAGAATGATTAATAAGTCTAAATCGTGGGAAGAGTTTTTGGAAAATATGAAATCTCTTGATTATGAAATTAAGTTTGGGAAACATATTGCTTTTCGTCATAAAGATAAGCAAAGATTTACAAGATCGAAGACCGTCGGTGAAGATTATACTGAAGAGAAAATCAAAGAAAGAATAGATTTAGCAATTAAAAATAAAGCTAATCCTATTAAAAAGCGTGTAGGGAATGTTATTGATATATCTACTAATGAAAAAGCTCAATCCTCTAAAGGCTATGAAGTTTGGGCAAGAAAACACAATATCAAAACAATGGCTGATTCAATAATTAAACTTAGAGAACAAGGAATTAATTCAATTACTCAACTCGATGATCTAATCAAAAAATCTGCTGATGATAGACAAGACTTATTAGATAAAATAAAGAAGATTGAAGCTAAAATTAAGAGTTTATCTCAAGATATGGAAAATATAAATACTATAAATAAGTATCGTGAAATCTATAAATACCACAAGAAAAATCCTAAAGACAAGCAATTTGCAGAAGAATATTATAGTGAACTTTCCGTCTATAAAATAACCGCAAAAAAAATTTTAGAAAACTATAAAAAACTACCAAACACAAAAGAAATATTAACAAGACTCGATAAATTACAAGAAAAAAAGAACACCCTTATGCAAGAGTATTCTTTGAATAAAGAACAATTTTCTGACCTTGTTCAGTATAGAAAAAACTATGAAAATTATTATGGGAAGGAAGTAGAAAGATAAAAAATTAGGGGAAGTCAATTCTTTATATAAACTATTACTCATAAAAGTTGACATTCCCGTTTTTTACAAAGTATATATGTTATCTGACAACATAGCTATATTATCATTTAGTCTATGAGTAATCATTACAACAGTTAAATTTGAATCTAAAAACAACCCATCCCATCACTAATTATTTCTATATCATTTGTACATAAATTTACATATTCATCATAATTTACGAACTTATCTTGTTTTGAATTACTTGAAAATTCTGAAACCAGCTTCTTAATAGCAGCACTTCTCAGATCAGTACAAATTTTTTGTGTTAGAGTCTCTTCTTTAATTCTACGAATATAATTTGAGAATAAACCTGATATCCAAGCAATAAAAGACAATAAAATATAGTATAAAAATTGATAAAAATTCTGTTTTAATAAAAAATCAAGACTTTTAGCTATTAACAATGCACCTACCGTACTAGCTAAAACAAAAAAACTAGATAACAATGTAAGAATAATTGTTTCTTTAATATTTTTTTAATATTTTTATCATCTTTATACCCCTACTAAAATAATTAGCTTATATTTCTTAAATAAAATTCTTCCAATGTTTCTTCTTTTCTAAAAATTTCATAGACTTTTATGCCATTATTAACTAATAGACTAACAACCTCTGAACTGTCTTCTATATTTTCTTTAACTCGAATCCTGTCATTTTGAATATCAATTTTGGAGATTTCCTGTTCCTTTAATATTTCTACTGTTCTATCAATATCTGAAGTGCAGATTTCTATATAATCAAAATCTCTGTTATGCAAATCATCCAAGCTTAATTTATCTATCACTTGACCGTCATTAATAATCGCTATTTTATTTACCAAGTTTTCCAACTCTGGAAGCACATGACTAGAAATAATAATAGTAACTCCATTTTCCTTATTTAGTCTTTTTAATAAGCTTCTTATTTCTACTATACCTTTAGGATCTATTCCATTGATAGGTTCATCTAAAATTAGAAGTTCTGGTTTCCCTAAAAGACACACAGACAAAGCTAATCTCTGCTTCATACCAACTGAATAGTTTTTAACTACCTTACCATCTTCGTAGCTTAATCCAACTAATTCTAAAGATTTCTTTATAGTATTCTCATTAGTAATGCCTTTTTGAATGGCAAAATATCTCAAATTATCTTTACCTGTCAAATTACCAAACAAGGTTGGATTTTCCAAAATTGCTCCAATTTTCTTTCTTCCTTCTGAAAGATTCTTCCCTCCAAACAATTCATAATCACCTTGAGTTTTCTCGGTAATTCCACAGAGAATTTTCATCAGTGTTGATTTTCCAGCACCATTTTTACCAATTATACCATAGATATCTCCTCTATTGACTGTTAGTGAACAGTTATTTAAAGCGTATTTGTCATTATATTTTTTTGAAAGATTGTCTGTTTTTACTATAGCATCCATAATCCACCTCAATTGATTTCTTTTCTACTAAATCTTACATATCCGCTTATTAGATAAATTACAAAGACAAAAACAAAACTAATACCAGCTGTCTTCATAAAGCTATTTCCAATTTGCTCTGTTGCCAATCCTAAATCTAATAGCTTAAATGGTTGTATTAGAAGAAGGTTATTAAATACATCGTAGATTTTTCCTTCAGTCATATACATTCCGATTTGAAAAACTGATGGAATTATAACAAAGGAAGTTGCAATGCCTAGAGCCACATTGTTCAATAAATAAGTTAATCCCATGACACCATTGTTTACATTTATCATCAATACTATCATTCTAATCAAGAAATAGACAAATCCGATATATGATCCTCCAATGGATTCAGATCCTACTAGATTTTTTAATAAACTGAATAATAAAATCAATCCTCCCATTATTACTATAGAAAAAAGAGTAAAAATTTGTAAAGTAATAAGGTCACATACAAATATGTGCTTTCTACTAAGCCCCATTGATAGTAGCTCTACTTTTATATCTTTTTTCTTAAAAATAGTTACACTGAAAAAAATTGAAATTATAATACTAACAATCTTTAAAAAGGTTTCCATAGATTCAAAATATTCTCCAGAATTAGAGTCTATAGATGAATAAATCATACTTCCTAATAATATCAATGTAGTAGCAGCGATAAATTTAAGATAATTTCTTGTATGAAAAATTCTAAAAATCTCAGCTTTAATATATTTCATGTTCTTTTCACCTCTCATTGATAAACTCAAATCTATTTAGTTTACCTTCTAATTTTATTTTATTGGGCGTATTTTGATTAAATATCTCATCATAATTTTTTAAACCAAGTTCGCCTTCAACAATAGAGAAATTCAATATGTTGTCTCCTTTAAACTCATTTTTTTCTCCAAAGATTCGAGATTTATTTAAATTTAGTTTACCATCACTAATATTTGTAGAACTCATACTTAAATCTGATAATTCTAATTCAAGATTTAATTTGTTAATCGTTGAATCAGTAAAATCAACATCAATTGCATTACCCTTAATCCCTACATTCTTAAGCTTTACATCTTTAATACTTATTGAACCAACTCTATTATTTATAGAAATCTTATCTATGTTTTCGATAGGTCCCTCAATTACCAATTTCAATTTAGATGATTCTTCGTCTAGTATTCCTATTGGTTTTTGTTTTAATAGCTTGTTAGAGATACTAATTACACTATTTTTTTCTTCGACCTCTATAGGACTCACATACTCTGATTTTAAATTTTCAATCTCTACATTGTAATTTTCACTTGTATTGGATATTAACTCTATATTTGTAATATTTGTATCAATTTGTAATTCTTTGATTTTTTCAAATGTTTTTGTTTCTGTATAACTAGATGCCACTATAGGATCTAACCCCTTTTTGTCAATATAATATTCATCTTCAGATAATTTTAGATTTAGCTTTCCTCCCATGTTGCATCCGACAAGAGTTAAAACTATACCTAATGCCAAGGTAATCCATAATTTCTTTTTCATATTGAAACCCCTTTCTAACTATTGATATTTCTTTCCTTGATTCTTTTTATTATTAATTTCCCAATTAGGTTAATTATTTCAATCAATATCCCTGTTGCTGAAATAACTAAAAGTATTACTCCCAGTAGCAAACATAAACTTGCTATCGAGAATCCACCTAAAAAGAAATTTTTTACTGTTCCAATAACCAATAAGATTACCGTGAAATAAGTAGCAGCTATTAAAAAAATAGCTGTAAATAACAAAGCCAAGAATACTATTAATCCTACCAAAATTGTTGGTAGTGATAAAATACTTAAGGTAATTATTGGTATCCCTTTAAAAATTTTCTTAATTGAACTGTTTTCATCTTCCCAGTTATCTATTTTCATAGATAAATTTAATTCCCTGGCAATTTTATTTACATCATATTGATTTGGTATTTGATCTTCATCCGCTAAATTCATTTCATCAAATAACTCTGAGTAAAATAGAATTGCCTCTTCTCTTTCTCTGTTATCAAATTTCTTTAATTTTTTATCCAAAGTTTGTAAAAAAGATTTCCTAATCATCTCTACCCTCCTTACTTTTCATAATAAAATCATCTACTGTATTTTTATACTTTGACCAGCTTTCTAATTGCTTCTCCAATTCTTTTTTTCCATCATCCGTTAAAGTGTAATATCGCCTACTTCTTCCATTTATGGATTTATTATATGTTGCAAGATAATTGGATTTTTGCAACCTTCTTAATACTGGATAAACGGTAGATTCTGAAATATTAAATTCATCTGATAACTCTTGGGTCAACTTGTACCCATAGGTATCTTCCTTATCGATCGCTATTAAAACACATAGCTCCAAAACTCGAGTATCTATTTCAAACAATCCCAATCACCTCACTTTTAAACTTATTATGCTATATGTCATATAGTATCCTTGTCTATATTATATGCCGTATAGCATTAGTCGTCAATAGCTTAATTGAATTTTTCTAAGTATTCTTATTTTGACTATTGATGCCTCTATATAATCATCTACTTATGACATTATATGTTATATAACATCAAGATCTCTTGATTTAAATATATCCAGATATCCTAATCATGAACTAACAAAATAATATCTTCAACATTTTCCTAAGTCGACTTATGACGTCATTATACAATCTGTTTAAATGAGCAAAAAAAATAAAGGCAGTCCGAAGACTGCCGACATTTATCTTTCTGCACCTTTGCTATGGTATTTCTTATTTGATTTAGTTTTATCGTCTGTCTTAAAGCTTTTTATTTGCCCTAATATGGACTTTTTATCTTTATCTTGACTCTTTACTTGTTCTTTTGCTTTTAAGAGCTTAGAAGACAAAATACGAACATTTTTATGTTCCTTTCCGTTGTTATCAATGCTTGTTTTTACTTGTCCGAAGATTTTAACAAAATCTCCTTGTTTTAGGTTCTCTAAATCTTTTGTCTTATCTCCATAGGCTGAACAATTGGTATAAATTTTATTCCCATCGTCATCTTTTGAAACAATTGAAAAGTTGCTTACCTTGAACTTTTCTCCATTAGCATTTTCTCTTTCAAGATTTTCTACTTTTCCAGCTATATTGCCAACGAGATTTATAAGATCATCTTTTTCTTCAAAATCACTTACATTTTCAACAATCTTACCTTGTTCTTTCATATCATCAATCATATAGTCAAAGTCATCATTTAATAGACCTGTTGTGTCTTTGATCATAAATAAAACATAGACTTCTTCAAGTGCCTTTTCATCATTAACACCTTTTTCTATACTCACAAGTGCTTTTATAAAATCCTTGTAATTATCATTCATCATTTCTTCTAAGTTTTCTCTAATATCTTTGTATTCCATAATTTCCTCCTTGTACTAAATAAGGAGAGCCTTTCGCTCTCCTCTATCTTTCTTGTCCTTTTTCATTTTTTTCTTGATTTATATCCTTTTCTTCTTCTGATTTGAATTTTGATATTTGTCCCAATATTGATGGTTTCTCTTCCCTTGCGTGAAGATTATCCTCTACATCATAAGTTGATTCAAAGTAATCACTATCTTTAAAATCATTGTCATACCTATCTGGTATTCCATCATTATCAAGATCTTTTGCTAGTGGATCATAGAAGTTTCCGTCATCATCTATTTCTAAGCCCAGTGCTTGTTTTAAATCTTCTTCATCTACTGATACCAGATCATCAAAACTAGACATCTTTATAGCTTCGGTCATATCTTTAATAGCTTGTGAGTTAGATATATCTTCTTCTACAAAAGATTCTGTTCTAATAGCTACATTGTCTACATACTGAGTCCATGTTTTTTCTTCCAAATTTACCTCATATTGAATCGAATGCTTACCATCTGGCGTTTCTGTATAGGCAAGTCCTATATGGCTTAAATCAGGGTATAATTTCTCAAAGTCTTCATAGCTATTAGATTCTGAGAACTCGTAATTAGAATAATCAACTATCGCCCTCTTTAAATCTTCTAATAATGGTGATTGGTTTTCTAATTCTTCTACTTCTCCCATATCTAAAAGTTTATTAATCTCAGCTAGTCTTAGTGTCTTATCCCTTAACTCATCTGCTTTTTCAAATGGTTTAGTTAATTCTACTTTGGCATTTTCTAAAGATTCTTTATAGTTTTCAAGGTTTTGATTCAACCTTTCAAGTCTTGCAGGCATTTTTTCAATTGCATTATCAAGCCTTGTTATATTACCATCAGTAGAGTTTGAAAACTCTCCGAAGTATTCTGCTTTTCCTAGAAGTTTAAAGGTGTGAGTATTAGTCATAAAGTTATATGAAACTTGTAAGTCTAAATTCCTATATTTACCAATAACCTTGCTATCATTTATCTTTACCTTTTTTATTTCTTCTAGTAGCTTCTCTCCAGCCTCTTTCTTATCTAAAATCTTATTTGCCCCAAGACTGATTGAGGTGAATTTGCTATCTCCTTCTCCTAATTTCTCAATACTTGCAATATCTTCTTTAACTGCTTGTATTTCCATTTCAGTTTTTAAAATACTTTGAGGATAAAATTTATTTACCTTATCTTCAAGCTTATATTTATTAGACTTGTAGTTTGCTTCAAGCATTTTTAATTTTGTAACTTCGTTATCTAAATCCATTTTTTCTTTAATTAGAGGATTCCCCGTAGCTAGAGCCTTAATTTCTGAATAAGATAGGCTTGCTTCATCAACATCTTCTGCAACACGCACAGGTGTCTTGCTTGTCATAATTTGAGAAATGAATTTTTGCTTATTTTCTATTGTCTGCCATAAATAAGCATCAAAAGTATTTTCTGTTACATATCTAAAGATATTAACTTTATCATTTTCATTGCCTTGACGAACAATTCTACCACTTCTTTGCTCTAGGTCAGACGGTCTCCAAGGGACGTCTAAATCGTGTAAGGCTATTAATTTATTTTGTACATTTGTACCTGCTCCCATTTTTTGAGTAGAGCCTAATAAGACTCTTACTTCTCCTCTTCTTACTTTAGAGAATAATTCATCTTTTTGTTTGTCTGTAGCTGCTTCGTGGATAAAGGCTATTTCTTCTTTTGGTATTCCCATATTCACTAGCTTATTTCTAATATCATCATAGATATTAAATTCTCCATCTCCTTTTGGTGTAGACATATCTGAAAATACTAATTGTGTCGATGAATTTTCTTTTGTCTTATCCCAGATCGAAAAGATATTTTTTACACATACATTTACCTTTGAATTAGGATCATCTGGAAGTAGTGGATTTATTATTCTTTGATCTAGAGCAAGTTTCTTACCATCATTTGTAATCTTTAACATATTATCTTCTGTTGGCTCTACTTGGTTATTTCTAACTGCGTCTGCTCTTTCTGAAATAGCTTCTAATATTTCTTTTTGTTCCTCAGTAGGTTTTGTTTTAATAACTTCAAAATTTGCTTCTGGTACTGGCAAATTTAACATATCTGAGGTCTTTATATCTGCTACTTCTTTAAACATAGACATCAGTTCTGGCAAGTTATAAAACTTTGAAAATCTTGTCTTTTGCCTATATCCAGTGCCTTCTGGAGATAATTCAAAGGTGTTTTCTGTTTCTCCAAAAGTAGAAGCCCAAGCGTCAAAATGTTCTAATCCTCTTGCCTTTAAATCGTCATATTGAAGATATCTTTGCATAGTATAAAGCTCTGTCATTGAATTTGATATTGGTGTACCAGTAGCAAATACAACTCCCTTTCCATCTGTCATTTCGTCCATATACCTACATTTCATATACATATCCGAAGACTTAAAGGCTTCACTCTGACCGATACCCGCAACATTTCTCATCTTTGTATGCAAGAATAAGTTTTTGTAATTATGAGCTTCGTCTATAAATAACTTATCTACTCCTAGCTCTTCAAAGGTTATTACATCATCTTTTTTAAAGTCATCATTTAGTTTTTCAAGCCTTACCAAGAGTTTCTTCTTTGTCTTTTCTAGTTGTTTTACTGTAAAATTTTCTCCTCTATTTCTTTTATTCTCGTCAATAAAGGAAACTATATCATCTATTTGGTCTTGTATATGCCTTACCTGGTATTCCTTGGACATTGGTATTTTTTCAAATTGAGAGTGTCCTATGATGACCGCATCATATTCTCCTGTTGCAATCCTACCAATAAATCTTTTCCTATTTTTAGGTTGAAAGTCTTTTTTATCGGCCACCATAATATTTGCTGACGGATATAATTGCATAAACTCCCTACCAATTTGAGTGGTTAGATGGTTAGGAACTACAAATAATGATTTACTTGCAAGTCCTAACTTTTTAGATTCCATAGCAGAAGCTACCATTTCAAAAGTTTTTCCTGCTCCTACTACATGGGCAAGTAGTGTATTTCCACCATAAAGAGTTCTTGCTATGGCATTTTTTTGATGTTCTCGAAGTCTGATTTCAGTATTCATTCCATCAAAAGTTAAGTTAGAACCATCAAATTCTCTATTTCTAATTGAGTTAAATTTTTCATTATAAATCTTTTCTAGCCTATATCTTCTATCAGGCTCTTCAAATATCCAATTCTTAAATTCTTCTTTAATCAGTTCCTGCTTTTGACTTGCAAGCATAGTTTCTTTTTTGTTTAATACAGAAGTCTTAGAACCATCATCATTTATTACTTGGTCAAATACCTTTGTATCTTTTAGATTAAGAGCATTTTCAATTAGCTTATAGGCATTTACTCTACTTGTACCATAAGTCATGTTAGCAAGGTCATTAGCCGAGTCAACACTTTTACCTTCAATATTCCATTCACTTGTGTGTGGCGAGAACCTAACATTTATATTCCACCTATCATAACCAGGTGTTTTCAAAAGATTAAAGGTAAAGTCTTCTATATCTTTCTGAGGTATCCATGTTGCTCCTAACCTCACATTTATATCAGAAGCAGTGAGTTCTTCAGGCATAACTTCTTGTAATTTCTCTCTTTGATATTTGAGTTTACCTAACTCGTTTGATAATGTGTCTTTCTTTTCAGAAGGTGCTAAATCTATTACATTTTCAATTTCTCCGATATATGAATTGAGGTAGCCAATCTTTTCTCTAATATTTCCACTTAAATATTCATCAGCCGATACATATGAAAAATGAAATGGATCGTCATTGTTAAAGTTCTCAAAAGGCATTCTGTTATTTATTAAGTCTGTGTCCTTAATATCTAAAAATATCTCTCCCTCAAGCTCACCAATTAAGGTGTCCCTATCTTTGTTAGTGATAGATTCCATATATTCAAAATCTACATATCCCTTTTGTGAAACTGATAAGACTAAGGCTTCAAGGGAAGTATCTACATGGTCTACTACTTTTGCCTTTGTTATTGTTCTTTTTGAGAATATATCACTCTTAGCTTTGAAATTATCCTCATCATCAAGTATTTCTATTGAAGAAACCAAGGGAAAGTTTGAGTCTTCCTTTAAGGCTCTAGTGTTTGATAAGGAGTTAATGAAGCCATGTTTCTTTGAAAAGTTATCATAGACTTCATTTAACTTTGCTTGTGACTCTTTTATTTCTTCATCAGAAAAATCGTCCTTTTGCTTTTCTATTACATCTTTTAATGCATTCATTACATCAAGATAATCTTTTATCTTTTCTTTGTTTTTATCTGATATATTCTGCTTAATTAAGACTGAGTTTTCTCTTAGGTAAACATCTTCGTCAATAATGGTATAAGAAAAGTTTTTAACATCGTCTGTTGCTGGTAGACTTAATTCTTCATCTTCCAATAGATCGACCTCTTCATATTTTGAATTTGAAGATATTTCCTTACTTGCAAGATCCATTAAATCTTTTAGATTTACGTCTTCTTTTTCATCACAAGTAATAGTATTTCCAAATCTACCAGATACTTCTTTCATATCCCCTAATACCATTTGAGGATTATCTACAAAGTATTTATTATAAGTAAAACCCTTTTTATCAGTTGCTAGGTGTATCCAATCATCATCTCTTTCTATAACTGAATCTCTCTTTTTTAAGAAAATAATATCTGAAGTAACTTCTGTACCAGCAAGTCCTCTAAATGTTGTATTAGGAAGCCTCATAGCTCCTAAAAATTCACATCTTGCATTAATATATTTTCTAACAGATTCATCTTTTTTATCCATAGTTCCAGATGAGGTTATAAAGGCAATAATTCCTCCATTCCTAACCTTATCTATTGACTTTGCGAAAAAATAATCGTGAATCAGAAAGTTATTTCTGTTATATTCACGATCGTTAACTTTAAAATCTCCAAAGGGAACATTTCCTATTACCAAGTCAAAGAAGTTATTTGAGAAATTTGTTTCTTCAAAACCTTTAATTTGAATATTAGCTTCAGGATAAAGTTCTCTTGCTATTCTTCCGCTTAGACTATCTTTTTCTACTCCATAAACTTTAGAATTTCGTATTTCACTTGGCATATTACCAATAAAATTACCGACTCCTGCAGATGGTTCAAGGATATTTCCAGTCTTAAATCCCATATCTGTTAGAGTCTTATATATTCCGTCCATTACCTCTCTAGGTGTATAAAATGATGTTAAAGTAGACTCTTTAGCATTCAAATACTCTTCATTTGTTAGATTTTCTTTTAAAATATTTCTTGCTTCAAGCCATTGACCTCCCTTTTCTTCATCAAAGACATCTGCAAGACCACCCCAACCTAGATAGTCAGCAAGATAGGCTTGTTCATATTCTCGTGGACTCCTATTTTCATTTTCAAGTCTTTTTAGCATTTTAATAGCTTTGATATTTTTATCTAGCTTTTCTGATGGTGTTAGGTATTCTGAGTAGATATGATTTTTTAAGTCATAATTTCTAGCAAAGCTTAGCCTTTCCTTATTAGGTTCATAGCCTAGATTTTTTAAATCTTCTTTACCCCTCAATAAGTTTTCGGCTGCTGATCTTGGGACATTATACCTATCCATCATTTGGTCAATTTCGGGATTGTGGTTATCTATAAAGCTTTCTTGTTCTACTTGTCTTTCAATTTGTTTTTCATACTCAGATAATTTGTATATCTCATAATTTCCACTACCTAAAAGGTCATCAATCTTTCTACTTTCTTCAAATGTTTCACCCTTATATAAAGGATATTCTTCCCCATTAACTTCTACTTTAGTTCCAGTTTCAATTAAGTTAATTCCATCAAAGATATCCTCATCTTCTAAAATAAATTCTTTTCCAACCTTTACTGCTAGTTTTTCTGAGGTTTGACTTAGATTTTCAAAGATTTCTTCAAGGTATGAATCGTTTCTATATGGAATTACTTCCGAACCCCTAATCATACCTCCCATATATTCCATATTATCTCTAATGGTTACAGTTTTAAGTCCTCCACTTAGTTCATCAAAGTCTGTAATGGTAAAGTCCTTATCTTTATATCTAACCTGATCGCCTATCTTAAATTTAGGTTCTATCTTTTCCTTAACTTCTTCTTGTAATGATTTTTCCTCGCTTAGTGCAATTTGCTCTTCTAAATATGAAAATTCACGCTCATTTACTTCTTCACCATCACCAAGGTCAATCCTATAATGCTCGACAACTTCTCCGTCTACATAGTGGTCAAAATAGAATTTGAAATATCCGATATAATCATCAGTCATTTCTCCAAATTCATTTTCTCCAAGAGTTTGATTATGGTCTTTAACATCAATATCCTTTTGTATTAGGACATTTATTAATTCTTTAGTTACTATCTGCCCACTATAATCGGGAACTAATTCGTGGTTTTCATTAAATTCTACAATCCAATAATCTTTTCTATTTTCAGTGTTTTTGTCATCAAAAAAAGAAGCTTCATCAGCTTCCTTTTCTTGGCTTATTTCATTTTCTAAGCTTCCACGTATTCCTTGATTGCCATTCTCTTCACTGTTGCCATCAAGTTGTTCATCTGTCCTTGGTATTCCTCTGGATTCTCTCTTTTCATCTTCTCTGTCAATCCTTGTGCTTTCATCATTTTGACTTTCTCTCTCTTGATAAAGTCCACTGCCTGATTCTGAATTTCTTTCAGATGGTTCAAAAGTGTTTTCTCCTCGTACATTTCCTGAAGTTTCTTCCAGTTCTCCATGTCCTCGCTCCCTACTAGGTAAGACAGTCTTAGAACTGCGTATGTCGGATTCGGATATCTCTCCATAAATTCCAGATCCTTCTCCATCATGTCCAAGGTTTTCTCTTCGATCTTCATCGCTATTTCCTCTGTCGCTTCCATCTGTGAAAACTCGTCCATCTCTAATTCTTGACCTATCATCTCGTCTATATAAATCATTTTGACCTCCTCTATCTTCATTTATATTTTCTATATCTCTATTATAGTCGGCAGCGGCCCTTTCTGTCAGCAGCCTAACTCGATCCATTTCCTTGGATTTTTCTATCGTTTTATCTATAATCTCTTCGCTAACCCTTGATATTACAAGACCTATCTGCTCTAAAGAAATTGTATTAATCCTAGAAAAATTATTTTTTAAATTTTCCATATCCATAGGATATACTGTATTAAACCTATTAGCTACTGCATAAGATATTGAGTCTCTCATAAACTTTTCAAAACTAAGTCTATCCTCTATGTCTATTCTCAAATCAGCAAGAGCTAAATTAATGTATTCATCTCCATAAATTCGACTCAAAGAAAATATATTTTCATTGAGTGAATCACTATCTTCATATGAATAATCTCTTATTATTTCTTTTAACGCCTCCTTATGGTTTTCGTGGTCAAACTGCCATAGGCTAACCTCATTAATATTCCTATCCATTGATGTGGTCTGACTAATATCAAAAATATATGAAACTCTTTGACTTATATCACTTCCAACTAAAATTGGAATACCCTTTTGACCTCTCATAACAACTCTGCCAAAATATTTTTTCCACATATCAAAGGTCGCACAAGCTCTAGCTTCAGGTTCTTTGTTATATATACTTAGTTGGCTAGAAAAATCATATTTTTGATTATTACCTATAACCTTTAAGAGTTTTAAATATTCTTTTTCATCTTGCAAAATTTCATACTTTATTGCTTCTTGTATATTCTTAAAATCATTTACTTGCATTTTCTACCTCCATTCTATGAATTTCTTTTATAATAGCCATTAAAATATCGACCACAATAGAATTGCCGGCCTGCTTATATAGCTTGCTTGATGTGCAATTTTTTCTTCTTGGATGTGCTTCCTCTAATTTGTCAATATCACTATCATCAAAACCCATTAGTCTTAGGCATTCTCTTTCTGTTAAATACCTATACTGACCATTTCCAATATCTATTATTCCAGAATTAGGAACTCTCATTTGTTTTGTAGAAATAGTATAAGAAAAATCTTTAATCACTTTGAGTCGCCCTCTAAAACTGTTATCTATGCTTTTATTTAAAAATTTCAGCATATAGGGTTGGGTCATTGTATAAAGTTCACTTACATCCTTTTCTAAAAATTCACTTAGTGGTCTAGTTTCTTTCCTCTCCAATTTATTAAAAGAAAAGTTATTTGCTCCTAGACATGAAACAACAAATATCCTCTCCCTTTTTTGAGGTATCCCAAAGTCCATTGCATTTAAAATTTCATACTTACTTTCATATCCAAGGTCTTCTAACTCCTTTAGATAAATAAACAAGGAGTCCCTCATATTTCTATCAAGGACTCCCTTTACATTTTCCCAAATTATCCATTTAGGTTTATCTTTCATTTCTTTGATTATTCTAATTGTTTCAAATAGTAAGCTTGATCTAGTTCCTGAATTCTTTACTCCTCCCTGCTTTTTCCCTATTCTTGAAAAGTCTTGGCAAGGACTTCCATGCATTATTAAGTCTATCTTCTTATTAGGTGCTTTATATCCTACTACTGATTTTGACTTATAGTCTTCTCCATAAAGTGTGTTGTATGATTTAACACAAGCCTTATCTATTTCTACATAATCAACAACTTCATAAGGTATCTTTAAATTAATAAAAGCTTTTCTAATAGCACCTATGCCACCGAAAAGCTCTAATATTTTCACCTTATTCATTTAGATTATTCTTGTACCTATCTACAAGCTCCCTTATACTATCTTCTATTTCTCTTAAAAAGTCTTCTTTATCTACTTCGCCAGAACTAATCTTTGCAAGTTTCATTTCCCATTCAGATGTTGTTTCTGCTGACTTAAATTTATTCTCTACAATCGATACAAGTCTATTGCCTTTTTCTGTTACAAGTAGATTTTTCTTATCTCTTCTTATAAGGTCCTTATGGATAAGATTTTCGATAATTCCTGCTCTTGTGGCTGGTGTTCCTAATCCTTTTCTCTCCACTTCTATATCTTTATCCAAGGATTCTACTCCTGCATTCTCCATAGCCTTTAAAAGTGTATCTTCATTATAATGACTTGGAGCTTTGGTAAATTTCTCTGATATATTTTTAGAAGTTAGCCTAATTTTATCTCCAGTCTTTATATCTGGTAATTCATTTTCTTGTCTTTCCTTTCCATAGGACTTTAGATACTTTGTATAACCTTCATCGATCATAGTCTTGCCACTTGCATTAAAGCTAAACTTATCATATTCATATCTGATTTTTCTACTTGATTCCTTAAAGTTATCCGAACATGAAGCAAGTAATTTATCCTTAATTAGATTATAGATTTTGCTTTCTTTATCAGATATATCTTTAGCTTTTCCAATACCTGTTATAGTAGGAATAATTGCATAGTGGTCTGTAACCTTAGATGAATTAAAAATAGACTTAAAATTTGATTCATTGATTTTAAAATCATCTTCAAGTCCTTCTAATAATTCTTTTATAGTAGTAACCATATCATCGGTTAAATACCTGCTATCCGTTCTTGGATATGTGATTAGCTTTTTTTCATACAAAGCTTGTGCCAGATTTAAAGTATCATTCGCTGAATATCCAAAATATTTATTTGCTTCTCTTTGTAAGGTAGTGAGATCATAAGGCTTATCTGGTTTTGTGCTTATTTCTTTATCTTCTACCTCTGTAATAACTATTTCATCTTCTAGTAGATTTAATAGTTGCTCTGCAACTTCAATTCTATCAATCCTATCTGATACAAGTTTCAATCCTTCATAAGATAGGTCAACTGTATAATATTTTTGCTTCTTAAATAGGTTTATTTCACTATCCCTTTTAGCTATTAAATATAGAGTTGGTGTTTGTACTCTACCAACTGAATATGTTTCCTTGTAAATGCAAGAATAAAGCCTACTTAAATTCATTCCCACCAGCCAATCTGCAATAGCTCTTGCACTTGCTGATCTATATAAGTCTTCAAAGTTTTCTCCGTCTTTAAGATTTCTAAAGCCATCTTCAATAGCCTTGTTTTCCATTGAAGATATCCAAAGTCTTTGAATCTTCTTCTTACATTTAGCTTGATTATATACAAGCCTAAAAATAAGTTCTCCCTCTCTTCCAGCATCACAAGCATTTATAACTGTATCGATATTCTTATCGTTTAAAAGTTTTTTTAAAACTCCATATTGTTTTTTAGTGCTTTTAGATACTTCATAAATATATTCTTCTGGAATTATAGGAAGAGTGTCTATCGTCCATTTCTTCCATTTTTCGTCTATCTTATCTGGACTTGCCATTTGAATTAAATGACCGACACACCATGAAACAATGTATCCATTCCCCTCATAATATCCGTTTTTTCTTGTTCTTGCTCCAATTACTTTTGCAATTGTAACTGCTACACTTGGCTTTTCTGCTATTACTAACTTCATTAATACCTCCATAAATAAAAAAAGAGCGAAAGATTTCTCTCTCGCTCAAACTTTTAAAAATTATTATAATAGTTCATCTTCATCGTCTTCATCTAAAGATTCTTCATTACTTTCTTCATTGTCAGATTCATCTTCTGACTCACTAATATAATCCTTATCATCTTCTTCAAAGTCTTCCAACATTTTATCTTCCTTAGCTTTGACTACCTTAAAATAGTATCCTGCTCCTATAACTCCTCCAATTACAAGTGCAATAATTAGAAATGAACCTATTCCACTTTTCTTTTCTTCTTTTACTGGAACAGTCTTAGGTTCTTCTTTTTTTACTTCTTCTTTCTTAGGCTCTTCAACCTTTATAGTATTTTTGTCTTCTGATTCAATCATATTAAGTAGGTCTTTCTCTCCTACTTCTGTCAATAGCCTTACATTATCTTGATTTGATGAGTGATCCACTATTAGGTGCATAGTTTTTCCACTTTTAGTTTGAAATGTTAAAAATTGTCTCACATCTACTGGATTTTCTTTATCTTTTTCTGTATCTCCACTTGGTGTTATATCTTTTCCATTCCTATCTACATTTTCAATTACTGAACCTCTTGCCTTATTTTCTTGTGTCGCAAGATTATTTACTGCCTTTGTATTACCACCTTTTACAAGTGGGGTTTTCTTTGGAGGATTATTTGAAGGCTTATTTGCTTCACTTGTATTTCCTGGTATTCTTGGAACATCTTGATAAGGAATTTCTTCTTTTGACGGTGTAAAAACATCATCTTTCAACATTTTTTCAAATTCTTCTTTTTGTGGTTCATAGATTGATTCGTTTTGACTTTCTATTTGCCCTTCATTTGTCATTGCAAATGTAGTTGCTGGTACTGTAAATGTAAAAAGGAGTAACGCTATGGCTACTCCTCGTTTAATACTCTTATTCATTTTTCTATCCTTTCTTATTTTACATTTTTAAATACATAGACTGCTTTTCTAGCATTGTCCCATTCTATTGTTTGGTTTTTACCATCTTTAATATCTCCATGACTTGCTCCAAAAGCTTTAGCAATGTTTGAAATTGAAGCATGGATTCTTCCATTTATAATAACTGGCTTAACATCTGAATTGTAGACTTTACCATCTGAATCTTTCATAACACCAGTATCAATATTTAGTCTTAATGTCTTTTTAGCTAGGATATTATTCTCTTTATTGGAGAAAATAGCTTCACGAGTAGAGTTGTCATACTCAACATTAAAACCTAGAGTATAAGCGATATATCTTACTGGAATCATAGTTCTTCCTTGATCCACATAAGTTTTTACATCCATATAGACTGTTGTCTTACCATCTTTGTTGATAATGTTATAAAAGTTTTTGTCAACTTGGAAAACTGCAAATTCTTTTTCATCTTTAACTTGTTTTTGTATTGTTGG
>NZ_HE978619.1:156532-171731 GCF_000307225.1 Anaerococcus vaginalis
TTCAACATCTTGATTATGGAATACTCCTTTACTGTTAATGTTTGGATTGCCTAAAACTTTTATAGTGTGCAATTTATTTCTTGAAAAAGCGTATTGTTCAATTGTCTTTACAGACTTCGGTATAGTTATTTCTTGAAGGTTATTTCTTTCAAAAGCATTATGTTCAATATTTACCAAAGTATCAGGTAAAGTCACTTCTCTAAGTCCACAATTAAAAAATGCTAAACCACCAAGATAAGTTAGCCTATTTGATAGTTTTACCTCGTCTATACTTGCATCGTAAAAGGCAGCATAGCCTAAATGCTTAACAGAATCAGGAATAATTACTTTATCCCAATGTTTGCCACGTCCAAATTCTCTTTTATATCTAAGTTCATCGTTTAAATGACTTAAAGAATAATTTCCATTTATAGACTTCGTTCCTTCAGGAAATACTAGAATATTTGTCTTTTCTTTCTTTTCTAAGCCCTTATCACTAAAGGCAATTATATTTCCCTCAGAGGAATACATAAAATCATCTTCCGTCCACTCTACCTTATAATCTGTACTTGCATATACAGGACTTACAGCCACTATATTCACTAGACTTACAAGTAGCATTATCACAGCTAAAATTCCACTTGTTATTTTTTTCATAAATTTTCCTCACTTTCATTTGTATCTTTTCTTTTAAGTTCTTGTCTTTCTCTATTTTCTTCTTCCTTATTTTTTCTAACAATAAATAAAAATTCATCAAGAGATATTTTTTGACTTCGAAATTCCTTGATGACCTCTAAATTTTCTATTTCTTCTTGTTCCTCTACTAATAACTGAAGTTCTATTTCAATTTCTTCTTTTTTCTTTCTTAAATTCTTCTGTTTTTCTATGTTTCTGATTAATTTTTTATTCATAGATTTTTACTCCTTCCCCCTTATTTTGGTCTACCAAAGGAATAAAAGTGATTTTTCCAATATCTTGAGTTTATACTGGTATATTGGATAGGATCTCCTGCATGGAGCATCATTCCATTTCCGGCATATATCCCTACGTGAGAAATTGGCGTACCGGAATTATATGTGCCTTTAAAGAAAATAATATCCCCAGGTTTTGCCTCGCTTGGAGATATTGGATTACAATAGTTTTTATAAATAAGCCAAGCTGTAGTTCTTGGCATTCTCTTTACACCAGACTTTGTAAATGACCAACATACAAAACCTGAACAGTCAAAGTTAGATGGTCCACTTGCTCCAAACACATATCTTTTACCTATATGTTTTTCTGCTTCATTAAATAAGGCTTTGGCAGTTTCAGAATCAAAAGCAAGACCGGGATTTCCAAAGTTTGGATTGTCTATAATCTCTCCCAAGTTCCCATAGCTTGATCCAAAATATCCACTCATATTTCCCTGACTATCAAGTAATGCTAAATAATGAGCCATATTTGTTTCATAGTTTGCAAATTCTTCTCTTGCTATTTCATCAATACTTTTCTTTTTTATAGTTAATGTTAGAATTCTATAGGTGTATGGATTTCCTTCACTGTCATATTTTGTAATAGACTTTGAAGTATATTTTTTCTCATACATTTGATTAAATAGCTTTTTTAATTCCTTTTGTATCTCTTCAGCTGACTTAATCTCTCCATATCTTGCTGTTAAATAGCTAAAAAGCTCGTGTAGGTCATGACCAACAGAATCTCCTTTTATATGATATTCATCATAATTTGGATAATTTTCTTTAATACTATCTATTTCATCTTGTAAGGCATATTCATAACTTGTAAATTCATTGTTAATATCCATTAAAACTTCTTCTTTTGATAGATAGCTTGTAGCTATAACATTACTTGTTAATCCTGAAGTAAGACTGCCAACATTGCTAATTCCTTGAAATAGCATAAAAAAAAGTCCTAAAATACAAAGGGCAATTAAAATTTGCTTATATCCTTTGTTTTTTAAAGCTTCCAATGTTTTCTTTCCAATATTAGCGAAAGATTTCTTTACTCTATTTACTAAACCTTCCCCGTGTTTCTTCCTAAAATCTCTCTGAAACTTCTTTTTCATAAAAAATCGATTCAGTTTATTAGAGTTTTGATAAGCTTTAGTCTTCTTCAATTCTTCAAAATTTCTTTGAAATAGAAGTTTACTTTCTTTCTTATAAATTTTTCCTTCTAAAGATTTTATTTTTCTTTGAGTTTTTAAAGGTTTTTTTCTTCTAAAATGGCTAATTTCTCTACCTACAACTTCGGTAGTTCTACTAAGCTTATAAGCAGCGTTAACACCTGCATTATCATCTTTCCCACTATATAGATAGTTTGCCGTCATAGCACTCGCAAAAGTAATAGGTTTTTCTAAACCCGCTTTTTTTGACTTTTTCTTATACTTAATTAACTCTTTTTCTTTTTTATTCTTTTTCTCATATAGTTTTGATATTTTATCTTCCTTTTTATAAAACTTATCTTTTTCACTTTTGTTATCTTTTTTAGAATGGAATTTAGTTTTATTTTTTGTATCTACCTTATTTTCTTCAGATACATTTTTAGAATCCTGTACTTCTTTTTTTGTCCTGGTGTATTCTTTCTTTGGATCAAAGTTGCTTTTCTTTATAGTATTATCAAAAGCGTCTTTTATTTGTCTTTTCTTTCCCTTGTTTTTATTAGAAATTCCACTATGATTTAAATCAAGTTCATCTACTTCAAGATTCTCATTTTTTATTACGTTTTTTTCCTGTTTGAAGATTTCTTTTTTCGTGCCTATTTTTTCTTGATTCTTTTTATTTATATTATATTTATCTTTATTTTTTTCAGATTCACTTTTGAATCCTTCAGATAGGCTATCCTGTCTAAATTTCCCACTAGAAACCTTACCCATTAGCATATCTTTTTCTTCTAAATTTCTAACTTTGCCTTTGAAATATTTGCTATTTTGTTTTTTATTAGTATTCAGGTCTTGAATTATTTTTTTATCTTCTTCATTTGCCTTATATGATAGATATTTTCTTCTAAACTTCCCATTTAAAGATTTTAATTCTACTTTTTCCCCTTTATCCTTAAACTGACTTTGAGATTGATAAAGTTTTTTAAAGGTGTTTTTTTGAAAGCTTTCTTTCCCTTTCTCACCAAGAATAGAATAACCATCCCAATTTTTTCTTTGCACATCAGAAGATGGTAAATACTTATAGTCATCTCTTGTGTCCCTATATGATACATTGCTATCACTAAAGTTCATGTCATAGCGATCTATGACACCATCATTATCTGAGTCCTGCGATAAGGGATCATATGTTGAACTTACCTCTATATTAAAATCCTTATCTTCTTCTTTTCTAAATCTCCTTATTTTTTTCTCTTGCACTCCATTAAAACTTTCACTCTCAACGTTTTTCTTCCATTTTAAATTACTATTCCCCTTGTAATTTTTTTGGGGAGAAGTGCTACTTTTTAAATTAGAGCTAGTTGAATTTGGTCTATCATTAAAATCTTCTTTAAAGTTACTTAGCCTGTATTCTGTTTCTTGCCCGTAATATTCACCATATCTACTTTCCTCATTTTCTTCCATTTTTCTATGCTGCTGTTGCGAATATTCTGGCTGATATTCATTATGATAGGAGGCTTCTGCAAATTTTTCCTCATGGTTTTTTCTTTGTCTTCTTCCTCTATTTGACTTATCTTTTTCGTTGAGTAAATCCTGACTATTTTCTTGCAAATGAGATGAATAATACTTAGAGTTTTCATCATTATTGTCTATGTTATTCCTGCTTTTTACTTTATTAATTTCTTTTTTTGAAAAATCTGATTTTCTCTCTGTACTACTGAATTTTTCATTGCTTTCTTCTTTCTTTTCTGATATAAGTTTGGTCTTTGGTACATCTCTTGGGTTTACTTTCCCTTTCTTTTTCATATATACCTCCTATTTCATATTTTTCTCTATCCTTTCTTTAGCTATTTGACAGTAGTCTTTGTTTATGTCAATTCCAATATATTCTCTGTCCATCCTAATAGCTACCATTCCAACAGTTCCTGAACCCATAAAGGGATCAAGAATTAAGCCTTTTTTAGGACATCCTGCTTTTATACAAAGTTCTACCAGTTTTGGTGGAAATACCGCATAGTGTTTTCCTTTAAACGCACTGGTGTTAATAGTCCAAATATCTCTATTGTTTCTAAACTTAGGGACATTATCTCCTATATATTCTCCATACTCTCTTGCTTCATTTATGCTCTGTCTTTTAGCTCCTGTGCCTTCTTGTAAATACTTATTATCTTTTCCTCTTGCCCTCATATATCTTTTCTTGCTTATTTCTTTTATTGGTTCTTTCATAGCGTCAAAGTTATAGAAATACTTTCTTGCTTTTGATAGTAGGAAGATATGTTCATAAGACCTTGATGGTCTATCCCTACAAGACTCAGGCATGGCATTTTCCTTATGCCAAATAATATCGCTTCTTAAATACCAACCATCCTCTCTTAATTTTAAAGCTAGTTGCCAAGGTATCCCCATTAAGTCTTTTGCCTTGTAGCCACTGAGTTTTTCTGTAATAGACTCTTTTTGACCACTTCTTCCTTCTATGTTTTTAGGATCTTTATATTTTTTTTTGCTTCTTGTACCTGCATAAGAATCTCCAATAACTACCCAAAGTGTTCCTTCTTTTTTTAATACTCTTTTTACTTCTCTAAAGACTTTAATTAATTTATTTAAATATTCCTCCGGACTTTCTTCTCTTCCAATTTGTCCTTCTGCTTTATAATCTCTAAGTCCATAATATGGAGGAGATGTAATACAGCAATCAAATATTTTATCTGGAAATTCCTTTAGAGCAGAAATTGCATCTAAATTAATAATATAGTTAGTTTTTAACTTCTCTCTGTCTATCAATTTCTATCCCTTCCTTTAATTCTTCTGGTTTAGTTGTCATTAACTTATACAATTTTGTATCTTTAGGAAATCTATCTACAAAAGGTACTATTGTGTTTCCATAGAATAGTAATCCCTCTCCCTCATTGGAATTTGTTACGTAGGATAACTGATAAAGAGATATATTTAACTTGTTAGCTAAAATTTCCCTATCACCACTAGCTTGATTAAGCATTAAGATAAAATCTGTATTATCAAATATATTTTCTATTTCGGGACTGGCTAAAAGGTCCTTTACATTTTGTGTTAATCCTGTTGGAATCCCGCCCCATTTTCTAAATCTCTTCCAAATTTCTATGGAATATGAGGCTGTTTGTTCTTCTCTTAAAAGCAAATGGAATTCGTCACAGTAATATCTGGTTTCCTTCTTATTTCTATTAATAGTTACTCTATTCCACACTTGATCTTGAACAATTAACATACCTATTTTTCTAAGTTGCTTTCCTAATTCCTTAATGTCATAACAAAGAATTCTATTTCCTGTATCTACATTAGTCCTATGGTTAAATACATTGAGGCTGCCTTTGACATAAATTTCCATTTCTACCGCTAATTTTTTCCCTACATTTTCTTCTTGTTTTAAAAGTAAATTATATAAATCTTCTAAAATTGGCATATTTTCAGAAATTGGATTGTCGAAGTAATCCTTATATAATATTGGAAGACATCTATCAATTACTGAAGTTTCTTCTGCACTTAACCCTTCCTTTCCTACTACAAGTTCAAACAGTGAAAGAATAAAGTCAGACTTTAAAGATAAGGGATTGTCTTCATCGGCATAGTCTACATTTATATCCAACGGGTTTATATAATCCTTACTTGTTGGCGATATTTTTATAACTTCTCCACCTAGTGCCTTAGTTAAATTTCCATACTCCCCTTCCGGATCACAGATAATGATGTCATCTTGTGTGATTAAAAAAGCATTGGTAATTTCTCTTTTAGCTGAAAAAGATTTACCGCTACCCGGTGTTCCAAGTATTAAACCGTTTGGATTCTTTAAAAGCTTTCTATCTGTCATAATGATATTACGACTTAAAGCATTTAATCCGTAATATAAGCTCTCTCCTTCTAAGCACAACTCTTCTGTTGTAAAAGGAATAAAGACTGCTGTAGAGCTGGTTGTAAGTCCTCTTTTTATTTCTATTTCATTTTTTCCAAGTGGCAGGGAAGAAATTAGTCCTTGTTCCTGTCTATAGTTAAGATTTTTCAATACACAATTATGCCTACCTGCTATTGAATTTAGTTGAAAGATTATATTACTCAATTTCTTTCTACTTTTTTCCATATTTGTAAACAAAATAGTTATGACAAACATTCTCTCATTATGATTTTGAAGTTCTACTAATAGTTTCTTAGCATCATTACCGTAGGTAATTAAATCGCTTGGAAGAATATCAATGTCATATCCTGATCTTATAGCCTTCTTATTTTCTTCAATTTTCATTTTATCCAAGTCTGTTATTTTTCTTTTAATCATCTTTATAGCTTCTGTTTGATCAATGGAATTTATATGAAATGTTACAATCATATTTTCTTCAACTCCTAAAAATTCTGATAATAATCTATCTGATAATTCAGGTGCTAGAATTTGCAGAAAGTTTACTTCTCCAAAGTATTCTCCAATTTTAAATTGATTGTGAGATGAAAAGTTAAATGATGCTGGTACTATATAATCCTTAGTAGATAGTCCACTATATTTTAGGTCTTCAAAGGAAAAAACAAAATTCTTATTCGGATTTAAGATATCGTGAATAACCTTTAACCTTTCATATCCACTTAATACATAAGCTTTTACTCCCATCTGCTTAAAGTTATTTAATATATCCATTTCCATTCTTTCAAGTCTTGTAGTTGCCTCTTTTAAATCTTGTGCTTGTAAGCTAAAGGTGATATACATATATTTAGTAAGTCCATTATTTCCTTTTTGACTCTGATTTTTTAGCATTTCCCTGTACTCTTTTCGTATTTCATTATATGAATCGTTTCTATCCGGAACATTGATGTTTTTTTCTACTTCTTCATTTTTTCCTATGCGATTAATATATGAAAGTTCTATATCAACACTTGGATCAAAATAGTTTAAAAAACTTGAAAATTCATTAAATATACTTTCCTTATCTTCTTCTGTTGAAAGCTGGTAGTTAATATCTAAAAAACGTATCATTTTATTAAATTTGTTCTTCTCAACTTGGCAAATCCCATTTCTCAACATTCTTAAATAAGGGATTGTTTCCTGAACGCTCTTTTTCTTCTTCCCACCAAAAAAGGAAAGCCTCTTTTTGGGTTTTCCTTTTTCTTTAGAAATATTTGCTTTTTTCATCTTTTTTTGACTTATACTAATGCTTTTTAAATCTTCTTTTTGTTTTTTAAATTTCTTTTTTCTTGATTTAATTTTTTCTGTTGTTTTTTCTGTATTTGATTCATTTACTCCTTTCCTTTCTTTGTTTCTTTATATCATAAATACATTCTGTCTTGTATATCCTTATACTTGTCTGTCTTTTCTTATCTATAATATACTTTAAATATTTTTCAAAATAGATCCCGTCCTTTTCATAAAGAGTTGCAAATATTATAGGAAAAGACACACCTATCATGATTAACATAGATAGGTCATTAGGCAGCACTTTTTTTACCATTAAATATACTGGAAAGCCTATTAGACCTGCAATTGTAAAGCCAATTAATTGTCTTTTTGTTAGATTTAGAGCTACCTTTGTTTTTACTTTTGTTAAGTCCTTTGGGACATTTACATAAGCCATTATTCTAAACCCTCTAAGTAAAAGCCATATATATCTTCTCTGTTCAGATCTTCTAATGATTTTCCCATATTCACTGCTATTTCTAATACTTTTTCATTCGTTTCTTCTCTATTATCTAAAACTTCCGATGTTTTTCTTATAATCATTCTATTTTGTATTTCTCTTGTAATATATCCCCCTATTAAAAGTATTGGGAGTCCTATTGTTCCAAGTGTTTTTAAATTAATTTTTTTGTCCTTTTTTCTTCTAATTTTCATCATCTTCTCCTTTTTTATTAATGAGCATTTAAAATTGATTTTGCAATACTTCCTGATTTCATCATAGTTATCCCAAGTATTAATGTGTATCCTAGTAATTCAAAAATACTTTTGTGTATGTCTGATATATTTAAAGTCTTAACAAGTACGGCATAAATTCCTACGCATATAAGTAAGAATAAACCTTGCAAGCCAAGTGCGAAGAGCCCTCTTATATAGTTTGTTCCAATACTTCCCCATTCTTTATTACCCATTGTGGCAAAAGGTATGGCGCAAACTGAAGTATAAATATATATTTCTATCATCCTGCCGTATAGAATAACTGTAATGAGTATTGATATCCCTTGAATTATCATCTTTACAATTGATGTCTCTAGTACTATAGTCATTAATTTTCCTATTGACTCTCCTTTTAGGCTATCTACCATATTAGCTATATCACCCGGAGAAACTTTTGCACTAGCATTTGCCACACCTGCTGCCTTTCCTATTAAATTCTGTGCCACATCAAATACTGCCATAGAAAAGTCAAAAGCATGAGATACAAGCCATACTGCTATCCACATTTTTATCATATATTTAAAAAAACCAAAGGTATCTGTGTCATGCATATTATTTTTGTTCATTACCATTTGAATTAATTCAATACATAGTACAGCCGTTATGATAAGACCTGCTATGGGAAGTATAACATTTTCTGAAATAGACTTTATGAAGTGGAAAACCTCCGAGTTCCATCCACTCGGAGTCTTTCCTACCTCATTTGCTATCGTTGATACTTTGTCATTTATATCAAGGAGCATTCCGCTTAAATTTTCCTTGATCATATCAATAAGTATCTCCGAAAAAAACTCTTTGATCTTATCTACTATATTAAACATTTTATTTTAACACGTTTGCTAATAGCGGTATTAGTTTTAAACCTATGAGTACAATTCCCCCTCCAGCCATAAGCTGCTTAATGCCTTGAGATTTAGCACCAGATAGTGATAGGTAATCCTTTGATGTTATCTCCGGATTTTCCCCCACTTCACACCGTGCATGCGACTTTCACCGCACACGGCGTTCCATCACAAGAAAGATTTTCACGTTTTAACTAAGACTTACACACTTCGTAACAAATTATTTTTTTCTAAATTAGTGGCAATCCTGCCATTTTTCTAAGCTTATTACATTTCTCGATCTGCTTGACCGTTAAGCCAAGCTCTTTTATATATTTTTGGATTGTATCTTCTTTTGTTGCATGGATAAGTATATGGACTGCTTCTGTAACAAGAATTAAGTTGCTATAACTGTCTGTACCGCCTTGTTCAAGCGGTATCTTGTGATGGCAATGTATATCGTTTGGTGTAAGTTTTACACCTGTTACCCCACATCTGCCATATTGAGCTGCAAAGAGCGAGATTCTGTTGTCTGCAAACTCTATACTCTTATCAAGTACAGGATGTCTCATCAACCAAACAAGTGTATCTACATCAATTTGCAGATTTTTATGAATAAAAACTCTGCCCTTTACAGTGTATTTATTTACAACCTTTTTCTTGTGTTTTGCGTCCTTTGTCCTAATATATCCAACTGGAATTAGCGGATGTCCATTAAGGAAGCGAAGCTGTTTACTTTTTCCATATTTTTCTTTGATAAATCCTTTGTTTAGCGTTCCACTGGTTTTAATATCAAGTCTGTTGTTCATCTGCTTTTTAATGTGAAAGGCTATTTTAGCAAAGTCCAAACTTACATTTGTTGCTATTTGGTAGTAATTATGCAAGCCTGAAACAGTGGCATTATACTTGGCTATTGCTTTGTACTGTTCCTTTTCGTTTGCAGGTCTTTTTATATCCGCCACACATTTAGAAATATTTTCTTTTGCATTTTTCAGTGCCTTATCACTTATATGCGACTGTACAACAAACTTTTTGCCTTTTGGTTTAACCTTAAGCTTAAATCCTAAGAACTCCGAATACCTTTGTTTTAGATTTGTTATTTTAGATTTTTCTTCACTCACATTTAGTTTTAATCGGTCTTGCAACCATTTTGTAACTGCCTGATAGGTTCTTTTTGCATCGTAGTAATTACGGCAAAATATCTTAAAATCATCAGCATACCTTACAATGTATATTTCTTTTAGGTTGCTTGTTCTTAAAGCTCTGTAAGTATGGCTTTTTATCTCTGTTCCTTGACTGTTCGTTCTCTGTTTATATGGATAATGCGTAGGCATTGTCAGCCATTGAGATGAAACCCACCAATCTAATTCGTTCAAGACTACATTAGATAGTAGCGGTGATAATATTCCGCCTTGTGGTGTTCCCTTTGTTGGTGTAATTACCTTTTTATCGGGCATAACTATGTCTGCTTTAAGCATTTCCTTAATGATACAAAGTAACTTTTTGTCTTGGATTCCTAAATTCCAAAGCTGCCTTATGAGCTTTGCATGATATACGTTATCGAAAAATCCTTGTATATCAATATCGACTACATAGTGTAAGTGCTGTATCTGCATTAGTCTTGCACATTCTGCAATAGCGTGTTCCGTACTCCTGTTAGGTCGAAACCCATAGGAACTGTCATGAAACTTGGCTTCACATATCGGCTCTAATATTTGCAAGATACATTGTTGTACAATTCTATCTACAATAGTTGGTATTCCTAAAGGTCTAATTTTCCCATTAGGCTTTCGCATTTCCACTCTCTTTACAGGGCGTGGCTTATACCAATGAAACTGTTTTTCTATGAGAGAAATGTATTCTTCTTCATTTAGCCTTGATAGATGTTTTATTGTTCTGCCATCTACCCCAGCCGTATGACTTCCTTTGTTCCCTTTTATACTACGATAGGCAAGTTTAATATTTTCTCTTGAAGTTATTAACTCCATTAAATTTGAAAATACTTTATTATTACCGCTATCTTCATATAAATCATCAAGGACTCTTTGCAAGTCATAGTATTCCGTATAACGGATTTTGCTTTGTTTCAGTGTTTGTTTCGAAGTGGACACAGTCACCATCTCCTTTCGGATTTGATTTTCTTTGTCATACTCGAAGCTGTGTTTGTCTTAATTTCAGTTCTTGTACTTTCCTGTGACTGGTGGCTATCCCTCCACGAACTTATTATTTTCGCTTCATAGGTACTGTGCCACCACTTTCACCGAGATAAAGAATGGTTATATGCTGTTTTTACAGTCATTTTCCCATTCAACACTTCATTAGCATTAGACTGCTTCCATGCTCTTGGCTTACCACGTTCCGACAATCTTATCTTTGAATACGTTTAGGTTCTTCCTCTAAGCCTGTGTTTAGTTTTCACCATATCACCTGTAACGATATATGGATTTTCATAACAACCATTCTTACTCATCCACAAACACCCCATCTTTGATGGGAATTGCCGTTAGGCAAATTCAAACGTTTAGACCCTTACATTCGGAAGTACGTCAGTGCTTTGGTATACACATTCTCACCATGCGTATTCGACACCCGACATATAGGTAGCACCGTCCACCTCTGAACAGCTTTCGTGTCTGATGTTAATATCAGTCTTACGGCTACTCTCTGCCGACTTCACCGAGCTTTTGACAATGAAATAGTCTAATATTCATTGCCAATCGGAGTATCAGTGTAGGCATTTCAGGGCGTTACCCCGTCATTCTACCTATCAGATTGCCAGTTCTCCTAAGTTTTGAACTTTCAGTCCTTCGACTTAGTGCATAAGCTTTTCACTTATGAACGTGTCGCACGGTTGTCATTCCCATAACCTTCCATCAGGTTGATAACACCCCATGCTCCAAGCCCTGCACCAATTGCTGTAACTAATATTTTTAATACATTTACTGCTTGTGTAAAAAATTCCATTTATATTTCCTCCTCTTTTTCTTCTTTTTTAATTTTATTTATGTGCTTTACGATAAAATTTTTAAATGTCTTGTCTTCTTTTTTGTTTCCTTAAAATATCCAAAAATATGGATGTATTCTCCACTTTTAAATTCCTTCACACTTTTTGCCTTTTCTCCGTAGAGATTACAGTAGATATATTCTTTCTTAACCTTTCCTTCTTCTTTGTTCTTTCTAACTATTGTGAAGTTAGCTACTTCTTTTTCTCCTTCCTTTGTATCTATTGCAGTTGTTTTTATTTCTCCTACTAGATTTCCATTAATATTTAGCATTTCTCTTTCCATTTGTTCTATCTCCTTTATTCCATAAAAAAAGCGATAGTTTTCTCTATCGCTTCTACTTCTAATTAATTAATATTTCATTTTTCTCTGTATCTTATTTTTTCGGCTCATCTCGTATATATTTCATTCTTCCTCCTTTGGGCATAAAAAAACACCGAAATGTTTTTTTCGGTGTAAATTTCTCTATTTAATTTTATGGTTTTAGTAATTCTTTCCAGTTTTCTATAAAGCCAACATGTCTTAATTCAATATTTTCATATCTTGCTATTAGTGCTATTAGATCATGATAAAAATTTTTGTAATTTTCTTCTTCAGAAACTATTTTAAGATTAACTAATGTAGCAAATATTGTATTGTTTGAAATATTATTTTTTAAATATTCTTTATATAGCTTTGGTGATTTTGTAAGCTTTGCTCCATATAGCCTGCCATAATGGGCACATATATTTCTTATATAGGCAAAATTTTCTATCCAAGATTCAAAGTAATGGTAGTCTGTATGAAAGACTTTTGCAATTTTACTTTTATCTTCATTTTTCATATTCTTATACATTTTAGATAAAGTTCCAAAACTTGCTACTTCTATCACTGCATAGAGTGGAATTTCTCCACCTTCATAATTGTCTTTAAAGTTTTTTATAAATGGTGAGCGTCTATTTCTTTTAACTTCCCTTGCTAATTCTTCTAGTACCCTTTCTTGTTCCTTTTGTTTCTCAAAATTATTCATATCTTTATATGAAAAGTTCCCATATCTTAAAGAAAAATAGTTTGTGATAACTGCTCTTAAAGAAACTTCAATATGCTCTATTGTTTCAAATATAAGCTGTCTAAGTTCTCTATCAAATTTATATAAACTTACAATATCTTCAAAACTTATTCCTGATATATATCTTCCATCTTTTTTTAATGTGATACTATAAGCTTTAATCAGCCTGTAATAGGATATTCTTCCAAGAATTTTCTTAGCATAAGTTTTATCTTCTACTAAAAGTCCTAAGTCTATTAAGTTTTTTACTTGATTTTCTATACTAATCGGTTCTTGATGAATTTTTTTCATTTTTTCTCCTAAAATCAAATGACCCGACTTGGTCCGCATTGTTAAGAGGCGTGTCGGGTACTGTTGACATTATTATATGCTATAAAATATTTTTTGTCAAGTAATTTCTTTTAATCTTTCCTAAATATCTATCTTACTTCTAATTTTAAATTTATTCATCTAATATTTCAACTACCATACTCTCTTTTAACTTAACCTCATCTTTTCTCTGCAGGTATTTCTCTATGTCAAATATATTTCTCTTATCATAATCTTCAAGGAACTTATAATTCTTATGTTTGGTTATGTCAAATTTATCTGAAAGAAATGGTCTAACTCCTCTTAATTGGTAGATACATTTCCCACCATCCATTACAGTTATTTCATCTTGACTCATTAATTCTTTTCCAGTTTTTTGATAGTTTAAACCAAAACTCTTTTGATTTGATCTTGTTTCTGATGTGTTATATAGGTCTATGGTTTCTTTGCCTAGGCTTTCAGATAATTCTTTTAATGTTGTTCTTTCTTTGCCTCCTAAAAATAACGTCGAATCACAATTGCCAACTATGGTATCTGCATTATCTTTATAGATACTTTTTAGTTGTGATTGTGCTTGTAATATTATACAAGCTGATATTTCTCTACTTCTAATAGTTGCTATCAGCTTTTCAAATTTAGGAATTAAGCCGATATTTGCGAATTCATCAAGTAGGCATCTCACATGAACAGGAAGTCTTCCGCCATATTCATCATCTGCTTTATCACATAATAGATTAAATAATTGTGAGTACATTATTGATACTACAAAGTTAAATGTATCATCTGTATCCGATATTATTACGAATAAAGCTGTTTTCTTTTCTCCAAGTGTATCAAGCTCCAGTTCATCTTCTTTCATTAAGTCCCTAAGTTCCTGAATATCAAATGGAGCAAGCCTTGCTCCACAGGATATAAGGATTGATTTGGCAGTTTTTCCTGTAACAACTTGTCAAGGACTTTCTAATCATTTTTATCGACTTTTTGATGTTTTTCTCTCTCCATTTCTCTAAGCATTATGCGTTTTAATTTGTCTTGCATTGTTTCCGTCGCATTTTCATTAAAGTGAACAACAACCTCATAGGTTGCTTTACCAATTTTCTTTATAGTTTTTGTTCCTGTACTCTGTTCATTTTTATTTTCGTGCATATATTTTTCCTCCTGTTTGTTGCAATAAAAAAAGGCGATTAGATTTTTAATTTTCTAATCGCCTTTTAAGTGTCATATTTATCTTTTTATTATCTCTGGCATACTTTGATACCTTTTTAGACTTAAAGTCTTTAATAGTGGCTTTCCACCTCTTTTTATCTATAAAGATTCTCCTACATCATAGTTCATTTTTTTATTTCCACCTTTCTGTCTTAGTTTGTCTTTATCTTCTTCATACCAATTAAGGATTGTTACATAATGGTCTTTATAGTATTTCCCAGAGCTTTTGATATATCTTGATAGCTTTTCAATCATTGTTTCGGTATGTCCTTGCAGCTTGTTTTTTAGGTTTTGATATTCTTCTTTGCTTAGCCTTACATTTTTGAATTCTCCATAAAAGATTGGGGTGGGCTGTTCTTCTCTCCCCTTATCTATACTAACCTTATCTAATCTACCCTTATCTATACTGGGTTGACCACTTGACAACCTTTGGTTAACCAGATGACAACCAACTTTTTCTTCTGAAATATATGCTCCATTTTCCGTCTGATAAAGCTGTTGTTTCTGCTCTGTATACATTGTTGGCTTATATCTGTCTTTTCTAATAAAATTATTTATCTTCCAATGAGTAATGACGATTATTCCCTGATCAAATACTATCACAAAGCCTTTGGCAATAAGTATTTTCAGGTCATCTTCATTAGCTCCGATAATTTTGATGATTTTCTTAGGATTATTTACAAAACCATCATCATCTGCCCTCATTGATAAATGAAAATATAGGCATTGACTACTTAGTGGCATATCCAAAAATAAGTCGCTATCCACTATCTTTAGTGAAAACATTCTTTTATCTGCCATGCTCTCCTACCTTTCTTCAAATAAAAAAAGACGATAGTTTTT
>NZ_HE978619.1:172082-173496 GCF_000307225.1 Anaerococcus vaginalis
AATTCTACCGCCTTGTGTATTGCTATGATCTAACATAATTATATATTAAATTTTTAAGTCTTTATTATTTAACATCTTACTAAACATATCATGGTACATATCTTTAGAAGATTCTTCTATCTTGGTAATACTTGATATTTTATTTCCCGCATCCTTTGACGAAGCTCCGCAAAGATAAAAGGCTTCATTTTCTGTTCCAAAGTCTATTGCTATATATCTATCGTGATATTTTTTACCTGCTATCTTCAGTTTCAGGTCTATATTAGGATAGTCTTTTCTAAAATCATCTAAGATGTTTTTTGTAAGCATATCCTTGTTCTTGACATTATCACTAAAGACTACGATTTGAGTCTTATCTCTTGCAGCTCTTAAAAGTTCTAATGTTTTAAGTCCGATATAGTTATCTATTACATAAATGCTTTTCTTTGCTGATTTATATATTTTTGTATAGGCAACATCAGCTTCTATCTTATCTCCATTCATCAAGAGGAAATGTTTATATGTTTCTGGGTCTATAAAATTATCCATTACCTTTTTCAAATCTTCTTTAGTAGCTAATGTGTTAATCTTACTATCTATCCTTGCGATATCATTTGTGTTTTGATTTGTTTGAATTGCTATTTGTACTAATTCTTTTGAACCGATAAAATCTTGGTTTTCAATGATGAAGTCTTTCATCTGCTTAAACATTCGTATTAAAGCCTTGCTCTGTTTAACGGCAAGTTCTCCCCTTAATACAGTCATAAGCATATAAATACCCTGCTCTGTAAAAGCATAAGGTAGTTTTCTACGACCGCCCCAACTTGATGTCGATTTTTTCGATATCAAGTTTTCAAACTCTGATTTCGTCAACTGAAACATAAAATCATCATCAAATTTCTCCGAATTATTTTTTACTTGTTCGTTAAATCTTGTCGTTGTATACCCATAGATTTCAGCCAACTCAAAATCAAGCATAATCCTTTGATTTCGTATATAGTAAATCTTACTTTTAATTGTAGTTTCATCTATAACTACAATTTCCTTATTTTTCTCTGCCACAAAATTCACCTCCTATATATTTTTGGGGCTACAAGTTGTAGCCATTTTCTCTTTATTTCATTTAGCTTACAGATCTTAAGCCAATTATCCATAATATTTTCAAAGCCTAATTTCTATAATTATACCAAAAATGTTAAATCTTTTCTATCTCTCCCTCTCTCTCTTTATCTATATCTATATCTTTCTCTATCTCTATCTCTTGTCGGACATGGGTTGGACTCATTAAGGACAATGTCCTCTGTTTATTTTGTCTGTATTTTCTTTTTTTCTCTGCCCAAGCTGTTTCTGATCCGATTAAGTTTGGTATTTCAGTTAAATAGTATTCATCATTTTCTGTTACAACTTCTAATAAGCCTTGATTGATTAAATAATT
>NZ_HE978619.1:173877-191818 GCF_000307225.1 Anaerococcus vaginalis
GACTGTTACCATTACATCATCGTCTGTTTCATCTATGGTTAGTGCTAACTCTTTTATAAAATCACTTTCTACTCCGTCATAATAGAGTTTGCCCTCATCTTTTAGACTTAGTAGTAAAAGTTTGAGGTAGATTATTGTGTAGGTATCTCCTCCCGATATTCTCCTTAGTCTTTTTATCCTTTTGTCTGTGAAAAATTCTTCTTTTAATTTTATCCAATAATATCTTTTGTTTGTTGCCATATCTGCTCCTTTCTTGATTTTCGATAATCGAAATTCTTGATTTCCGATTTTCGGAAGTCTTGTTATTATGGTTATTTAAGGGTGTAACTTTTCGTTACTCCCTTAGATTTCTCTGGTCATATCTTTTTTGCTTGGTTTTACTTTTTCTTTTACTTTCCTTTTTACTTTTTCTTTTGTCTTATCCTTGTTCTTGGATAGGTCTTTGTATTTCTTTATTTGTTTTAGGATACTTTCTTTTTCTTTTTTATTTTCTTTGGCTATGACTTGCTTAAAGGCATATGCCATTACTTTTATGTCTTTGGCTTGGAAAAATACTTCATAGTTTTGGGTTTCTTTGTTTTTCATTACTGAGAAACTTACTCCAAGTTTGTTTAGTTCTTTTTTTAAGTCTTTGAGGTCGCTTTGATCTATGCTTATATTTTCTAGTTGTCCTTTCTTGTAGAGGTCTTTTATTTTCATTTCATTGCCCATAAGGCTTTTAAAATTTCCATTTGCTTTTTCTAAGGTATCATTCATCTTTTTTCTTATTTCTTTTTCAAGATTGATTGATTCTTTTGCTGCCTTTATTGTGTATGTTATTATGGTTTGTGCTGCTTGACCTGCTTCTTTGCTTATTTCTTCGTTTATCATGCTTTATCTCCTTTGTTTGAATTAAAAAAAGGAAAGTATAGGCTTTAATTTTTCTATACTTCCCTTTGCTTGTTTTTATTTTATTGTTCTTGGTGGTGGAATGCTTTATTTTGATGTTTTTATATCTTTCTTAGGTCTTTGTACCTTTTATTGTTTTTCTGCTCTTATTTTGCTTTTCCACCTTTAGTAGTTTGTGTGTGTTCTTTTGTCGGATAGATAATTTTTCATGTTGGAATATATAATCTGTATTTCCTCATTGTTCATTGATTTTATTTCTTCTGTGCTTTTGTAGGTTTTATATGTTCCATCTTGATCTGCTTTTATGAGTTCATTTATTATCTCTTGCCTTTTATTCATCTCTATTACCTCCTCGATCTGCCTTTATTTTCTTGGTCATATTATAGCTTGGATAAGATATTTTTACCAGGTCTTATCTTTCTTGATTTTTGTAATAGTCTTTAGTCATTTGTCTTTTTTTATTAAAACTATCACTATCTTGCTTATACTCTTTTATCTTTTCTATGATACTTTCTTTTTCTCCTCTCTTGATTGCCTTGTCAATTTCAATACTTAGGTCTATGCCATAATCGTCATTGACTGTCTTGACTGCATACTTGATATGGTTGATACTTTCGTACTCTTCTTTGATTGATTGTGATTGTCTGTTGAGTCTCGATATTTCATCTTCAAGGGTTTGGATTTCTTTTTTCCAGTCTTTAGACTTAATCGCCGATGAGCCTGTTATCTTTTCAAGAATTGCCATTGCTCTTTTATATTTATCTATCTCATCTTTATGGGAATTGTAAAAGCTGTCTTTGAATAGGGATTTACTGTTCCATTCCTCAAAGACTTTTTTGTTATCCTTGATGATGTCCGCATAGGCAAAGCATTTATTTAAGTTTTCTATTCTTGTGGTTTTCGCCTTAATGTCTTGACTAATTTTCTTATTTTGGGATTGTAATGTGCTTATCTTTTCTTGTAGGTCGGCTATGGTTTTAAGATTGTTGCCTTTCAGATATATTCTTGATTTGGAAAATCGTCTTAGGTCTGCACCTATCTTTTTGTTGCTTGCATAGGGATTTAACTTTCTTGCTTTTTCTCCCTGTAAGTCATAATAAATACTGATGTACTCATAGAGATTAAAGAGTTCCGCCTTGTTCTCATATTCTTCTTTTTTCTCCTGTTTGTATTCATCATATTTTACTTGCAGACTTCCAAGTAACGAGCCTATCCAAGACGTAAGTTTGGATAGCTCCTCTTTTAATTTTCTAAATTCTAAATTCAAGGCGATGATTTTTCTGTTTTGGTTTCCTCTCTCTGTCTGTATGCCTTTTTTCTCCATCTGATAACTGCTTGTGCCTAAATGAATTTGCGGGAGTTCTTCTCTGCCTTGTTCTTTAAAGGTGCGTGGATCTATCCTTTTATTTATGTTGTTTCTTGCCAAGTATTCGTTTGCTTTCTTTGAAAAGTTTTCTCTCCACTCTTTTGCTTTGTCAGGTTCATTCCAATCGTTCAAATTTACTTTTCTTGATTTATAGTTTCCACTTTTCAGTTTTATCTTTTCTCCGTTTTCATCAAGGATATATTCTTTTCTGCATTTCGTTTTCCAATTCCCTTTTTCGTCTATTTCTCTAAGGGTAAGTAAGATATGGGCGTGTGGTTGTTCTTCATGATCGCTTGCCATAGGATTATGAATATTACAGTCTGCTATCATACCTTTAGAAGTAAAGTTTTCTTCTATAAATTCGCTGATTAATTTTATTCTGTCCTGTTCATTTAATTCTCTTGGAAGTGTAAAGAGCAGATTTCTTGCAAGTTGTGAATTTTTACTTTTTTCGATTTTCTCAACTTCATTCCATAGGTATTCTCTGTTTGAAAACTCTTTCGGGATATGTTCCGGCAGAAATATTTTTGAGAATACAAGGTCTTCTTTTTTAGAATAGTCATGTGTTTTTCCATAGTATTCATCTTGTAATTTATCTCTTGCATTGTATGCAGCTTTTGCAATCACGCTATGCCCTTTTGACCTTGCCACAATATCTACATGGGTATGCAAACTTTTGATTTCCATTGTCTTTTCCTCCTTTATCTGTTTTCAATTTTGGGATTTTACTATCCTAATGTTCAGGTCGAATCTTCGCTCCCTTTTTCAAAGGGCGCAAAGATACACCGTTTGACTACGGTGCTTTGCGTTCCTGCGGAAAGCTTATAGCTCCGCTAAGGAAACGAAAACGCTAAAGCATTTTTATTTGTTCAAGGGGGCTACTCCCCCTTAGACCCCTGTGAACTTTGTTTTTTGTAGATTTTTCAAATCCACAAAAAAGCAAAGTGTTAAAATGTTCTCACTTTGCTCCATCTCAGTTTCTAATACATTTTCTGTTTTCCTTATTCTTCCTCTGTCAGTTCTTCAAAATCATCATTTGCATTTTCCTCTTTAAGATTTGGATTTTCTTCTAAAGAGATTTCTTTTTCTTTTAAATGAATTTCTGTAAGTTCTTTTAGCTTTTCTCTATTTCGATTATCGGAAAGTACATAATCTAAAAAGGCATAGATTAAATCATTGTCGGTACTTTCTTCTGCTCCGGTTATCTGTTTTTCAAATTTCTCAAACACGCCTCCTTTTTCTACTTTTCGTTTCGTGTCCGCCTTTCTTTTTAGCTGTGATTTCTTTTGTCTTAGTTGCTTAATTTTGTTTTCTACCTGTTCTTTTTTCTTAGTTTCTTTTTCCAACTGGCTCATTACATTTTCTAACTCTTTCATTTTTCATTCCTCCATTTCAATATTGTTGTGTTCCAAACAAAGAAAGGCTAAGCACCTTTCTTTGATACTTAACCTTTCATCATTTTTTAGATTTTATCTTCTAAAATCTTTCTTAGTTTTTCTAAAATTTGATCCCTCCTTTGTCCGATTGCCTGATGTGTAACTTTCTCTTTTCTGCTGATTGACCTAAGACTTTCTTCTCTGTAGAAGATGGCTTCCATTAACTCTCTTTCTTCTTTTGTCAGTGTAGCTAATGCCTTATGCAGTTCTTCAATTTGCATTTTGACTTCTACAATTTTTTCTAAGTCTATTTTTTCATCTATGATGTTATCTACAAAGTGTCCATCATGATCTAATGATGAAAATGGAATAACTCCATACTTGCAATCCTTTTTCTGAAGATATTTTTCATGCTCTGTTATCTTCCAATAGGCTTTGTAGACTTCTTCACTTATGGGTATAGCTTCCCCTTTGACATAAAGGTAATATTCCTTATTAGGCATTGTGTTATCCTCCTTTTTAAGTTCTCTGTTTTGCTTTTTGAGAATAAAAAAGGAGGACTTCTACACTTTGACGTAAAAAGTCCTCTCGGCTTAAAAACTAATATTTTATATGATTTTCTATTTTGTTGTTTCTGGTAAAGTGTTATTGCTACGTGTAAGCAATTCCAAGCATAAAAAATGATAAATATATCTTATGTGAATAACAAAATTTAGTGTTTTCATTATTTATCCCTCCATTGCTTAGCTACATTTTAACCTCCATTCTTTGATTCTGTACTTAACCAAACTACTCTTTTACAATCCAAATATCATCTTGATTAACAACACAATTCGAGCATCCCGAACATTGACTTTGGCATTTACTTGTTGCAGACCTTTTAGTTTTTACCAAATATCCATTATTTTCGAGATATTCAATTTTCATTTTTACACTATCTAAATCCTCACCTGTCAGTTCAGCAAGTTCTTGCAAAGTGCAAGTCTTTTTCTTTTTCAATACTTCTAATAGTTGTATAAGCATACTTATCACACCTTAAAAAATCAGTTGTCCAATATGATATGCAACACAAGATATAATTAGAGCCGATAATATATAATACAGTGCTATTTTTATCGTCCATTTTTTTGAATGTGTTTCTTGTGCGGTAGCTGCAAGAGCCATCAAACAAGGCATATTGAAGAAAAAGGCAAAAGTAAATGCTAAGGCTTCCGGCTTTGAAATCATTGTCAACATATTATTGCTTAGAATAGCGGTATCTACTGTCCCTTTAACCTCAACTGCATGCCATATTCCTGAAGAAGTAAATAATGATGCCATTACTCCTAATGCCGATTCTTTTCCCATTGCAGAAGCAACAAAAGCCATAAATAATTGCCATGGTAACCCAAACAATTTTGTTACAGGCTCTATAAATGTTCCTACTTTATAAATAAGGCTGTTAGCTATATTTCCATCAGGCGTATAGGCAAGAATCCAAAATATAACAGAAATAAGGATAATGATACTCAATGCCCTTTTCAGTACATTTCCCATCCTATTCATTACAGAAGAAAGTAAATTTTTCCAATGTGGCTTGTGATATGGTGGAAGTTCCATAATCATTCCAAAATGTTCACTTCCCTCATAAAGCGATTTTCTAAAAATCCTATATGTGATTAGCAAATGTAGAAAAGCAACTGCAAATAGGCTTAATATCACAAATACTGCCTGTTTTCCGAAGAATGTTCCTGTAACAAGCCCGACTACTCCCCATGTTGACCCGCAAGGGACTACCCAAGATAATGCAATCGTCATAACCCTCTGTCCCCATGAATCAATTACTCTCGTTCCTGTGATTCCACCTATATTACAGCCGAAACTTAACAAGAACGGCATAATTGCTTTTCCTTGCAATCCTAATTTCGACATAGTGTTGTCAAAGACATAGGAAACTCTTGCCATATATCCTACATCTTCCAAGAATCCAAATACTAAGCTAATTCCCAATACATAACTTGCCATTTGCAATGCAAAAGTAATTGCAGTCATTACGGCTCCACACAAAAGTGAAATCAGCAAATTTGATACTCCAATGGCGACAAGCCCCTTTGCCAACAATGTTGATATTTTAGGTATAACAAACCCAAATAACCCCATTAGCGGAAATCCGATGAGCATAGAAGCAACTAATCCTAAAATGATAACTCCGATAGCCATAGGTTTTCCGAAAGCTTTACTTGTGGCTATACGATCAAATTTGCTTCTCTTAAATACTCTCTTTTTCTGAATAACATTTGCATTGATAAGTTTATCTATCCATTCAAATTTACAATTACCGGTTATTAAATTGCCATTTTTTATGCTTTTTAATACGTTCTCTATTTCTTCAAATTCGACTTTTTCAACATTATCTTTTACTAACGCAATTACTTTTGCATCCTGATCTAATAATTTTCCGATAATCCACGACTTTGAAAATACACCTATACCTTTATCAGGGATATGTTTTTTTAATAGCTTATAGTTATCTCCAACAATATTTTCATATGCCCTTTCTAAATTTTCGTCAGATAAAATTTTTCCTCTATCTGAATGCTCCAGAAAAGCATAAAACTCTTTGTATTCCTTTTTATCTGCCGCAACGATAGGAATGACAGGTATATTCAAGGATTTTTGTAACCCCTTTATATTTATATTTTTCCCTTGACATGTAGCAACATCCATCATGTTCATGATTAAGACAACCGGAATATTTATTCCAATGTAGTCAGAGAGCATAAATAGACTTCGATTTAATTGTGAAGCATCTGCCATAATAGCAATTAGGTCTGCGTTCCCGGTTTCTATATATTCTCTTGTTATAACTTCTTCCTCTGAATTTGCTGATAATCCGTAAGTTCCTGGTAAATCCACAATCGTATAATTGGTATCTTTATACGAAAATTCGCCTTCTTTTTTCTCAACGGTTTTACCCGGCCAATTTCCAACATGTTGATTTGAGCCTGTCAACCCATTAAACAAAGTCGATTTTCCAGAATTAGGCTGCCCCAGCAAAGCAATCGTTATTTTCTTCATATCTCAAAGCACCTCCATCATTATTTTCTCTGCCTCTATCTTATTGACAGCTATCATCGTATCTCTACAATAAATGAGAATAGGTTGCTTTTTATAATTCTGGATAACTTCAACATCGCTTCCGACAGTTATTCCGATAGATATTATTCTGCTTTGAAAATGTGTATCACCAATAATTTCAACAACTTTACCTTTTGTCTTTTCTTTCAAAGTACTAAGCCTCTCCATAACTATTCTCCTTTATCATCCACTTTTTCGCTCTTTCCTGTGTATTTACCATTTCATAGTAATGTCCTTTTTTTCCATAAAGTTCATTATGATTTCCTTGTTCTTCAATTCTTCCGTTATTTATCAAAATAATTTGATTAGCGTTTTTAATGGTATTCAATCTGTGAGCAATAACAAAAACTGTCTTTCCTTGCATTAAATGCTCCAAAGCATTATTGATTTTAGCTTCATTATCAGGATCAAGAGAAGCTGTAGATTCATCCAACAAAAGAATTGGTGCATCCTTCAGAATCGCTCTTGCAATAGCAATCCTTTGTCGTTCACCGCCGGATAATGTACTTCCTCCATCTTTTATTTCCGTTTCATATCCATCCTTCATTTTCAAAATAAATTCATGGCAACAAGCTAATTTTGCAGCTTGATAAACTTCTTCCTTTGTTGCATTAGGTTTTCCAACCCTGATATTGTTATAAACAGTATCGGTTAACAGTACATTATCTTGAAAAACCTGACTAACATATTTAAGCAACACATCAGGTTTTATGGATTTTATATTTTTTCCACCAATTATAATTTCTCCACTATTTACATCCCAAAATCTTGCAATCAAATTAGCGATTGTAGTTTTTCCTCCACCGGAAGGACCAATTAAAGCTGTAGAAGTTCCTTCTTTTGCTTCAAAAGAAATATTGTTCAGAATCGTTTTATTTCTATCATAAGAAAAATTTACATTCTTAAATTGAATATCAAAATTTTCTAATTCAACTTCATTTTCAGAATAAGGCAATGGCTTCGTTTCATAAGCTTTCTCAAGATTACTTGCAGCTAATTTCAAATCTTTCAATAGTCCATAGGAATGTTGAAAGGCAATAAGAAGTGCAGATAATGCTAAACTCATAAGCATAAAAGCCACAAACTGTTCAGTTCTAACACTACCATTTATAAGCAAATATCCTCCTATAAGAAGAACTATCGGAAGCAAAAAGTTAACTGTGATAAAGTACATACTTGTAGGTAACGCCATTTTCTTTTCTGCGTTTACGCTTGTCTTTCTAACATTTTCAAGTGTATTTATCATTCTTTCAAAATGTTCACTTGTCATATTAGCTGACTTAAACGCTTTCATACCTTGAATGTACTCTAAAATAATAGAAATCATCTTAGAATTTAAATTTCTTTTTCTTGCCCCGTATTTTTCTATCAATTTGTTGCCCCATATCAACATAGGATATGCGATAAGCAATACTAAACACTCTAATAATGCGAGCTTCCAATCGATAAAAAATGTGCCTAATAAAATCAATATTGCTGTAACTGCCGTTTTAATAACCGATGGCAAGGTGTGCGTTATGATCAGTTCAAAACTACTCAAATCTTTTGTAAGAGTTGATAATAGATAACCACTACTATTTTTTTGGAAATGACCAAGGCTCAAACTCCTATAATGATTTGCTAAATCCAAACGCATATCTCCACACATTTCAGCTCCTCTTGAAAAGCTCAAATAGTATGCATGCCTATAAATCAGTATCCTTGCAATCATACTGATGAAACATATTACCGTATATTCTATGATTAAGGTTTTAGTTAATGTATTTTGCAATATATTAACAACGGTAAAATAGAGCATTAAATACAAAACAATGCTTCCTATCGAATCAATAACCATTAGAAAAATCGGTAAATACAATTTTTCTTTTTTATCTTTCAGAAGTGTTCTAATAATCTTAAGCATTTGCACTTACCCCCTCTCCAAAGTAATCTTTTGTGTATGTGTTCCACATACTTTCATAGACCCCTTTTCTTTCTAAAAGAGTTTTATGTGTTCCAACCTCTACGACTTCCCCTTCATCAAATACAACAATTTGATCTGCATTCTTAATAGTATGCAAACGATGAGCAATCATAATGATTGTTTTATTTTTCAACAAGTTTTGAAGTGCTAACTGTATCTGGTACTCATTTTCTATATCTGAATAGGAAGTTGCTTCATCAAAAATAATAATTGGAGAATCTTTGAGTATTGCCCTAGCGATTGAGATTCTTTGTTGCTGTCCACCTGACAATTTCACCCCTTGATCCCCGATTCTTGTCTGATATCCATTCGGTAAACTCATAATAAAGTCATGAATTTGTGCTGCTTTTGCAGCCTCAATAATCTTATTTTCATCTGTATCTGTTCCCATACGAATATTCTCATAGAGAGTGTCCTCCAAAAGAAATACATCTTGAAAAACAAATGATGTAATGTCCATCAAATTATCTATTTTTAATTCATTGATCGGTATGTCGTTAATTTTAATTGCTCCACTTGTTACATCCCAGTACCTCCCAATCAATTGTGCAGCAGTTGTCTTGCCTGCACCGGAAGGTCCCACAAAAGCATTTATTGTATTCGGTTTTAAGGATAAATTTATATGTTGTAATGCTTTATTTTTTGTTTCTTCATCGTCATAACTGAAAGTAACGTCTTTAAAATCTATTTTCATACACTCATTCTTGTTTATGATTTTTGTTCCGTCTTTCAATTCATCCATATCCATTATTTTTTTTATGTTATCCAATCCGCTTCCAAGCTCCATAGATTGCATAAAGATTGTTACCATATTTAAGAACGAAACAAAAAAGCACATTGTAAGCATAATAAATAGCAAATAGGATGTTGCTGATAAAGAATTTCTTAAAAAGAAATATCCTCCGAACGGCAATGTAAATAAGATTGCTGAATCCAAAACCACTAAGGTTATTGATAAAGGATAGCAAGAGCTCATACACATCTTTTTCCAACAAGTAATATACGCATTCAATGAGCTTCTATATTGTTCAAATTTTTCTGCTGTTAAATGATACATTTTTATTACAGGCATAGCCTTTATAAATTCGTTTGCCGAAGCATTTAAATCAGCAATATCTTCGGATAGCTCCGTTGACATATCCGGATAATTTTTCATTAGCATCATAGGAATTCCTAATCCCAAAATCATAGGAATAAGCATAACAAGTGCCATCATCCAATTTAATTTCAACATGAAAATGAACATAATAACCGGAACAACTGCTGCCTGAGCTAATTCCAAAGTGCTATGAGCCAAAAAATTTTCAACTCTATCTACATCATCAAACAACAATGTTTTAATTTCTCCGGGGGCATGCTCTTGGAAGAATCCCAAATTAAATTTTGAAATATGATTTACAACTTTCAGCTTAATTCTGTGTATTGTGTTAAAAGCTGCTGTATGAGATAAAATGCCCGCAAAGGACATTAGTATTGCTTGCAAAACAGCACTTATAATTCCTATACCTGCCCACATTAAAATTTCTGTATACAAAATATTTTTCTGAAATATCATTAGTAATATCTTGTAAACTACAAAATAAGGAACTAATGATAAAGTCGCAGAAATGACAGATAAAAACATTCCTAAATGTAGCTTTTTTCTCTCATCTTTTGCTAATTGAAACACATAAGATATTCCTGTCTTCTTTTTTTCCATTAGTTATTCCATCTCCTTTCATAATTGTTAGCCGTATCTAACTAACTACATTCATTATAAAGCTAATTTTTTATAACTCAAAATCTAACTATGAATTTTGATATTCCTTGTAATCCCTTTATTTATAAGCTTTTTATCAGTATTTCTATTTACATTTTTATAAATTTGTGATATAATAAAATAAATTTGTGATATTAAAAGAGGTGAGTAGAATTGATGGATAGAACAGTTATTGATTATTTAACAAACTTAGTACATGACGCTCCTTTTATTCCTGTTCCAACTTTATCAACTGAAAACAAACAAATCTTTAAAATAGATCCCCATTTTGGCAAAGGTACTTTTCGCATACTAAAATTTGACAGCCGTTTAATTCTAATTTTAATTGCTAACTTTACTCCAAATGAAACAATGGAGAAAATAACCGAAGTATCTGAAAAGTATTTAGAGATTAGCCAATTTGAAACAGAAAGCAGTTCATTTAAAGTCGGTGGCAGAAAGTTAAATAATGTAGAAAAAGGTATATATTGTTACTTAAATACAGAAAAGAAAACTTATACCTATTGTGAGGCAAATAAGCCTGTAAAGTTTACGAAAATAATCCTAACCAAAGAATACTTTGATACTTTCTTAAAATTAAAATATGATGATTTTGAATATGAAAAAGCAAAGATTCTTAATTCTTATTTGTTAAAAACTCAAAATTCTCCGCAGTTGAATTTTATATTTCAACAGATAAGAGAATCCCAAGCTGAAGGAAAGATTTTGCCTTTATATTTGGAAAGCAAAGTTATGGAACTATTATCTATCATAATTACAGAGTTAGAAGAAAAGGAAAAAAATATATCCGTTGTCTTAACTAAAAAAGATAAGCAAAATCTGAAAAGGGCTGTATCAGCTATGAAAAAAGATTTATCGGTTCATATTGACGGACTTGAACTCTCTAAAATTGCTTTAATGAGTCCTGCACGATTTCAATTAGCTTTTCGCAAATACTACGGTGTTCCTCCCTACGAGTACTTAAAAGAACTAAGGCTTAATAAGGCATTATTATTGCTGAAAAATCCCGAGTATAAAATATCTACGATAGCAGAAAAAGTTGGCTATACACACACAGGACATTTTGCTAAAATATTCAAATCAACTTATGGTATCACACCAAGTAAATATAGAAGTATGCTTAACTAAAGAAATTTATCCCAATATTATAAAACATAAATTTAGAGCGTGTAATTTTTACACGCTCTCTTTAAATGATTCCTTGTTTTTATAATCCTTCATCAGTATACCTGCCCTTTTCAAAACCTTTAACTTCTCCTGTTTTTTCTGTTCTCTCCTTTCCTTATACCTTTCCTCATACTCCTGTTGTTTTCCATTTGCTTTACGCTTTAGATAATTTTGATGAAGTCTGTCTCTTCTCTCATTAATTTTTCGTTCTTCTTCCTCAAGTTTTGATCGTTCTTCTTCGCTTAACTCTTCTTTTGGCACTTCATAATTTCCTATGAAGTTAAAATATATTTCTATCTTTTGCTTTGATGTTTGACTGCCTTTCCTATCTCTTTCATGAATGATTATCTTCTTTACAAACTCATTTATCATTGTGTTTGTGAGATTATCAAAGTTTTCATAACGACTAATAAGGGATATGAATTTTCTTGCCTTATCTGTTTCCTTTTCATATCTTGATATTACAAGCTCTAAGTCTTTAATCTCTTTACTTAACGTGAGTTGCTCAGTTTCATATTGGTTATTTAAAATTTCATAGCGATTATTCGGTATCTTATTTAAAATCATATCTTCATAAATTCTGCACATCAATCGTTCCAGCTCTTGAAGCCTGTTTTGGCTTTCTGTTAATCTTATCTTTTTCTTTTCTATATGTGCCTTTTCCTTTTCTTCCATTTCATTTTGAATGGAATGAATAAATGCTTCATTATCTTCATCAAGATAATTTTTTATATCTTTTAATGTTTCTTGGATAAGGTTTAAGACTACTTCTGCTTTTATCCTATGAGCTGATGGACATAGCGTTCCGCAAGGTACTTTCTTATAATTACTGCAAACATAATAAGGAATATTCTTATAGTTATTTGTCCTATGAACATACATCTTGCTTCCACAATCTGCACAATACATCAGTCCTGTTAGTGGGTGATATTCGCCCCAACCATCAGGATACCTTTTTACATTTCCTCTTATCCTTTGCACATTATCAAAGGTTTCTTGGTCTATGATGGCTTCGTGAGTATTTTCAAAGATGAGCCAATTATCTTCGGATACATATTTACTTTTCTTATCCTTGAAATGCTTTCTTGTTTTAAAGTTAACTGTATGCCCTAAGTATTCTTTTTTCTTTAAGATACTTGCAATTGTGGAGCTACACCAACGATAAGGATATTCAAAGTTTTTGCTTTGATGTAATCCATATCCCAATTTTTTCTGATGATAAGCGGGTATATCTATCTTATCCGCTTCCAGTATCTTTGCTATTTTGTATGGTCCTGCTCCGTCCATTGTAAGATTAAATATTCGTCTTACTATCTCGGCTGCTTTTTCATCTACAACCCACTTATCTTTGTCTTTTTCATCTTTGATGTATCCATAAGGCGGTGTGCTTGCCGTATGCTTTCCGCTTTCTCCTTTTGATCTGAATGTAGATTGTATTTTTCTTGAAGTATCTCTTGCATACCATTCATTCATAATATTTCTAAAAGGGGTAAAATCATCTTCTCTGTAAAAGCTGTCTACATTGTCATTGATAGCAATCAGTCTTACGCCCTTTTGTCTTAATATCTCCATACATTGACCGACTTTGAGATAATCTCTGCCGAGCCTACTCATATCCTTTACGATGATACAACCGATATTTCCTTGATTGACTCCGTTCATCATTTCCATAAAGCCTGGTCTATCAAACTGTGTCCCGCTTATTCCGTCATCTGTAAAATGGATGATGTTGGTTAAATTATTCTTACTTGCATATTCTTCAAGGATTTTCTTTTGATTAACGATTGAGTTACTTTCTCCTTCAAGTTCATCATCTCGACTTAATCTCTCATAGAGTGCTGTTATCTTTTCAAAATTCCTCACTTTTTCCTCCTTCCTCTTAATTTCTTAAATAAAAAAGAATTAAGAAGTACATGTTTCACTAAAACAGTGATTAAGTGTTCTCCTTAATTCTATTACTCCTGCTGCAAGTTTGTATTTCTTATATTGTTTTACTGCGAAATGGTTTGGCTTTTCTTTTTCTAATGCTTCAAACATATAGTCTACTGCATTTTTAAAATTTTCATCTTCTTCTCTTACCTCACTTGCATCTATCATAGCAAGTAGAGTTGTAAAGTTCTGTTCTTCTTTAGGAGCTTCATAAAAAATATATCCAATTAAGGCTGTATAGTAGAGTTTTTCAGCTTTTACCCAGAAATCCTCAGTTGATTTTTCTCCTTCTCCCTTAGTATTTGCAATTATTGTTTGTACTAATTTCAAAATATCTTTTTCACTTTTCAAGTATGCAAAGGGATTATATCTCATGGATTTTTTAAAGTTTATTGTATTTAGTATTTTTATCTCATATCCATTTCTTTCCAACATTTTTCCGCATTCCAAGACTAATGTTCCTTTTGGATCGGTCACTACATATGAAGAGTGCATTTGCATGAGATTCGGCTTTACAAAGAACCTTGTTTTACCACTTCCAGAACCTCCAATTACCAATACATTTTTATTCCTAGCATATTTTGGATTTTTAGGTCTATTGTTCATGGTAAGTCTTTCAGTTTGAGTTAGTAGCACATTGTTTTCAAACTTCTTGTCAATGTATGGCTCAATATCTTTTTCATTTCCCCATCTTGCCGATCCATATTCTCTGCCCTCTCTAAACTTTTTTGCTTTTTTCTTTTTCTGTATAAGGATTAACTTGATAAGTACTGATAGAATTAGACCGGGTATCAGGTTTTTTATTTTTAATGATGGAATATATTTTAAAGTATCTATTTGACTAAAAGCCACTAGAATTCTATCTATTATATCTCCTCCTACATAAGAGTTGACATGGCTTGCAAAGATATTTCCTATATAAAAAAATAAGAGGTAAGGAAGATTTTCTAATACAAATTTCTTCTTATCTCTTATCTTAAAAACATTTTTTATATCTTTTATTATTTCATTTAGTATTTTCGAATTAATCACTTCCTCTCCATAAAAAAGAGTAGATTTCTCTACCCATTAGTATCTTATTTATCTTTTTTATATCTTATTACTGGTACTTGTTTTATTTTTTTACCTATCTTTTTTCTTTCCAAGACAAACATCATATTTTCATTTCTTTTAAAATATCCTAAATCTTTATGATAACTTATACCACACTTGCAATGTAATAGACCTATAAACTGTTGTCTCATCTTTGAGTTACATATGGGACATATTCTTTTATTTGTCATTTTGAACCACCATTATACTTATATTTTACTTTCAAAGGTATTTTTTAGTTTCTTTCCTAATGCTTCTGCTCTCATTTTTTATCTATAGATAAGAGAAATTCTTCTACTGGATGATTCCCTTCTTCTTTTTCATAGTATTCAACAATAAAGCTATTCATGCCTTCTCATCATATATATTATATATCCAAGTGCTTTTATTATAAACTTTGTTCCTGATGTTTATGTTTAACCTTATCTCTGTCAATAGTATCTTTGACTTTATCCTTGAAGTTATTAAGCCTTTCTATTAGAGATTTTCTTTTTCTTGACTTATCTTTATTAAATTTCTGGACTGTCTTTTTAAAAGCTTGTTCCATTACTTTTATATCTTTTGCTTGAAAAAAGATAATGTTGTTTCCATTTTCTAAATCTTTCTTTATGGAAAATTTCACCCCATATCTTTTTAATTCTTTTTTCAATGCTTTTAAGTCTATGTCATTTAATTCTAAGGTTTCTACTTTACCTTTTTTTACAAGGTCTTTTACTTTTACTTTTTTAAATTTTTCTAAGGGTCTTGACCGTTCTGTCTGTGCTTTATGTTTATTTATTTCTAATATTTTCTTCATCAAATTTATAACTTGCTTGGCTGTAACTATCCCTGCTTTTTTTACTATGGCTATTGTTCTGCTATTTATATCATCATTTTGCATTCACTCACCTACTTTCATTCTTTTTTAATATTTCATAGGCTAATTTTGATTTCTCCTTCATTTTTTCTATTCTTCTATTTTCTCCTGTAAATATAATGGGACTGCATATTTCAAGTATCCTTGAGTAAATTCTTTTATCTTTTATAGTTTCAGGATTAGTTAAAGCTGATATATTTAAGTTTGTTGTTATAATTAGAGGTTTCCAACTTCTATATCTACTATCTATTATGTTAAAGATATGCTCAGCTGCAAAATCAGTATCTCTTTCCATTCCAAAATCATCAATAATTAATAGTTTCTTATGATTTAGGTTATCTATATACTTACTCTTATCAATCTCAAAGTTAGTCATATCATTTAAAATTACTGAAAAATTTGTCATTTTGACTGATATTTCTTTTTCTAGTAAAGCATTTGCTATAGCACTTGCAAGATATGTTTTTCCACATCCCACATTCCCTGTGAGAATTAATCCTATATTATTTTCATATATTTCATCAAATTTTTCCACATAGTTTTTTGCTACTTTTTCATGCTCACTATCTTTGTCCATATTTTTAAAATTCCAATTTAATAAGATAGGATCAGAAAAACACTCTTTTTTTAAGTGTTCAATTTTTAAAAGCCTTTTATTTTCTTTTCTTTTTTCTTCCTCTAATTTTTGTCTTTCTTTTTTACATTGACATAAAATACCAACTTTTTTTATTTCTCCAAAGAAGTCTATTTCTTTTTCAATTGGTGTTTTACATTTTGCACAATATTTTAATCCTGTTTCTTGATCTATATAACTCCTATTTTCTTCATCATTTGATGGACTATTTGTTTCTGCATTTTTTATTTTCTGTTCTAGGATTTCTTTTATTAATTCCATAGACTCATCTCCTATCAAGTATTTAAAATTTCTCTCCAGATATCCTCATCATTACTATAGTCATAATTTTCTCTTTTCTGATCTTCTCTCTTTATGACTTCTATGTTTCTAATATTTTCATCTGCATTGTATAAGAGAGTCAGTAGATAGGCATTAATTTTTTTAATATCCTTTGGAGCATTTTCTCTTAGGTATTTCAAAACATAGTCTATGTGTTTATAGTTAAGACTTAGAAATCTTTCTTTAAAATTTTCATTGGATATATGCCTCCCTCCTATTTTAATCTTTGTAAAGCTAGTTAATGCCTTTACAAGTACATTTATCATTACATCTACTTGCTTCTTTTCTTCTATTCTTACTTTTTCAAAGGTTTCATAAGATATATTCTTTTTTATAGTTTCTTTTAATTCTTCCTCCTCCAAAGTTTTTTTTGATTTTTCTCCTAGCTTTTCTAAGGGGGATATGGGGGTGGTATTATTATAATCAGTATTATTATAATCAGTATTATTAATATTAGTATTATTAGAGTCCTCTTTTGAAACTTCTTGAGGTTTGTTTTCTAAACTTCCTGAAGTTTGTTTTTTAAACTTCTTGAGGTTTGCTTTTGAAACTTCCGTAGTTTTATTATTTTCTGTGTAAATAAAGTTCTTTACATAGAGTAAATTTGGCTTTCCAAGTCCTAACCTCTTTTTTTCTAATAATCCTATCTCTTCAATTTCTTTCATTACTTTGACCGATTTATTTCTCCCCCAATTTAATACTTCCATAATTTCTTCTATGGTATAGATGATGTATACCTTGTTTTCTTCATCTAACCATTTATTCTTAATTGACAAGCTCATTCTATCGAGTAGAATTCCATAAAGAATTTTTGCTTCTACGGATAGTTTTTTAAAGTTTAAGTCGGTAAATAAAGTTTTGGGAATCCTAAAAAATGAATATTGTTCTGCTTCATTGCCATAATAGTATTCAAATTTAACTATTTCTTTCATCATAACCCTCTTTCTTTTCATATAAAAAGAGATAGCTTTGATTTTGCTATCTCTTTTTAATCGTTTTAATCTATTTATTTTTATATTTAAATTGTTTTTATTCTTTCATTCACCTCTTCTATCACTTCTATAATAAAATATCCTAGCACTGGTAAACCATAAGGACTAAAAAGATATGCTAGTATAAACGCATCTATAGCAAGTGCTTTTTCTCCATGATAAACAGATCCTAAAAATCCCATAATAGCGATAAATGAAATCAGTTTGAAAAATATTGTGCTGAGTCCTAATACAAACGTTAAAAATAGAATTATGATACTTAACGCTATCCTAATAGGAAACAATATGATTTTGAAAAAAACTCTAAATATTATCATATTCTCTTCAATCCTTATTACTTATGTTTTCTTTTCTTTTTTGTTAATTTAATAAAAAAGATGACAGACTTAATCCTAAATCGTCTTGTTTAAAAGTTTTGTGGAAGCCTTTAAACTTTGATTTTAATGGATTTATTGTATCTGTCATCATTATATCACTGTCC
>NZ_HE978620.1:0-10448 GCF_000307225.1 Anaerococcus vaginalis
GATATGCTGTCTCCATATTTAGGATATTATAAGATAACTGAACGCCTTCAAATAAATTGTAGCAACGCATTTCGCCACAGCCAGTAGAATTTTCAATTGTATAAATTTTACATTCATCAGTAACCTTTTTTTCAGAAAAAATATATCCTTCAAGTACATTTTCTATAATATCTTCATGATTTAATTCCAAAACTCTACCTCCTAATGCATCATAATAATTAATTAAATTATACCCAAAAATTAGATTTTATACTAAAAATACACTATAGCATATTAATCGTACATCTATATTTTAAGCTTTTCTATTAGATACAAACATTTCAATTTTATGGTATAATGGTAATAATTAAATAACACGCTTAACGCTTATAACTTTAATAGCAAGCACAGTAAGTGTACGGACACTTACGAAAAAATTAATGGAGCAGACCTTTACGGAATGCTCCATTTTTTTATTTTTACCTTGTTAGGGAGAACCCTAAGACCCCGAAATATATTTTATAAAGGAGAATAAAATGGCAAATAGATTTAGAAATGAAAGAATAGAAATAAAACTAACCAAAGAAGAAAAGGAAGTTTTTGAAAAGAAAATGAAACTTGCTAATTGCAAAACTATGTCTCACTTTCTTAGAAAGTGCGTATTAGAAAAAGAAATTTATGTAGTAGATTTAGAACCATTTAGAAACCTACAATGGCTGCTTTCAAATGCAACAAATAATATAAACCAGATCGCAAAAGCTACTAATACAACTGGTGTTATTTACAAAAATGAAATCGAATCAATGAATAAACAGATAGAGAAACTATCAAGAGAAATATGGCAGATCCATTCCCTACTTCTTAATAAATCAAACGAAAGTTCTGGTGATTAGTATGGCAATTACAAAAATACATCCTATAAAATCAACTCTAAATTTGGCAATAGATTATATAACTAAGAGTGAAAAAACTGATGAAAAAATCTTGGTATCTTCATTTAAATGTCATCCATCTACTGCTCATATTCAATTTATGAAAACACGAAAGATCATATTCTATAGCATATTTTGAAACAAAAACCTGCTAACAAAAGTCAAGCTTAAGCTGAAATTAATTTCAGCTTATTTTTTTGTGCAAATACTATATGATCTTTGCATATCCAGCTTCCATGCTATTATCAAAATTATACTTTAAGGATGTTTTCTTGGTGCTTGAAGCTAAAGCTAATTTCCTCCACATGAATTCTTTCGTTCGCTCAATTCACTAAAGTAAGCAATAAAAAAAGAATACCCTTTTGCAAGAGTATTCTTAATAAAAATACAATATCGTTAAACTTTATAAAATAAGAAAAAAATTATTTATTCATGTAGACTAGGATGTAGATATATAGGTGATTTTATCTTACTATTTAATCAATTGGGCACTTAAAGCATTTTCTAAAACATATTTATATTTTGAGAAAGTTTCAGAATCAAGCAACTGATATTTGTCATTCTTTAGCTCTATAATATTTATTTCGCTTTCAAATTCAAAATTCCTTCTTTCAAACCCAATTGATGAAAAAATCAATTGGGTATAATTTGATGAATTATCTAATATATATTCAATTAAGGATTGTGCCTTATCATAATCCATCTCCGCATTCTTAGGGCTATCTAATACCATAGGTAAATTCAAGCATTTATTATTAAAAATTTTTTTAATATCATTAAGTATAAAATACCATATAACTGTTGAAATTGGTTTATTACTTCCACTTGCACAAAAAACTCGATTAATTGCTTTATATTGTGCTTCCTCTAACTCATTCAATCCAAACTTTAAGACTTCCCTATCAATCATATCATAATATTTTTTATTGATATCCGATTTAATTTTAGATACTTCCTTCAAGTCTTCCTCAATATTTTCTAGTTTCTCTTTAAGTTCTCCTTGCAAATTAAACTCATTAAATAACTCTAAATTTAAACTATTATATAGTTCATTTAGCCCCATATAGCTGCTATAATTTTTTATTTCTGTCTTAGCTATACCAATGTTTTTCTTGTATGATTCCAACTTATCTAAAAACTCTTTATAACTACCCTCTATTTGTAAAATTGATTTTGAAATCTTTTCTATATCCTCATATATGCTGTCCTTTATATATAACGAATCCTCAATTGAATTGTATCTTTTACTTCTAAGATCAGTTGTATCTTTCAAAACTGAATGGCATTCAGGACATATATCTGTATTTAAAATATACTTTATTTCTTTTTCCTTTTTATTCTTAAACCTTTCAATTTGGTTCAATGCAATTTCAAGCTCATACTTTTCATTTCGTAAATTTGTAAGCTTATACCTAAATTTATTAATAGAATTCAGAATATAATCATATTCCTTTGTTCTAATAGAAAGCTCCCTTTCAAGCTCTTTTAAATTTTCAGGCACAACAATATTACCTAATAGTTTAGATACTTTTTCTTTCATTCTACTAGTTTCTCTGTATGCGTCTTCTGAATCATTTATACGTTCCAATAAATTTTGTTTACTTTCAACATGTTCAAAATAATTCTTATCATATATTCCAAATTGTGCATATATTACATCAGGTTTAAAATTTTGATATTGTCCTAATCTCTTAAAGGAACTAAAGTATGTTCCATCATAATAATCTTGGTCAATAAAATTCATTACATATGTATATGCTGGTGGAGCAATCTCCAGCTTCTCAGTCCTTCTATTCGGTAAAAATATTTCAAAATCCCAAATATTGCTTAAAAAATATGATAACTCAATTATAGTTGATGTTTGAAATAATATCTTAAAAACATCATTAAATACTTTGAATAACTTTTTATGGCGATATATAAAATATATATTATCGTTAACCGAAAACTCTAAAATATATACTTTATCTTCATTTTTCCATTTTTTATCGAAGTGGGCATCAGCACCCAAAGTATGATATAAACTACGTAACAAGACTGACTTCCCTCTATCTGTTCCATCAATGTTACTAGAAGTAACAATATTTAAACCTTTTTCAAAACATGTAACAAAAGCTTCTTTAGTTAAAATATCAAAAATATATATTTTATTGAAAATAACATCCATTAAATATCACCTCCCTCTGTGTATAAATAAAATACCATTAAATAAAATACTTTTTTCATGTATTTTGTGTATTCTATAGGGAATTCACTATCAAATACATTATTTAAAATATTAAAAAGGTCATTTTCGTTTTTTATCTTATCTATATTCCCTTCAATATACTCAAAAATTGATATCTTTAATACATTCAACTCATGGCTTTGATCAATTTCCAGTAAATTAGTTAAAGCTTGATTATATAATCTTCTTTCTGATGGGAATAAAGTTTTAATATAATCTTTAACCTGCTCAATGCCTGTTATAGATTTTTTCCTATGAGATTCAAGCATTTTATTAAACTCATTTTTAGAAATTCCTTTTAATTCTAGTACATCATTATAATTAGTGATTGCCATCTCATAAGAAGCTTTTTTCTGAGCTGTATCAGATACTAATCGAAATAAAGCATTAGGATTATTAGGTTCTTCATTTTTTATTTCTTGGAAAGCTTCAATTAAATTTCCAAGCAAAGCATAATGAGGATTTGTTAAGTCCATACTTTCACATACATAAAAAACATTATCAAGAATGACTTCTGATAACTTTAGTTCTTCTTGCAATTTATCTTCAATAAAATCTATTACTGTTTTGTCCAACTCACCTAAACAAACTTCTTGCCTTAAATCTTCTTTACTATCAATTTTCAAATGCTTATTACAAACTACAGCCAGCTTTATATTATGATTTGGGTTGTAAAGAGCATACAATGTTCCCAAAATAGATCTACTATTTCCTTTTCTCTTAGTTAGTGTTTTAGAACTATGATTACCTCTATTTATTGTTTTCACCTGGTAAAAATCAAGACCATTATCACGATGCAATTCAATATCACATTTGAAATCAAACACAATTGTATAGTCATCGTACAGCTTATATGCATCAATTAATTTACCAACTCCCCACAACAATTCAACTCTAAATCTATTTTTCGTTCTACTACCTGCTAAATCTAATGGTAAATTCATATAATAGTTCGAATATTCCAATATAATCACCTCACTTTTATGTCGTCATGCATTTATCATGTAACCTTTATAATATTTAATTAGTTTTTTCAAAAATCACTCTATAATCTTCTGTATGCCTTCTAATTCAAAAATATCAAAAACAGAACATCTGTAATTAAATTTTGTCTGTCTTAATTTATAAAATGTAATTTTCCTAATTTTGCTTTTCCATAAATTCACTATTTATCATACCTAATTCTTTTATTTTTGTAATAACATTTTATAATTAAATGATATCACTACATCCTACTTAAATCTTTTATTTATTCTATTATACCATTAAATATACGTCAAAAATAAAACGTTCTCCTTGATATAAAATTTATGCTTAAAAAAATAAAATCATTTCACTTCTCTAATACTTAATATTTTTTATCTATGATATGCCAGACAGTGTCTGTTAAATTACATCTCATTGATTCTATTTGAAATAATTCTCACTACATCAACAACCTTATCAAAGGTCAAATCTCCAATATACTTATTTTCACTCAGATATACTTCCCACAAGGATCTTAGATATAAATCTTCTTTTATGTCCTCGATTATTTCCTCATAGTTTTGCATTATCTCCTGACTTCCTCTTTTGTCGGAAGTTCTTTCTATTGCTTCTTTTAAAATTTTATAATCTATCTCATCTTTTTTTAATTTGTAGAGGGTGTATAGGTCGTAAAAGTCTCTCATTCGTGTTGTTGTTATATTTCTTCTGATTATAGTTTCGTATTTTTCTGCGAGAATTGTTTCTAATGGGTATGCCATTATTTTTATATTTTCTTTGCTAAAGATACATGGATAGGTGTATTCTATTTCTTTTGGTGTTATTGCATCTCCTGTTGTTAGGTCTAGTTTCATAGGGTTTTTGGTCTTTCCAACATTTGCTATTAATGAAATTCTAAAGTTCTCGTACTCATCCTCTTCTCTAATATAGCTAATGTCCTTTATTTCAAATTTTATTCCATCGTCTGCATTGATATTAATAATTTCTTGAACTATTTCTTTTGTTTTTTCTTCTTTTAGAGCTATGCCTTTAATGGTTGTGTCCATATCCATAGTTGTTCTATTTTCAATTCCAATTAAGGAAGATATTAGGAATCCTCCTTTTATTACAAAATTATTTTTGTAATTTGATTTGGATAGCCTTTCTAAAAATCTTTCGAAAAAATATATTTGCAGAACTTCTTGTGACTTTAGATTTTTCTTCTCTGCCATGCTTCTTATCTTGCCCTTTATACTCTCGATATTAATCATGATAATACCTCCATATATTTTCTAACCTCATCTTCTATTTTAAATAGTCTACTGTATTTTATGAGTCGTCTTAGATTTTTATTTTGTGATTTAAAGTATCTTTTTATGGCTTCTATAAAAATTTGTTTATCTATTTTTTCTATGTCGATTATGATGTCGCAAATTGTTCTTTCAATATCGTAAACAGGAATAAGATTGCCTTGGGGTGATTTTATTTCTGTCTTTCCTATTTCGTATAGGTCTTTTTTTACATAGTGAACTTGTAAATCTTCATATCTTTTTTTGATATGGCTTGCATTGTAGCCTTGGGGTACAGATATATGAAATACATTTGGAGTCCTATCTGATAGGTCGTAGAGGTATAGGGCTGTTTGATGGGAAAATATAATTCGATTGCTATTTGATGATATTAGAACAAAATCGTCTATTACTTTTCCTTTTAATTGATATAGTCCCGGTCTTAATCTTTCTAATTGTCCATTTTTTGTTAATTCTGATAGATTATGCCTAGTATATCCAAGTTCTTCTGCTTCTTTGTTGGTGATTACTAAATTTTCTTGTATATATTCTTTAAGTGTATTCATAGTCCGCCTCCTCTCGTTTACGCTTTTATTATATGTTATAAAAGCGAATATGTAAAGTTGGCTATTAGAGTTTTGTATTTTGAAAAGGATGTAACGAATCCTTACTCCCTTCAATAAAAAAAGAGCAGCCTTTTAAGCTACTCTTGTAGAAAGTACAAAATGAGTTAATTATATTTTTTGTGTTTCCTCATACTAGTCTCAAAACAACTCTTACGTACATGTAGTTTTTTTGGGTCTTTTTGACGTATCCTTCTTCATCTTTATCAAAGACAAAATGCTTATAGAACTGCTTAAAATGCAGGATTTCTAAATTTACATCTTTTGTATCAACGCTATAGCTTCAGCAGTCGATTTCTGCCAATCGAAGCTTCCTAATCGGTCGCTTCTCTCGGGAAATCTTTGCATGAGACCTGCCTCTACTTCTCAGCGTCGCTTCGCTCCTTGACAAGTAGGGCTAGGGCTTCAACATGTCTTGACCTTGGAAATTGATCGAAGGCTTGGTAGGTTTTTATTTTGTAGCCGTTTTCTATGAAAATTTCTAAATCTCTTACTTGGGTTTTTGGGTTGCAGGATATGTAGACAAATTCTTCTGGAGCTATGTCTATTATTTTTTTTATGGCTTTTGGGTGGATGCCTTCTCTTGGTGGATCTATTACTACTATATCGTATTTTCCTTTTACTAGATCTATTTTTTCTAAAACATCTCCTGCTATAAAATCTATATTTTCGATTTGGTTTTCTTTTGCATTGTCGAAGGCTTTTTCTACTGCTTCTTCTATTATTTCTATGCCCACTGCCTTGTTTGCGACTTTTGCAAATAATTGAGTTATAGTTCCTGTTCCTGAATATAAGTCTAGGACATTTTTATTTTTATCTAGGCTTGATATGTCGATTGCTTTTTGGTAAATTTTTTCTGCTGTGTACACATTTGGTTGGAAAAATGAAAATGGGGAAATTTGGAATTTTAAATCATTCATTTTTTCTTCTATATATTTTTTTCCAAATAAAAGTTCAATTGAATCGATTTTTATTGCATCTGATACGCTGTCGTTAATTACATGATAAATTGATACAATTCTTCCCTTGGTTTTTGCATTTAAAAGACCATTGGCAAATAAATCTCTTCTCATTGGATCAAATGATCTGTCTGAACTTGTTACAAGGATAATCATTATTTCTCCTGTATGCATGGCTTTTCTTATTATTAAATTTCTTAGAAGTCCTGTGTGAGTTTTTTTGTGGTAAAAAGTTGAATTTCTTTGTCTAAAATATTCTTGTACAAATTTTCTAATTGATTCAAAATCACTATCGACAATATTACACCCATCTGTGTCGACAATTTCATAAAATCTATTTTGCCTATGTAGCCCTAAAACAAGTGGGCCGTCCTTGTAGGAATCTCCGAAAGTATATTCCATTTTGTTTCTGTAGCCTTTTATTTTTGGACTTCTAACGATTGAAAGATCTGAAATTTCTATGTGAGCATTTTTTAAAAGTTTTTTATCATATCATGCTTTAGTAAAAGTTCTGTTTCATAAGCCATTTTTTGATATGAACAACCTCCACAGATTCCAGCGTGTGGGCAAAATTCTCTGGAATTTTCTATTTTTGAATCTTCTAAAACTTCTATAAATTTTCCTTTTTATTATTCCCCCTATTTTTGGTTATTTTCACCCTTACTTTTTGCCCAAAAACTCCACCTTTAAATTGGACTGTTTTTTCTTCGTCAATTTTTCCTATAGAAATATTTGGATAGGACATATCTATTATTTCTACATCTTTTATAGGTTTTTCTCTCATCTATTCTCCTCTTTCCAAAATCTTTCAACCAAGATTTTTAATTCTTTTTTATTTTTTACTTCTATAATATTTGACCAATGTCGTGGATATAGCCTTCTGTACTTATCCCACAAAAATCTATCATCAAGCAAATAAATTATTCCCCTGTCTTTTTCTCCCCTTATAAGCCTTCCAGCAGCTTGAAAAATTTTATTTAAGCCTGGATAGGTGTAAGAATAATCAAAACCATTGTGGGATATTTTGTCAAAATGATTTTTTATTAAATTTCTTTCATCACTCACCCCCGGCATTCCTACAGAAATTACCATGGAACCGATAAGCCTATCACCTTTTAGGTCAACTCCTTCAGAAAATATTCCTCCCAAAACCAAAAAGGCCGTTTTTTCGCTTTCATAGGTAAAATTTTGCAAAAATTTGTGTCTTTGGTTCGGGGACATTGACTTTTCTTGAACTAAAATATCATCATTGTAAGTATCTTTATAATATTCATAAACATCTGTTAGGTAAGAAAATGAAGGAAAAAATATAAAATAATTTCCCTTTTTTGCACTGATAAATTCATGGATAAGGTCTCCTATATCCATCAAATTATTATTTCTATCCTTGTATCTTGTAGAAATTGGACTTGCCAAAAGAGCAAAATTTTTCTTGTCAAAGGGCAAATCCAAATGAACTTTCAAACTATCAGAGGCTCCAAGCATTTTTCTATAAAAATTCATGGGAGAAAGAGTTGCAGAAAAAAATATGGTCGATCTTGCAAGCTTATATTTTTCTTTCAAAACTTTTGATGGGTCAATACACTTAATTTCATAAATTTTTTCCATAGAATTTTCATTATAGGTCAAGGTTTGATAAAAACCCTCCCTAAAATTATCAGAAACTTTCAGATGGTGATTTATTTCAAAAAACATATTTTCTATTTTATCATAATCTTCTCTATTTTTATCCTTGATCAAGACTTTTTCCAATTTTTTTGATAAATCCATAAGTTTTTTATCAAAATCATCATTATTATCAATTGAATAATAAAATAATTTTTTCCCATAATTTTTGTACATTTTCTCAAATTCATCTAAAATTGAATCAATTGATTTTATTATTTTTAAATCTTTTTTTATATCCATAGACTTTCTTAATTCCTTAAAATCAGAATCAACAAAAAAATGAGAAAACATCTTTCTTGACCTTTCCAAAAGATTGTGGGCCTCATCAATTAAAAATAAATATTCATCAACATTTTCATCAAAAAACCTTCTCAAATAAACATTTGGATCAAAAACATAATTATAATCACAAATTATAAGATCAGAATAAAGGGCTAGGTCAAGCTCAAATTCAAGAGGACAAATTCTATGTTTTTCTGAATAGGAAGTGATGATGTCATAGTCCATTATGTCTTCATTTTCCAAAATATCTTTTAATCCATCATTTACCCTATCAAAATGCCCTCTAGCAAAGGGGCAAGATTCAGGATTACAAGAAATTTCATCATTAAGACAAATTTTCTCCTTGCTTGTAATAGAAATAGCCTTTATAGATAAATTTTTTTCCTTTAACAAATATAAGGACTTCAAAGCCTCTTTTGCCGTTGTATTTTTTGAAGTAAGATAAAAAACTTTATCACTCAAGCCCTCACCCAAAGATTTTATAGCTGGAAAAATCGTAGAAATAGTCTTTCCAGTACCAGTCGGAGCATCAACAAAAAGTTTTTTCTTATCAAGAATCGCCCTATAAACAGCAACAGCCATCTTTCTTTGACCCTTTCTGTAGCCATCATAAGGAAAAGTCAATTCTTTTGCACTTTTATTTCTTTTTTCAAGATTTTGAGATAAAATTTTTGAAAAATTAATATATTCTTTTAATAAATTTATGTAAAATTCGTAAAGCTCATCAAGACTTTTATCCTTTTCAAAAGTTTTTGTCTTATAATCATCCAATGATACATAAGTTAGCCTTATAGTTATATTTTTCAAATCATTTTTTACACCATAAAAATACCCATAGCAAAAAGCTTGAGCCCAGTGTAGTTTATTTGAATCATCCAATTTGTCGAGATTTCTTGTGGTAGATTTTATCTCATCAATAATTATTTTTCCATCTTTTTTCAAAAGACCATCAGCCCTACCCTCAACGTGAAATTCCATCCCATCAATTTTAGTTATGTTTTTAAGATAGAATTCAGCTTGGTAGTTTTTGTCATAAGATTTTTGAATTTTTTGATGGGCCTTGATGCCCTCAAGCATCCTATTATTGTCCCTAAAAGAATTATCAATGTCCCCACTTCTCATTACAAATTCTATAAGTTTTCTAACAGAAGTTTTTATATACATCAAATCACCTTAATTTATTATAACATTTTTAATATAATAATTTGAAATCAAAGGAAAATTTCAAAATAAAATTATGAAAATTGTTAATATTAAGAGATTTTATACTATTGACACAATAAAACTTCGTACACATCTAAAGCCTAGTCGAGAGATTTCTTTTGTTAATTTTGCCTTGTTTTTTAATTTATATTTTTTGATATATTTTGTGGTGTTTTTTTGAATGCTTACTATTTCTTTTATCTTATTTCGCAGGAGATCTCTTCACACTAAAACCAATTTGCTTTGCAAATTTTTCCTTGATTTCGACCTAGTTTTAGGGATAAATATGCCAAATCAAGGCATATTTATCAGGTCGAGATGGG
>NZ_HE978620.1:10844-12424 GCF_000307225.1 Anaerococcus vaginalis
GAATTGTTTGTTTTTTTTATTGCTGAAGTTTTAGGTTTTTTGTTTTTAATAAAGAATAAAAAAGCACAAAAAAAATATCCCTCTCAGGATATTTCTTGAGAGGGATTTTTGATTTTTAATTTATTTTTTATAAATTATTTTCTTTTTGATTTGAAAAGTGCTAGTGCAGATGCTGCAAGAGTTGCTACTACTCCTGTAAGTCCTGCTACTCCAGTGTTTACGTTGTTAACTTTATTTATTACAGCTTTTACTGGTTGTGCTTTTTTCAAAGCTTCTTCAGCTTGTGCTTTAATCTCTTCTTCTTTAACTTCATTATCAGCTTTACTTAAGTTTGGTGCTAAAACCCCTACTGATAATTCTAGGGCTACAACCGAACCCAAAACAATTTTTTCATTATTTTTCATAATTTACTACTTAATATTATTTTTATATGAGCATTATATATATTGTCAAGCCAAAATACTTTGAGTTTAAATATTTTTATATAGTTTTAAAGTTTTTTTAAAAATTTCTAATAATTTTCTACAAAAAAAAGAGAATTTTTTTAAAATAATCATTCAAAATTATTTTTAAAAATTCTCTTTTTCCTATTTATTTTATATTCCTCTGCTGGCTCCGCCTCCTCCGGATGAGCCTCCGCCTCCAGAAAAACCTCCTGAGCCTCCGGAAAAGCCCCCAAAAGAATCTCCTCCAAAGTTTCCGAAGCCTCCTGTGAATCCTCCTCCGAATCCGCCATATCCTCCATTTCTAAATCCACCTTTTCTTGCAAAAAATCTTGAAAATATGATAAAAAATATAAATATAATTATTAGTGTTCTTATATCTATTTCGTCACCTTCTTCTAAATCTTTTGAATATTCGTCATAATCTCCATTTAATTCTACTTGGTATTCTTCTGCTATTTGTGAAACTATGGCATTGAATCCTTCTGTAACTCCTTTGGAAAAATCGCCTTCTCTCATATAAGTTAGCATATAATCGTCGATTATTCTTCCAACTTTACCGTCATTTAATCTTCCCTCTATTCCATAGCCTGTGATAATTGAAATATCTTTTTTTTCTTCGCCTTTTCTTTGGGAAATTAAAATTAAAACTCCATTTTCTTTTTTCTTATCTCCAATTTTCCATTTATTTAGAAGTTCTGTTCCAACTTGCATAGGTTGGTCTTCTACATCTTTTAGTGAAACATAGATTACTTGTGCTCCTGTTTTTTGTTCAAGTTCTTTGTTTACTTTTGTAAGATGATCTTTGGTTTTTTGGTCTATTAAATTGAGCCCATCATAATAGTAAGTTTTTGGTGATTCTGGCAAATTATCTGAAAAGCAAGTAGATGGTAGAAAAAGAAGAACAAAGGCAAATAAAATACTTATTATTATATTCTTTCTTTTTCTCATAAGATTTTAACTTCCAAAATTTACTTTTGGTGCATTTTGTGCTGAGGCGTCGGCTTCAAAATATTCTGCTTTTTCAAATCCCATCATTGATGCAAATATGCTTGTTGGGAATGATTTTACTTTTGTATTATAGTCTTTTACTTCATTATTATAATTTTTTCTTTCTACTGAAATTCTATTTTCTGT
>NZ_HE978620.1:12903-86271 GCF_000307225.1 Anaerococcus vaginalis
CATCCATAAGTTGGCTAAATTGTTTGTCTGCTTTTAATTCTGGGTAGCTTTCTGCAACTACATTTATATTTCTTATGGCTTGGGACATTTGTTCGTTTGCGTCTGCTAATTCTTTTGGTCCTTTTGCATTTTGTATTCCCGCTCTTGCTTGGGTTACTTCTTTTAGGGTATCTTTTTCGTGTTTTGAATACCCTTTTACAGTGTTTACAAGATTTGGTATTAGATCTGCTCTTCTTTGGACTACATTTTGTACTTGTGCGTATGATTCGTCAAGTTGTTCTTTTTGTTTTACAAGTCCATTGTATGATGGTATCAGGAATATGGCTAATACTGCGATTATAGCTATTATCGCTATTACTATTCCCGATACTCCTTTTCTTTTTTATTTAATTTCATTTTCTCCTCCTAAATTTTCTTTCTGTTTTAATTATACCCATCTAAGAGGATTACTTTTTTGTTTTCAAGGGATTTTTTTATATCTATGGTTCTTTGGTTTGAAGATCCTTTAAATTTTAATTTTAAATCTTTAAGCTCTTCTACAAAAAGTCCATCAACTAAAACATCACACATTGATAATAATTCTTTTGCTTTTTCTATATTTACTAAAATTTCATATAAAAATCCAGAAAAAATCCAAATTGATTTGTCAGATTCTTTTCTTATTTTTTTTACAATTTCAATAAGGTCTTCTGCTGATTCAAATGGCTCTCCTCCCAAAATTGTAAGCCCTTCTATTTCGTCCATTTTTAAATAGGAAATAATTTCTTGTGTTTGTTTATCTGTCCACAAATTTCCGAAATCGGGATTCATATATTCTTTATTAAAGCAATTTTTGCAATTTGCATGACAGCCTGTTACAAAAAATGAAGTTCTAATCCCTGGCCCGTTTGCTACATCAAATTTTCTAATTTGCCCATATTTCATAATTCCTCCATAAAAAAAGTCTACTAATGTAGACTTTTTATTATATATGCAAAACTCTTGCTTTTATTTCTTTGGTCCTTCCTTCATTCCAGAAGTTTTCTCCTAAATATCCACAAGTTCTTCTTACTACTGTTAATTTTGATCTTTCTTTATTTCCACATTGTGGGCAATACCACTCATTGTCATCGTTTAGGAGCATTTCTCCATCATAACCACATTCTGCACAATAATCGGATTTTGTGTTAAATTCTGCATATTGAATATGATTATAAATATATTCAACCAAGGTTTGTAGGGCTTTTAAATTGTTTGCCATATTTGGTATTTCTACATAGGAGATGCAGCCTCCTGATGATAAGTCTTGAAATTTTGATTCAAAATCAAATTTATCAAAGGCGGATATTTCTTCTCTAACATCAACATGGAAAGAGTTTGTATAGTAGCCTTTGTCGGTTATATCTTTAATTTCTCCAAATCTTTTTCTATCGATTGATGCAAACCTATTTGTGAGATTTTCTGCTGGTGTTCCATAAACGGCAAATTGTAAACCTGTTTCTTTTATCCATTCTTCTTTTTTCTCGTTTAATAGGTTCATTATTTTAAAGGCAAATTTTTTGCCTTCTTCGCTTGTATGGCTTACGCCTTTTACGAGTTTGCATGCTTCATAAATTCCTATATATCCTATTGTAACTGTTGCATAGGCATTTTTTAATAGGGGTTGTATTCTTTCGTGTGGTTTAAGTCTTGCTATTGCTCCATGTTGGAAATGAATTGGGGATGAATCGCTTGTTACATCTTTTAAGTGTTCGTATCTTAAAATTCCTACTCTTTTTACAAGGTCCATTCTCTTATTTAAAATTTCAAAGAATTTTTCTTCATCGTCTCTTGCAAGGATTCCTATTTGTGGAAGATTTATTGTACATACTCCTATGTTAAATCTTCCATCAAATTTATAATTTCCATTTTTATCCTTATATGGTGGCAAAAATGCTCTGCATCCCATTGGAGAAAATACATTTCCCTCGTAATTTTCTCTCATTTTTTTTGCGGAAATATAATCTGGATACATTCTTTTTGCTGTACATTCTATTGATAATTCTGTTAAATAATGGAATTTGCTATCTTCTTTTACATTATTTTCATCTAAAACATAAATTAATTTTGGGAAGGCTGGTGTTACATAAACTCCTGCTTCGTTTTTTATTCCTTTTAATCTTTGCTTTAAAATTTCTTCAATTATTCTTACGGTTTGTTCTAAATATGGATCATTTTCATCTGTGTGCATAAATAAAGTAACGAAAGGTGCTTGACCATTTGATGTCATCAAAGTATTTATTTGGTATTGGATAGTTTGAATACCAGATTCTAAATCTCTTTGGGTCAATTTTTCAGCCATAGCCTTTATTTCTTTATCATTTGATAAAATTTCTTTTGCCAATTTATAATTTTTCTTGTAAGAAACTTCCAAATATTTTGAAAGACATGAAATGTTTATTGATTGTCCTCCATATTGGTTTGAGGCAATTTGTGCAATAATTTGGGTCATAACATTACATGCTACTTGGAAAGACTTGGGCGTTTCTATTGTTTTTCCATTTATAACTGTTCCGTTATCGAGCATATCTTTCATATTTACTAAACAGCAATTAAATATTGGTTGAATAAGATAATCCAAATCATGAATGTGTATTGCTCCATTTTCGTGAGCTTCTACAAGATCGGCATCTATTAATTTTCTTTTTGCTAAATCTTTTGAAACTTCTCCAGCTATTAAATCTCTTTGGGTTGATGCAATCAATGGATTTTTGTTGGAATTTTCATCCATTACATCAATATTTGTTCTTTCAAGTAGTCCAATTATATCATCGTCTGTTGTATTTGCTTCTCTTTTGTAGGCTTGAACAGACCTATATGCTTCATAAGATTTTGCTGTTGCAGGGTTTTTCTTGTCGATTAATTTATAATAAACCTGATCTTCAATTTGATAAATTGAAATTTCTCTTTTATTTTTTGCCCTGTCCTCTATTTCATTTGCTATTTCTTCTGCTTGATTTTTTATATAAACACCATTTGGTGAATGCATAGCTTTTTCTATTGCTATTTTTATTTTTCTTTGTCAAAATCAACTTTTTGACCATTTCTTTTAACAACTTTAACCATTTATTACTCCTTTTTTAATACTCTTTTAGTATACCATATATAGATATGATAATACAAGCGATACTATATATTGTGTTTTTTTAGTTTTTTTGCTTGCATATTTTTTTAGATTTTTTAGGCTTTTAATGATGTGCTTGAATAAATATAATTTGAAAATTTATTTTTAAAAATAAAATTCTTTTAATTTTGGGCAAAAGAAAAAGAGAAAATCTCAAAAAGAAATTTTCTCTTTTATATTTATTCTTAATTTTTAACTTGATATTCTAATTCATTATTTTTATCTAAATCTATAATGACATGATCGCCTTCCATAATATTTCCTTCGATAATTTTTCTTCCTAGATTTGTTTCAATATTTGCTTGTAAAAATCTCTTGATTGGTCTTGCACCATATTCAACATTGTAGGATTTTTCGAGTATATATTCATGAGCTTTTTTGCTAAGTTCAATTGTAATATCACGACTTTCAAGTCTTTTAGAAATATCTGCAATCAATAGGTCAATAATTTTATAAATTTGATCACTTGTTAATGGTTTAAACATAACAATATCATCAATTCTATTTAAAAATTCTGGTTTAAAAGAATTTCTTAATGCAGAATCAACAAGTTTTTTATTTTCTTCATCAATTGTTCCGTCCTCTTTTATTCCATCTATCAAATAAGTTGAACCTATATTTGATGTCATTATTATAATTGTATTTTTAAAGTCTACGGTTCTTCCTTGACTGTCAGTTAATCTTCCATCGTCCAAAACTTGTAATAAAATATTAAATACGTCTGGATGAGCTTTTTCAATTTCGTCAAATAAAATTACTGAATAAGGATTTCGTCTTACGGCTTCTGTTAGTTGACCTCCTTCTTCGTAACCAACGTAACCTGGTGCAGCTCCGATTAATCTTGATACGGAATATTTTTCCATATATTCTGACATATCAATTCTTATCATATTTTTTTCGCTATCAAACATTGCTTCTGCAAGTGATTTTGCAAGTTCTGTTTTACCAACTCCAGTTGGTCCAAGGAAAATAAATGAACCAATTGGTTTATTTATATCTTTTAGTCCAGATCTTGCCCTAATTATTGCATCTGATACGCTTATAACTGCTTCATCTTGACCAATAACTCTTTCGTGTAATTTTTCTGAAAGTCCCAAAATTTTACTTCTTTCACTTTCTACAAGTTTATTTACAGGAATATTTGTCCAATTTGAAACTACATCTGCTATATCTTCTTCTGTAACTTCTTCTTTTATAGAAGAATTATTTTCTTGGTCTTTTTCTTTTTCCTTTAATTTTTTTTCAAGCTCGGTTAATTTTCCATATTTTAGCTCAGATAATTTTTCAAAATCATAATTTCTCTCAGCTTTTTCAATTTCAACTTTTACCTTATCAATTTCTTCTTTAAGATCTTTTACAGAATTTATTGAATCTTTTTGACTTTTCCATTTATTGAAATCTGCCTTGTATCTTTCGTTTGCATCTGCTAATTCTTTTTCTAATGATTCTAATCTTTTTTTGCTTTTTTCGTCGTCTTCTTTTTTAAGAGCTGCAATTTCAATTTGGACTTGTAAAATTCTTCTTTTTTCCTCATCCAAATATTCTGGCATTGTATCAATTTCAGTTCTAACAGTTGCACAAGCTTCATCCATCAAATCTATAGCCTTATCTGGCAAAAATCTGTCAGTAATGTAGCGGTTTGAAAGCTCTGCTGCAGCTATTACTGCTTGGTCTTGAATTCTTATTCCATGATAAATTTCGTATTTATCTTTGATTCCCCTTAAAATTGAAATAGTGTCTTCAACACTTGGTTCATCAACCAAAACTTTTTGAAATCTTCTTTCAAGAGCGCCGTCTTTTTCTATATATTCTCTGTATTCATTTAAGGTTGTTGCACCTATTACTTTTATTTCTCCACGAGCAAGCATTGGTTTCATTATATTTGAAGCATCCATTGAACCTTCTGTTTTTCCAGCTCCGACGATTGTATGAAGTTCATCAATGAACATAATAATTTGCCCTTCAGATTTTTTTACTTCATCTATAACTGATTTTAATCTTTCTTCAAATTGTCCCCTATATTTTGCTCCTGCAACAAGGCTTGCCATATCAAGAGCAAAAATTGTTCTTCCTTGAAGTGGTTCTGGCACATCTTTGTTTACAATTCTTTGGGCAAGGCCTTCAACAATTGCAGTTTTACCAACTCCAGGTTGACCAATTAAAACTGGATTGTTTTTCTTTCTTCTTGATAGAATTCTTTGGCAATTTCTAATTTCTGTATCACGTCCAATAACTGGATCTATTTTTCCTTCTCTTGCTTCTTTGGTCAAATTTCTACCATATTTTTCCAAAGGATTATTTGTTTCTTCTGGATTGTCGTTGGTAATTTTTTGACCATTTCTGACCTTTTTAAGCTCATTTGAGAAATTTTTTGCATTTAAGCCAATCTCCTTAAAATAATCGCTTAATTCGGTATTTTCATTTAAAATAGTTAAGAAAATGTGCTCGGTAGAAATGAAAGTATCTCCCATTTTTTTTGCACAATCTTCACTTTTTAATAGGATTCTTTGAAAAATTGTATTTGGATAAATATTTGCTGAACCTGATTGGCTTGGCAATTTATCCAATTTTTCTTCCATTTTACTAAGTACTTTTTTATATAAGCCCATATTAGCTAAAACTTGGCTTACGAATGAATTTGAATCTTCAACCAAAGCGTAGGCTAAGTGAATAAGGTCAACTTCTGGGTTGGCATTTTTTATAGCTAATTGGCTTGCTTCATTAATAGCTTCTGTTGATTTTTGTGTAAATTTATTAAAGTCCATAATAACCTCCTAATTAATTTCCTTTAATTTTTTATATAGGTCAATTTGATCTTCACTTAAATTTTTTGGATTATCAATAAGAATTTCTATATAAAAATCTCCAACTTTTCCTTTTAAATCCTTATATCCCTTATCTTTAATCCTAATTTTATTTCCAGTTTCAATTTTTTCTGGAATATTTATTTTAAATTTTCCATTTGGACTTTCTACAGTGATTTTTTTGCCAAAGTAGGCATCCCAAGGTGTTATTCTTTCCTTTTTTATAATATCCAAACCATCAAGTCTGTAGGTTGAATCCTCCTCGATTTCTACTTTTACATAAATATCTGCATTCAAATTATATCTTGAACCATCAATTTTTAAATTTTTACCACTTGTAATTCCGCTTGGAACTTTTATATTAATTTCTTTTATAGTGTTTGTTTCTTTATCTTTTAATTTTAATTTTCTTGAAACTCCACTCATTGCTTCATCTAGTGATATCTTAATATTTGCCTTTATTTTTGATTTTTTTGCTGTTGTAAATCCATTTTTAAAACTTGATCCGAATCCTCCAAAATTTGTGGATGAAGACCTTGAAGAAGATCTTGCTCCTCCAAACAAGGTTTCAAAAAAATCTGAAAAACCAGAGGAGCCTCCTGCCCTACTTGTATAGGTATAAGATCCATTTCCAGCTCCAAAATTTGAAAATATGTCTGAAAAACCATATTGAGATGGATCGAAATTTTGACCTTGGCTAAAGTTTCCACTTTGTCCAAACATATCGTATTGTTTTCTCTTATTTTCATCAGATAAAACTTCGTAAGCTTCATTTATTTTTGCAAATTTTTTGCTGGCCTCTTTATCATCAGGATGAAGGTCAGGGTGGTATTTTTTTGCAAGCTTTCTATAAGCTTTTTTTATTTTTTCAGCATCTGCTTTTTTGTCTACACCTAATATTTCATAATAATCTTGATATTTCATAAAACCTCCATCATTGTCTGACCATCTTTGACCTTAATCTTACTATACTAAGTCTGAATAAATTTTCAAGGAAATTTTATTAAATTTTAAAAAATATTTTAATAAAATTTTTCAAAATATTTTTTTAAAATTCTCAAATAAAAAAACCTTCAAATTAATGAAGGCTTATTTTAATGATCATATTCTATTATTGAAATAACTTTATAATCTTTTAATTCCTCACGAGCTTTAAGGCTTGTTAGTTCTATCAAAAATTCTAAGCAAACTACTTCTCCTCCAAGTGATTCTACAAGTTTTGTGCAAGCTTTTGCTGAACCGCCTGTTGCGATCAAATCATCAACTATTACAACCTTGTCTCCCTTTTTTAGTGAATCTTCGTGAATTTCTATTGTACTTTGACCATATTCTAAATCGTATGATAAAGATTTTATTTCTCCTGGAAGTTTTCCTGGTTTTCTTACAGGGATAAATCCTACTTTTAATCTATCTGCAAGGGCGGCTCCAAAAATAAATCCTCTTGATTCTATACCAATAATATAATCAAATTCAAAATCTTTTAATTTTTCTTCCATAAGGTCTAAAGTTTCTTGGTATGCTTTTTTATTTTTTAGAAGGGTAGTTATATCTTTAAATGAAATTCCTTCTTGTGGGTAGTCTTCAATTACTCTAATAGTAGATTTTATGTCCATAATTTCTCCTTTATTCATTTAGTAAATAATTATATAATATTTTATTTCTAATATCTATAGTTCCTTCTTGATCTGGTATATAATAAGAAATTCCATCTATCATATCGGGATAACCAGGTATTGTTTTTGTGTTTATTTCTGACTTATCTATGTTTCTAAATGCCCAAGCAAATGATAAAATTGTTGACATTTTTATATTTGAATCCATATTTTTATTGACTTTAGAAATTACACTAGGAATTTTTATTATATTTTTAATTTTTGTCATATTTTTTATAAATTGTACGACAAAATCTTGTTGGCAAGCAATTCTTCCCAAGTCTGCAGTTGGGTAGCCTTTTCTAAATCTACAATAATCAAGTGCTTCTTTTCCATTAAAATGATGAAGACCTGCTTGTATTTCTTGAGCCTTAGCTATATCTTCTGGAACATTTATATCTACTCCACCAAGAGCATCTACCCCATCTTCTACAGCCTTAAAACTTATTTCTGCATAGTAATCAAGATCTATTGACAAGAAATTTCTAATTGTTTTTATTGTATCAGCCATTCCTCCGTATGAATGGGCTGCATTAATTTTATCTAAATTTCCATTTACATAAACTCTTGTATCTCTTGGAATTGAAATTATATCAATACTTTTACTATCCTTATTCATCAAAACCAACATAAGTGTATCGGTTCTTGTACTTGTTTTTTCGCCTGTTGAATCAACTCCTGCAAAAACAAATAACAATTCATCTTCATTTTTTTGTTCTATCTTATTTTCATCTGAAAGATCCTCACCAGTAAATTTATTTTCATCATTTACAATTTGCGATGAGATAAATCCTTTTACAATTGTAAAAGCCGCAACAAGTGTTACAAGCATCAGCAATACCAGTAGTGCTTTTATTATTCTTTTTTTCATCTTATAATCCCCTTAAAAAAACTAGAAAAAATATAAATTATAATTCCTGCAATAACATTTCCAAGACATACTATAATTAAAGATTTCTTTTTATTTAAACCAAGTATTGATGCAATCAAAGACCCAATCCAAACTCCTGTTCCTGGCAAGGGAATAGCTACAAATAAAAATAAACCTAAATATTCATATTTTTAATTTTTCTTCTTTTTTCTTTGCTTTTTTTTCTGCCCAAGCTACAATTTTTTTTAGCTTATTTTCTTTTTCATATAGGAAAAAATCGGCATAATCCACAAAATAATAAAAATCGCAGGTATGCTTGATCCGATAATTGAATATAAATAAGCATTTATTGGTTTAAAGCCCATAGCAAGTCCTATGGGAATTGAACCTTTTAGCTCAACCAAAGGCAACATACTTATAATTAATAAAGCTATTTCATTAGAAAAAGTCAATCTAATAAAATTTATTAGACTTTGCATTAATTCTCCTTTTTTTCTGTTTTATAATTATTATATCATATTATTCAAACAAGAAAAAAACCGAAACCAAGTTTTGCTTGATTTCGGAAAATTTTATTTGGAAGCTTCATTAAAATATTTGTTTGATTTTTTATCTTGCTTCATTTCATAATAAATTATAGAATTTAATTTATTATTTCTTTTTTGAAATTCTTCGTCTTTACTTACTTCTTCTCCCTTATTATTATATATTTGCTTAGTAGAAATTATTGGATAATCTTTGTGAATATCTAGCATATATTTTTGATATGCTGACAATTTAATTCCTCCAGCTTTTTCTAATAAGTATGGGGTCAACTGATTTACAGATATGTCTAAATCTTTTTCTTCATCAATATCATAATTTGCCCAAATAGTAAGTGGTGTATAAAATACATCTTTATTTGTATAATCTCCACCTGACTTAATTAGCTTCATAAACACATCGTAATTTTGTGGTTGATGATCACCAAATATACAAAGAATTGTTGGTTCTTTATATGCTTTGAAATATTCTACAAGTCTTTTTAAATCTTCATCTGATTTTTTTAATAGATTTACATAGTGGCTAGCACCTTGATCATCTCCATTAGTTTCATTTAATACTTTTATTTTTCCTGGAACATTTGAAGTGTATCCACCATGATTTTGCATGGTAACAAGATATGCAAATAGTGGTTTGTCAGCTGGTTTTTTTCAAATTGTTCTTTTATTTTATCAAAAGCAACTGAATCTTTCAAAAATCCATTTGTTGGTTCAAAACTTTCTGGACTATTATCATAATCTCCCAAAAATGCCATATTTTTGAAACCTAGATTTGGCCAAGCCTCTTGTCTTGAATAATTTGTTGGCTTATTTGGGTGAGTTATAAATGTTTGATAACCTTGATTTTCTAAAACTCTTGCAACTGATGTATGTCCTTCTTTTACATATTGTTGGAATGGATATGCTCCTAGTGGGAAAAATGTTAATGGAACTGATGTTAAAGTTTCATATTCTGAATTTACAGTTCCTCCTCCCAAAACTGAAACATAAGCTTTACCCTGAATTGCATTTTCATCGAGAGATCTTTGGAATGCTATTGGATTTTCACTAAGTTTCAAATTTCCTTTTCCATAATAATCTGCAAGGGCTTCCGATTGTATTATAACTATGTTTGGTTTTTTATTTCCTTTTGTTCCTATATCTTTGTTGTAATATTCTTCTAGTGTATCTTCTACTTCTTTTTCATTATAACCTTTTGGAGCTGTTATAATTTGATTTGCTAAGATTCTATAAAAACTGTATGGGGAGCCTTCTACATAATAAGTTCTAGTTGGTCTCCATAAGTTTACTCCTACACCATTTTGTTTTATAAAATAATTTACGCTAACAACTGTTATCAAGGCAAAAACTGCTGAATATCCTGCAAGTTGTTTTATATAAGATATTTTTGAAACTTTAATTTTTCCTTCATTTATTGAAGAAATTGTTAGTAACCACAAACTAAAAAGTGTAAATGCCATCAAAGAATGACCATTTAATTGAACAAAGGTATCTTTTGCAACATCAGCTGCAACTCCAAGAGAACCTAAAAATGCTGGTATAAGTGGAGAATCTCTCAAAATATACAAGGCATCATTAGCTATACCAAATACAATTGATAAAATAACAATTGCCATCATTGATATTCTTTTTTCCTTATTACTATATATATTAAAACTTGAATCAAAAATAGGATTAGGGCATTTATTAAAACATAAATTATCTCCATTGATCCAAAATTTGGATTGTAAGCAGATTCTAATATATAAAATGACATAAATGGATTTAGGATAAACAAAATCCAATTTGTAATATCAAGTGCCTTAATGTTAGATTTTTTCTTGTATATACTTTTTATTCCAAGTGATGCTAAAAATACAATTGAAATAAATGCCAAAAGGTCAGTATAAGTATATGGCGCATGGAAGAAAGTAAAATAAACTTCTTCTGAAACATGACCTTTCAATTTTTTAAGAGTCCATACAGAAAAACCAAAAACTATAAAATTTAAAATATAGTCTTTAGCTATGTATAAAATTTCTTTTTTCTTATTTTCTTTTTCAAGTATTCTTCTCATTAAATTTTCAATAAACAAAGAAAATAGAATAATTGATCCAATGAAAATCAAAGTTTGTACAAGAATCGATACAAAGTCTGTATAATTTATATCTACATAAGATCTGTTATCTGATGAGCCTGCATACATTGTCATTGTATGATCTTTTAGGTAGGTCATCACAGCTGTAGAAAATTTTGATCCTGTTTCAAAATTAACTGTAAGTTTATTAAACATCAAACTTGGACTTGGCTTAATACTTAATTTATTATCTTTTTTATATCCATTTGTTTGAATTGGATAACCTGTATCAGTTTTTGATTTTTCCCAACCCTTCAAATCGATCTTATCAAGATCTAAAAGTTTATCGCCTATATAAATAGAATTAATTTTAAAATTATCTGAATATTGGCTTGTTGGTTCAACTTGACTAATTTCAATATTTTCATTTGTATAAACCTTGTAAGAAAAATCTTCGATAAAACTTTGCATAAAAAGCATTATTATCAAAGAAATTACAAAAGAAGATATTTTTAATTTTTATTTTTATCCATTTTTTTCCTCTCTTTTTAAATATTAATTTTTTATTGATATTGTGTTAAGTTATTGTTAAATTTCACATTATGATTATACAATATATCCTAAATTATGTAAATATAATGTAGTATCTATTTACAAGATTTTTTTGTAGTATAATATTGATGATTATAGAAAGGATTACAAAATGCTAAATGAAAAATTGGATTTATATATAAATGAAGATTATTATCCTTTTAATATGCCAGGACATAAAAGAAATAAAAAAATTTTAAATAAAAAAATTTCTTATGAAAGAGATATAACAGAAATTAGGGATTTTGATAATTTGAATAACCCAAAAAGTCTTTTTAAAGAAATGGAGGAAAAACTTTCAAAACTCTATGAGGCAGATGATTTTATTATTTCAACAAATGGATCAACTTGTGGGATTCTTGCGAGCCTAAGATCTATTAGTAGAAAAAATAAAAACATACTCATTCAAAGAAATTCTCACAAGTCCGTTTTTAATGCCATAGAAGTTTTTGACCTTGATCCTGACTATATAAAGGTAAAATTTGATGAAAATGATATGGCTTATGATATAGATTATGAAGATTTAAAGGAAAAATCGAAAAAAAATCTTATTCTTTGATTTTTTTAACTTCTCCATCTTATGAAGGCTATATGATTGATTTAAAAAGAATAGAAAATATTATAAAGGATAAAAATATTTTTCTAGTCCTTGATATGGCACATGGCTCTCATACTATTTTGTCAGCTTATAAAAATAATTTTTATTACGATATTGCCATTACTTCTTTTCATAAAAATTTATCGGCTCTTACTCCTGCAAGTGGAATTATAATCAAAATAAAAATTTGGATTCAAGGGATATAAGAAGAAATATGGCGATTTTTCAAACATCTTCTCCATCTTATCTAATATGTGCCTCTATTGATGATATGATAGATAAATTTCCTAAGTTTTTTAAGCTGTGGGATAATTTGCTTTATAATTTGAAAGACTTATATAAGACAAATTTAAAAAATCTAAAATTTATAAACTCTGATATGAAAGATCTTTCTAAAATTATAATTTCTTGCAAAAATACCAACATTAATGGAAAAGATCTTGCTGATTTATTATATGGTGAAAAAATTGAAATTGAAATGGCAAGCTCTTCTTATGTTATTTTGATTTCTAGTATTTTTGATACAAAAAAGGGATTTGATAGGCTAAAAAATGCCCTAATAAAAATTGATAAAAAAATTAATTACAAAAAATCAGATTTTTCCTTTGAATTTATAGAATGTGAAAAGAAATTTTCAATTAAGGAAAGTTTTTTAAAAAAACATAGTCTTATAAATTTAGAAAAATCCAAGGGAAAAGTTTCAGCTTCTTATATCTATGCCTACCCACCAGGCATTCCTCTTCTTATACCTGGAGAGATCATAAATCAAAAAATAATAAATCAAATCAAATATCTTGATATGATTGGATTTGACTTATCTTTGGAAAATTTCCAAATTCCTGTTATAGATTGACAAAGGAGTCCTCTTTTGATATTATGAACCTATAGAAAAAAAGGAGATGTATATGAAAAGAATTATTACTTTAAATACAAGAAATCTTCACAAAAGTAAAAAAGACGGTGGCTGTGGTGAATGTCAAACATCTTGCCAATCAGCTTGCAAAACATCTTGTGGAGTTGCTAACCAAGAATGTGTTAACACAAAAAATAAATAAGGGCAAGCCCCTTATTTTTTATTGGATAATTCTAAAGATTTTACACATAAGGAGAAATAATGATACACCAATATAAGGCAAAGGGCTATAATATTGTTTTAGATGTCTATTCAGGATCAGTTCACTTAGTTGATGAAGTTTCCTATGATATTATAAGCCTTTTAAATAAAAATAAAGATAAAACATACATAGAAAATGAAATTGAAAATTTACATAATATAAATCAAGAACAATTTGATGAGGCTTATGATGAAGTAAAAGATTTAATTGATGAAAAAGTATTATTTTCAGAAGACGATTTCAAAGATTTAATTATAGATTTAGATAAAAGAAAAACTTATCTAAAGGCAATGTGCTTAAATGTAAGCCATACTTGCAATTTATCTTGTGAATACTGTTTTGCAAAAGAAGGAAGATATCATGGTCCTGAAGCAATAATGACAGATGAAGTTTCCAAAAAAGCTATAGATTTTCTTTTGGAAAATTCTGGTTCTCACTATAATTTAGACATAGATTTTTTTGGCGGAGAACCTCTATTAAATTGGAATCTAGTAAAAAATACAGTTGATTATGCAAAAAGCAAAGAAAAAGAATTTAAAAAACATTTTAATTTCACTCTAACAACAAATGGAATGCTTTTAGATGATGAAAAAATAAAATACCTAAATGAAAATATGAAAAATGTGGTTCTCTCCCTTGACGGAAGAAAAGAAAAACACGATCAATTTAGAAAAACTTCTGATGGAAGAGGCTCATTTGATAGGATTGTTCCAAATTTTCAAAAATTAGTAAAATCTCGTGGGGACAAAGAATACTATATGAGAGGAACCTTTACAGCAAACAATTTAGATTTTACAGAAGATATAAAAACTTATCTAGATCTTGGTTTTAAAAGAACATCACTTGAGCCAGTTGTTGGAAATAACGAAGAATATTACGCCCTAAAAGAAGAACATCTTCCAAGAATTTACCAAGAATATGAAAAACTTGCAGATATGATGATTGATGCAATTGATAAAGATGATAAATTTATTTTCTACCATTATATGATAGATTTAAACAAGGGACCTTGCGTTTACAAAAGAATCTCAGGATGTGGTTCAGGTTCAGAATATATGGCAGTAACCCCAACAGGCGATTTGTTTCCTTGCCACCAATTTGTAGGAAATGATGACTTTAAAATCGGAAATGTATTTGAAGGAATAAAAAAACCAGAAATAATAAAAAATTTCAAAAAAATAATTTATATAGCCAAGAAAAATGCAAAGATTGCTGGGCACAAATGTATTGTTCAGGAGGATGTGCAGCAAATAATTATAATGCAGGAGGCGATATAAACAAAATTTACGATTATGGTTGCAAAGTTTTCAAAAAAAGAATAGAAATGGCCCTAGCCGTAAAAATCCACGAATTTTTAAAAGAAAATGAAAATGATTAAAAAAACAAGGTGACATCCCACCTTCAGAGCATAGACAAAGTCATTTAAAAATAAAATTACACTACATCCCATCTCGACTAAGTGAGTGTAACGAACGCATGGAGAGATCTCAAGAGATTTCTCGACTCACTACGTTCGCTCGAAATGGGGAAAAATCTAGTTTGTCAACAGTCTGAAGGTACTCTTGCACCTTATTTTTTTACCCTATGACTTGAAGCAAGGGCTAGAATTTCTATATTTTTTGGATTTGATTTTTCTATTGTTCTTATAATTTCTTTTACTGTATTTGAACTTGTAATAATATCATCAAAAATCAAAATATTTTTTCCAGTCAAATCCCCCTTAAATTCAAAAGAATTTTTCAAATTTTTTGCCCTATCTTCAAGAGAAAGTTTATGTTGGGCTTTTGTGTTTTTTATTTTTTTGAAATCTTCAAGATATTTCATACCAGTATTTTTTATAAAGTAATCACAAATTAATTTCACATGGTCAAATCCCCTATAATTTAAAACAGAATTTGATGAAGGACAGGTCAAAATATAGTCAAACTCATCCATATTTTTCTCTTTCAAAAATTCAAAAATCATCTGCCCAAAAACTCTATAAAGCGATGTATTTCTATTAAATTTATAATCAGAAATTAAATGAGCCATAAAAGAATTATAAAAATACAAAACCCTAGCATTGTAGCCTAAAATTTCAAATTCATTGTCAACATAATCAAGTTTAGAAAGACAGCTTTCACATAAGAAAAATTTTTCCCTCTCCTCTTTCTTACAAAAAAGACATAAATTATCATCCAAAAATAAAAAATCTCCAATCATTTTAAGGCCTCAGACAATTCTTTAATCCAAAAACTCAAATTAGTTACTCTTTTTGATTCATTATTATTTTTTACCATTTGCTTTAAAATTCTTTTTTCCCCAAGCAAAATAACCAATTTTTTTGCTCTAGTTATAGCCGTATACAATAAATTTCTATTTAAAAGCATATAAGCCGTACTCATCATGGGAATTAAAACACAATCAAATTCAGAACCTTGAGATTTATGAATGGTAATTGCATAAGAAAGATCCAAATCTTTAATATCTTCTTTTTTATAAGATACAATATTTCCATCATAAAATTCAACTTTTAAAGATTCCCTTTCCCTATCAATATCAATAATTCTACCAATATCTCCATTATAAACACCATCATCAAAATTTCCAGAATCTAAGCTTACAAGATCATAATTATTCCTAACCTGCATAACCTTATCATTTAATTTAAAAATTTTATTATTAATTTTTATAGAATTTGTATTTTTATTTAATTCTTTTTGACAAATATCATTTATATTACTAACTCCCCACAAAGATTTTTTGCTTGGAGCAAGAATTTGAATATCATTTATAGGATCTAATTTATAATAATTAGGAAGTCTAAATTTAACCAAATCCAACAAATCTTTTTCAAAATTTTGACTATTTGAATCAATAAAGAAAAAATCCTTATTTTTTTGATTTAAAATAGGATAAAGACCAGCATTTATTCTGTGGGCATTCACAACAATATTGCTTTCCTTTGCCTGTCTAAATATTTTTTTAAGTCTAACAGATTTTATATCCGTATCCAAAATATCCTTTAAAACATTCCCACATCCAACACTTGGAAGTTGGTTATGATCCCCAACCAAAATTAAAGCTGTATTTGATGATAGGGACTTTAATAATTTATCCATTAACTTTATATCAATCATTGATGCTTCATCAACAATTACATAATCACATTCCAGAGGATTTTCTTCATTAAATTCTGGAATCGGACTTTCTGGTTTAATTCCTATAAGTCTGTGAATTGTAAGAGCAGAATTATCTGTAGATTCTTGCATTCTCTTTGCAGCCCTTCCAGTAGGAGCTGCAAGATTAAATTTAAGTCCATTTTCATCCAAAATATTGCAAATCGCCTTAATAATTGTAGTTTTTCCAGTTCCAGGACCACCAGTAATAACCAAAAGCATATTATTAAAAGCTTCCCTTATTGCAATTTCTTGTTCTTTCGAAAAAGCATCCAAATCTTCATTTATTTCAATATCAAATATGTATTTTTCATTTTGAAGTCTTGAAAGATTTATTGCACTAGATTTTTCAGCCTTATAAATATCTTTCTCATAAACAAATTCATCATCGCCAATTTTAATTATTTGAATTTTTGACTTAAAAAAATCTTCGCTGATTTGCTCACTTATTTTGTTCTTATCAACTTTTATCAAATCAAAAGTTTTATATAACAAATCTTCTTTTTTAATAGCACAAGACCCACTCATTTCCGAATCATTTTTTAAAACATATAAAATAGCAGCAGATATTCTAAATTTAGAATCACTTTCCATTTGCATATTTATGGCAATATTATCAGCCATCACAAATCCAATTCCAGAAATATCCTCATACAATTTATACGGATTTGTTTTTACTATTGAAATAGTATTATCTCCATAGACCTTATATATTTTATTTGATAAATTAAAGGAAATATTTAGACCCTGAAGATATAATAAAGCTTCTCTGCTATCTCTTGCATCAAGTGAAGACTCTTTTATTTTTTCAAGTTTTTTCTTGCCAATTCCTTGAATAGATAAAAGTTTTTCTGGTTCATTAAAAACAATATCAATTGATTCATCCCCAAATTTTTTATAAATTAATTCAGCAGTTTTTTTACCGATTGAATCAATATTTCCACTAGAAAGATAAGAAATAATTGCTTTTTTCCCTGAAGGTTTTTTTAATTTTGCACTTTCTACATTTATTTGTTCTCCGTATCTATCGTGATAAATTAATTCTCCTTCAACAATAATTTGATCATTTTCATTAAAAAAAGGCATAATTCCAGTACAAGTTATAGGCGAATCAGAAGTTTCTAAGGATAAAACTGTATATCCATTTTCTTCATTTCTATAAATTATACTTTTAATTATGCCTTCAAATTTCATTATTCATTTACCTGTTTTCTTTCAATAAGAGCACCAAGTTTTGTAAACTTTTCGATTAAATAACTATATCCCCTATCTATATGATAAATATCAGATATTTTCGTTTCTCCTTCAGCAACAAGACCTGCAAGAATTAAAGCTGCTCCTGCTCTTAAATCTGTAGCTTTTACCTCTGCTCCATGAAGCTTATCAACTCCAACAATTACAGCTCTGTTTCCTTCAGTTATTATTGCAGCTCCCATTTTTTTAAGCTCATCAACGTGCATAAATCTATTTTCAAAAACAGTTTCTACAACTGAAGATTCACCGTTACAAACTGTCATAAGAGCCATAAATTGAGATTGAACATCTGTAGGAAAACCAGGATATGGTAAAGTTTTTATGCTAGTAGATTTTAGTCTTTTTGAAGCTTTTACCCTAATCATATCTTCATCTTCAATTTCTTCAACTTGTGCACCAATTTCAATTAATTTTGCAATAACTGGTCTGATGTGAGAACCCAAAACATTTTTAACCAAAATATCTCCACCAGTAATTGCTGCTGCTAGCATATAAGTTGCAGCTTCAATCCTATCTGGAACTATAGTGTGCCTTGTTCCTTTTAATCTTTCTACACCTTTTATAATAATATTTGATGTGCCAGCTCCTATTATATTTGCTCCCATCTTTGATAAAAATGATGCAAGATCTACAATTTCAGGTTCTTTTGCTGCATTTTCAATAACAGTTTCGCCCTCAGCCATAGTTGCTGCCATCATAATATTTTCTGTTGCTCCAACTGATGGAAAATCTAAATAAATTACACTGCCCTTTAATCCATTTTTTGCCTTAGAAGATATCTCCTCATGATTCATTACAGTTTCTGCACCAAGAGCCTCAAATCCCTTTAAATGTAAATCTATTGGTCTTTTACCAATATTACATCCACCAGGAGCTTTTGTTATTGCATGACCAAATCTTGCCAAAAGTGGTCCCATTGCAATAAAAGACGCTCTCATTTTATCCATAAGCTCAAATGGAGTTTCAAATTTATCAACTTTTGAAGAGTCTATCCTAAGGCTAGTTTCTGTAATATATTCAACCTTAGCATTTAAACTTCTCAATATCTCAACCATAACTCTAATATCTTTAAGCTTTGGAACTTCATCCAAGATTACTTCCTCTGTCGCTAAAAGACTAGCAGCAAGTATTGGAAGAGCTGAATTTTTTGCTCCAGAAATGTAAACTTCTCCTTTTAATGGTCCATTTTTCCTTACTACTAATATTTCTTCTTTATTCATACTATCCCCTTATTTAGTACCAAATAACCTATCTCCAGCATCTCCAAGACCTGGTACTATATAACAATCATCATTTAATTTTTCATCCAATTGAGCTATATAAATATCTACGTCTGGGTGTTCTTCTTGAACTTTTTTAATTCCTTCTGGTGCTGCAATTATATTTAACAATTTTAAGGAAGTACATCCTTTTTCCTTTAGCCTTTGGATAGCATCACAAGCTGAACCACCTGTTGCAAGCATTGGATCAATTACTAACATATCTCTTTTATTAGAATCTTTAGGAATTTTTAAATAATATTCTATAGGTTGCATTGTTTTTTCGTCCCTATACATTCCAATGTGTCCAACTCTAGCTGCTGGAAAAACTTCAATTAATCCATCAACCATTCCAAGACCTGCTCTAAGGATTGGAATTATTCCAAGTTTTTTTCCTGAAAGTCTATATCCTTTTGTTTTAGCAATTGGTGTTTCTATATCATATTCTTCTAAAGTAAAATCCTTGCTTGCTTCATACGCTAAAAGAATTGTAATTTCTCTAATTATTGATCTAAATTCATTAGAACCTGTATTCTTATCTCTTAAAATTGAAATTTTATGTTTGATCACTGGATGATCTAAAACTGTTACTTTTCCCATTATTTCTCCTTTACAAATTAAAAATATTTCCAGATGCTGATTTTTTCATCCTATTCATTATACTCTTTCCTAAGCCAATGTCTTTAACTCCTTGAGCAATAATTATATCTACGCTTTTTCTATCCATATCCCTAAGAGCCTCGAAAAGAATATGGCTCATTTCTATTAAATTATCCTCGTTTCCCAATGAAAGTGTAGTATATGAAGAAAATTTTTCAGTATCTTTATCAAAAACTAAAATGCCGACTTTTTTTCCTTGATTTTTATATTTTAAAGCTTCTTCTTGTATTTTTTTTATACTATTTTCACCAACAAAAACCTTCATTTTTGCCTTTGGCGCATAATGTTTATATTTTTGCCCTGGTGATCTTGGAACTTTTGAATCATCTATCAATGAATCATCTAAACATACATTTGGTATAAATTTTTTTATATATTCATATGTATAATATCCTGGTCTTAAAATACAAGGATTTTCCAAACTCATATCTATTACTGTGGATTCTATTCCTATATCTGAACTTCCTCCATCAATTATTAATGGTATTCTTCCATCCATATCATAATGTACATCTTTTGCATTTGTTGGGGAAGGTCTGCCAGAAATATTTGCAGAAGGCGCAGCAATTGGTGTATCACAAAATTTTATAAATTCTCTTGCAAGTTTATCTTTTGGTCTTCTTACAGCAACTGTGTCTCCTCCACCTGTAATTATATCAGGAATTATAGAGCTTTTTTTTAGTATAACAGTAAGAGGACCCGGCCACAAATTTTTAATCAAAAATTTTGTTCTTTCATCCACTTTTTCAACTAATTCATCTAGTTTATAATCTTCATCAATATGAAGAATTAGAGGATTATCTTCTGGTCTATTTTTTGCTTTAAAAATTTTTTTGGCTGCAATTGGATTTAATCCATCTGCTCCCAAGCCATAAACTGTTTCTGTAGGAAATGCAACTAGCTCTCCATTTTTTATTATATCAGCTGCATGGTTTAGGATATTTTCGTCTATATTTTCTCTATCTATTTTTAATATCTCTGTTTGCATTTTTCACTGACTTTCTTAATTCTTCAATTATTTTTTCATTTTCTTCATTTTCAATTAAACAATAAGTTGGATCCATATGGATAGTTATTGAAATGTTCAAATCTTTTCTAAGTTTTGTTTCAACATTTGTAACAGCTTGGTGCATTATTCCTACACTAATATTTGATGGAACTTCAACATCACAACTTCCAACAAGTTTTCCTCTTCCATATTCATGTATTTTTAAATCGTGATAGCCTTTTATAAAGTCTCCCGCTAGGATTATATCTTCTATTTTTTTATGAAGATCCTTGCTGATTCCTCTTCCCAATAACTTATCTATGGTATCTACAAATAAATCAAAACCTGGTTTAAATACTATAATTGAAAGAATTATTCCCAATAAAGCATCTAGGTTAAAACTTATATATTTTTGTAATATTACTGCTATTATAATTGAAATAGTCGAAAGAATATCATTTCTTGCATCTACCATTACTGCAAAATTTAATTTTGAATCTAATCTTTTATCTAAGTCTTTGTTCAAAAAATAGATATAAAATTTGAATCCTAGGGAAAATATTAGAATCATTATACTTAATTTTGAAATTTTTGGTAATTTTCCATTATAAAAATTTTCTACAGAGCTTGTAAACAATAAAAATCCTACAATCATTATAAGAATTGAAACTATAAAACTTGCTATATATTCGCTTCTTCCATGACCATAAGGATGGTTCTTATCTGCTGGTTTTCTACTTGCTTTTGCCCCAATTAAAGTTATTAAACTTGTCAAGGCATCAGACATATTATTAAAGGCATCTCCCATTATTGCTGAAGATGATGCAAGTATTCCTATTATAATTTTTATTATGAACAAGAATATATTAATTATTACTCCCACTAAGCCCGAAAGTGAAATTAATTTTAATCTTATATTTTGATTTTCTATCGACTGGTAGTCTTTTATAAATCTTTTAGCAAGAATTTTAAACAATTAATCTTCTCCCATTGTTTTTAATTTTCTAGTTTGATCTTCTGTTATCAAAGAATCTATCATCTCTTCAATATTCCCATCTAAAAAATCATTTAATTGATAAATAGTTTTGTTTATTCTATGATCTGTAATTCTTCCTTGTGGATAATTGTAAGTTCTAATTCTTTCTGACCTATCCCCTGTTCCTACTTGAGATTTTCTATTATCTGAAATTTCCTTTTGTCTTTTTTGTTCTTCTATTTCATATAGTCTTGCTCTTAATACTCTCATAGCCTTATCTTTATTTTTAATTTGAGATTTTTCATCTTGGCAAGTTACTACAAGTCCTGTTGGTATATGTGTTAACCTTACAGCAGAATCTGTTGTATTTACACTTTGTCCACCATTTCCACTTGATCTATAAACATCTGTTCTTATATCATTTGGATCAATTTTTATATCAACTTCATCAGCTTCTGGTAAAACAGCAACTGTTGCTGTTGATGTATGGATTCTTCCACCTGATTCTGTTTCTGGAACTCTTTGTACTCTGTGTACTCCAGACTCATATTTTAATTTTGAATAAGCTCCCTCTCCTCTTACAATAAAAGTAGCTTCTTTCATTCCACCAATTCCTTGACTTGATATATCTATATCTTCTGTTTTATAGCCTTGTTTGTCTGCATACATATGATACATTCTATAAAGGTTTCCAGCAAAAAGTCCAGCTTCTTCTCCACCTGCTCCTGCTCTAATTTCTACAATTACATCCTTGTGGTCATTAGGGTCAGTTGGAATTAATAAAACTTTTAAGTCTTCCTTATATTTTTCAAGATTTTTTTGTTTTCATCAATTTCAGATTTTAAAAGATCGATCATTTCCTTATCTTCTGCTTCTTTTAAAAGCTCAGTATTTTCACTTATCATATCTTCTGCATCTGTGATTTGTTTATATTTTTCAACAATTGGTTTTAGTTGATTGTATTCTCTTGAAACTTTTTTGAACCTTTCTGTATCTGATAAAACTTCAGGGTCTGCAAGTTTTTTTCTAATTCTTTAAAATTTTCTCTCATATGTTCTAAATTTTCTAACATACATCCTCCTTAGATACAAGCTTTTATTATTCTATCAAAATCATTAAAATCCTTATAGGCTTTTATATTCTTATATCCATATTCCTTTAGTAAATTAATAATAGACTCTTTTTGATTATAACCTATCTCTAAATATATTTTACCATTTTTATTAAGAAAGTTTTTTGCATTTTTTATAATTTCTTTATAAAAATATAAACCATCTTCGCCGCCATACAAGGCATTTTTTGGTTCATAATATAATTTTTTATCCAAACTATCAAAATCCTCTTTATTTATGTAGGGTGGATTTGAAACAATTATGTCAAATTTTTCCTTTATATTTGAAAAAATATCACTTTCTTTAAATTCTACATTATTAATATTTAACTTAATCTTATTTTCATTTGCAAGATCTATGGCATCTTTGGATATGTCTACTCCAAGAATCTTAGAATCTTTTAAATTTTTTGAAAGAGCAAGAGAAATTGCTCCACTTCCTGTGCCTATATCAAGAATTTTTATATTATTGTTAGCATCTTTTATTATAAGATCTACCAAAATTTCTGTTTCATATCTTGGTATCAATGCTCTTTTATCCACTAATAAATCAAGACCATAAAAATTCCACTTGCCAATTGCATATTGGAGTGGATATCCTTTATTAATCTTATCTTGAATTTTCAAAATTTCATCTTCTATTTTTTTATCAAGAATTTTTTCTTTATTTAGGAACAAAAGATTTTTCTTTGTATTTAGTAAATATGTAAGGGCTATGACCAAGTCATTATTGTCCTTTTCTAATATATCTTTAATTTTCATAAATACATATAAAAAATAAGGTTAGATGCCTAACCTTATTTATTTCTTCCATATTTTTTATTGAATTTTTCTACATTACCACCACGATCAGAAAATCTTTGTTTTCCTGTGTAAAATGGATGGCATTGTGAACATACTTCAACTTTTATTTCTTCTTTTGTTGATCCAACAGTAAATTCATTACCACATGATGTACAAGTAACTTTTGCTTGGTGGTAAGCTGGATGTAGTTCTTTTTTCATATAAACACCTCTTCTTGTCTCTTTCAATAAGCAATATAAATTATACCATAAGAATATTTATCTTTCAAGCAAAACTTTTAAATATTGTTTTGATTCCCAAAACAAGTCCCATTGAATAAATAAATATTGATGGAGGTTTACATAAAACAATTATTTTTAAAAAAGTTAAAAATTTCATTTCAGTAAGTCCAGAAAAATAACACAAAAAATCATCTGGAGCTACTGGAAGAAAAATCGCCCAAGCAAAAAATCTGTCGTATTTTTCGTGGCTTAGCCACTTATCATATTTTTTAAAGCACTCTTCTCCAAATATGGCAAAAACAACTCCCTTGCCAAAAAATCTTGAAATTAAAAAAACAATAATTGATCCAAGGCAAATAGAAATATAATTATAAACAAAGCCCCATAATGGGCCAAACATTATAACTCCAAAAGCTGTTGTTATTCCTCCTGGAATAATTGGAATTATTATTTGAATTATTTGTAAAATCATAAAAATTAAAGGAGCCCATATTCCATATTGCTCTAAAAATTTTTGGAGTATTGAAACTGATGTAAATATTCCCATCTTATAACCCTTGTATCCTAAGTAAATAGATATTAATATTATAAGAATACTTGTAATATTTATTATAGTTTTTGTTTTAACTTTCATAAAAATTCCTAACTGAATCATTAATCTTAATTATAAATTATTTTGTAAATTAGCCTTAATTTTTATAAGTTTTATTTATTAATTCTATAAATTCATCATTTGATTTACATTTCCCAATCAAATTTATTAATTCATTTGTAAAATCTGCCTTATCTTTCATATCAGGATTTCTAAGTTTATAAGCTACTTCAAGCTCACTATCGCTCAATAATAGATTATCTTTTCTTGTAGAAGATTTTTCAACATCAATTGCAGGAAAAATTCTTTTTTGTGCAAGTTTTCTATCAAGATGCACTTCCATATTTCCTGTTCCCTTAAATTCTTCATAAACCATATCATCCATCCTAGATCCTGTATCGACAAGTGCTGTTGCAATAATTGTAAGTGAGCCACCATTTTCTATGTTTCTTGCTGCTCCAAAAAACTTTTTTGGTCCAACAAGAGCCAAAGGATCAAGTCCTCCCGAAAGTGTTCTTCCTGATTGTGGGGTCATAATATTATAGGCTCTTGCAAGTCTTGTTATTGAATCTAATAATATAACTACATCTTTATTATCTTCTACAAGTCTTTTTGCTCTTTCAAGAACCATCTCTTGCATATAAATATGATTTTGTGGAGGCTTATCAAAGGTTGATGCGGCAACTTCTGTTCTTGTAAGCTCATTATCCTTATCCCTATATTGATTTACAAATCTTTTAAAATCTGTTACTTCTTCTGGTCTTTCATCAATTAACAAAACCAAAATTTTTAAATCATCAAAATTCTTTTCAAGAGCATATTCAATATCTTTAATCAAAGTCGTCTTTCCAGCCTTTGGTTGAGATACAATAAGTCCTCTTTGTCCTCTTCCAATTGGAGCAATTATATCAATAATTCTTTGGGAAATTTTTTCTTTACTTGTTTCAAGTTTTAATCTTTGGTTTGGGTAAATTGGTGTGAGTGATTCAAAATTTGACCTATTAAAAGCATCTGCCGCCTTTAGGCCGTTTACATCGGAAACAAAAATTAGGGGTGAAAATTTATCTTTATCTTTTTTTACTCTGGCAATACCTTTAATAAAATCACCAGTTTTTAGTCTAAACATCTTAACTTGTTTAGGAGAAACATATATATCATCATTACTAGATTCATAAAGTTCAGTTCTCAAAAATCCAAAACCGTCTTCATGGAGGTCTAAAAGCCCTTCGCAATCAAATTTTTCTCCAAGATCAAAATTTTCATTTACATCATTGGATTCATTACTATAATTTTTATTATCATTTAATTTTTCATTCTCATTATAGATGTCTTTGATTATCTCTATAAGCTCATTTTTTCTATAAGACGAAAGAGATTTTATAGAAAGCTCTTTTCCTATTTCTCTTAATTCATCTAATTTTAAATTATCTAAATTATTTATATCCATTTTTTTCCTTTATAAATAAAAACATACGGAGCCAAAAGGCTCCGATTATATTTTTTATTTTTCTGCTGAATTTTCACATTCAAAAAATTCGATTTTTTCTCTTACTTTATCTTTTATTGCTTCATATCCTGGTTTTAAAACTTTTCTTGGGTCAAATCCCTTACCAACTTTGTCTTTTCCTTCTTCGAAATATTTTCTTGTAGCTTCTGTAAATACTATTTGGCATTCAGTATTGATATTAATTTTAGAAACTCCTCTTTCGATAGCTTTTTTAACTTGTTCTTCTGGGATTCCTGTTCCACCGTGTAAAACTAATGGAAGATTTCCTACTGCATTTTTGATTTCTTCAAGTCTTTCAAAATTAAGTCCTTGCCAATCTTTTGGATATACTCCGTGGATATTTCCAATTCCTGCTGCCAAGAAATCTACTCCAAGAGATGCAATTTTTTTACATTCTTCAGGATCTGCTAATTCTCCTGCAGAAACAACTCCATCTTCTTCTCCACCAATTCCACCTACTTCTGCTTCTACTGAAACATTTTTAGAATGGCAAAGCTCTACAATTTCTTTTGTTTTTTCAATATTTTCATCTATTGGGAAATGTGATCCGTCAAACATTATTGATGTAAATCCAGCTTCCAAAGCTTTTTTAGCTCCTTCGTATGAACCGTGGTCTAAGTGAAGTGCTACTGGAACTGTAATGTTTAAGTCTTTATCAAGTCCTTCTACCATTTTAGAAACTACATTAAATCCGCCCATATATTTTGCTGCACCTTCAGATACTCCCAAAATAACTGCTGATTTTTTTTCTTGACAAGTTTCAAGAATTGCCTTTGTCCATTCAAGGTTATTGATATTGAATTGTCCAATTCCGTATCCATTTTCATAAGCCTTATCTAACATTTCTTTTGCATTAACTAACATATTCACTCCTTAAATATTTCTTAATGAATTTATATTAAAATCATTTTTCTTTAAACTATCTTTGGTAATGCACACCAAAGATGGTATTTGATTAATACCCAATTTTTTTATCAATTCCCTATTTTCGTCTATATCAATAATTATTTTTCTAATATTTTCATAAGAGTCTTCTTCTTGTTTTAAAAATTCCCTTTTCATATTGTTAGAAAAATTTGACCAATTTGCATGAAATAGGGCAATTATTTTTTGTTGTCTAGTAAAATATTTTCAAAAAATTCTTTTGTGATTTCATAATCAACTATTTGCATAAATCTTCTCTTACTGAAGTTATAATTTTTTCTATAGCTTCATCAGTTGGCATTTTTATATTTTCCATATCTGATCTTTTTGAAAATTCTACCAGATTATCCTTTGCATCTTTTCCAACTGTAATTCTGTAAGGAACTCCAACTAAATCTCTATCGTTAAATTTAACTCCAGCTCTTTCTTTTCTATCATCAAGCATCACTTCAATACCTGAATCTAATAATTTATTATAAATTTTTTCTGCTATTTGTTTTTGTTCTTCATTATTTTTGTTTACAAGTGTTATCCAAGCTTCAAATGGTGCAACTTTTGTTGGCCAAATTATTCCATTATCATCATAATGTTGCTCAATTATTGCTGAAATTGATCTTGTAATTCCAATTCCATAAGAACCCATTATAAATGGCTTTTGTTTTCCATTTTCATCTAAGAAATAAGCTTCAAGACTTTCAGAATATTTTGTACCTAGCTGGAATATATTTCCCACTTCAATTCCTCTGGCAATTTGAAGTTTTTCTTTTCCATCTACTGAAAAATCTCCCTTTTTTGCTGTCAATAAATCTTCGGCAACTTCACCATCAAAATCTCTTTTATAATTTGCATTTATATAATGATGGTCGGTTTTATTTGCTCCTATTACTAGGTTTTTATATCTTGTAATAGTCTTATCAAGAATTACTCTTACATCTTCTTTTAAATCTTTTGGCCCTGTAAAACCTGCATCTGCTCCTGTGATTTTTTTAATTGTTTCATCATCCATCATTTCGATTTCATGTTCTGGAACTTTTAAATATGAAATTAATTTTGCCATATTTAATTCCCTGTCTCCAGGAACTATAACAAGAACAGGCTCGCCTTTCACTAATAAATCAACAGCTTTTGCACATTTATTTGCTTTTATTTTTAGAAAATTAGAAACTTCTTCAATTGTTTTTACATCTTTGGTTTCTACTAATTCTAATTCTTTCTCTCTCTCATTTTCATCAATGTCTATAAAAAATTTTGCAGATTCATCTGTTGCTGCATAATTTGAATTTTCAGTATAGAAAATTTCTCCTTCGCCAGTTTCTGCAAGGGCCATAAATTCATGGCTTGTCTTTCCACCCATTGCTCCTGAATCGCCTTCTACAATTTTATAATCCAGATCAAGTGCATCAAAAACTTCTACATAGGCATCCCACATTTTTTTGTAGGATTTTTCTAGGCCTTCCATATCAACATCAAATGAATATGCATCTTTCATTATAAAATCTCTTGACCTATTTATCCCAAATCTTGGTCTTTTTTCATCCCTAAATTTTGAAACTATCTGATAAAGATTTAGGGGTAATTGTTTATAAGAATTTACTTCATCTTTGATTAAAGTTGTAAATTGCTCTTCAGCTGTTGGCCCTAGACAATATTCTCTGTCGTGTCTGTCTTTTATTTTAAACATTTCAGGTCCAAAATTTTCCCATCTTCCAGATTCTTCCCAAATTTCTCTACTTTGTAAAACTGATGTGGAAACTTCTATAGAATCATATTTTTCCATAGATTTTCTTACTATATTTTCTATTTTATTTATAACTCTCATGCCAAGTGGTAAGTAGGAATAAACCCCTGATGAAGTTTTTCTAATAAAGGATCCTCTTACCAAAAGCTTGTGGCTTTGTGTTTCTGCATCTTGAGGATCATCTCTTAATGTAGGCATATAATAGTTCGATAATCTCATTTATCCTCCAACTTTTGTAATTTTTACTTAAAAATATTATCACAGTTAGTTTTTTTTATCAATTATTCTACAATTGTAACTGTTTGAACTTCTTCGCCACATTTTGCATCAAAGTTTATTTCTGATAAAATATTTTCTTCAAGATTTGCAACTATACAAGGTGTAATTATTGAAGGAACTTTGTCTTTTATTTTTTCAATATCTACTGATAATACCTTATCGCCCTTATTTACCTTATCTCCAACTTTAACGTGTGGAGTAAAGCCTTCACCTTTTAATTCTACAGTTTCAAGTCCAAAATGAACTAAAACTTCAAGTCCTTCTTCTGTTTTAATTCCAATTGCGTGGTATCCGTCTGGTTGTAAAGTAACTTCTCCACTAACTGGAGCATGTACTTCCCCATCTTCTGGCATAACTGCAAATCCATCTCCAACCATTTTTTCTGCGAAAACTGGATCTGGAACTTCTTCTAATTTTACAATTTTTCCATTAACTGGGCTTGCAATTGAAACTTTCTTTTCTTCCTTTTTTTCTTTTTAAAAAAATCAAACATTAATTACTCCTTTATATTTTTCATTGATAAACCGATTCTTTCTCTTTTTTTATCAATTTCGATTACTCTTACTTTTATTATATCAGAATTTGTAACAATCTCATTAGGATCTTTTATAAATTTATCGCTCATATTTGAAATATGGACAAGTCCATCAATTCCTACTCCAATATCAACGAAACAACCAAATTCTGTAATATTTCTAACAGTTCCTTCTAAAATATCTCCTTCATTGAGATCACCGATTGATAAAACTTCACTTTTTGTAACAACTTCTGGAAGCTCATCCCTAGGATCACGTCCTGGTTTTTTTAACTCTTCTATTATATCCTTTAATGTTAATACCCCTACTTCAAGTTCTTGTGAGCATTTTTCTAAATTTATTTCATCTAAATTAAAATCTACAAGTTTTTTTGCGATTTTGTAGCTTTCTGGATGGACTGCGGTATTATCTAAAAAGTTTGGAGAGTCAGGAAATCTCAAAAATCCTGCTGCCATTTTGTAAGTTTTATCTCCAAGTCCTTTGACTTTTTTCAAATCTTTTCTTTCTATTATCTCACCATTTTTAAAATCTTCTTCTATTCTTTTTGCAAGATTTATATTTAAACCTGAAACATAGGATAATAATTTATATGATGCGTTATTTATATTTACACCAACTTCATTTACACTATCTTCTACAACTTTTTCAAGCTCATCATCTAATTTTTTTGATTTATATCATGCTGGTATTGTCCAACTCCCAAATGTTTTGGATCAATTTTTACAAGTTCAGCCATAGGATCTTGAAGCCTTCTTGCCATAGAAACTGCTCCTCTTATTGTTACATCAAGATCTGGAAATTCTTCTTCGCCAAGTTTTGATGCTGAATAAACTGATGCTCCCGCTTCATTTACAATCGCATAAGAAACACCTTCGACTTCTTTTAATAATTTATTTACAACAATCTCAGTTTCCCTACTTGCAGTTGCATTTCCCAAAGCAATTATATCAACATTATACTTTTTTATTAAATTTTTTAATATTTCTATTGATTCTTTTTCTTTTGAGTGAGGTTTTACCGGATAAATTACTGCTTGATCCAAGAATTTTCCGTGCTTATCAATTACTGCAACTTTACAACCTGTCCTATAACCTGGGTCAAGACCAATTATATTTTTATCCTTGATTGGTCTTTGTAAAATATATGGTTTTAAATTTTTTGAAAAAACTTTTATTGATTCTTCTTCAGCTTTTTCTGTCAATTTATTTTTGATTTCTGTTGTTATTGTAGGTAGCAAGAGTCTCTTATAAGAGTCCTCTATTGTTCTTTTTATAAGCTCTTCTGTATAATCATTTTCCGATTTATAAAGATTTTTAATTAGGGTTAAATTGTAATTATCTGTAAATTCTAACTTTACTGTCAAATTATTATTTTTTTCTGCCCTATTTAAGGCTAAAATTTGGAAAGGTTTAAGATTTTTTATTTTTTCATTAAAATCATAATAATTTTCATAAGTCAAATCTTCATCTTCTTTTTTTTCTGCCAAAATTCTTGCTCTTACAAGTCCATCTCTTCTGATTATATTTTTTACTTCGATATTATTCGCCACATCTTCTGCCAAAATATCCAAAGACATATTTATAGCATCGACTTCATCCTCAACGCCTTCTTTTATGTATTTTTTCGCAAAATCAAGACCATCTTCTTCACTTTTAGCTTTTGTCAAAATTTCATCTAAAAGTTCTTTAAGACCAAGCTCTTTAGCCTTATCTGCCCTAGTTTTTCTTTTTTCTTAAAAGGAGCATATATATCTTCAAGCTCAGTCAAAGTTTTAGCTTCTTCAATTTTTTCTTTCAATTCATCATCAAGCTTTTCTTGGTTTTCCAAAGAAGTAAGAATTTCTTCTTTTCTTTTTTCAAAATTTCTAAGCCTTGTAAGTCCACTTTCAATATCTCTAATTTCAGTATCTTTTAAGCCGCCAGTTTTTTCTTTTCTATATCTTGCAATGAAGGCAACAGTAGAGCCTTCATCTAATAATTTTATAACCTCATCGATACTTTTTTGATTAATATTCAATTCATCGGAAAGAATTTTAGAAATTTCCATTATTACCTCACTAATTTAATCTAAAATCATAAAAGAAGCTGTTGCAAAAATAATTAATGATTCGCAACAGGCCCTTTAAGATTAATATTTTCTTTAAATACAAATACACTATACTCTTTTTTTTTGAAAAATAAAAAATTGGCTTTTGCAAAATCAGTTTATAGTTTCATAATTTTACAAAAGCCAAAATCAATTAATTTTCTGTTATATAATTTATTTTATATTTTGGAAAATTCATAGAAATAGTTCTACCTTGAAATTTGTCCCCAAAAGTCCTATCAAGTTCGTAAAGATTTGACGGATCATAAAAAACAACCTTTGAATTTTTTGCTTTTTCTGGGATCAAATCAAGTTGAAACTTATATTTTGATCTATTTTTAGAATAATCTAAAAGTAAATCTATAAATCTTCCATAATCATAGTCATTAAAATTTTCAAATTCTAAATCAACTTTGTATTCACTATCTTGTCTTATATCTGCTATACACTTGTCTGATTTGTAAGATTTTTTAACCCCGTCAGATAAATTTGTCAAAGAAATCATAGTTATTAGTTTACTATTTTTATCATTAATAAGATTTATCAAATCATTTTGGTCCATTGTATCCTTAAAATCATCCAAATTTATCAAATTAAAAGAATTCTTATTTAACTCTTCTTTTATATCATCCAAATTAAGCTTTCTAGTTTCACTTAAATCAATATCTTTTTTATCTTCAAGTTCATCTTCCTTTTTCAAAACTTTTCTATTTGAATTTTTGCTTTGATTTAAAGAATTTTTCCTAAAGGGAATGTTTAAATCATCAAATCTCATCCTTCCCTTATTTTCCTTTAAAGTATCAATTCTTTTATAAGTGTTATACAGAGTTGTAAACACCATAAATAAAAAAGATAGGCTTGTAATTAAGCTTAAAATATTTTTATAAAGTCCATCACCAGGACTAAATAAATTCAATATAAGCATCAACAAAAATGGAAGAGAACCTGTATATGAAAAAAATCTTTTTATTGGATTTTCGCTAGACTTTTCTTCTTTGACAGGATTTTTATCTTTAAAAAGTTCTCTTTTTCTTTTTTTCTTTAAAATTTTTCTTATATTTTTATAGGCAAAAATAAAAATTCCCAAGGCATAAAGTATATAAATTATGAGCTTAATGATAGGAAAATTTAAGTATATGTTAAATGGCAAGACCCTAATGAACATATCCAAAATAAAGGTCAATGCTAATAAAAACATACCCGCCTTTAATAAAATTTTTGATATCAAAAATAAAATAATTAGACCTATTAGTATAAAAATAATCACTAAAGGTAAATTTATTCCATTTAAAATGTCATATATTCTATCGTAATTTATGTTATTCATATTACCACCTTTGAAACAATTATACCAAATAAAATAAAATTTTAAAATCTATATATATTGAATAAAATCTAAATTTTCGTATAGTAAATTTATAGGCTGGAATAGCTCAATCGGTAGAGCAATTGTATCGTAAACAAAAGGTTGCGGGTTCAAGTCCTGTTTCCAGCTCCAAATAAAAAAGCTCTTGCAAAATTAATAATATTTTTATAATTTTGCAAGAGCTTTTAAAATTTCAAAATTTTTATAAAATTTTTTAATCTATTATATCTCCAATTAAATAATCATTTATTCTTTTGGTGATCTTAACATTTTTTATTTCATTTATTTCAACATCATCTTTTGTATGAACTCTTAAATAATTTGTAGAATATCCCGACCTATATCCATCAATTTCTGTTTTTGTTTCAAACAAAACTGACAAAGTTTTTCCAATTTGCTTATCTAAAAATGCGTGAGAATTTTCTTTTTCAATAATAGACAACTCTTTAGACCTTCTTTTTTTGATATTTCCATCAATTTGATTTTTCATTTGGGCTGCCTTGGTTCCATCTCTTTTTGAATATTTAAAAAGATGTGTTTTTGAAAATTTTATATCTTTTACAAAGTTTTTAGTTTCTTCATGATTTTTTTCGCTCTCATTTGGAAAACCTACTATGATATCTGTCGTTAAACCAGCATTTGGAAAATATTCTCTAATTAAATCAACTTTTTCTTTGAAAATTTTTGTATTATATTTTCTATTCATAAGTTTTAAAACATCATCAGATCCTGATTGGAGAGATAAGTGAAAATGATCACAAGCTTTTTTTGAATCTTTCATTCTTTGCAAAAAATCTCTGTCTATATGTCTTGGTTCCATTGATGAAAGTCTAATTCTTTCTATTCCATCAATTCTTGCAATATGCTCAATTACATCAATTAAAGAAATATCCAAATCAAAATCTTTTCCATAACTTGCAACATGGATTCCTGTCAAAACAATTTCTTTAAAGCCATTATCTCTTAGTCTTTTTGCCTCATCAATTATTGAAACTAAATCTCTTGAAGCAATATTTCCTCTTGCATAAGGAATCAAACAATATGAGCAATACATATTGCAACCGTCTTGAATTTTTATATAAGCTCTTGTCATATAGGCTTGGTTTGAAATTTCTAAATCTTCAATTTTCTCACCTATTGAAAATTTTTCTACATCTTCCATTTTTTCATTATTTTTAATGAAATTTTCACAAAGCTCAACAACTTCTTCCTTATTTCTTGAGCCCAAAATTATATCTACGCCTTCAATTTTTTTAACTTCATCTGCTTTTACTTGAGAATAGCAACCAATAACTGCAATAATTGCATTTTTATTTTCTTTTCTAGCCTTTGATATAGTTTGCCTAGATTTTCTATCACTCATATTTGTAACTGTACAAGTATTTATAACATAAATATCAGCGTTTTTTTCTTTTTTTCAAAACCTCTTTTTTTAAATAATTCTTCTATTGCCTCTGATTCATACTGGTTTACTTTACATCCTAAAGTTTTTATATTAAATGTCTTATTCATTAATCAAATAAATCCTTCAATTTTTCAAAAAAGTTCTTATCCTCTTTTACCTCATTACCAGATATTTCAGCAAACTCTTTTAATTTTTCTTTTTGTTCTTTGGATAATTTTGTAGGAGTTATAACTTTTACATAGAAATAAAGGTCTCCCTTTCTTTTAAGTCTATCAGATTTTATCCCCTCATTTTTAATCCTAAATTTAGTTCCTGTTTGAGTTCCTGCAGGTATATGGTATTGTTGAGTTGTTGTTAAAGTTGGAACATCTACATTTCCACCAAGGGCTGCTGTCGCAAATGAAATTGGCATTTCATAATAAATGTCAAGTCCATCTCTTTTGAAAATATCGTGTTCTTCAACTTTTAAAATTATATACAAGTCTCCATAAGAGCCACCATTTTCACCAACATTTCCTTTTCCAACAATTCTCATAACAGAATCATTTTCAACACCACTTGGTATATCTATTTTTATTTTTTCATTTTTGATTTTTTTACCTAAGCCATTACAATCAGGACATTTCTCTTCAATAATTTCCCCAGATCCGTGGCAATTATCACAAGTTGTTTGACGAGAAATTGTTCCAAATGGAGTTTGACTAATATTATTTATAACTCCTGTTCCCTTACATTTTGGACAAGTTTTGATTTTACTTTCATCTTTCGCACCTTTTCCGTGACAAGTTTCACACTCTACTTCTCTTCTAACTTGAATTTCTTTTGAAACTCCAAAAGCAGATTCTTTGAAAGTTAATTTTACAACTTGTTGAATGTCGGCTCCTTTTCTTGGCCTTTTTCCATTTTGACTTCTTCCTTGAGAAAAAATATCTCCAAAAAGATCTCCAAATATATCATCAAATCCTCCAAATCCACCAGAGAATCCACCACTTCCTCCATTTTCAAAAGCAGCTGAACCATAAGTGTCATATTGGTGTTTTTTTTGTGGATCAGATAAAATTTCATAAGCCTCTGAAATTTCTTTAAATTTTTCTTGAGCCTTATCATCATCTGGGTTTAGATCTGGATGATATTTTTTTGCAAGTTTCCTATATTTTCTTTTTAATTCATCTTCGCTAACATTTTTGTCAACTTCGAGCAATTCATAAGGGTCTTTCATTTATCCTCCAATATAAAAAAATAAATTATTGCTAATTTATTTGTGTTATCTTAATTTATAATTTCATCTTTTTATCTAAGCTCAACTATTATACCACTTTGATAAAAAATTAAATTATATTTTAAAATTTAAAATAAAAATAAAGAATAAGAAGCAATGCTTCCTATTCTTTAAATTCTATTTATTTTTATTCTTCGTCGTCATCTACAACTTCATAATCAGCATCTACTACATCATCGTTAGCTTTTCCAGCACTTGCTCCTTCTTGGTTTGCTTGAGCATTTTTATACATTGCTTCACTCATTGAGTAGATTTCTTGTTGTAAAGCTTCTGTTTTTGCTTTTATATCTTCTGTATTATCAGTTTTAATGCTTGCTTCAAGATCTTTGATTTTTTCTTCAATCTTATCTTTTTCGCTTCCTTCAACTTTTGCTTCTTCAAGAGTTTTTCTTGCTTGGTAAACTAATGATTCAGCATTGTTTTTAACTTCAATACTTTCTTTTTTCTTTTTATCATCTTCAGCAAATTTTTCAGCTTCTTTTACTTTTTTATCTATTTCTTCGTCAGTTAAGTTTGTTGATGAAGTTATAGTAATTTTTTGTTCTTTTCCACTTCCTTGGTCTTTTGCAGATACATTTACAATACCATTTGCATCGATATCAAATGTAACTTCAATTTGTGGAACTCCACGTCTTGCTGCAGGTATTCCTGTTAATTGGAACCTACCAAGTGTAGTGTTGTCTGCTGCCATTTCTCTTTCACCTTGTACAACGTGAATGTCTACATCTGTTTGTCCATCTGCTGCTGTTGTAAAGATTTGAGATTTTTTGGTTGGAATTGTTGTATTTCTTTCGATTAATTTTGTAGCAACTCCACCAAGAGTTTCAATTCCTAGAGAAAGTGGTGTAACGTCTAAAAGTAATAAATCTTTAACTTCTCCTGTCAAAACTCCACCTTGAATTGCAGCACCAAGTGCAACACATTCATCTGGATTTATATCTCTTTGTGGTTCTTTTCCTATTATATTTTTAACCAAATCTTGAACAGCAGGAATCCTTGATGATCCTCCTACAAGTAAAACTTTTTGAATATCGCTTGGTGATAATGAAGCATCTTTTAATGCATCTTCTACTGGTCCTCTTGTAGCTTCTACTAAATCGTGTGTTAATTCATCAAATTTTGCTCTTGTAACTGTTATATCTAAGTGAACTGGTTGTCCATCAACAGCTGTAATGAATGGTAAGTTTACATTTGTTGTTTTTGTTGATGACAATTCTTTTTTAGCTTTTTCTGCTGCATCTTTTAATCTTTGCATAGCTGTAAGATCTTTTGTTAAATCTACGCCAGTTTCTTTTTTAAATTCAGCTGCTAAATAATCAACTAATCTATTATCAAAGTCATCTCCACCTAATTTATTGTTTCCTCTTGTAGATAAAACTTCAAATACTCCATCACCAACTTCAAGAATTGATACATCAAATGTACCACCACCAAGGTCGTAAACCATAATTTTTGCTTGGTCAGTTTCCTTATCCATTCCATAAGCAAGAGCTGCTGCTGTTGGTTCGTTTATAATTCTTTTTACATTTAAACCCGCAATTTTTCCAGCGTCTTTTGTAGCTTGTCTTTGAGCATCAGTAAAGTAAGCTGGAACTGTAATTACAGCATCTGTTACTGTATCGTTCAAATAACTTTCTGCATCTGATTTTAATTTTTGTAAAATCATTGCTGAAACTTCTTCTGGTGTATAAGAATTTCCATCAATTTCTTTTGTTTTATAATCAGATCCCATTTCTCTTTTAATTGATGAGATTGTTCTATCTGGATTTGTTATTGCTTGTCTTTTTGCAGTTTCTCCTACAAGCCTTTCTCCATCTTTTGTAAATGCTACTACTGATGGTGTTGTTCTATTTCCCTCATGATTTGGGATTATTGTTGAATCCCCACCTTCCATAACGGCAACTGCTGAGTTTGTTGTTCCTAAATCAATTCCTATAATTTTTGCCATATTAATTTCCTCCTATTTTGCAACTTTGACCATACTTGGTCTTATAACCTTATCATTTAGTTTGTATCCTTTTTGATAGGTTTCTATAATAAAATTCGCTTTAAAATCTTTATTTTCTTCAGTTTGAAAAGCGTGGTGGAAGTTTGGATCAAATTCTACTCCGTCAGATTCAATTTCTTCTAAACCTTCTTTTTCCAAAACTTGCCAAAAAGAATCTCTTATCATCATTATTCCTTTGACAAAAGAATCTTCTTCATCCTGATCTTTTAATGCTCTGTCAAAATTATCTAAAACTGGTAAAAGTTCTTCGATTAAATTTGATACAGCAAATTTTTTAAAATCAGATCTTGCTTTTTCTTCTCTTTTTTAAAATTAGTAAAATCTGCTAATAGCCTTTGATATTGTTCTTTGTAATCATTATCGTCATTAGATAATTCTTCTTCTACATTACCATCTTCATCAACTATTTCAGCATCTATTTCTTCTAATTCTTCGTCTGTTTTTTCTTTTAAGTCTTCTGCTTCTTTTTCATTTTTATCATGCTTTTTTTCATTGTCCACCTTAAACACCTACCTTATTATTTGCTAAGTAAATCTGATATTAGTTTGATGTCAGAAATAACTTCCTTATAATCAATTCTTGTAAGTCCTATTATTCCAATTTGGCCTACAATGTCTTTGTCATAATCAAAATGTGAAGTTATGATTGTATTGTCTTTCAATTCATTTATCTCATTTTCATCACCAATAGTAATTTTTAATTCATTATTGGAATTTTCAATCAATTCCCAAATTCTTTCTTTACTATCGAATATCTTAATAAACTCTCTAGCCTTAATTGGATCTTCAAATTCTTTGAAATTAAAGATATTGCCTAGTCCTTTTATGATAACTTCTTTGGTCAAATCACTTAAAGAATCATTGTTGATTTTTTTCTCCAAAATATCCAATAAATTCTCATATTTCTTATAGCCCGAATTTTTGATTTTTTCAAAAATTTTTGAAAGCTCTTTTAAACTTTTTCCTTCAATATTTTGTTTCAATAGTTTAGAAATCTCAATTAATTTCTCATCTTCAATTTCTTCACTTATATAAATTCTATCGCTTATTAAACTTCCGTTATCATAAACAAGAACAAACAAAAGCATATTAGGATCAATTTTTAAAAGTTCTAAATTTATTACCTTAGTAATATTATTTCTTATAGTATAAGAAACGGCTGTAAGATTTGTCATTTTTGAAAGAAGTAGTGTCGCAGTCTCCACAATTTTTGAAACATTGCCATATCTTTTATCAAGAATTTTTTCTAAATTTTCATCTTCTTTTTCATTTAATGAACTTTCTAATAAATTATTTACATAAAGTCTGTAACCCTTATCGGATGGGTATCTTCCTCCAGATGTGTGAGCTTTTTCTAAAAGTCCCATCTTTTCAAGAGTGCTCATCTCATTTCTAATTGTTGCAGATGATATATCTAAAGAATATTCATTAAGTAATGAATTTGAACCAATAGGCTCTCCAAGATTAACGTATGAGTTTATAATGGAAAAGAGTATCATCTTTTTTCTCTCGTTCATTATTTTCACCTCATTTAGCACTCCAATTATCTGACTGCTAATTATAATATACTAGGTAATTTTCTTTTTGCAAGTTATATTATTTCAATATAAAATTCATTTGATAAATCAAATCCCTTATGGGTAAATTTAATGTTTTGGTCGATTTCAAAAAATCCTTCTTTATAAAATTTTTCAATAATTTTTCTATATTTTTTTAATAAGGAATGACCAAATTTATTTTCAAATTTTTTGAGATTTATTCCTTGGCTTTCTCTTAATTTAAAAATTATATATTCTTTTTCTCTTTCTTCTTTTGAAATAAATTCTCTAAACTCTATTGGAAATTTTCCTTCTTTTATTAATTTTTCATATTTTACAAAATTTTTTACGTTATTATATCTAACATTTGACAAAAATCCAGCTGCTCCAAGCCCAAAACCTATATAGCCCCCTTCTGACCAATATTTTTTGTTGTGATAGGACTCATAGGATTTTTTTGAAAAATTAGAAATTTCATACCTATTTAGTCCCAAATTTTTTAAATATTTTTCTATATAAGAAAAAATATCTCTTTCTAAATCATCATCCATAAGCTCAAGTTTATTTTTTTATAAAGACTATAAAAATATGAGCCTTTTTCAAGAATTAGAGAATAATATGATATGTGTTCAGGATTTATTTTTTTTATTATTTCTAAATCTTTTTTTATTGATTTGAAATTTCCAGATGGTAGATTTAAAATCATATCTAAAGAAAGATTATCAAAGCCTGCTTTTCTGATATTTTCTATATCTTTTATGACAATTTCTTTATTATGATCTCTGCCTACTTTTTTTAAGACCTCATCGTCAAAAGATTGAACTCCAAGTGAAATTCTATTGATGCCCATAGACTTATAGGCTTTTAATTTTTCTAAGGTCAAAGAATTTGGATTTGCTTCTATTGTAAATTCTTTTACATGACTTAAGTCAAATTTTTCAAGTAAATCTACAAGCTCTTTGATATATTTATAGTCAACATAAGTCGGAGTTCCTCCACCAATATAAATCGAATCAATTTCTACATCCATATTTTTTTGGTATAATTTTATTTCTTTTTTTAAATTTTCAAAATAAGGCTTTATCCAAGATTCTAAATTTGGAAATGCAGTAAAGTCACAATAAAAACATTTTTTCTTACAAAAAGGAATATGAATATAGATTCCAATTTTTTCCATATATGCTCCTAAAATTTTCAAAAAAAGTTAGGACTTATCCTAACTCAGACTGTTTAAAAGTATTCAAAGCCTCATGCTAAGAATATCATACGGAAAAAATTGATTTGATTTCAAATTTAAAAATCCGTCAAAAATCGCACTGTTTGAGCGTTAGCGAGTTTGTGATTTTAGAATTTTCAAATTTAGAAATCTTCAATTTTTGAAGTCCGATATTCGTGCTTGAGGCTTTGTTACTATATGAAGTTAAGAGTTATCCTAACTTTTATTCATCATCATATTTCAAAACAGCAAGGAAGGCATCTTGTGGTATTTGTACGCTTCCTAATTGTCTCATTCTCTTCTTTCCTTCTTTTTGTTTTTCTAAAAGTTTTTTCTTTCTTGATATATCTCCACCGTAACATTTTGCAATTACATCTTTTCTCAAAGCCTTTACAGTTTCTCTTGCTATAACTTTTGAGTCAATTGTAGCTTGAATTGGAATTGCAAATTGTTGTCTTGGAATCTGATCTTTTAATTTTTCAACTATTGATCTTCCTCTTTGGTAGGCAAAATCTTTGTGTACAATTGTTGAAAGAGCATCTACTCTGTCTTCGTTTATTTTTATATCAAGTTTTATTAAATTACTTTGTTCATAGTCTACAACTTCGTAATCCAAAGATGCATATCCTTTTGATCTTGATTTTAAAGAATCAAAAAAGTTATAGATAACTTCGTTTAAAGGAATTTTATATTTAATTGAAACCCTATTTTCATCAATATAGGACATATCAATTAAATCTCCCCTTCTTGTTTGGGCAAGTTCCATTATTGGACCTATATATTCTTTTGGAGTAATTATTTCAGAAATTGTGATTGGTTCTTTTATATAATCAATTTCTGATGGTGGCGGAAAATCATTAGGATTTTCTAATTTTTTCTCTTCATGTCCTTTTGTTTTAACCTTATAAATTACTGATGGAGCTGTTGCAATTATATCTAAATCATATTCTCTTTCAAGCCTTTCGGTGATAATATCCATATGCAAAAGTCCCAAAAATCCACACCTGAGTCCAACACCTAAAGCTTGGGAATTTTCTTGTTCAAAAACTAAAGATGCGTCATTTACTTGAAGTTTTTCTAGGGAATCTTTTAATTTATTGAACGATTCACCTTCGGCTGGATAAATTCCAGAATAAACCATAGGCAAAACTTCCTTATAACCAGAAAGGGCTTTTTGTGTTGGATTATTTTTCAAAGTAATTGTATCACCAACTCTTGCATTTCTGATATCTTTTATACTTGCTTCAATAAATCCTACATCTCCACTTTTTAAATCCTTGGTTTCAATCCTATTTTTCATTGTATATCCAACACCAGTTACTTCATAAGATTTTCCACTTGCCATCATCAAAATTTCATCTCCAGCTTTTACACTTCCTTCGAAAATTCTAACATAGCAAATTACTCCCCTATATGAATCATAATATGAATCACAAATCAAAGCTTTTAAAGGCTTATCATCGTGATCTTCTGGGGCTGGAACATTTTCTATAATATCTTCTAGGACATCTTCAATATTTAAACCTGTTTTTGCTGAAATTAGTGGAATATTTTCTGTATCAAGACCAATTTGATTTTCGATTTCTTCTTTTGTTTCTTCAACTCTTGCACTTGGCAGATCAATTTTGTTTAGAACTGGCAAAATTTCCAAATCTTGTTCAAGGGCAAGATAAGTATTTGCTAAAGTTTGTGCCTCAACTCCTTGAGATGCATCGACAACTAAAATTGCTCCCTCACAAGCTTTAAGTGATCTTGAAACTTCATAGGTAAAGTCAACGTGGCCTGGTGTATCAATTAAATTCAAATCATAAATTTTCCCATCCTTTGCCTTATATTTTAACTTTACCGATTTTAATTTTATGGTAATTCCTCTTTCTTGCTCAAGTTCCATACTATCGAGCATTTGCTCTTCAATATCTCTTTTTGCAACAGACTGAGTTTTTTCTATGAGTCTATCTGCAAGAGTCGATTTTCCATGGTCAATATGAGCAATAATAGAAAAATTTCTTATATTTTCTTTTTTCTTCATTATCTATTTTCCTTATCTACAAATCCTATATCATAAATTGGGAAAAATCTTAAAAATGCATGTCCAACAATTTTTTCTTGTGCAATTGGTCCGAAATTTCTGGAATCATTGCTTGCATTTGGAAGTCTATTATCTCCCATAACAAAATATTCTCCATCCTTAATTTCCCATGAAGAATTTTCGTTAGTTGGTAGCGTTTCATCATTATTTATATAATTTTCCTCATAAATTTCTCCATTTACATATACGTTGCCATTTTTTATTTCAATATTATCTCCAGGCATACCAATTATTCTTTTTATATATAAAATACCATTTTGATCAGGAGCATCAATTATTACAATATCTCCCCTATTATATCCTTTAAAATGTTTTGAAACCTTATCAACAAACAGCATATCACCGCTATGTAAAGTATTTAACATAGAATTTCCTTCGACTTTTGTTGCATCCATTATAAAAATTTTTATAAAAAACGCTATAACTAATGCTAATAATATTGTTTTTATCCAGTCAAGAAATTCCAATCCTTTAGATTTTTCTGTCATATTACACCTCTCTCATTTTATAATTATAAACGAATATTACAAAAGTTCCAAATATTTTAGTATTATTATTTTATAAAGATTTGTAATAAATATTGTTTTATGGTAAAATAAATCAGTCGATATAAATTGGGGGTGAAAAAATGGCAAATATTAAATCAGCAATAAAAAGAATTGATGTAACAAGAAAACAAACTGCTAGAAATAAATCAGCAAAATCTGAAATTAAAACATACATTAAAAAATTTGAAGAAGCTATTGCAAATAATGATAGTGAAAAAGCTAATGAACTTTTCAAAACTGTTGATAAAAAAGTAAAAAAAGCAGCAGCTAAAAACATAATTCACAAAAATCAAGCTAGTAGAACAGCTTCAAGATTAGCTAAAAAATTAAATTCATTAAACGCTTAATTTTTAATCGGTTCATTCAAACTTGCGACTTAGAAAAGTCGCCAAGATAAGAATGAGTCGATTTTTTTATTTGGAAAATTTTTCTATAAACATTAACATATTCAAATTCATATCAAAATCTTCACTTTTTTGTTTTAAATCACAAGAATATAAAAAATCTTGCAAATCAAATAATTCATCCAAAGAAAAATTCCCAATAAAGCCCTTATCTTTTCTAAGCTCAAAACTTGATATAGCCAAAGATTTTTGCATAAAAGAATCATTGTAAGAATCTCTTGTAAGAATTTTTATGCCAATTAAATTTCTAATGTGCCTAACTAGCATATAGAAAATTTTAAATATTTCATCTATGTCCTTTGCCATATATAAGTATGTGTTCATGGCAGTTTTTGTATCTCTTTGAGATAAGGAATCTGTTAGGTTAAAAATATTAAGATCTAAAACTTGATCTAATTGATCGTGAACATCTTCTAGTAAAACTTCGTCTTTATCTGAATTTGCAATAATCTTGTCGACAGTATTTACAACTTCATAAAGATCAATTTGTGAATTTTTATTTAGGTATGAAAATCTTTCAATTATTTCATTTATATAGGTCTTTTTTATTTTTTCTTATTTTTTACAAATCTTTTTCCAATAAATGATACCAATTCATTATTATTTAATCTTTCAATTTCAACAATTTGCCCATATTTTTTTATTGCCTTATAAAATTTTCCCTTAAATATGTTTTCTTCAGAGATAATGATAAAGGTTAAAAAATCTGCCAAATTTTCAATTTCCTCAACAATTAAATTGCAAATATCTTCATATTCTTTTATATTATTTTTTGATAAGTCTATATTTCGCCAAACTAGGACTTTTTTATCCTCCATTACAGGATAGGTATCCATAGCTGTTTTTATATCCTCTATGGTCTTTTTCCCCTTGATTTCAATGTAATTAAAGTCAGGAAAGGAAATCAAATCCTTAGCTTGCTCTATTACTGTTTCTTTTAAATATTCTTCTTTTGAGTCAATTAGATAAATTCCCCTACTTTTTTTATTAAAAAGCTCTGTCATAAATTCCTTATAATTCATCTAAAAAATCCTCCTTTCACATATTTTTTTACCTTAAATGAATTTTTGTAAAAATCTATCTCACAAAATCCATCAACTTGAGTATTGTAAGTCCTTATATTTTTCAAATTTTCTAAAACTTCTTTTGAAGGATGCCCATAAGAATTTTTCCTCCCTGAAGAAATTAGGGCAACTTTCGGACTTGTAAGTTTAACAAATTTTTTTGAAGTTGAATATTTTGATCCGTGGTGAGAAACTTTTAAAATATCAATATCCCTTGCAACTTTTTCTTCAAATTCTCCTGGCAAATCACCCATAGTCAAAATCTTAAAATTATTTATCCTAATTAAAAGTGGCATAGAATTAGAATTTTCTTCACCCGAGAAATTTTCTAAACACTCCACCGTAAAATTTTTTCCCTTATAGACATCTCCCTCTTTCATTTCCAAAAAATCATATTTTTTGCCTAAATTTTTGTTATATTTATTTGAAATTACAGGACCTACATCAAATTCTTTATTTAACTTATCAAGACCACCAACATGATCCTTATCTTCATGCGAAATAAAAACAGCCTTGATTTTTTTAACCCCTCTTGCCTTTAAGTAAGGAATGGCAATTTTTTCAGATGAAGAATAATTTTTATAGGCAATTTCTCCACAATCAAACAAATAAAAATCATTTTTATCTTCTACAATAAAAAAATCTCCCTGACCTATATCAAGCATTTGATAAGAAATCGGCTTATTTTTCTCCCTTACTATAGAAAAAATAAGTATAAGCATAGAAATAATAAGAAATTTTTTCGCCCTTAATTTTTTATTTTTAAATCTTACAAGAATAAATAAAAGTATCAAATAATAAAAGCTTATTAAAATTGATTCTTTGGGAAAATCTATACCAAAAATCGTAAAAGCATTTAAAAATCTACTAACATCTAAGATAGATTTTATCAAAAAATCCAAAATAATAAAAAAAATGGACAAAAATCCACCCATAAGTGGATAGAGAAAAATTATTGCAAATATTATGTACAAGGCTATTGAAAAAATTGGAACTATCACAAAATTCGCAAAAAAACTAAGCAAATTTATGTAGCCATAATAATAAATTATATGAAAAGCCAAAGTAATTTGTAAAATCCCTATAAAAATCATATATTTTTTCAAATAAGAATATTTTTTTCCAACAACAAGGTTTGGATAAATGGCATAAATTGCAAAACCAGCTAAAAATGAAAGAAAAAATCCTGAATTAAAGATTGCAAAAGGATTTATAAATAAAATAATTAGCATGGCAAGGATTAAATTTTTTTCCATATCTTTTCCCTTTTTAAATAAAAATGCCAAAAAAGAGAGGCTATAAATAATTAAAACTCTCAAAACTGAAAAAGGAAAAGATATTAAATAAGCATAAAATAGGCAAAGAGCCAAGGATATAGGATAGGCTAACTTATAAGAAATTTTTGACCTTATTAATAAAAATAAAATCAAAGTCATAAGAAGGTCAATATGAAGACCTGAAATTGCCAAAATATGAGCTAGACCTAACTTTGAAAGATCATCCCTATTTTCAAATTTTTCCGAAAGTATAACAGCTTTTACAAAAGAAAAAGATTCTTTGGATAAATTTTTCCCAAAAATTTTATTAATATAAGCCCTGAAATTTCTTTTTATCTTCAAAAAAATAGAAGAAGATTGACCTAATCTTTCGTAAGATTTTATATCAAGTTTAGTTTTAATTTTTTTAGAAAGTAAATACTTCCTATAAGAAAACAAAAAGGGATTTGTATTGGAATTAGGCCAAGAAATATCACAATTTGCCCTTATCCTATCCCCAATTTCAAAATTTTTATCAGAAATAAAAGAAGATTTCTCCCCTATATTTTCAATCTTATTTGTAGCTTTCACATAATAGGTATAAGAATCCTTATTTTTTATTTTATCAAGTACAGTTAAATTCAAATCCAAATTTTCATGACCATCAAGCTTATAAGAAGAAAAAGAAAAAAATGCCAAAAAAATCCCCAAGGAGAAGCCAAAAAATAAAAAAGAAAGGGAAGATTTTTTTAATAAAAATAAAATTCCACATACAAATAAGCTTATAATTACAAATAAAAAATTATAAGCTTCAAAATAAGTAAAAATTCCAATTCCTGAAATTAATGAAATAAGTAAAAAAATAATTTTTTTCTCATAAGATTCTCCTAATCTTATTATAACATACCAATAATTCATATTTATAAAATTATAAAATTATAAAATTATTTTTTTGAAGTATAATATTATAAGCAATAAAATTTCATGAATTTTACAATAGGATTGATTCAGTTTAAAAATAAAATAGGATTTAATATGAATAAATTAACTAAGATTTTTAAGATAGCAGTAACCACATTAACTATGATCATGTTAATATTAATTTTCTTCATAAATAAAGACGTTACATTCACTATTATATTATCTATTATAATATTGAATTTTATTCTTTTAATATATGAAAATAATAAATTATCAAAATTTTTAAATATTAACGAAGAAATAAAAAAACTAGAAGAAGAAAAAGCAAAATTAGATTTAAAAATATCAAAACAAAAATATGTTAATAATGCATATAATAAAAATCTTAAATTACAAAAAGATGTAGATGAGTTAAATTTACAAATCAATAATTTAAAATTAGAAAAAATGAGTTAAAACAAAATTTTTCAAATATAAGTTCAGAAAATGATAATTTATTAAAAAAAGTATCTTCATTAGAATCTATTAATGAAAGATTAAATAATGAAATTGAATTATTAAATTTAAAAAAGAATCAAATAATAAAGATGAAGATAATAAATTTGTAGATACTGATAAAAATTATTACCAAGAATTTTATAATTATTTCACAGAAGATTATATTGATGATAATGTAGATGTCAGTTCATTAAATAATAAAAATAAAATTATATCAACCTATGTAGCTGGTACAAAATATAAAAATTCAGATGGAACAAATAGACAAAATATAATTAAAAATTATGTTAAAGATAATCATGATAGTGATTCTTTTGATAAAAATGACTATGATTACGTAAGTAATAAAGAAATAGAAGAAGAATCTGGGCTTTTAGATATAGAGTATTATCAATATGAATTAACTGAATATAATTCTATAGAATTAGAAAGAGAACCTGATAATCCGTATGATGAAAATGCAATAAAAATTATACATAATAAAATGGGACAAATTGGATATATTCCTAGAAAAGATACTGAAAAAGTAAATCAAATTTTATCAAACAAAGAATTGGATGTATCTTATAAAATAATTTTGCTAGGAGGAAGGTATAAATATTTTGATACAAATTCTTATAAAGTAAGAATAAAATCTAAACCTTTTAACTTTAATTTGGATATAACTTACAAATACAGTAAATGATTAAAATTAATTCTATTAAACCAGATATTATTTCCTAACATATGATATAATGATTTAGAGGTAATTTTATGAAAGATTTGCTATACATTAGTCATCCACATATAAATCAAATAAGTGCAAAAATTATAAAAAGAAAGTATGAAGATGAAAATACAAAAATAATTTTAGATAGGAGCATTTTTATTCCAAAATCTTCCTATCTCTTGGACGAAAAGCCCAAAATTTCTGAAAACGAGCTTTTAGATGTCGAGTTTATAAATGGGAATTTGGTTCACACCATAAAAAATAAGCCCCAAAAATCTTCTGTAAATCTTTATATAGATAAAAAAAATAGGGAAAAAAATTTATCCTACAACACCGCTTTTTACATTTTTAAATCACTTTTTTATAAATTTTATAACACTGACAAGCTAAGTTTAAAAATAAAAAACTCTTATGGGCAAATAAAAATTTCTAATTTCTATGAAGATTTTTTTGCCGATGATTTTTTAAAAATTTTTAACAAAATAATTGACTTGGGATTAAAAATAAACAAAGATAGAGATTTTGTTTGGATAAATGGGCTTGAAAAATTCGAAAATTCTGGAGTTTACTTAAACAATACAAAATATTTAGAGGGAATTTCAATTTTTTCCATTGAACAAATTGAAAAAAACCTATTTATTGACTTTATTACAGGAGATGACTATAAAAATTTCACAGAAAATAATATAAAAATAATTGAAAATATCAAAAAAATCTCTTTTGAAGATATATCTTCTTCAGAAAAAATAAGAAAAATAATTTCTACAATTCAAAAATCAAAGCCTATTTAAAAGGCCCTTGCATTAAATTTTGCAAGAGCCTTTTTTTATTTTACAAGTAAATTCAATATTTTTCCTGGTACATAAATTACCTTGAATATATCTTTACCATCTATATATTTTTGTACATTTTGATCATTTTCTGCATTTGTAACTGCATCTTCTTGATCTGCATTTTTTGAAATTTTTATTGTAGCCCTAACTTTTCCATTTACTTGAACAGGAAGCTCGATTGAATCATATTCAAGTTTTTTCTCATCATAAGTTGGCCAGCTTGTTTGATTTAATTCTCCTTCAAAACCAATTTCTTCCCATAATTCTTCAGTCAAATGAGGAGCAACAGGATTTAACAAAATTAGATAAGTTTTGAAATCTTTTTTGGTAATTTTACCAATATTTCTCATCTCATTTAATAAGCTCATAAGAGCAGCTATAGCTGTATTATATTTTAAAGATTCATAATCATCAGTTACTTTTTTAATTGTTTGGTTAATTAAAATTTCAATTTCTTTTGTATAAGAATCTCCATCTTCAACTAAGTCATAAAGATTAAAAACTCTTTCCAAATATTTTCTACAACCCTTAACACCTTCATCTGACCAAGGAGCAGTTGATCTAAAATCTCCGATAAACATTTCATAACATCTTAAAGTATCTGCCCCATAATCTCTAACAATATCGTCAGGATTTACTACATTTCCTCTGGATTTTGACATTTTTTGATGATCATGTCCCAAAATCATACCATGAGAAGTTCTTTTTTGATATGGTTCCTTTGTAGGAACTTTTCCAATATCATACAAAAATTTATGCCAAAATCTTGAATACAATAAGTGAAGAGTTGTATGTTCCATTCCACCATTGTACCAATCAACTGGTGTATAATAATCTAAACTTTCCTTGCTTGCAAGATCTTCACTATTATTTGGATCTGTATATCTTAAATAATACCAAGAAGATCCAGCCCATTGTGGCATGGTGTCAGTTTCTCTTTTTGCTGGCTTTCCACAAATTGGACAAGTAGTATTTACAAATTCATCAATTTTTGAAAGTGGACTTTCACCATCATCTGTTACTTCATAAGATTCAACGTCTGGTAATTTTATTGGAAGATTTTCTTCTTTTTCTGGAACCCATCCGTGCTCTTGACAATAAATCATTGGAATTGGTTCTCCCCAATATCTTTGTCTTGAAAATACCCAATCTCTTAATTTATAATTTACTTTTGCTTTTCCTAATTTTTTCTCTTCAACAAATTCTATCATTTTCTTTTTTGCATCTTCGACAGTTAGTCCATTTAGAAAATCAGAATTTATCAAAATTCCCTTGTCGATTGATGTTGTAGGCAAATCTTCATCTCCTGTATCAATTACAGGAACAATTGGCATATCAAATTTTTGTGCAAATTCAAAATCCCTATCATCGTGAGCAGGAACTGCCATTATAGCTCCAGTTCCATAAGAAATCAAAACGTAATCTGAAATCCAAATTGGAATTTCTTTTCCATTTACAGGATTTATTGCAGAAATTCCATCAAGTTTTACACCAGTTTTTTCCTTTGTAAGCTCACTTCTTTCAAAATCAGATTTTTTCTTGGCAAAATCTTGATATTTTTTTACCTCATCTAAATTTTTAATTTCATCTTTAAATTCTTCAAGCATTGGATGCTCTGGAGCTATTACCATATATGTTGCTCCAAAAATTGTATCCGGTCTTGTTGTGTAGACATTTAATTTATAATCTTTGTCTTTTAAAGAAAAGTTTATTTCTGCGCCGTGACTTCTACCAATCCAATTTTTTTGTTGAGTTTTTATTTTTTCTTCATAATCAACTTCATCCAAATCATCAATAAGCCTATCAGCATATTCTGTAATCTTTAGCATCCATTGATTTTTTACTTTATGAGTAACTTCAGACCCACATCTTTCACATTTCCCATCAACAACTTCTTCATTTGCAAGACCAACCTTGCAAGATGGGCACCAGTTTACTGGCATTTCTTTTTTGTAAGCAAGTCCATGTTTATATAATTGAATGAAAATCCATTGAGTCCATTTATAATAATTTGGATCTGTTGTATTAACTTCTTTTGACCAATCAAAGGAAAATCCTATTGATTTCATTTGAGCCTTGAAATTTTTAATATTATCTCTTGTTACAATTGCAGGATGGATATGATTTTTTATAGCATAATTTTCTGTAGGTAGTCCAAAAGCATCCCATCCCATTGGATAAATTACATTTTCACCTTGAAGTCTTCTTTTTCTCGCAACAATATCTAAAGCTGTATATGGTCTTGGGTGGCCAACATGAAGTCCTTGACCTGATGGATAAGGAAATTCTACAAGTGGATAGAATTTTTTCTTATTTTTATCTATTACTGATTTAAAAGTTTCTTTTTCGTCCCATTTTTTTTGCCACTTTTTTTCAATGGCATTTGGATTATATTCTCTCATAACTTCTCCTTAGTTTTTTGCTGCGAAAGATTTTACTGTTCTTGGATAAGGGATTACGTCACGAATATTTTTCATTCCAGTTAAATACATAACTGCTCTTTCAAATCCAAGTCCGTATCCTGAGTGAACTACACTACCATATTTTCTTAAATCTAAATAATTTTGGTAATCTTCTATTTTCAATCCATTATCTTCCATAGATTTTACAAGTTCATCATATCTTTCTTCTCTTTGGCTTCCACCGATTAATTCTCCTACAGCTGGAACCAACATATCAAAAGCAGCTACGGTCTTTCCATCTTTATTTCTTCTCATATAAAATGCTTTTATATCTTTTGGATAATCTGTTACAAAAACAGGTCCATCAACTATTTTTTCTGATAAATATCTTTCATGCTCTGTTTGAAGATCCATTCCCCATTTTACAGGATATTCAAAATCAACATCAGCTTCTTGTAACTTTTCAATAGCTTCTGTATAAGTTATTCTTGCAAATTTTGCATTTTTTATTTTTGTAAGTCTTTCAATTAAAGTATCATCAACTCTTTCATTGAAAAATTCAATTTCATCTTTGCAATTTTCAAGAACAAAGTTTATCATATATCTCATCATATCTTCAGCCACATCCATACAAGCATTATAATCTGCAAAAGCAATTTCTGGTTCAAGCATCCAAAACTCTGCAGCATGTCTTGGTGTATTTGATTCTTCAGCCCTAAATGTTGGACCAAAAGTATAGATATTTGATAAAGCAAGAGCATAATCTTCTGCCTCAAGTTGTCCTGATACTGTTAGGTAAGATTTTTTTCCAAAGAAATCTTTAGAATAATCAACTTTTCCACTTTTATCAAGATCTAGTTTATCCAAATTTTGAGTTGTTACTTGGAACATTTCTCCAGCACCTTCTGTATCAGATGCGGTAATTAAAGGAGCATTTAAGTAAATAAATCCTCTTTCTTGGAAAAATTTATGAAGAGCAAAAGCAAGTTTTGATCTTAATCTAAAAACCGCTCTGTAAGTATTAGTTCTAACTCTTAGATGAGGAATAGTTCTCATATATTCAAGAGATTGTTTTTGTTTTTGAATAGGAAATTTCTCATCACTATGTCCTAAAACTTCTACAGATTTTGCTTGAAGCTCAAAAGCTTGTTTTGCATTATTAGTTTTGACAAGAATTCCTTTAACCTTCAATGATGCTGAAAGATGTTCTTTTTGTAAATCTTCAAAATTTTCTAACTCTTTTCCAATAACAATTTGTAAATTTTTAAAAATTGTTCCATCATTTAATTCAATAAAACCTACATTTTTTGTAAATCTAGCTTGTCTAATCCAGCCTTCGACTGTAATTTCTTGGTCAATGTATTTTTCAACATCTTTTTTAATCTCTGATAATTTCATCCTTATTTCCTCTCTTAATTTTTTCTAAATTTTCATTAAGTATTTTCTCATATCCTATATCTTTTGACTTATAAAATTTTTCGTTTAAAAAGGCATCTGGAAGATAATCTTGTTTAACATACCCATCATAATCGTGTGGATACAAATAAGTATCCTTTACAAGATTTTCACTTGCCTTATAATGAGTATCTTTAAGTTTGTTTGGCACTTCAAGATCTTTTTCATTTTTTACAAAATCCATAGCCTTATTTATGGCAAGATAAGTGGAATTATTTTTCTTTGCCAAAGACAAATAAATGCAAGTTTGGGCCAAAATAATTCTAGCCTCTGGCATACCAACCGTATTTATTGCTGTAAAAGTATTTGTAGCAAGACTTAAAGCAAAGGGATCAGCAAGAGAAATATCTTCTGATGCAAAAATAATCATTCTTCTTGCTATAAATTTAATATCTTCACCGCTATTTAACATTTTTGCCAAATAATAAATAGCAGCATCTGGATCTGATCCTCTCATAGATTTTATAAAGGCAGATATAGTATCATAGTGTCTATCTCCATTCCTATCATAAATAGAAATCTTTTTTTGAATAGAATTTAAGATACTTTGACGATCAACTTCTATTATACCTTCTTTATCATCTTGTGAAAATATAGCAATTTCCATCGCATTTAACAAGGCTCTACAATCTCCATTTGAATATTTAACAAGAGTATCTTTTGCATCCCTATCTATTTTTATATTTTTATTTTGCAAAAACCTATCTTTTATTAATGCCATATCAATTAATTTATATAAGTCTTCATCTGTATGAGCTTTTAATTCAAAAACATACATTCTTGATATAAGGGCCTTGTTTACTTCAAAGTATGGATTTTCAGTTGTTGCACCTATCAAAATAATCGTTGAATCTTCTACAAAAGGCAAAAGATAATCTTGTTGACTTTTATTAAACCTATGAATCTCATCTATAAATAAAATTGTTTTTTATTTTCAAATTTCAAATTATCTTTTGCAATTTCAATTTTTTTCTTTAAATCATTTATTCCACTTGCAACTGCCGAAACTTTTTCAAAAGCCATATTGGTTGAATTTGAAATAATCTTAGCAAGAGTTGTTTTTCCTACCCCTGGAGGTCCATAAAAAATAGAAGAATAAATCCTATCAGATTTTATCATTCTTCTTATAATTTTACCTTCTCCCAACAAATGTTCTTGACCTAAAAAATCTTCAATTTTTTCAGGTCGCATCCTGTCTGCCAAGGGAGCAGATTTTTCTAATTGTCTTTGTTTATTTAATTCAAATAAATCCATTTTATCCAATCTTTCAAAAAAAGGACTAATGCTTATGATAAAATCGAATATAAAAGAAAATTTAAAGTATTTAATAAATAATTAAAATTTTCTAATATTTTTGGTTGATTTTATCAACTTTACGCAAAAGCCCTAAATTTTCTATTCTTTTTCTTTTAAATTTTTAATTTCTTGATAAAAACTTTCAACATCCTTAAATTCCCTATAAACTGATGCAAATCTTACATAAGCTACAGGATCTACTTTCTTTAGATGTTCCATGACAAATTTTCCAATGGTAGTTGATGATACTTCTTTTTTTCCTATATGATTTATAGAAAGCTCAACATCATTAGCTATTTTTTCTATTTCCTCCATACTTACAGGTCTTTTTTCACAGGATTTTACAATTCCTCCTATAAGTTTTGACCTATCAAAAGATTCTCTAGTATCATCTTTTTTTATGACCATTATAGTTTGGTCTTCGTATCTTTCGTATGTTGAAAATCTCTTTTTACAAGCTTGGCAAAGCCTTCTTCTTCTTATAGCATGATTATCTTCTGTTGATCTTGAATCTATAACTTTTGTATCATTTGAGTCGCAATATGGACACTTCATCTTATTTTAAGAAATCTGGAAGATCTATATCATCAAATGGATTTGATGATTTTTGGCTTTTTTGTGCTGGCCTTTGGTTTACATTTTGTGTAGATCTTCTATTTTCAATCACTTCTCTTCTTTTTTGGTTGTCTTGGTCGAAACCAGTAGCTATTACTGTAATTTTAATATCATCTCCCAAGGACTCGTCGCTTCCTACACCAAATATAATATTAGCATCTGAATCTATATGTTCTCTTATTAATTCTGCTGCTTCATTTGCTTCCATCAAACCAACTTCAGCTGCTGTTACATTTAATAAAACAGCATTAGCTCCCTCTATTGATGTTTCAAGAAGTGGGGAATTTACTGCGGCCTTTGCAGCATCTACTGCTCTATTTTCACCATTTGCCCTTCCAATTCCCATATGAGCTATTCCTTGATCTGACATAATTGATTTAACATCAGCAAAATCAAGATTAATAACATTTGGTACAGCTATAAGTTCTGAAATACCGCTTACAGCATCCATAAGTACTTGGTCAGCCATTTTAAATGCGTCAACCATTGAAGTTCTTTTTTCTACAATTTGTAAAAGTCTATCATTTGGAATTGTAATTAAAGTATCTACACTTTCTTTTAAAGCTTCAATTCCACCTTCTGCAGATGTTTGTCTTTTTCTTCCTTCAAATGTGAAAGGACGAGTTACAACACCTACTGTAAGTATTCCTTGTTCTTTAGCTTTTTTTGCTACAACAGGGGCTGCTCCAGTACCAGTTCCACCACCCATTCCAGCGGTGATAAATACCATATCTGCTCCCTTTAGTGATTCATCTATTTGTGCCTCACTTTCTTCAGCAGCTTTTTCTCCAATTTCAGGATTAGCACCAGCTCCAAGACCTCTTGTTAGCTTTGCACCTATTTGTAATTTTATGTCAGCGTTTGCTTCATTTAAAGTTTGGAGATCTGTATTTAAAGCTATAAATTCAACTCCAGAAAGTCCACCTTCTCTCATCCTACTTATAGCATTATTTCCTCCTCCACCAACTCCTATTACTTTTATCTTGGCTAAGGCGTTATTTTCTACTTCCATATTAATATTTGCCATTTTCATCCCCCGTTTCATTAAGAATAATTTTTTTAATTATTTTCATCTTTTTCGTCAAGACTTTTTTCTTTAACTTCAACTACTGGATCCTTGCCCTTATCAAGACTGATAGCGTAGGCTTTCATTTTTTTATTTTCTATATCTTTTAAAATTGAATCAAGCAATTTAAGTTTATAATTATAATTTTTTAAATCTCCGAAATTAATCTGAATATCATTTATTATTATACCAATTTCATTATAGTTTTCCAAGTCTATTTCTTTTATGTCTTTAGCATATTTTAGCTTTTGTGTTGATTTTATAAATTTAATTAGATTTTCTTTATCCGTAAACTTCTTGCCAATTTCTGGTTTATTTTTTATCCCCTTAATTTTTGGTAGATTATTATTTTCTGTATTAGAGCTTTTATCCAAAATTTTTCCAGTATTTGCAAGTAAATAATTGTCTTTTTTATATGTGATTACCATATAAGGATATTCTTCTTCTACTTTTACTATAATTTTGTCTGGCCATTTCTTTTCTATTGATACATTTTTTATCAGTTCTTCTTTTTTTAGATTTTCTTCGCTTTCTTTATCATCATATAAAATTATATTTGTGCCCATTGGGTTGTTTAGTTTATCTAAAATTTGTTCTTTTGTCAGTATTTTATTTCCTTCTATATAAACTTGAGAAATTTTATAATAATCGTGTTTAAATAAATTTAATACTAAAATAGCTATAGTTACTATTATTAAAAAAACTACAAAAAATGGTGTAAATATTTTATCTTTTCTTTTTAATCTTTTTCTATTTTTATTTTTTTATTCATACTAAATACCCATCATTTTTTTTATTAGACCATATATTTCATCGCTAGCATTTGGATTTTGTAGTGTGCTTGCTTTCTCACCCATATCTTTTAATTTTTCTTTATCTTCAATTATTTCTAAGATTGTTTCATAAAGAATTTTCCCATTTAATTCTTTTTCCAAAATCATTGAGCAAGCTCCTTTTTCTAAATATGACCTTGCATTGTATTCTTGGTGATTTTCTGTTGTATAGGCTTTTGGAATTAAAATTGAAGCTTTTTTGAGATTTGAAATTTCACTTAAACTCATTGCTCCTGATGAGGCTATTACTAAATCACTTACTGCATAAAAAAGATCTATATTGTCTATATAAGAAAATGCCTTTATATATTTATTTTCCTTGGTATTTTTTATAAAATCATCATAATTTTTAGGCCCTGTTTGATGGAGTAAATAAAATTTCCCATCCATAAGATCGCTCATTTGACTTACGGCTTCATTTAAAAATTTCGAACCATTAGATCCTCCAAATGAAAATACAACTGGTCTATCTTTTTTTATTCCCAACTTTTCTAAATCTTCTTCTTTGTAGGATGTGTTAAAGCTTGTTCGTACTGGATTTCCTGTTACATATACATTATCTTTGTTTTTCAAATGTTTTTTTGCTTCTTCAAATGAAATACAAACTAAGTCAACTTTGTTTGATAAAAGTCTTGTTGTAATTCCAGGAAATGAATTTGATTCGTGAATCAAAGTCTTTATATTTTTTTTACTTGCTTGGTAAAGAATTGGAGCACATACATAGCCACCAGTTCCTATTACAAGGTCTGGTTTAAATTGTTTTATTATTTTTTTCGCCTCTTTTAATCCTTTTAAATTTATGAAAATTGATTTAAAAAGCCTTTTTGAAATTTTTCTTGGAAGTCCCATAGCCTCTATTGCTCTAAATTTATAACCATATTTTTTTACTATTCTTTTTTCTGGTCCATCTTTTAGGCCAACGTATAAAATTTCCAGATTTTCTATTTCTTCTTCTAATTTTTGGCACATGGCTATGGCTGGGTATATATGCCCACCTGTTCCTCCGCCAGATACTATTACTTTCATTTTATTTCCTTTTCTAAAACTCTATTTTTAAAGTCATCTCCTCTTTGCATATAATTATCATACATTCCCCAGCTTGCGCTTGCAGGTGATAATAAAACCGTATCAAAATCTTTCATTATTTCGAATGATTTATCTACTGCTTCTTTCATATTATCTACCATATAATAATTTATTTTATATTTTTTGCAAAGATTTTCTAAAATCTCCTTAGTTTGACCCAACAAAATCATAGTTTTGATTTTTCCTTTTGAATCTTCAAATAAGGGTGAATAGTCTATTTTTTTATCATAACCACCTGCAATTAATATTATATTTTTTTCAAAACTATTAATTGCCTTTATAGCACTATCTACATTAGTAGCCTTGGAGTCGTTATAAAATGAAACATTTTTTATTTTTTTTACAAATTCAAGTCTATGGCTAATTGCCTTGAAAGTTTTTGTGTGTTTTATTATTTCATCCAAATCAAGACCAAATAAGTATAGGCAAAGTATAGCACAAGATGCATTTAATAAATTATGATCTCCTACAATTTTTAATTCGTCTTTTTTTAGTAAAAAAGTTTCTTCTTTATCTTTCAAATAAAGACCATTATTTTTAAAGTAAATTCCTCTTTCTACTTCTTCTTTTATGGAAAATTCATAAATTTTTCCTTTGAAATTTTTTTATTTTCTCTTAAAATTTCATCATCATGATTTATAACAAGAAAATCTTCTTCATTTTGATTTATAGCAAGTTTTAATTTATCTTTAGTATAATTTTCAAATGAACCATGCCAATCTATGTGATCTGGTGTGATATTTAAAATTCCTCCTATATGGGGCTTGAAATATTTTGTGTTATGAAGTTGAAATGAGGAAATTTCTTCTACAAATACTGCATCATTGTTATACATTTGCCATAAAATTCCTTCTCCGATATTTCCTACACTTAAAGCTTTTTTTCCACTTTCATTTAAAACATAAGTTATTAGTGATGTAGTTGTTGTTTTTCCATTTGTTCCTGTGATTGCTATAGTTTTTTTATCTTTAAAAAGCCTATAAGACAATTCTATATCTGTTATTATTTCATTATTTTTTTCTAAAATTTTAATAACTTCGTCATCTGGTCTTATGCCAGGAGACTTTACTACAAATTCATATTTGTCTTCAATTTTGATATCAGAAATAGGGCTATAATTATAGCCCTCTAATCTTTCATCATTAATTTTATTTTTATCATAGGTATAGACTTTATATCCTAATTTATCTAAAGTCTTTACTGTAGATATTCCTGTAATTCCTAAACCATAAACTAAAACTTTTTTCATAATACTGCTAGTAAAGTAATCAAAGATAAAATCACTGATACTATTGTAAAACCAGTAACTATTTTTGGTTCTTTGTATCCTTTCAATTCAAAATGATGGTGGATTGGAGTCATTAAAAATATTCTCTTTTTATTTCTTAATTTGTATGAAGCAACTTGAATCATTACACTTAGTGCTTCAGCAACATAAACTCCTCCGAGAATAACCAAAAATAAAGTCATTCCCATATTTATAGCTAGGGCAACTACGGCTCCACCTATTGCCATAGAACCCGTATCTCCCATAAATACACTTGCAGGATTTGAATTATAAAATAAAAATCCTAAAACTCCTCCAAGCATTATAGCCGCGAACAATTCATCTTCAATATTTTGACCTAAAATAATAAAAGTCAAAAAAACCGGTATAGAAACTTGACTAGAAAGTCCATCAAGTCCATCAGTTAAATTTACTGCATTTGAAGTTCCAATCATAATAAACATCATCATAGGAATACCAAAAATTGAAACATTTAATCTAATATCAGTAAAAGGAATCCATAATTTTGTAATTGTATCATTTTGGAAAATAAAACACAAAATTGCTATTACAAAAGATAATATAACTTGAAGAATTATTTTTTGTTTTGCTGTAAGACCTAAAGACCTTTTTAAAACTAATTTTCTAAAATCATCAATAAATCCTATAGCTCCAAATCCAAATGTCGCAAGTAATAATATAAAAGTTTTCATAGAAAAAGGAACAAATATCAATGTCAAAACAAGTGCAGATATTAAAAATATAATACCACCCATAGTTGGGGTTCCTGCTTTTCCATAATGACTTTTTGGTCCTTCTTCTCTAATATTTTGTCCAATATGACTTGATTTTAAAATTGGAATTATAATTTTTCCTAAAATTATGGTTAATACCAAACTTATTAAAATAATTAAAATTGTATTTTTCATCTCTCCTACCTATCAATATTAAGATATACAACATTATCTTCATTTTCATAAATCATACCAAGTTTCTCCATTGCATATCTTTGAATTTCTTTTAAATCAACTGAATCTTCAAGATCTTTGTTTAACCTATCCCTAGTTAATTTATAAGATGTATATTGACTTTGTAAATTATTATACTCGTTTCTTTTATTATTCAATTTTATATAATTATATATAGAAACAAAACCCATAAAAATAAAAGATAAAAATAATAAAGCCAAAATTTTCATTTTAAACTTTACATCTTTTTTTTGAAGCCTCTTACATCTAAACTTAATATCATAAGAAGTTTGATTATGTAAACTTAGCTTTAATCTTTTATTAAAATTTTTATTGATTTTTCTTTTTTTCAAAGCACTTGCCATATCAAACCCTCTCACAAACTCTAAGCTTAGCACTATGAGATCTACTATTTACTTTTAATTCTTCTTTGCTTGGCAAAATAGGTTTTTTGCTAATTAATTTAACCTTTTTTTCGTGATTGCAAACACAAACCGGAAAATCAGGTGGACAAATACATTTTTTACTCATCTCTTTAAATTTATTTTTAACGATTCTATCTTCCAAAGAATGAAAAGTTATTACACAAAGCCTTCCATTTTTGTTAAGACGATCTACAATTTTTTCTAAAGTATTTTCCAAAACTTCAAGTTCTCTATTAACTTCGATTCTTAAAGCTTGGAATACTCTTTTTTCAGGATGAGCTTCATTAGTATTTACAGATTTCATAACAATATTTCGGAGTTGTAAAGTTGTATTAATTTCGTGCATTTTCCTGTAATCTACTATTGCTTTTGCAATTGTTTTGGAGTATCTTTCCTCGCCATATTTGGAGAAAATTTCCCAAAGCTCATCCAAAGAGTAATCATTGACAATTTTTTTGCTGTTAACTCATTTTCTTCGTTCATCCTCATATCCAAAGGACCGTCTTTCATATAAGAAAAACCCCTATCTCCGTTATCAATTTGGTATGAACTTACGCCAATATCCATCAAAGCGCCATCTATTCGATTAAAACCAGCTTCATCAAGAACATTTTCAATATTTTCAAAATTCTCATTAAAGTATAAGACATTAGAAAAATCTTTCAAATTTTCTCTAGCTGCCATGATAGCATCTCTATCCTGGTCTAAGCCAATTAAAAGTCCCTTAGGTGATAATTTTTTCAAAATTTCTTTGGAGTGACCTCCCTTACCCAAAGTTAAGTCAGCATATATTCCATCTTCTTTTATTTTAAGTTTTCTATAGTTTCGTTTAACAAAACTGACTTGTGAGAAAATTCCATATTACTGATCCATAATTTCTGATAAGTTTACTTCAACATCACCAATATAATCATTCCAATTATCCAAATCCCATATTTCTATATTTGAATTATTGCCGATTATAATAGCTTCTTTATTCAAATTGGCATAATCGCGTAATTGCTTATTTAATAAAACTCGCCCTTGTTTATCCAAATAAGCCTTGATAGTGGAAGAAAAAAACAATCTTTTCATCGCCCTATTGTTTTTGTTTTGGTAGGATAATTCTTCGTACTTTTTTGCACGTTTTTCAAACTCTTCAATAGTATATAAAATTAATGAGCGTTCTGGGCCCTTTGTTACATAAAATTCATTACCAAGCTCATCCCTAAATTCACTTGGCATCATTATTCTATTTTTAGAATCTAATTTGTGAATGAATTCTCCTAGAAACATAACCCACCTTCTACCACTTATTTCCACTTCACCTATATTTTATACTAAAATCTTTAAATTGTAAAGGAAAATAAAATTTATTTTTTTATTAGACTTATTAATTTTTAAAAATTTTTCATTTATTTTCAAAAAAGTGGTTTAATTTCCCAAAATAAAAATCGTAAACAAAAAAACAGCCGAAGCTGTTTAATTTTTTCTATATGGTTTTAAATTTATATTTTTATATTTTACAAATAAATAGATTCCTAAAATTAAATATATTACACTTGTAAGCTGTGCCATTCTAATTGGGCCAACCATTAGTGAATCTGTTCTAAGTCCTTCTACAAAAAATCTCAAAATTCCATAAGCAATAAAATAAATTGATGTTTGTATTCCTTTTTTTGGATTTTTTTCCTATAATTTATTAAAAATAAAAATATTAAAAAATCTCCCATTGATTCATATAAAAATGTTGGATGAACTTTTACTCCATCTACTATTATGGCCCAAGGCAAATTTGTTGGCGTACCATGAGCTTCTCCATTTACAAAATTTCCCCATCTTCCAATTGCTTGACCAAATGCTAAAGATGGTGCCAAAATGTCTAGTAAATCTATTAGGGGAATTTCTTTTTTCTTGGCATAAAAATATAAACCTATGATTGCAAATAAAATTCCACCGTGTATAGCAAGTCCTCCTGCTCTAAAATTTAAAATTTGAATAGGATTATTTTTGTACATATCCCATTCAAAAATCACATACCAAGTTCTTGCTCCAATTATCGCTATAGGCAAAATTACAAAAAGCATATCATAAACGAAGTCTTCTCCAAAACCTCTTTTTACAAATTCTTTTTGGGCAAATTTTGCTCCTATTAGCACTCCTGTGATTATTAATATTGCATACCAATAAATATCTATACCAAAAATAGAAAAAGCTACCCTATCAATATTAAAATTTAACATATTATTCTTCTATATTATCTGGAACATTCCAATTTGTATAAACTTCTTGAACATCGTCATTATCTTCAAGAGCATCTATCAATTTCATTATTTGTTTATTGTTAGATTCTTGTGCATCAATTAAGTTGTCTGCTAGATATGAAATATCTGCTTTTGAAATTTTATAGTTTGATTTTTTTATTCCATCAAGTACATTTTGAAAATCTTCTACACTTGTAATTATTTGATAAACATCATCTTCATCAGAAACATCTTCTGCTCCAAGATCAATAACTTCTAACATCAATTCATCAAAATCAATTCCATTTTTTTCGATTTCAATAAGACCTTTTCTATTGAACATAAACATTACTGATCCATCTGTTCCAAGATTTCCACCATTTTTGTCAAAAATGTGTCTAATATCTGGAGCTGTCCTATTTTTATTGTCTGTTAGGCAATCTACGATCACAGCAACTCCATCTTTTGCATATCCTTCATAAATTATTCTTTCAAAATTTGCTCCGTTTGTGTCGCCACTTGCTTTTTTTATAGCTCTTTCTATATTATCATTTGGCATATTTTCTGCTTTTGCCTTATCTATTGCTGCTTTTAAGGCTGGATTATAATCTGGATTATCTCCACCTTCTCTTACTGCAACTGAAATATTCCTACCTAATTTTGTAAAAATTTTTCCACGTCTTGCATCTTCACTACCTTTTTTATTTTTAATTTTGCTCCACTTATTATGTCCTGACATACTTCCTCCTATTTTTAATCTTCATATAACATTATTTCATCAATTTTTTCTATTTTTATATTTGATGAAGTCATATCAATAAGTTTTTTCTTAAAATTTTCAAATTCATCTTTTCTAATATATAAATTTATTCTAACATTTTCAAGAAAGTTCTTTTCTATAATAATATAATTTTCTTCATTTAGAAAGTTTTCTATTATTCCAAGTAAATTATAATCAAAAATTATTTTACTTTCTATAAAAATTTTTCTATAGGTAATTTTTCCATCTAAGCAATCGGAAACACCTTTTGTATATGCCCTTACAAGTCCACCCTTGCCAAGTTTTTTTCCTCCAAAATATCTTGTAACAACTGCTACAAGGTTAAAAAGTTTTCTTTTTCTAAAACCGAAAGCATAGGAAGACCTGCTGATCCTTGGGGCTCTCCATCATCGGAATATCTTTTATTTCTGGCTTTTCATTTATTATATAGGCATGGCAATTGTGAGTTGCATCCTTATATTTTTCTTTGATTTTTTCAATAAATGAGATAGCTTCATCTTCTGATTCCACATATTTTATATTTGTGATAAAGACTGATTTTTCTATTTCAAACTCATCTTTAATCTCGCCTTTTATAGTTTTATAATTTTCGCTAATTTTTCTCGATATATCTCTCATATTTATTGTAATCTTTCTTTGAAATATCAAATTCTAAAATAGATGAATTTTCATCATAATCTTTCTTGTCTATATCATAATTTGTCATTATATAATCTAAAATTTTCCCATCACTATAAGGAATTTTCATAGAAACTTTTATATAGCCATCTTTTATAACATCAACAATTTTTTCCTTTAATCTTATAATATCTTCATCATTTTTTGCTGAAATATAAATTTTTTCTTCCTTGCTTTTATAACCCAAAAGAAACATTTCATTTTCTATTTTATCTATTTTATTAAAAACATAAAGAATTTTTTTATTTCCAATATCAATATCATCCAAAGCCTTATCAATTGTATTTAGTTGGGTTTCTATATCATATGATGAATCTATGACAATTAATAACATATCTGAAAATTTTATTTCCTCAAGGGTTGTAAGGAAAGAATCATTTAATTCTTTTGATAAATTATCTATAAAACCAACTGTATCTGTCAATGTAACCTTTGTGTTTGAAAAATCAAGTCTTCTTGTTGATGTGTCTAAAGTTGCAAATAATAAATCGTCAGAATAAACAAACTTTTCTTTGCCAAATATTTTTAGCATATTATTTAAAATGGTAGATTTTCCTGCATTGGTATAGCCCAAAAGTGAAATATTTAAAATTTTCTCTCTTGACTTTCTATTAACACTTTTTGTTTTTTCTAAATCTTTTAATTTTTCTTCAAGACTTCTAATATCTCTTATAATTGCTCTTTTATCCGTTTCAAGCATAGTCTCACCTGGTCCTCTTGTACCAATCCCACCAGATTGACGAGAAAGATAAGCAAACCATTTGTTAATTCTTGGCAATTGATATTTTAATTGAGCAAGCTTTATTTTTAATTTTGCTTCTTTTGTATTTGCTCTTTGGGCAAAAATATCCAAAATTAATGTTGTCCAATCAACTACATGAAGTTTCATTTTCTCTTCAAGATTTCTAAGCTGAGATGCAGAAAGCTCCACATCAAAAACAACAGTTTTTATATCTAATTTTTTTGCTATATCTTCAATTTCAGAAACTTTACCCGATCCAATATAATAAGCTGGATTAACTTTTGAAATGACTTGACTAATTTTTGCAACAGATTTTCCACCAGCTGTATTAATTAAAGATTCAAGTTCAAATTCTTTATTTGGATTTTCATTTTTTTCAAAAACATTTACTTGTATAACTTCTTGCATAAACTTCCTTTCTATATAAGATTATACATTTTTTTGTTTTAAATAAAAGATTTGAAATATAATCAAGAATATTTATTTGAATTAATAGATTAAATTTATAAAAAATGTTAAAATGATAGTAAGATTTAATTTTATGATTAATTTTAAATAAAATATAAAGACTTTAAGCGCAAGGAGGTCAAAATGAATAAAAAAATTTCCTCTATAGTTTTAAAAGTTTTGCTTATAGCCTTATTTGCTTTTGGCATTTTAGTAACTATATTTGCAGGATTAGTTGGCGGAGGAATTGTTGAAGTAATGAAAAAATCTCCAAAAGTTAATCCGGAAAATATAAAATATGAAATGAGTGAAAATTCAACTATAGTAGATAAAGATGGAAATGAAATTGATTCAATAAGGACAAGTGAAAATAGGGAAATTGTTGGTTATGATAAAGTTCCTGAAAATTTAAAAAACGCATTCGTAGCAGTTGAGGACAGAAGATTTTTCAAACACGGTGGAATTGATCCAATGTCTATTATAGGTTCTGCTTTTGAAAATTTTAAAAGTGGCTCAATTGTTAGAGGTGGTTCTACACTAACCCAACAGCTTGCAAGAAATACTTATCTTTCAAACGATCAAACTTACGAAAGAAAAATAAAAGAAATTTTTATTGCCCTAGAAATCGAAAAAAATTTAAGCAAAGATGAAATACTCGAAGCTTATATGAATAGAGTTTTCCTAGGTCAAAACGTTTATGGTGTTCAAGCAGCAGCTAGAACATATTTTTCAAAAGATGTGAGTAAATTAACTCTTGCAGAATGTGCAGCCATAGCAGGTATTGTACAATCTCCTACAGAATTTGCCTTATTTAAAACCATCCCAACATCTGAAGTTACAAATCAAAGAGTTTTAGGAGAATTTTCAATAGATGGACAAAAATATTCTGCAATCTATAACGGAAAACCATTTGAAAGACAAAGAGATGTCCTTTTAAAAATGAAAGAAGAAGGATATATTTCTGAAAAAGAATATAAGAACGCTTTGAACGAAGATGTTGCAAAACATATCAAACCACCAAAAGATAAACCTGCTGTAATGGCATCATATTTCAATACACTTTTGGAAAAACAAGTAGTTGATAGACTAAAAAAAATATATAGCATCAACGAAAAACAAGCCTATAACAAATTATATTATGGTGGATTAAAAATAACCACAACAATTGATACAAAAATGCAAAGTCAACTTGAAGATATTTACGATAATTTTTCAGAATATCTAATGGGAAATACCAAAGGATGGTATACAGCTCCCCTACTTTCTCTTTTATATGATAATTATGGAAATATCATAAATGATAAGGGGGAAATTTTATACTTTTCAAAATCAAATTTAATTAACGATAATAATGATTTTACTTTAAGAGCTGACGAAGCACATTTTGATGAAAATAAGAATTTTATTATAAATTCTAACAAATTAAGTCTTGAACAAACAAATATCATTTTGAAAAACTTCTATAGCTTAGATGATAAAAACTCAAATTTAAGAACTCACAAAACTGGATACTTGCAATTGGCATCAAATGAAAATGTTAAAAAAGATAAGGACGGATCAATTATAATATCAGCTTCTTATCTTAAAAAACATAAGGATTTAATTATAGCCAATGAATCTGGTTCTTATTCTTTAAATAAATCTTATTATGATCTTGATCTTGAAGGAGTAATACAACCTCAATCATCAACTGTAGTAATTGATCATAAAAATGGAGAAGTCAAAGCTGTTGTCGGTGGTCGTGATCAAAAAGGACTTAAAATTTTAAATAGGGCAATTGATCAACCAAGACAACCAGCATCAACTATGAAACCACTAGCAACTTATACTCCTGCCATTGATAAGGGCTATAGTTTAGCAACTGGTATTGATGATGTTCCATTTATGAGAAAAGAAAATGGAGAAATTTGGCCAGAAAATGTTTATAAGTCTTACAAGGGAATTGTTTCTTTGAGAGATTCAATAATATTTTCAGTAAACACTAATGCAGTTCGTACTTTAAAAGATGTAGGAATTGATAAATCAAAAAAATATTTGGGAAAAATTTGGTTTAATTAAAGAGGACGGGGATGATAATTTCGTTACAAAAGATGAGGATTCTAAAAATAACGATGAAAATTTAGCTGCTATGGGTCTTGGAGCTATGACTAATGGTATGACTTTACTTGATATGACAGCAGCTTATGCAGCTTTAGCTAATGCTGGTGAATATATAGAGCCCCTTACTTTTTCAAAAATTGAAGATAACAAGGGAAAAGTTATATTTGATGAGAAAGATAAAAAGAAAAACAAGGTTACAAGTCCTCAAACCGCTTATCAAATTACATCAGCCCTAAAATCAACAGCAGAATATTATCAAACTATAAGTCCAGTTGGAACAGATTATGGAACAAAAACCGGTTCAAGTCAAAACAACGTAGACTTCTGGTCAATTGGTTATAGTCCTTACTATACTGTTGGTGTTTGGATGGGAGCTGACGATCAAAATATATTCCAAAATGGTTATTCAATAACAAGAGCTGAAATTGTTTGGAAAAATATAAATAACACAATTTTGGATGGATATGAAACAGCAAAATTTAAAGAACCAGATGGAATAATTCATGCAAAAGTTGATACAATAAGTGGAAAACTCCCAACTCAAGCTTCGTATTCAGATCCAAGAAATACTGTAAAAGATGAAATTTTTACAAAGGACAATCTTCCAAAAAAACAAGATGACATTCATGTTTGGATGACAGTAGATTCAAGAAATAATCTTCTTGCAACCAATAAAACTCCAAAATCTTTTAGAGTAAATAGAGCTTTCATTGATAGGAAAAATTCATATGATCCTAATAAATGGAACGGTATTATTCCTGAAGATTGGAAATATAATATTCCATTTATGTATTCTAATTTAGGAGAAGAAAAAGAAAACTCTAATGATAAATCCGATAAAGATAAGGATGAAAAGGAAAAAAATCTAAAAGCAACGAAGATGATAATCAGGATAATTCAAAAATAAATAATTAATTTTAAATAAAAAAATAGCAAGTATGTGAAATTAAAAATCTAAAATAATGATTGATAATTTCATATAACTTGCTATTTTTTTACGCTATAGATTGAAGAAATAAATCTTTTTTATTATCATTGTCTATAATAACTATCTTTTTTTCAAGCTTTAACTTATTTAATTTATCCAAAATTTTATCTCTTTCTTTTTTATTAAAATTTAATAACCAAGAAATATAATCTTTGTTTAATTTTTCTGTCCTATCTAAACTAGGATCATCTCCAGTATTTTTTTCTGTTAAGGATCTTTTTACAGACCTTTTTAGATTTGTAACTGGTGGGAAATCTAAAAAAATTATTGTATCACTTGCTTCAAGTCTTAAATCCAAAGTATCTGGATAATATCCATCAAATATAAAAGAGTCATTGTCTTTTATTATTTTTTTTGGATTTTTAAAAATTCTTCATCGCTAATATGGTCTTTATCATTTATCCACCATATTTTATTTAAGTAAAAAACTTCTATACCAAGTTTTTCTCCAAGTTTTTTGGCAAGAGTCGATTTTCCGGAACCTCCAGAACCAATTATAGTTATTTTTTCCATAATTCCTCCATACCAATTGACTATACTTAAAATTCATAACTTTTCAATAACTAAAGTGCTATATCTATATCGTATTTTGTCTGATCAGGATAATAATCTAATAATTTAAAATCATCTATTGTAAAATCTTTGAAATCTTTTATTTTTGGATTTATTTCTAGCTTTGGCTTACTTTTTTCATCAACTTTAATTTCTATTATTTTTTTCACACTTGGAATATGTTTTTTATAAATATGATAATTTTGAATAAAATGAACAAAATCTCCAGCCTTATATCCTGTAACTTGAGCAATCATTCTTAATAAAACATAATATTGGAAGGCATTTATTCCACCAGGAGCTGCTGCTGCTAAAAAATCTCCACTTCTTTGAACTAAAGTTAAATTCAAATAATCTCCACTTACAGTCCACATAGTTAAAAATGCACAAGGAATTAAAGTCATATCAGCCATATCATCAACATCAATCAAATTCATAATAAGCCTTCTATTTAAAGGATTATTTTTTATTTGATCAATAAGCCTATCAATTTGATTTGTCATTTTTCCATTTTCTGGCGACTTAAATTTTTTATTTATTTGATAACCGTATGCTGTTCCCAAATTTCCTTCTTCATTTTTCCAAGAATCCCAATATTTTACCTTGTATTTTTCTTCTAATAAATTTACATCATTAGATCTATCTTGGTAAATCCACAAAATTTCTTTTATCGCTGACTTCCAAGCAATTTTTCTTAGACTTATTAGAGGTACTTCTCCCTTCTCATATCTTATAACTTGTTGGGGCAAATATTTTGTATAAGCACTTTCCCCATTATCCCAAACTGGTCTTACCTCTTTATTTAAGTCCTCTTCATCATATCCATTTTCTAAAATTTCTTTTGCAATTTTTATATATTTTTCATTTACGTTCATACTATTTATTATATCATTGGGAAATTTTATAACAAATAAAAGAGACCTTTACAGAATAAATTTTTTTTATTTTGCAAAAGCCTCTTTTAATTTTTTGTTTTTTATTTATTTTTTATTTTTTCTTTGTGATTAAATTATAAACATAAATTAATATTACAGATCCTAGTACTCCTGAGATTAGGCTTCCAATAAATCCTGATGATACACTAATTTTTAAAATTCCTAATACCCAAGATCCTACTGCTCCACCTACTACTCCTACTACTATATTTGCTATCGCTCCCATTTGTGCATTTGTTTTCATTATCATACTTGCAATCCATCCGCAAAGTGCACCTATTATAATTGAACTAATCATATTTTTCTCCTTTCTTTTTCTCTCTCTACTTACATCTTACTCTTTTTTGTTTTTATTTCATTTTATTTTGATTTTTACATAATAATCACTTAATGATTAGATATATTAAATAAATAATAGGTATAATTAAAATGAGGTGAAGTTTATGAATAAAATAAATATATTGCTTGTAGAAGATGAAAGAGGTATTTCAAAAATTATGAAATCTTATCTTGAAAATGATGGTTATAATGTTTTTCAAGCTTTTGATGGAAAATCTGCTTTATATGTTTTTGAAAATGAAGATATTGACTTAATTTTGCTTGATCTTATGATTCCGGAAATTTCTGGTGAAGATCTTATAAAAGAAATTAGAAATAAATCAAATGTCCCTGTAATTATGGTTACTGCAAAGGTAAATGAAGACGATATTATTAATGGTCTAAAACTTGGGGCTGATGATTATGTAACTAAGCCTTTTTCTCCTAAAGAACTTATGCAAAGGATAAAAACTGTTTTAAGAAGAATTGAAAAATATGGCATTCCAAGAGCTGATATTATAAAAACAACTGATGGTAGACTTGAAATGGATCTTGAATATAATAGATTTTTTAAGGATGGAGAAGAAATTTTTCTTACAAAAAATGAATTTCAAATCGTAAAAACTTTATTTTCAAATCCAAATAAAATTTTTACTAGAGAAGAAATTATAGAAATCACTTTTGGTTTTGATTATGATGCTTATGATAGGGCCATTGATACTCACATAAAAAATATTAGGCAAAAAATTGAAGATAATCCTAAAAAACCTTCATATATAAAAACCATTTATGGTATGGGCTATAAGTCTGGTGGTATTGATGACATCGCTAAGAAATAAAATTATTAGAAACTTTGTTGCAGTAATTTTTGCCTGCATCCTAGTTTTTTCTATTGCCATTTCTTATTTATTAAGTATTTATACGAAAAATTTTCTTGCCACGACTGAAGATAGTACTCCTATGCAAATTAAAAAACAATTTGAAAGTTTGTTGACTGACAAGGACCTTTATACTGCCAAGGAAAGAATTGATAAATATTCTAAGGCTTTAAATATTGATATTGAAATTTTAAATAAGGACAATGAGCCGGTAATGAATTTTAAAGGAAGGGAAGATGAGCAAAACTCCCCTACTGCAAGTAAAAGTTATGATATTATAAGTCCAAATCTCAATGATTATAGGGGGCAATTGATAATAACTTATGATACTGGTGAAGTGGCTGCTAAGGAACTTTTAAATAATTTTAGAAATTCAATTTTGATTGCAATTGTAATTTCTCTTACTATAGGCATAATTATAGCCTTGATTCTTTCTATTAATATTACAAATCCTATAAAGCAAATTTCTGATGCAACTTTGAAAATAAAAGACGAAGACTATGATATTAATTTAAAAGAAAGTAAAATCATTGAACTTGAGAATTTGCAAAATAACCTAAGATACCTATCCAGAAATCTAAAAAATCAAAAATATGTCAGAAAACAATACGCTCAAGATATTTCTCATGAACTTAGAACTCCAATAACAAATCTCCAACTTTATATCGAGGCGATAAAAGATGGGGTTATTGAAGTTGATGAGCAGACTCTTTCTTCTTTATTAGAAGAAATTCATAGGCTTGAAGGTCTTGTTGTAAATCTAAATAAATCTTTTAATGACAATTCCGAATATTTTAAAATTAATAAAAAAGAATTCGACTTATCCCAACATATAAGACTAATACTTGATACAATAAAACCAAGGCTTAATAAGCTTGATATTTCTTTGATTGAAGAAATAAAAGATGGAGTAATTATATATTCTGACAAGGACAAAATCAGCCAAATAATCCAAAATTTACTTTCAAATGCTATTAAAGCTATAAAAGAGGACGGCTTAATTAGGATTAGTTTAAATGAGGACAAAAATAATATTTACATTGCGGTAAAAGACAACGGGGTCGGAATTTCTGATGATAAAAAGGAAATAATTTTTGAAAGATTTTATAGGATAGATGATGCTAGAAATACAAAAATAAATGGACATGGTCTCGGTCTTTCAATAAGCAAAAATTTTGTAGAAAGTCTTGGAGGAAAAATAAAATTAAAATCAAAGCTTGGAAAAGGATCTACTTTTTCTGTTATCTTCCCTAAATAATTTTGTATAAAAATGATTTTTTGATATATTATAATACAGGTGAGTTATGAAAAGTAAAAAAATAAAAAATTTATGAAAAATCAGTCTGCTTCAAGGCATACTAATAAAAAAGTTAGAAAAAAAGATATAAAAATAAAATCAGAAAATCAAAATATAAGAAAAAGATCTAAAAAAAGATTAAAAAGCTCAAAAAAGAAAATTTATGATAAGAAGAATTTTCCTTCTTCTTATCTTAGTTTTTATTATATTTCTTTTAGCTAGGACTATTTTTAGAAAAATAAATAAGTATGATTCATATTCTTATCCAAAATTTAGGGATGATGTTATGGATTCGATTACTAAGGAAATTTTTGTAGGAAATACTGATGATAGATCCCTTACAAGTGCTGAAAAAGTTTCTGATTTTGAAAAGCTTAATTACTATTTAATTAGAAGTTATGCTGTTGATAAGAACAACGAGAAAAATTATAAGGACTTAATTTCCCAAAGCGACTCCTATAAAAAAAGAATTAAAAACTCAAAATCCGACCAAGAATTTTTTGATATAATTTCATCATATACTTCTATACTAGATGATAATAGGACAAAACTTCTTGATGTAAAGACTTATAATAGTATATTCGGCTACTATAAAGACAACAAAAATTCTCCAAGAGGAAAAGTTTTGGGAGACGCTCAGGTTGTAAATAGGTATAAAAGAATTATCAGTAGAAAAGATGATCCTTCTAATATCGAAATAAATGAAAATAAAAATATTTTAGAGCTTAATATGCCAGTTTTCAATTCGAATAATTTAAAAAAAGATAAGGAAGCAATTAAAAAAGTTCTAAAAAATAATCCGAACATCCAAAATATTTTTATAAATCTGTCTAATAATGAATCAATTGATGATAAGTATGCAAATGAGATACTTCCTTTATTGATACACAAGGACTATGATTTTGAAAAAGTGATTTTTTATAGGGGAAATTTATTAAAACAAAGTCTTTCTTATTTGAAAAATAATAAGGATAAGGTAACTACTTTTTCATCTTTTATAAAAAATCAGGCAAGCAAGTTTCCTGAAGATACTAAAGATATAAATAAAGAAAATTATATGTACTATGATCAAATAAAAACAGAAATAAAAAAAGATCCCGACATATCAAACAAAAAAATTTATATTTTAACTAATGATAATACAAAAAATGATCCCATCAGATTTGCAAATATTTTAAAGCAAACATCTGATGCCTATGTGGTTAAAAATGGATTTGAAGGCGATAAAACTCCTAATGATGTAATTTATTATATGAGAGAAGATATAATAAAACTAGATCATTCTGGACTTTTGATTTCTATAAATTCTTCTAAAAGTTTAAATGAAGATGATGAGTTTTTAAAATATAATCAAATTATAAATGCCCAAAATCCTTACAAGCAAGTTTTATCTATGATTAAATAAACTTTTTATAAAAAAA
>NZ_HE978620.1:86635-87986 GCF_000307225.1 Anaerococcus vaginalis
AAAGGAAATCTCCCTTAGGATTTTTTTTATAACTAAATATTGTTTACGTATTCTTCTCCAATTCTTGCCATATAAACTTCAATTGCAAGTCCAACAAGCAAGAATAAAAATACTAAAAATGCCCCTGCTGATGCTTTATTTGTAGCAGATTCTGCCCCATCTTTTGCATCTTCAACAGTTTTTTTCATATCTTTTTTAGCTTTTTGTATATTTTCTTTTGCTTTTTCAATTTGTTTACTAGCCTCTTTTGATGCCTTGTCCATTCCTTCATAAATATTATTTACAGCCTCTTCACTTTCTTTTGCAGAAAGAGATGAATTTTTGTAAACTTCTTCTTGGATTGTTTTTTTGTCAACAGAATCTGTAATAGATTTTGCTTTTTTTTCTAGCGAATTTGACAAATCATCGAGAATTTTATCGGAATTTTCAGGATTTGTTAAAATTTCTTTTCCAGCCTTTTCTATTTCATTTTTTGATTGATCCAATTGAGATTTTAAATATTTTGGTTGAAGTTCTTTAACATCTGTTTCTTTTAAAGAATCTTCAATATTTTTTTCTAACTGTTTTGTATCAACATCGGAAATAGAATCTCCAACACTTGATAGAACATTTCCTGCCCCTTCAGCAGCTGTACTTGCTACACTTCCTGCAATATCTCCAGTCGTACTTGCTACAGTTTTTGCAGCAGAGCCTGCAAGACCAAGTGCAGATGAAATCATATTAATTACCAAAGCAAATAATAACATTATTGATAAGGCCCAACTCATAAATCCATGAAGTAAAGCTTGTCCTTTTGAAAAAGCTCCTGAAATAAATCCAGAAATTGCAAAAGAGATTATCAAAATAATAATTGTTGCTATTGCCATTCCTATTCCCATTGCTTGAATAGGATTTTCACTATTTGGTGAAAAAATTCCAAGTCCCAGAGCTCCAACAAGTAAACTTAAAACTGTAAAAACTGATGCAAAAGAAATTGCTCCAGCAATTATAGCTCCCCATGAAATACTATTGTCCTTAGGATAAGTTTCCTTATATCTTAATCTTCTATTTTCCCTTGATTCAGAAGTTCTAGCCTTTCTATTATTTTCATTATATTTTTCAGTCATTTTTCCTCCTTGTCTGATTTATAAAATATAAATATTCAATACAATTTTTATTATAATGGAAGTATTTTTATTAGCAAATATATTTTTTTTGAATATTTTAATTTTATAAATATTAATAAGTTTAAGATTTAAAATTTTTTAAAAAATTGCAGACTGTTGCAAAAGTACACAAACCTCATGCTAAGAATATCATACGGAAAAAATTGATTTGATTTCAAATTTTAAAATTCGTTAAAAATTGCACT
>NZ_HE978620.1:88303-122270 GCF_000307225.1 Anaerococcus vaginalis
TGCTCTGAAATTTTTTAAAAAATTGATTTTTAATTTTATTTTTCTAGCTATTTTTTATACTTATACAACCTTTGAGCTTCCTCAATTTCTCTAATCATATCCCTGCCCTTTAGCATTTTTTTGATATTTTTTACATCCAAAATCAAAACATCAGCTGCAATCAATTCATTTTTTGATTCTTCTTTTAAAAATGAAGTATTTATAACCAGCAAGGGTCTTACCCTCTCATCTTTTAAATTTTTAAAATTATTAGCAAGCTTTCTTGCAAAACCCTTGTCTATATCTCTTTGAGATTTATAATTTCTAATTTCTATTGCATATCTTTTGTCATTTTTCTTTGCATATAAATCAAATTTGTTGCTTCTTTCAAAGGATTCTTTATAAACTTCAACCCTATATTTAGTATTTTTCAAAGCTTTAGAAATCAATTTTTGGTTGGTCAAATCTTCATTTAACATCTTTAATGCATTTAAAAGATTTTTTGGTTTAATTTTAAAAATCGCAGTAGTTCTTGTTTGATCTTTTCCAATATTTTTTTCATCAAATCCAACCAAAAGATCATCAACAATATTAAATGAACCATGGGCTATGGCATTTCTAATATGTCTAAGCATAGATTCTGTTTTTGTTTCTCCATCGGATTGAGTTAGAATTAATTTTTGAGAATTTGTGCAAATTCTTTTTTTATATTCACAAGCAATTTCTTCATCAATTTTTTCTGTAAACAAACAATCTTCATCTCTCAAATCCATATAAGCCATAATTTCAATAAAAGTATAATGGTCATATTCCATATTTGAAATCAATTCATTTGACTTTGATTGAATCGAAGAAATATCTGGAACATACCACAACAAATAAGCAAGAGCGGCCCGCATATCGCTTGACATTTTTATCGGAATTTCCTTGTGAATTATTGAATATTGTCTAGGATTTTTGCAATTATCTTTTTCAAATTTTTCTGTAAGTTCCATATTTTTTTCCTTTTATTTTACTTTCTTTATAAATTTACCCATAAATTAAATAATTTATTTTACAAAAATTGAGCTTAAAAAAACTCTTATAGAATTAGTGAACAAAAATTAATTCTATAAGAGTTTTATAATTATCCCATAATTAAAGATAGGATATCTTTTCCAAAAGTTGAAAGATAAACTTCCATATCATTTTTTTCTAAAAATTCTTCGATTGTTTTTTTGCCAATAAAAAAGGCATCTTTTTCTGGAAATCCATAAATCCCTGCTGAAATTAATGGAAAAGCTATGGATTTTATTCCATTTTCCTTTGCAATTTTCAAAGAATTTTTATAAGCATTGGATAAAATCTTTTCACATGCTTCCTTGTACATTTCATTATAAATTGGACCTACTGCATGAATTATATATTTTTGACAAAGATTAAAACCATCTGTAATTACAGCTTCCCCCGGCTTAATTGGAGATAATTTTTTACAAGCTTTTTTCAAATCATCTCTTCCAGCTTTTTGAAAAATTTGCCCACAAATTCCTCCACCTTCAACTAAATCAACATTTGATGCATTTACAATTGCATCAACTTTTAATTTTAAAATATCTATTTCAACTACTTGTAATGCCATAATAACTCCTTTGTAATATTATAACTTTAAAATAAAAAAAATCATATACTATATGCTTATAAAAATATTTTAAACTTAAAATTAAAATATTCAATTTACAAGGCGAAATTTTATAGTATAATTAAAGCGAAAGTAAAAATAATTAATTTTTGTTTTTATAAAAGAAAGTAAGGGATAATAATGAAAAATAAATTTTCAAATATCATGAAATTTTTACCTATATATTTTAGGGCTATGAGAGATAAGAACACTCCAAAACTTGCAAAAATTTTGGGTCTTTTGGCAATATTTTATGCAATAATTCCAGCAGATATGATTAATGATATGATTCCATTTTTAGGAATTTTAGATGACGCTATAGTTCTACCATTTTTAATTTATCTAACAAGCAAAATGATTCCCAAATCTGTAATGGAAAAAGAAAAAATTCAATATATGGATCAGAAAAATTAAAAAGACCCCGAGAGGTCTTTTTTCATTGCTTAATTTTAAAAGTTTTTGGGGCAAATTTATATATTATAAAACTTGCAAATCCTACAAAAGCTATTATAAATATTGAAATTATTAAAATAAATTTCATCTCTTCCATCTTCATTGCCAAGGCTGGAAGTCCAAATATAAAAATATAATACAAAAATATATTCATTAAAACTAAAACTACAGATTTTTGTTTTCCTTCTTTATCAAAGGGTTGGATTATATAGTATTGAAACAAGGGCAAAACTGTAAAAAATATTGCATTTAAGAAAATATAAAAAATCGGCAAAATTAAATTTACATTAGTTTTTATCAAAAATTTTATAGCAAAGCCTGCATAAATTATAAACATAGCCCCCATAGGAATAGCCATAAGTTTAAAAATAGAAATAAATCTTAGCCAAAACATTGTTAACAAATTTTTATCTTCCCTATAAAAATTGTAATATAAAAGCGATGAGTCACAATTTTTATAAAATGCCATTAAAATTATATCTTGTTTAAATAAAATATATGAAATTATTGGTATTGCATATATTAAAATTTTATATATTTCATTACTCTTCATTGTTAGGCTTGATAAAATAAAAAACACTGTAATCCCAAGAGCAAAAAAGATTGCTGTTTTTATTAAAGTTGGTTTTAAAAGATGTCTTTTGTGTCTTTTGAAAAATAATTTATTCAAATAAACAAAGCCTTCGCCTTTAATCTTTTCCTTTTTATTTACATCTTTATTTTCAATTTTTACTACACCATCTTGAATATCTTTCGCATCTTTAACCGCAATTTTATATACATTTATTGTTTTTTCGATTATTCTGTCATATCCCTTGAAATTTTTAAAATATTTCACTGTAAATGGAAATAAAATTAAATTAATCAAGAAAAATCCAAGGCTTAAAACTTTAAAATCAAGTTTTATTATTAAAACTAACAAACTTATCGCCAAATCCAAAATTAAAATCAAAATGATTTGTAAAAAAGGTCTATCTTCAAAAAAAGATTTTTCTTTTTTTCATATATTTTTGTCCAAAAACAAGTTATATTTATATTGTAAAAATAAAGTCCTAGGCTAAAGGCAAAAGTGTAAATCGGATTTATATTTGCAAAAATTTTTCCAAAAATCACAAATCCCAAAGTTCTTCCAATAAAATTTAAAAATGGCTGCAAATACAAAAAGATGTACGCCAAATCATCTGGAAAAAAATTAAAATTTTTACTCAAATCTGAAAATACATTTCCATTATCTGTTAGCATTGATGATGTAATCATATTTGTTATATAAAAAACAAAAGGAATACAAGTTAGAAGAACTGCACCTGGACTTAAATCAAAATTTTCCCTAAAAAACAAGGGAGATTTATCGGAAATGTCAAATAATAGCTTCAAAAAAGTTCTTGAAATAAAAATCGCAAAGCCAAAGGCTAAAATTGATTTAATAACCTGCCAAATTATAGAAAAAATAGGAATAAAAGTATTAAAAATTTCTTTTAAATCATAAAAATAATACTTATCTCCTAAGTGTTTTCCAATTAAAGGAATTTTTCTTATCCCATAAATCGCCCCATTAAAAACCTTGGTGATTTTTATTCTTTCAATTAAAAGAAACTTTGAAAAGTACTTATTCATTATCATCACCTAAATTTTCATTTTTCAAATTTATATCAATATCTTCAACATTTTTACTTGTCAAAAGCTTTATTATTTTGTCCTCAAAATCCTTATCTTCTGAAATTTTCTTATCAACTTTTTGTAAATTTTTATCATGGAGAAGGACAATATCATCGCAAATATCTTTTGCAAGTTGTAAAATATGTGTTGAAAAAATAATTATATGGTCCTTGTGAATATCTCTAATTATTTTTTTCATTTCAAGTTGAACAACAACATCAAGACTTGTAAGAGGCTCATCCATCAAAATTACCTTAGGTCTTAAAATTAAAAACATAAGCATTTGAATTTTATTTTTCATACCTGTCGAATAATCTTGAATAAGCCTATCAGCATCTTCCATATCAAAATCAATTAAAGAAAAATATTCCTCAATAGAAATCTCGTTTTTAATTATTTCCTTATTTGCCTCGATAAAAAATTTTATAAATTCTCGTCCTGTTAGAAATTTAGGAAGGTCTGGCTCTGCCACCATAAAAAAACATCCCTAAAATCAAGTTCTTTTTTTCCATTTTCATCAAGCAAAAAAATATTTCCAGAATCTTTTTTAATTTGCTCACTAATTAAAGAAAAAAGTGTAGTTTTTCCCGCCCCATTTCTTCCCAAAAGAGCATAAACAACCCCTTGGTCAAAGGTATAATCTATATTTTTTAAAACTTCTTTTTTGCCAAAAGTTTTTGAAAGATTTTTTATTTCAAGTTTCATAAATCCTCCTTATTAATTTATTTAATTATAACAAAAAAACAAAAAAAAGAAGCAAAATGCTTCTTTAAACTAAAAAATTTTCCCACCAGAAATTTTTACATCTTCTCCATCATAGTTAATTATTGTTTTTATGGCAATATTTATTGCTTTTAATGAATTTTCCAAATCCATTGAAGGAATATTTGTCTTATTTATAACTTGTTCTGGCAAATATGGAATGTGAATAAATCCTGCCCTTATGTTTTTATATTTTTTTGCCAAATACAAGGCTTCATACATCAAATGATTACAAACAAAAGTTCCTGCTGAATTTGAAATTTCCGCTGGAATATTTTCTTTTTTTATCTCTTCAACTATTTTTTTAATTGGTAAGTTTGAAAAATAAGCATTTTCTCCGTCAATTCTTATTTTTTCATCAATTGGTTTTTCTCCTAAATTATCAAAAATTCTTGCATCGTCAATATTAATTGCAATTCTTTCAAGAGAAATAGCACTTCTTCCACCAGCTTGACCTATAGACAAAATTACATCTGGCCTTATTTTTTTAATATTTTCTTCTAAAATTTCCCCAGATTTTTTGAAAACTGTTGGAATTTCTATTTTAAATATTTTAGCAGAATCAATTTTTTCATCAATTCTTTTCACAAGTTCAATTGATGGATTTATTTTATCATCTCCAAAAGGATCAAATCCTGTAAGCAAAATTTTCATTTTTAATCCTTTCATAATCAATCTTATCAATTTTTTCAATATATTTTACAAAATCAACCAAAAGATTAACTCCTCTTAGCATATCTTTTTCATTTATATCAAAATCTTCACTGTGGTGGCTGTCTTTTAAATTTGATCCCAAAATAAAATGAACAGTTTTTCCACCAGACTTTCTTACTTCATTTAATAAATAAGCAATATCTTCAGAGCCTTTTAATTCACCATCAATAACTTTATAAGATTTTTCCTCATAATATTTTCTTAAATTTTTTATAAAATCTTCATCATAAGGCACAAGAGAAGGGGCTTGTCCCTTAATTTCAATTTCAAAAGAACAACCATAAGAAATTGCAGCTCCTTTTACAATCCTATTTACTCCTTCATATAAATAAGAAATAATCTCTTCTTTTTCTCCCCTAATTTCCATTTCAATTTTTGCCTTATTCGCGATAATATTTCTTCCACTTCCTGCATTTAATTTTCCTACATTAATTCTAGCATCACCCATAGAATGTTGGGCAAGACTATTAAAATTTAAAACTGCACTTGATGCTGCAAGAAGCGCATTGCATCCTTTTTCTGGACTTGCTCCAGCGTGTGAGGCCTTGCCATAAAAAATAATATCAATTTTTTTAGTCGCAAGAAATCCATGACTTCCGACAACAATTTCGCCACTTTTTACATCCATACCAATGTGGAGTCCTGCCATATAATCAAAATTATCAATTATCGGATTATTCATCAAAGAATATGCTCCCCTTACTCCTTCTTCAGCTGGTTGAAAAATAAAAATAATTTTCCCCTTTAATTTTTCCTTGTTAGAAGAAAGAATTTTTGCAAGCTCAATTCCAATTGACATATGAGCATCATGACCACAAGCATGCATAGCAAAAGAATTTTTTGATGAAAAATTCAAAATATTTGGCAAATGCCCTGCCGAATCTGTTTCCGAAAGTTCATTTGCATCAATATCAAACCTAAATCCAATATTAGCTCCATCTTTTTTCGTATCTAAAACTGCAATTAGTCCAGTATAAGAATCTAAAATTTCATCCTTTTTTCTATATCAGAAATTTCAATAGAATTTTTATAAGAATCTAGTACAGATTTTTCTGGAAGCCCCATTCTTTTATTAAAATAAATTTCTTTTCCATAATAAAGATCAAGGTCATAATCCTTTAATTCTTCAATTATTTTTGCTGTTGTCAAAAATTCCATCCATGCAGGTTCTGCATATTTGTGAAAATGTCTTCTTAGCCTAATAAGATCTTCTTCAATCATAATAATTCCTTTTTTTCACAAAAAAATGAGCCTAGACTCATTTTTCAAAAAACATATCTATATCTTCAAAAACTTCCATCCTATTATCCTCATTTAAAACTTCATGTTTCATGTGGTCATAAGTTTTAAAATATAAGTTTTTATAACCAATAGAAGATAAAATTTTCTTTGTATTCATTAAACCCTTCTCTCCACCAGTTACATCATCATCAACTCCATTTAAGGAAGCTATTTGTAAATTTTTATTTTTCAACTTATATTTTTTATTTTTATTTAGATCATTTACAAGAGAAAATAAACACACATTACTTCTTGCCAAAAATCCGCCCAAACGCATTGGATCATTATTTTTGATCCTTACATTTTCTTCATTATAAGAAATCCATGATGGATCTTTTGAAGAAATCCCAGAAAGTAAATCAAGAATATTTGATTTTCTTTTCTCACCCAAATAAAATGTAAGAATATTTCCAATAAAAATTCCAAGACTTGCAATCGGAATGAAGCCTACAGTTCCAGTCAAAACTAATTTATCAATTGTATCATCATATTTTTGCAAATAATTTCTACAAATCAAAGAGCCCATAGAATGACCCAACATAAAAACTTTTTTGTCCTTGTAATACATTCTTATATATTTATTTATAACAAATTGGTCATCAACAAGCTCATCTTTTTCTTTAATAAATCCAGATGGATGATTTTCAGAAATAGACTTTCCGTGTCCCCTGTTATCAGAAATTACAACAGCATATCCTCTTTCATTTAAAAATTTCACAAAATGTAAATAATTTAGGGAATGCTCAAGCATACCATGGACAATTTGAACAACAGCTTTTGGATTTTCGACATCAAAACGGTTGGCATAAATATCAAAACCATCAGAATTTGTAAGAATTACCTTGCACCTATTATCCTTAATTAAACTTTCTTCTTTAATGAAAAATCTTGACCCATTTTTTAAATCAATATAAGTTTTTTTCCTATACAAATAATAAATTTGAGGAATAAAAATTAAAAATAAAAACAAAATAAAATATTTCATCTTATCCCCTTTTTTTTACATTGAAGGCAGTATCTCCCCTGCCCAAATCTTTCACATCAAATTCAACATTCGCACCATTTTCAATAGTTTTATAATCCTTATCAGAAATTATTTCAGAATAATGAAAAAAATAGTCGCCACTTTCTGATTCTATAAAACCATATCCTTTTTTTCATCAAAAAATTTAACTTTTCCTTCCATTTTCACTCCTTTTTAGCCTTAAATAAAATCCTCAAAGTATTACCCTTAACTTTTTCCATATCATCTTCATCAAATATTTCAATATCAGAAAAATTATTTTCCCTTAAAATTTTTTTCATAAAATCTACAGAATAAATCCTTTCGACTTGATTTTCAATTATCCTTTGATATCTTCCATCATCATTTTCAACAAAAAAATTTAGTTCCATATCAATAATATCATCGGTTTTAATATTATCCCAAGTATAAAAAATATCCTCATACTCATAAATATAAGAATTTGAACCAAAAACTTCTTCCATTTTATATTCAGAATTTATATCGAAAATCAAAAGTCCACCCTTTTTCAAATTTTTATAAGAATTTTCCATCAATTTTTTTAAATCATTTTCATCCAAAATATAATTTATAGAATCAAGTAATATTACAATCAAATCATAGGAATTTTCATTTTGAAAATCAACCATATCATACTTATACAAAGATACACTCTCATCTTGAAACTTTTTTGAAAAAACTTCAAGCATGGAGTTTGACAAATCCAAGGCATCAATTTTTTCAAAAAAATCAAAAAAATGATTGGTTAGCATGCCTGTTCCGCATGCTAACTCCAACATTTTTTCTCTTTTTATATTATTCTTTTTGACCAAATTTTTGATATTATCTGCATATTTTTCATAATCAAGGTCAAAAGATAATTTATCATAAATATAGGCAAAATCTTTATACATTACTTATTTTCTATTTCCTTGTAAGATTCTTGAGTTTTTACAAGTAAGTCCTTATATTTTTCTAATTTTTCACGTTCTTCATTTACAACAGCTTCAGGTGCTTTTGAAATAAAACCTTGGTTATTTAATTTACCCTCAGCTCTTTTAATTTCAGATTCAAGTTTTTTAATTTCATCCTTTAATCTTTTTCTTTCCTTATCATAATCAATTAAATTTTTTAAAGGAATATAAATTTTAAAATCATTAAAAATCAAACTTACAGCATCTTCAACTTCTTTATCTTCACTAATAATAGTGATTTCACCAGCTTTTGAAAGATTTACAAATTGGCCCTTTAAAATTTCTAAGAATTTTCTAGTATTTTCATCAGATGAGTAAATTATCAAATCTTGTTTTGTTTTTGAACCAAGATTTAAAGTTTGTCTTTGATTTCTAATAGCTTTTATAGCTTCAATTGCTCCATCAACAACTCTTGCCTCACTGTCAAAATTAAAATCTTCCATAACTTTTGGCCAAGTCTCAACTATAAGCATATCTTTTTTGTTTGGTAATTGCTTATAAATTTCTTCAGTTATAAAAGGCATAAATGGATGAAGAAGTGAAATCATATCTTTTAATACATAAAGAAGAACTTTTTTAACTGTAGATTTTTTATTTTCATCATCAGAATTTAATCTTTCTTTAGCAAATTCTATATACCAATCACAAAATTCTTCCCAAATAAAATCTTCAATCCTACTTGCAGCAAGACCAATTTCATATTTATCAAGATTTTTAGAAACTTCTTCAACAACATTATTTAATCTTTTTAAAATCCACTTATCTTCAAGACTTAAAGCTAAGTTTTTAAATTCAATATCATCAGATTCGTCAACATTCATCAAAACAAATCTTGTTGCATTCCACAATTTATTGGCAAAATTTCTGCTTGCTACAATTCTTTTTTCATCATAACGCATATCATTTCCAGGAGAATTTCCAGTAATAATTGTAAATCTAAGGGCATCAGCTCCATATTTATTTACAACATCAATAGGATCGACTCCATTTCCAAGAGACTTACTCATCTTTCTTCCTTGAGGATCTCTAATTAGGCCTGTGAAAAGTACATGGTCAAAAGGAGTTTTATTTGTATTGTAAAGAGAAGAAAATACCATTCTTATAACCCAGAAAAATATAATATCATAACCTGTTACAAGAATATCTGTTGGGAAGAAGTATTTATAATCTTTAGTTTCTTCTGGCCAACCCAAAGTTGCAAAAGGCCAAAGAGCTGATGAAAACCAAGTATCAAGAGTGTCTTCTTCTTGTCTTACTTTTTTTCCATCTAAATATCCATTTTCATCTGGATCATCTTCTGAAACAATAATTTCTCCATCTTCAGTATAAAAAACTGGAAGTCTGTGTCCCCACCATAACTGTCTTGATATACACCAATCTCTTATATTTTCTAGCCAATTCATATAGGTTTTTCCCAAAGAATCTGGAATTAGATTTAAGTCTCCATTTTTATAAACTTCAATTGCATCTTTTGCCAAATCTTCCATTTTTACAAACCATTGTTTAGAAATTAGAGGTTCAATTACAACATTTGTTCTTTCACTATATCCAACTGCATGTTCTATTTTTTCAATTTTAACCAAAAGATTTTCTTTTTCTAAATCTTCAATCATCAATTTACGAGCATCATACCTATCAAGACCAGAATATTTTCCATACCCTTCTTTAATCTTTGCAGATTCATCAAGCACTATACATTGACCAAGCTTATGTCTTTTTCCAACTTCAAAATCGTTAGGATCATGAGAAGGGGTGATTTTTACACAACCTGTACCAAATTCCATATCAACATAAGAATCTTCAATCAATGGAATTTTTCTTCCAACAAGAGGTAGGATTAAATTTTTTCCGATTTTATCCTTAAATCTTTCGTCTTCTGGATTTACAGCAACAGCCAAATCACCAAGCATAGTTTCAGGTCTTGTTGTAGCAATAGTTATAAAATCGTCGCTATCTTCAAAGAAATATTTTATATACCACAAATGACCTTCTTGATCTTTATGATAAACTTCTGCATCAGAAAGGGCAGTTTTGGCTTCAGGATCCCAATTTACAATCCTATTTCCCCTGTAAATTAGACCGTCATCATACATTTTTTTGAAAACTTTTCTAACAGCCCTTGTAAGATTTTTATCCATTGTAAAAGAATCACGGTCCCAATCACAAGAAACTCCCACAGTTCTTAATTGTCTTTTTATTGTTCCACCATATTCTTCTGTCCAATCCCAACATTCTTCTAAAAATTTATCACGACCAAGTTCTTCTTTAGATTTTCCTTCATTTTTTATTTTTTCTACAACCTTTGCTTCAGTTGAAATTGAAGCGTGGTCTGTTCCTGGAATCCAACAAGCTTCATAGCCTTGCATTCTTTTATATCTTATAATAATATCTTGGATTGTATTATTTAGGGCATGACCCAAGTGCAATTTTCCAGTAATATTTGGTGGTGGCATTACAATAGTAAATGGTTTTTTATTTTCATTTACTCTTGCTTTAAAATATCCACCCTCTTCCCATTTTTTGTAAATTTCTTTTTCAAATTTTTGTGGTTCGTATTTTGTTTGCATAAATTCTCCTTATTTTCAAAACAAAAATTAAAAATAAATAATAAAAAAAGTAACACAATTCTCAAGGACGAGATTATCGCGTTACCACCTATCTTCCTTTTTTTAAAAAAAGGCTCTTATTTGCATATATGCATGCTACATTAAACTATTTCAAAACAACCTTCATAGATTCCATTTAAAGATTTTCACCAGCCATCTTCTCTCTAAAAAATTTCCCCTACTACTCCTTTTTGTCAAAGTTTTATATTCATTTCTTTTTATTATTATATTTTAAATAATTTTTTTGTCAATTTTACAAAAAAATATAATTATTGAAAATCAAATGTTAAATCAGCCTTTCTTATTTTTCTCTTTTTACAAATGTTTTCAGCTCTTGGATTTTTATTAAAAAATGTTATAATATTAATAGAATCTTATAAGAAAAGAGGTGGTATAATGAAGCTTAGTGTAAACATTATCTCTGACACAAGTGGATACGCAACTGAGCAAATTGTAAAGGTATCTCTTAGTCAATTTAATGTTGAAACAGTTATAAATATATATCCAGATATAAGGGATATTGATTATTTAAAAGATATATTAAATTTTATAATTGAAACTGGCGATAATTTTATGATTTATCACTCATTCCAAGATTCAAGGATGAACGTTTATATCAATGACTTTTGTGAACTAAATAATATTACTTATGTTGATATAACTGGTTATTCAATAAGGGCTATTTCTAAAAAACTTGATTTGAAACCAAAATATTCTTTTTCTGACGAGTCCTTTTATGAAACTGACCAATTTAAAACATTAAATTCTTTAGACTTTGCCATAAAATATGATGATGGTAAAGATTTTAGGTCATTAAAGGCTTGTGATATAGCAATAATTGGTGTCTCTCGTTCTTCTAAAACTCCTTTATCAATTTATATGGCAAGCAAGGGCTATAAAGTTTGCAATGTCCCTATAATTTTGAATACTAGCCTACCTGATGAACTTTTTGAAATCGATAGCAAAAAAATTTTCGGTCTAACTATTGATAAAAATATTTTAAAATCTTTTAGGGATGAAAGGCTAAAAAGTTTGGATTTGTCTGGAAAAAGTCAGTATTCAGATCTAAGAAGGATTCAAAAGGAATTGGATTATGCTAAAGCGATAATGGAAGATTTATCTTGTGTAATAATTGATGTTACCAATAGATCCATTGAAGAAACGGCTGATATTATAATCAATCATATTAAACAGTAGGAAAGGGGAAAAAAATGACTGAAAAATATGTTTACAACTTTAACGAAGGAGACAAGGACATGCGCTCTTTGCTTGGTGGTAAAGGCGCAAATTTAGCAGAAATGACAAATATGGGAATTAACGTTCCTTACGGTTTTACAGTTACAACTGAAGCTTGTGCAAGATTTTATAAAGAAGATAAAAAAATCTGGGAAAATCTTTCTAAAGAAATCTCAAGTCACATCAAAGATTTGGAAGAGCACAACAAAAAAACTTTTGGTTCTACTGAAGATCCACTCCTTGTATCAGTAAGAAGTGGTGCTCCAATTTCTATGCCGGGTATGATGGATACAATCCTTAATCTTGGTTTGAATGATGATGCTGTTATAGGTCTTGCTAAAAAAACAAATAACGAAAGATTTGCTTATGATTCTTACAGAAGATTTATTCAAATGTTCGCTGATGTAGCAATGGGAATTAATAAAAATAATTTTGAAAATGTTCTTAGTGCTAAAAAAATTGAAAAAGGTGTAACAGAAGATACTGAACTTACATCTGAAGATTTAAAAGATATAGTTGAAAAGTATAAAAATGTTTATAAACAAATCCAAGGTGAAGATTTCCCACAAGAACCAAGAGAACAATTAGATAAGGCTATTACTGCTGTATTTGCTTCTTGGAATAATGAGCGTGCGATTTTATATAGAAGATTAAATGATATTGACGATTCTATGGGAACTGCTGTAAATGTTCAAACAATGGTATTTGGAAATATGGGTGATACTTCTGGAACAGGCGTTGCTTTTTCAAGAAACCCAGCTACTGGTGAAAACAAATTATTTGGCGAATATTTAATGAACGCCCAAGGTGAAGACGTTGTTGCAGGAGTTAGAACACCAAAAGAAATTCAAACTTTAAAAGATTCTTTACCAGAAGTTTTTGATCAATTCCATGATACTGCAGAAAAACTTGAACAACATTACAAAGACATGCAAGATATGGAATTTACTATCCAAGAAGGTAAATTATTCTTACTTCAAACAAGAAATGGTAAGAGAACTGCTCAAGCTGCTGTAAAAGTTGCTGTTGATATGGTTCATGAAGGTCTCCTTGATGAAAAAGAAGCAATTTTAAGAATTGATCCAAAAGATCTTGATGGTCTTCTACACCCAACTCTTTCTCAAAAATCTATAAAAGAAAATAATCCTATTACAAAAGGTCTTGCTGCAAGTCCAGGAGCTGCTGTTGGTTACATTGCCTTTACTGCAAAAGAAGCAAAAGAAAGAGCAGCAAAAGGTGTTGATGTAATCCTTGTTCGTGAAGAAACTTCTCCAGAAGATCTTGAAGGAATGGTTTCAGCAAGTGGTATTCTTACTGCTAGAGGTGGTATGACAAGCCATGCTGCTGTTGTTGCAAGAGGAATGGGAAAATGTTGTGTATCTGGAGCTCATGATATTTATGTTGATGAAGTTGAAAGATTTGTAAGAATCGATGGAAAGAAATATTCTGACCAAGATGTTCTATCAATAGATGGTTCAACTGGAAATATTTATGCTGGAGCACTTGAAACAGAAAGTCCAAAACTTGAAGGAAACTTCGGCGAATTTATGGGCTGGGTTGATAAATATCGTGATATGAAAGTTAGAACAAATGCTGATACTCCTCACGATGCTGAACAAGCACTACAATTTGGAGCTGAAGGAATTGGTTTATGTAGAACTGAACACATGTTCTTTAAAGCTGACAGAATTTTCCAAGTTAGAAAAATGATTTTGGCTCACAATGCTGAAACTAGAAAAGAAGCTCTTGATAAAATCCTTCCAATGCAAGAGGATGATTTCTATCAAATTTATTCTTTAATGGGAGAAAGACCTGTTACAGTAAGACTTCTTGATCCACCTCTTCATGAATTTTTACCAAGAGGACAAGAAGAAATTAGAACTCTTGCTGAAGATTTAAATATGGAAATTGCTGAAGTTAAAAAAAGAATCCTTGATCTTGAAGAAGTAAACCCAATGCTTGGATTTAGAGGACTTAGACTTGGAGTTAGATATCCTGAAATTTCAAAAATGCAAGCTCGTGCAATAATCCAAGCTGCTTTGCATTGTCACGAAGATGGAATAAATGTTGTTCCAGAAATAATGATCCCACTTTCATCTGATGTAAAGGAACTTGCTTATGTTAAATCACAAGTTAGAGAAGAAATCGAAAAAGTTTTCGAAGAAAAAGGAAAGAAAATTGATTACTTATTAGGAACAATGATTGAAATTCCTAGAGCTGCAATAACAGCTGATGAAATCGGTGAAATCACTGACTTCTTCTCATTCGGAACAAACGACTTAACACAAATGACCTTTGGTCTTTCAAGAGATGATGCTGGTAAATTCTTAGATCTTTACCTTGATAAAGATATTTTTGCCAAAGATCCTTTCCAAGTTTTAGATCAAAAAGGTGTTGGTTTCTTGGTTGAAACTGCAGTAGAACGTGGTAAAAAAGCAAATCCAAATCTACACTTAGGAATCTGTGGAGAGCACGGTGGAGAACCAACAACTGTAAAATATTTATACAATGTTGGTCTTGATTATGTATCTTGTTCACCATTTAGAGTTCCAATTGCAAAACTTGCTGCTGCTCAAGAAGCTATAGAACATCCAAGAAATAAATAATTTTAAATAAATACAAAAATACCAGAGTTTTAGGCTCTGGTATTTTTAATTCATCGAGAAGGATAGTTTAAAATCAAAGTTTGATTTTACATTTTATCTTTTATTATTTTTTCTATCATTTCCTTTACTTCTTTATATTTATCTTCTTTATCAATTGCTCCTACTATTGGATCTCCAACAATATTTCCTTCGCTATCTACAAGTATTGATGTTGGATATGACATTATTGTTTCTGTGTATTTTTCAAGTTCACTGTCTTTATCTATGGCAATATTTTTATATTTTGCACCTTGTTTTTCTAGGATTTTTTTGGCTTCATTGATTGTATCTTCATCGCCTACTTTTGCTTCTGAATTTATTCCTATTACTTGTCCACCCATTTTTTCTATTTCATCGTTTAATTGTTGTAATTTTGGAAGCTCTCCTACGCATGGTGCGCAACCGTTAAACCAGAAATTTACTAGTGTTAGTTTTTTATTTTTGAAGATATCTTTTGTAACACCTTTGCCGTCAAAATCTTTTGAATTAAATTCTGGGAATTTTTTTAATTCTTTTGTTGAAACTGCTCCGCCTTCTTTTTTATTTGATTCGCCACCATTTCCTGCTTTTAATTTTGTGATTTCTTCTTCTAATTTTGCAATTTCTTCTACATCTTTTGTCAAAATTTCATAATCTTCTTTTGATAATTCATCTTTTGCTTTTTCTACTAAATCTGCTAAATATTTATCGTATCCTTTATCTTTGTTATCTTCTGCACTTGACTTGTCTGCTTTTGAAAAGGCAACTTGCCATTGCTTATCGTGTGAAGCTAGTATGTCATTTTGTTTTTTCATTAACTCATCAATTTTTGCTTTGTTATCATCAGTCTTGTTTGAATTGCTTTGAGCTTTTTCTACTGATGAAGGGTTTGAATTCATATTGTCTTTTTTGTTTTCTTTTGAACAAGCTGTTAATGTCAATACTAGTGCAGCTGATATTGCTAATACTTTTACTTTTTAAATTTCATTTTTTTCTCCTTTAATAATTTCTTTTTTATTTTTCTTTATTTTTGTTTCTTCTTTTTTCTTATCTAATCCAAATTGATATTTTAATGCACAGGTTGGGCAGGATGTGATACACATTCCACACCTTATACATTCTGTATGGTTTTGGTTTTTCCTAACATCTACATCCATTTTACAGGCTTTTACACATTTTTTACAGGATATGCACTTGTTACTATCAAAAATTATCTTAAATAGGGATATTTTATTAAAAAGTGCATAAAATGCTCCTAAGGGACAAATCCATTTACAAAATGGCCTAAAAAATATTATTGATAGGATTACTGTTATTATTAAAATTGTAAGTTTTAGATTGAATAAGGAACCTAGACTTGCTCTTATTGATGTATCAACCAAGGAAAGTGGGATTGCTCCTTCTAAAACTCCTGCTGGACAAATATACTTGCAAAAATATGGATTGCCCATCCCTAATTCATTTACTAATATTACTGGCAAAATAATAACTGCAACTACAAGTATCAAATATTTTATGTATCTTAGGGCTTTTAATTTTTTTGTTGAAAACTTTTTAAATGGAATTTTGTATAATATCTCTTGAAAAAAACCAAATGGACACAAAAATCCACAAACTAATCTTCCTAGCATTACTCCAATAAAAATCAAAAATCCACTTATATAATAAGAAAATTTGAATTTTGATGAACCAACCACCGCCTGATAGGCTCCTATCGGACAAGCTCCTGTTGCTGCTGGACAAGAATAACAATTAAGACCAGGTACACAAATCTTTTTAATATTTCCCCTATAAATTACTCCTTTTATAAAGTTTGGAAGGTGAATATTTGTCAAAAGACTTGCTAAAATTTGGATCAACCACCTAAATTTTCCTATTGTTTTTGATTTAATCTTATCCAATTCCAACACACTCCAGACATAATTTTATTGCCTTGCTAAAAACAGTATCAACTTCTCCACGCAAAGCCCCATAAATAATAAAGCCTATTGCAAGGATTAAAAATCCTATTTGTAAATTTTTCTTTTTCTTATTTCTATACTAACCACCCCTTTACAAATATATAATAACAAATTCTGTATAAATTTTCTGTTAAGATTTTCTTAACATATATTTTATTTTAATTTGATATAATAATTATGAAGGAGAAAATATGAAAATTTTAATTGTAGAAGACGAAAAAATATTAAATGAAAGTATAAATAAATCTTTAAAAAAAGATGGTTATGAGGTTGAATCTGCTTTTGATGGCTATGATGCAATGGAGATGATTGAGATTGAATCTTACGACCTTATAGTTTTAGATCTCAATCTTCCAAAAATGGATGGGATGGAAATTTTAAAAATTTTGAGAAAAGAAGATAAGGAAACCAAGGTCTTAATTCTTTCTGCAAGAAGTCAAATTAAAGATAAGGTTGAAGGGCTTGATGCGGGAGCAAATGATTTTTTGCAAAAGCCCTTTCATTTGGATGAATTAAAGGCTAGAGTTAGATCTCTTACAAGAAGAAATTTTATCCAAAATGAAACAAAGCTAACTTTTGATAAAATAAAATTTGATAGCAAAAATAGACTTACCTTTATAGGCAAGGAGGAATTAAAACTTACAAGAAAAGAAAGTGGAATTTTAGAATACTTACTTTTAAATCAAAATCGTCCAGTCAGCCAAGAGGAATTGATTGATCATGTATGGGATTCTAGTGTAGATTTATTGAGCAATTCCATAAGAGTTCACATTTCCGCCCTTAGAAAAAAACTAAAGGCTAAACTTGGCTATGATCCTATAGAAAATAGGATTGGAATTGGATATTTGTTGAGGAAAATAAAATGAAAAAAATGTCTTTAAGATTTAGAATAGCAATTTTGACAAGTATTTTGATAGCCCTAACAAGTCTTAGTATGAATTTTTTTATGAATAAAACAGCTTATTTTTACATAGACTCATTGGGTGGATATGTAGACAGGATGGAAAACAAGGAAAATTTGTATATAAATATAGATAAGGACAAGATGGGAGAATTTCAAAATACTTTTTCTGATCAAGTTACAAACACAAAGGATAATTTTTCAAAAAAAATCTTGGCTTATAACAACTTTAGTAACAATTGTTGGAGGAATCATATCCTATTTTTTAAGCGGGAAATTTTTGGAACCCTTGGACAAATTTTCCAATCAAATTGAACAAATTCAGCTAAAAAATATAACAGACTACGAAGTTAAAGAAAATCCAATAAGAGAATTTCAAAAACTCACCAAATCCTTTAATCAAATGCTAGAAAGATTAAACGAATCTTATAAAAATGAAAGAGAATTTACAGCAAGAGCAGCTCACGAGCTTAGAACTCCCCTAACTATAATAAATTCACAAATAGATTTGTTTGAAGAAAAAAATATGGACAAAAGAGAAATAGAAAATCTTATGCTTATGATAAAAACCGAATCGGATAGGCTATCAAAACTTGTTACAAGCCTTTTGGATTTAAGCGAATTAAGATCAATTACAAGAAACGAAAAAATCGAACTTTCATCCTTGATTGAAGAAGCAAGCCAAGACTTATCCTACCTTTCCGATAAAAAAAATATAAAAGTAGAAAATAAATGTCAAGAAATTTATATAGAAGGAAGCGACCTTTTAATATACAGAGTTTTCTACAATTTAATTGAAAATGCCATAAAATACAATAAAAATTATGGTTATGTCAAAATATATTCTAAAAAAACAAAAGAATTTGCAGAAATTTTTGTAGAAGATAATGGAATCGGCATAGAAAATGACGAAAAAGAAAATATATTCAAGGCCTTTTACAGAATAAAAGGAAACGAAGAAGAAGGGTCTGGATTGGGTCTATCCCTAGTAAAAGAAACAATAAAAATCCATGGAGGAGAAATAAAAGTTTTAAACAAAAAAAATGGAAGTCTAATAAAAGTATCCCTTCCCCTTTCAAATCTATAAATTTTTCAAAAAAATAGGCTGTTGTGAAATATAAATTTAACAACAGCCTATTTTCATTTATTTATTTTCATATTCTTTATCATATTTTTTTTGAAGCTCTGAAATTAATTTTTTATCATCAAAATAATTTATTCCCATAGCCTCTTTAACTTGTTCAAGTTTCATTTTTCCATAAGCACTTGCTTCTTTTGAACCATTTTCCATAATTTCAAAAAGTTTAGAAATATCTTTAGCATAATATGCTCTTTTTTCTCTAATTGGCTCTAAAAAATCTTCCAAAACCTTATTCAAGAATTTTTTAATTTTTACATCACCAAGACCTCCACGTCTGTAGTGGGCCTTTAATTCATCTAAATTTTTATATTCAGGCAAGAATTTTTCAAAATGATAATCTTCACAAAAAGCATCAAGGTAAGTAAAGACAGAATTTCCTTCAACCTTGCCCGGATCAGATATGCTTATGTGGTTAGGATCAGTAAACATAGACATAACTTTTTTCTTAACTTCTTTTTTCGAATCAGATAAGTAAATACAATTATTCAAAGACTTACTCATTTTTGCATTTCCATCAATACCAGGAAGCCTTCTACAAACCTTATTTTCTGGAATTAAAGCTTTTGGTTCTCTAAAAATTTCTTTATAAGTGCTATTGAAAGATCTGACTAATTCCCTTGCTTGTTCAAGCATTGGTTCTTGATCTTCCCCAACTGGAACAATATTTGAATCAAATAAAATAATATCAGAAGTTTGGCTAACAGGATAAATTAAAAATCCAGTAGGAAGGCTTGTTTCAAAATTTTTAGATTTTATTTCACTTTTTACAGTAGGATTTCTTTCAAGTCTTGAAAGGGTAACTAAATTTAATAAATAAAAAGTTAACTCTGTTAGCTCTTTTACATAAGATTGAACAAAAAATGTTACCTTGTTTGGATCAAGTCCAACTGATAGATAATCAAGCATAACCTCAGTTATATTTTCTCTAATTTTTTTTGGATTAGAAAAATTATCTGTAAGAGCTTGAGCATCGGCAATCATTACATACATTTTGTCATAATTTCCTTCATTTTGAATTTTAACCCTATTTTTTAAAGAACCAACATAATGTCCCAAATGAAGTTTTCCTGTTGGTCTATCTCCTGTCAATATTATATTTTTCATTTTTTCTCCTTATACTTATAAAAAATAAGGGAAAGATTATTCCCTTCCCTTATTAGCTAAATATGCATCTATAAATCCATCAATATCTCCATCCATTACACTTTCTACATTTCCAACTTCAAAATTTGTTCTATGATCTTTTACCAAAGTGTATGGATGAAATACATAAGATCTTATTTGACTTCCCCAAGCTATTTGGGTGTAATTTCCTTGAATATCTTCAATTTTTTCCCTATGCTCTTCTTCTTTTATTTGAGTGAGCTTTGCCAAAAGAAGTTTCATAGCAGTTTCCTTATTTTGAGTTTGACTTCTCTCAGCTTGACTTGAAGCTATAACTCCTGTAGGAATGTGAGTAATTCTTACAGCAGAATCTGTTTTATTTACGTGTTGACCACCAGCTCCACTTGCTCTATAAGTATCAATTCTTAAATCCTTTGGATCAATTTCTACACTCATATCGTCATTTAATTCTGGAAAAATATCAACCGATGCAAAGGAAGTATGACGTCTTTTTGATGAATCAAAAGGAGAAATTCTTACAAGTCTATGAACTCCTTTTTCTCCCTTTAAATATCCATAGGCAAAAGCTCCTTTGACATGAATTGTCGCAGATTTTATTCCACCTGCTTCTTCATTATTTAAGTCTGTAATATCAAATTTAAAATTACGTCTTTCAAAAAATCTTGTGTACATCCTCATAAGCATTTCTGCCCAATCGGTCGCCTCAAGACCACCAGCTCCTGCATGTATTACTAAATATGCGTTATTTTTATCATATTCTCCATCAAGTTCAGTTTTTATTTTAAAAGATCCTATTTCCTTTTTTAAAAAATTCAAAATCTCTTCAATTTCATTTAAACTTTCTAAATCTTCATTACTTTCTTCAATTATATCCAAAAGATCTGACTGATCTTTTAAATCTTCTTCAAATTTAGAAAAAGTTTTAAAATTTTCTTTTTTATCAGAAAGAGCAGCCATTATTTCTTGAGCTTTTTGACTATCATTCCAAAAATCTTCTTGTAGGGTTTGCTTTTCAAGTTCTTTAATTTCTACATTTAGCTTATCTGGGTCAAGATGAGATTTAATCATAATGAGATTTTTATCAAGTTCTTTTATGATTTCTCTTAACTCGTAAATTTCTGCCATCTAGTTACCCTTGATATTTCCCTTTTTAGCTTCTCTTTTTAATCTTCTTCTTTCAGCTCTATTATTTGCCTCTTCAGGCTTTTCTGGATTTTCAAATCCCTCTTCTTCAGGAACCAAAACTTGTTTTCTTTCTATATTTTGTCTAATTTCAATTCCCATCATAAGTCTTACAGTTTCTTCTTGGATAGCATTTGTCATCTCTTCATACATATCAAATCCAGTATTTGTATAAGCACGAACAGGATCATCATTTCCCATTGCCCTTACACCAATTTCTTTTCTCATTTGATCCATAGCGTCAATGTGTTCCATCCATTTTGTATCTATAACCCTAAGTAAAACTACTCTTTCAACTTCTCTCATATTTTCTTCACCAAATTGTTTTTCCTTATCTTCGTATTTATTTAAGGTTGTTTGGTAAATATAATCAATCAGTTTATCTTGGGTAAAACTATTTATATTTTCAAATTTTAATAATTCAACTGGAATAGCAATTGATTTCAAATGATTTAATAGGGCTACCATTTCCCAATTTTCAGGTTTTACTTCTGGGTTTGTAAATGAATATACAGATTGTGAGATTGAATCTTTGATCATTCCAAGAATTGAATCTCTCATATTTTCTCCGTAAAGAACTTGTTTTCTTTCATTATAAATAATTGTTCTTTGTTTATTCATTACATCATCGTATTGAAGAACTCTTTTTCTTGTTGCAAAGTTATTTGCTTCTACTCTTGTTTGAGCTTTCTCAATAGATTTTGTTACCATTCTTGAAACAATTGGCTCATCTTCTGGATAATTATAATTTTCTACAAACTTTGAAATTTGTTCTCCAACATTAAGTCTAATCAAATCATCTTTTAATGAAATGAAAAATCTTGATTTACCTGGATCTCCTTGTCTTCCTGAACGTCCTCTCAATTGGTTATCAATTCTTCTTGATTCGTGTCTTTCTGAACCAATTATATAAAGTCCGCCAACTGCTCTTACTTTTTCAGCTTCTTCATCAATTGCAGGTTTTACTAAAGACTTATAATGTTTATATTTTTTTCTAGCTTCTAAAATTTCTTGGTTATCTGTTTCTTGGAAAGAGTCAACTTGTTCAAGTAATTCTTCTGAAATTCCTTCTCTTTTTAGTCTTTGTTTCGCCATATGATCGGCATTTCCACCAAGCATAATATCAGTACCACGGCCTGCCATGTTTGTTGCGATTGTAACAGATCCAAATCTACCAGCTTGGGCTACTATATCAGCTTCTCTTTCGTGATTTTTTGCATTTAGTACAACATGTTTTATTTTTTCTTTTTTAAGAGCGTTTGATAATTTTTCTGAATTTTCAATTGAAATTGTACCAACAAGGATTGGTTGACCTGTTGCATGGACTTTTTTAATTTCTTCTATTATTGCATTATATTTTCCATTTTCATTTATATAAACGTGATCAACATCATCAATTCTTTGGATTGGTCTATTTGTAGGAATTTCTACAACATCCAAACTATAAATTTCTGAAAATTCTTCTTCTTCTGTTTTTGCAGTACCAGTCATTCCTGATAATTTATCATACATTCTAAAGTAATTTTGGAAGGTAATTGTTGCAAGAGTTTTTGATTCTGATTGAACCTCTACTCCTTCTTTTGCTTCAATTGCTTGGTGAAGACCATCTGAATATCTTCTTCCTTGCATGATACGACCTGTAAATTCGTCTACAATCATTACCTCGCCATTATTTACTACATAATCAATATCTCTTGTCATTGTTGTATTTGCTTTTAGAGCATTATTAATGTAGTGGGCAAGCTCAAGATGTTCTGGGTCTGATAAATTTTCAATTCCAAAAAACTTTTCTGCTTTTGCTGTACCTTGTTCTGTTAAGTTTGATGATTTTCTTTTTTCATCAACCAAGAAGTCTACTTTTTCTACAACAAATTCTCTATCAAATGGATCTTGATCTAAATCTTCGTTTGGATCTAAAATTCTTCCTTCAAGTCCTTTAATGAATTCATCCGCTTTTTTATAAGTATCTGTTGACTCATCGCCTTCTCCAGAAATAATAAGTGGAGTTCTAGCCTCATCTATTAAAATTGAGTCAACCTCATCGACTATTGCATAATGAAGTCCTCTTTGAACCATATTATCCTTATAAATAACCATGTTATCTCTTAGGTAATCAAAACCAAATTGATTGTTTGTTCCATAAGTTATATCGCAATTATAATTTTTTTGTCTTTCTGAATTTGTAAGTCCATAAATAATACAGCCTACAGTTAGACCTAAAAATGTATAAATTTTTCCCATCCATTCTTGGTCACGTTTTGCTAAGTAATCATTTACTGTAACTATATGAACTCCCTTTCCATCAAGGGCATTCAAATAAGCAGGAAGAGTTTCAACTAATGTTTTTCCTTCTCCTGTTTTCATTTCTGCAATTTGTCCATTATGTAGAACAATTCCACCTAATAATTGAACTGGATAGTGCTTTAATCCCAAAACCCTATCACTTGCTTCTCTTACTGTTGCAAAAGCTTCTACCAAAATATCATCAAGACTTTCTCCGTTTTTTAGTCTTTCTTTAAATTCATTTGTTTTATCTTGCAACTGTTTATCTGTTAATTTTTGCATATCTTCATCTAGTGCTAAAATTTTGTCAACTAATTTTTGATTGTTGTCAATTTCTTTTTGACTAAATGATTTAAAAATATTAAATAACGCCAAATCTTTCACCTCTAATTCACTGTATATCCTACCCTTTTTATAACATTTTATCAATAAGTTAGGATTAAACTTTCACAAATATAATATTAAATGAAAATCATTCAATTGTAAAATAATTTTTTACAATTATTTGTTAAAATTTTCTTTTAAATAATTAATTGCTTCTATATAGCCATCAAAGCCCTTGCCTTTAATTGTTTTTTCGGCAAAATATGAAATGTAGGATATCTTTCTAAAATCTTCTCTTTTTTCTATATCTGTCAAATGAACTTCAACCGTTGGAATATTTACTGATTTTAATGCATCTAAAATTGCTATTGAAGTATGAGTATAAGCTGCTGGATTTATTACTATTCCATCATAAAAATTATAAGCTTCTTGAATTTTATTTATAATTTCTCCTTCAGAATTTGATTGATAGACTTCTATTTCTATATAATTTTCATTTGCATAATCTTTTATATATTTTATTAAGTCTTTATAATTTTTACTTCCATAAATATTTTTTTCTCTTATGCCAAGCATATTAATATTTGGACCATTAATTACTAATATTCTCATAAAATTTCTCCTCAATTTTTTTTGCACAAAAATCTAAATTTTCATTTTCTACTTCAAAATCCTTGAATTTTTCGTATAATTCTTTTCTTTTTTATACAAATTTTCTATTCCATATTTTTTGAAAGAGGCCTTTTATAAATTTCTAATTTTTCTAAATCTCTTTTTATGTTTACTACTATAGAATTTTCTTTTAGCCTATAATAATTTTCACTTTTTTCAACAATTCCCCCACCACAACTTATAATAAGTCCTGTTTTTTTTGAAAATTCTTTTAAAATTTGACTTTCTTTTTTTCTAAATTCATCTTCTCCATAATTTTCAAAAAATTCTTCTATGCTTCCATATTTTTTTTCAAATTCTTCATCAAGGTCAACAAAATCTCTATTCATATTTTTTGCCAAAATTTTCCCAAGACTTGTTTTTCCTGAGCCTGCCATACCTATTAGGGAAATATTCATTTTTTCCCTATATATTGATTTTTTTATTTTAAAAATTAAATTTTCATCAAATTTCTTATCCAAAAAAAGCTCGCTTGCCTTTACTGCTTGGGCTATTAGCATTTCAAATCCACTTGCATACTTTATATTTTTTTCTTTTGCATGGGATAATATTTTTGTCATATATGGATTATAAATTAAGTCTACTACTGCCTCTAATTTTTCGAATTTTTCAAGATTTATCTCTTCTATATACTCATCATTATTTGGATACATTCCTACTGGGGTTGTGTTTATTATAACTTCAAAATCAAAATAATCTTTAACATCTTTAAAATATGGCTTGAATTTTCTTGATAAAAATACAATTTCTTTTGCACCCAAATCTTTTAAAACTTCATTTACAGTTTTTGATGAGGCTCCTTTTCCTAAAATTAAGCATTTTTTATCCTTAATTTCTATATTATTTTTTTTAAGATCATAGGAAAAACCATAGTAATCTGTATTGTAACCATAAAGTTTTCCCTCTTTATTTACAATTGTATTTACAGCTCCAATTTTTTCTGCCTTTTTTGAAATAAAATCGAGATATTTTATTACTGTATTTTTGTAGGGAATTGTAACATTTATCCCCTTAAAATCTTTTTTTTCAAAAAAATCATCCAATTCTTCTTCATTTTTTTCAAAATATTGGTAGCTATAATATCCAATTTTTTCGTGAATTATTTTTGAGTAAGAATGTCCTAAAGTTTTTCCCAAAAGTCCATAATTTTCTTTTTTATTTTGTAAATTTTTGGATTGAGCCATTATTTCTTTGTATATTGGGACAAGATATTTTCCATATTCAGGGCTTTTTTCTTCTATTTTTTTTAATATTTCTTTTTCTCTTTTTGGATCATAAACTTTTTTGTTATGGCTTATCTTATATGCCCTTACTTTTTTTGAAAGATCAAATCTTTTTTCTAATAATCCTATAATTTTTTCGTCAATTTCATTTATATTTTCTCGAATTTCTTTTAAATCTTCCATTTAAGCTCCTAGATATTCAATTTCCCCTCCAAGCTTTTTAAAAGTTTCAAAAAATGATGGATAGGATTTATTTACTGCCTTGTAATTTTTTATTATTATATCTCCACTAGAAAGTAATGATGCAATTGCCGATGCCATTACAATTCTGTGGTCGTTGAAAGAATCAACTTCTCCTTTTTTTATTTTTCCAGAAATCTTCAAACTATCTCCTATAATTTCACACTTTGCTCCCAAGTCATTAAGCATTTTAGAAGTTGATTCTAGCCTATCACTTTCTTTAAGTCTTAATCTTTTTCCATTTATTATATAAGAGTCTTTATCAAGAATTGTCAAAAGCACCGCAAGGATTGGACAAAGATCTGGAATTTGTGAAATATCTATTTCAAGCCCCTTATTTTCCTTTTTGCAAATTTTTATTTTTTCGATAATTTCTACAATTTCCCTGTCTTTTTGAAGAGAATTTTTATTTAGATTATTTATTTTTATCTGAGAATTTATGAGATTTGCCCCATAAAAAAAGGCTGAGTTTGACCAATCGCCCTCTACATAATAATTTTTTGGTGATTTTATTTGTGGATTTTCTATAAAATAGGAATTATTTTTCCTTTCTACACTCACATTAAAATCTTTTAAAACTTTCCTTGTTATGTCTATGTATCCAATAGATTCTGGAATTTCCTTTAGTTTTATTGTAGTTTTTCCAGAAATTTTACTTGCCGAAAGCATTATTGCACTTATATACTGGCTTGATTTGTTTTCTAAAAATTCAAATTCTCCTGATTTCATCTCACCTGAAATCATGTAAGGAATTTTTTCGGATGAAATTTTAAGACCATGCTCTCTTAAATTTTTTATAAGCTCAAGATTTGGTCTTTCGCCTAGTCTTTTTTCTCCAATAATTTCAGTATTTTTTGAAAAATGAGAGCATACTCCTGTAAAAAATCTCAATGATGAACCAGATTCGTACATATCAATTTTTGCTTGTTCTTTTTTTTCTTTTGGGGGAATTATTTTTACAGAATTTTCATTTTTTTCAATCTTAACTCCCAAATTTTTTAGGGCATCTATGGTAACATTTATATCTTTTGAAAATTCATTTATATAAATATTTGTAGGATTTTCGCAAAGTCCTGCCAATATCAAAGCCCTGTGGGCAAAAGATTTTGATGAAATAGCATCAATTTCTCCCTTTAATTTTGATGGTCTTATTAAAATATTATCTGTTTTCATAAATTTCTGTTAAATCCTTTAAATCTATATTTAAAATCTCACATGAGCCTAATTTTTTTACAACAATAATATTAATTGTATTTTTTTTCGATTTTTTATCTACCATACAAACTTTTATTATCTTTTCTGTAGGAAAATCAATTTCCCTATCTAGTTCATATTTTTGTAAAACTTCTAAAAATTCTTGGTAAAAATCTTTATAGAAATTTTTAACCATAATTTTCATACCCAAGGCTACTGCATGACCATGGCTTATCTCATAATTTGAATTTTTTTCAATGGCATGGGCAAAGGTATGGCCATAGTTTAAAATCTGCCTAATCCCCTTATCTTTTTCATCTTTTTTTACCAATTCTTTTTTTATGACAAGACATTTTTTAATTAGGGATGGAAGATTTTTATAATTTTTATCAACTTTTTCTTTGGCGATTTCTTCAAAAATCGACTTATCTTTTATCATTCCATATTTTATTGCTTCAGCTAAACCATCTTCAAAAAAATAATCTGACAAAGTTTTTAAAAAGTCTGTATCTATAAAAACTTTTTTGGGTTGGTAAAAAGTTCCACACAAATTTTTACCAGATTTTAAATTTACGGCTGTTTTTCCTCCAACTGACGAGTCGATTGCTGATAAAAAAGTTGTAGGAATTGCAATAAAATCAAGACCCCTAAGATAAAGTGAAGCTGCAAGTCCTGCAATATCTCCAACAACTCCTCCACCAAAGGCTATAAATAAATCATTTCTCCTATATTCATTTTCTGCTGCAAATTCCAAAATTTTTATAAGATTTTCTGTTGACTTTGAACTTTCTCCATTTTTCAAAATAAATTCTTCATAAGAAAAGCCATCAAGCTGTCTTATTAATTTTTCTCTATGAATTTTATAAACAAAATCATCGCTAATAATTAAAATTTTTGAATTTGGATAAAATTCTTTCAAGTATGTATTTAATTCTTCTATTGTTTTTTCTCCTATGTCTATATCATAAGGATTTTCCAAATCAACTCTTAATCTCATTACCACATCTTCTTCCTTATATCATTTCCTCTTTTTAGTTGAGCTTTTAACCTATCTACATCATTATTTTCTAAATCATTTTTTAATTCTTTCAAGTTTCTTATCATTATATCTATATCTTCAATTAAAAAATTTTTATTTGATAAAAATAATTCTGACCATAAATTTTCATCAATTTTTGAAACTCTTGTCATATCTTTTAAACTTCCAGCAGAAAATCCACTATGGTAAATGCTTTTTTCATTTAATATATAAGCATTAGAAATCACATGGCAAAGCTGGGATGTAAAAGAAATCATTTGGTCGTGTTTTTCTGGACTTGCCTTTACAAATTTATTAAAACCAATTTTTTTAAATAAAGAAATTTCATCATCATCTAAATCATCAACATAAATCATTGAGGCATTAATGTATAAATCTTTCAAAGAGGATTCAAATCCATAAACTTCTCTTCCTGCCATAGGATGAATAGACTTATAGGTAAAAGAATATTTTTCTGATAAGTCTTTTATATATGGATACAAATTATTTTTTACTCCAGAAATTTCCATAACTGTATTGGATAAATATTTATAATTTTCTCCAACAAATTTTTTAATAGTAGATGGATTCAGACAAATAATTGTAAGATCCATTTTTTTAAAATCATTTTTATCTTCTATTATTTTTATGCCAAAATTTTGGGCCTCTTGTTTAGTTTTTTCATTTATATCATATCCGTAAACTACATTGTTACTATACTCTATAAAAGCCTTGGCAAAAGAACCACCCATTAATCCTAGACCCACTATAGCAATTTTTTTCATTAATCTTTCCTTATAATTAAGTATTTTCTTTATATTATATCAAAATAATTTTTTTAGTAAAAGCACAAAAAAAACTGCTGCAAAAATGCAGCAGTGATAATTTTTTATTCAGGAATAATTAATCCGTAATGTCCATCTTTTCTTTTATATACAAGTCTTGTTTTCATTTCTTCATCATCTAGGTATATAAAGAAATCGTGGTTTAATAATTCCATTTGCATACAAGCTTCTTCATCGCTCATAGGTCTTAGAACTATTTCTTTTTGTCTTTTAATTTGTGGATTATCATTCTTTTTTTCTTCAATATCATCTAAGGATTCAAATTTTATTGACTCTCCATTTCTTCTATTTCTTTGAAGTCTTGTTTTTTGTTTTCTAATTTGACGAACCAAAGCATCAATCACCTTGTCAATTCCAGTTGAAAAGTTATCATTTATCTCTTCTGCCCTTAAAATTGTGCCGCCCTTTAGAAAAATAGTTGATTCAACTTTTTTTAAATTACCTTCGGTAGAAAATTTGAGGTCCATTTCTTCTTCCTTGTTGAAATATTTGTCAAGCCTATCAAATTTTTCCTTAGCTTCTTCTTTTAAGCTTTCATAAACATTGATGTTTTTACCTTTAATATTTAATTTCATATTGAACCTCCATCGTTTTGATGTTATATATATACCCCAAGAAAAAAATTGTAAACCTAATAGTTTTTTCTTTATTGAAATTTAATGTATAATGAGATAAAAACAAGGAGGAAAAATGCAGAATTTAAAAATAAATGATATTTTAACTTATAATTTTTATTCAGATCTTAAAATATCTAATGATGAAAAATATTTGGCTTTTTTGAAAAATAATGCCAACATAGATGAAAATAAATATAATTCTTTTCTTTATATTTTTGATATAGAAAAAATAAAAATTTAAAATTTCTGATAATAAAAAAGTTAATCTTTTTATCTTTGATGAATTTGATAATTTAATTTTCAAGGAAAAATCAGATGATGAATATGATTATTTTTATAAAAAAGATAAGTCGATGGGAATTTCTTCTTTAGCTTTTAAAATTGATAAAAATGTATCTTATATTAAAGATTTGAAAAATGGATACTATTTGATTAAAGCTAGTGATAAATTAAGCAAAGAAGGAAGAAAAAATAAAAAGAAAATTCTTTTTATAAGGAAATTACAAAATTGCCTTTTTATTTTAATGGAGAAGGCTTCATAAAAAATGAAATTACAAGCCTATACCTATACAAAAAAGATGACTCTAGTTTGATATTTTTAAGGGAATTTTCAAATGAAAGTATAAATGCTCTTGCCATAAATAAAAAAGCTGACAAGTTAGCCCTTGTTATCGGGAAAAATGATAAGGATGTTTCAAGACTAAAAGATGATTTGCTTATTTTTGATTTAAAAACAAAGGAAGAAAAAATCATAATAGAAAATATTTTCTCATATTACGATTTATTTTTTGATGAAAATGATGATATTATCTTTGTCGGAACTGATATGAAAAAGGGCGGAATAAACGAGGATGCCTTTATTTATAAAACAGATTTATCGGGAAAATATAAAAAAATAAGTCCAGTTGATTTTGATAAATCTTTTGGAAATTCTATAGGAAGTGATGCAAGAGTTGAATCCTTCAAAACTTTTTCTTACAAAAATCAAAAACTTTACTTTATAGTTACAGAAAAAGAAGAATCAAAACTTTATTCATTAGACAAAAATAATAATTTAAAGCTCGAAATTTCAGGATGTGTTGAAGATTTTGTAGTGGCTGATGAAAATATTTATTATTTTGCCATGACAGAAGACAGACTCTCCCACCTAAAAGATAAAAAAAGTGGAAAAATTTTACTAGATAATAAAATAAAATCATCACTTGGAAAAATCGAAGAGTTTTATTTTGAATCAAACGGAGATAAAATTAAAGGCTTTGTCCTTCTTCCAGTTGATTTTGATAAAAACAAAAAATACCCAACACTTTTATCAATCCACGGTGGTCCAAAAACAGAACTTTCAAATATTTTTCACCACGAACACCAAGTTTTTGCAAATGACGGCTATATAATAATTTATACTAACCCACACGGTTCTAGCGGAAATGGAGTGAAATTTTCTGATATTAGGGGCAAATATGGAACAATTGACTATGAAGATTTGATGAATTTTACAGATTTTGCCATTAAAAAATATCCTCAAATTGATGAGAAGAATATGGGAGTTTATGGAGGATCTTATGGTGGCTTTATGACAAATTGGATTATTTCTCACACAAATAGATTTAAAGCTGCAAATTCTCAAAGATCAATTTCAAATTGGACTTCATTTTATGGAACATCTGATATAGGATATTATTTTGCAAAAGATCAAACAGGAGCAGATCCTTGGGATAATTTAGAAAAAATGTGGAACCAATCTCCAATAAAATATGCAAAAAATGTAAAAACTCCAACCATGTTCATTCATTCTGATGAGGATTATAGGTGCCCACTGGAACAAGGACTTCAAATGTATACAAGAATAAAAGAAAATGGAGTTGATACAAAAATGTATATTTTCCATGGAGAAAATCACGAACTTTCAAGATCAGGAAAGCCAAAAGCAAGAATAAAAAGGCTTGAGGCTATAAAAAAATGGTTTGATGGGTATTTAAAATGAGAAAAAATAAAAAATCAACTAGTTTAAAATTTATTTTGACTTTAATTGAAAGAATAAAAAATCACGACTTAATGACCTTGGCATCTTCCCTATCTTATTATTTTCTTTCAGCATCCATTCCTATGCTTTTGGTTTTATTAAATTTTGTAACAAAATTTATGAAAGGAAATGAAGATGTGGTAGTAGATACAATAAAATTATTGCCAGATTCAATTAGGGGAGTTATTTTGATACTTGTAGACTCAATTATTGATTCAGGCTCAGTTTCAACCATATCAACCATAACTTTGCTCTTTGCCCTTTGGTCTGCCTCAAAAGGAGTTTCAAAAATTCTTCTTGCCATAAATGTAGCCTATGGAATTGACGATAACCATTCAATGATAAAAAATAAAATATTTGGATTTTTATATACCTTTGTCCTAATTTTTATTGTCCTTTTTATATTTTTATTAAAAATATATTCTGGAGGAATTTTGCTTTTACTTGAAAAAATTTTAAGACTCATAAATTCATCTTTTTCCCTTGATGAATTTACTTGGTTAATAAATTTAGTTTCTGGAATAATTCCTCCATTAATATTAATCCTAGGACTTACCCTCCTATATAAATTTGCTCCCTACAATGATTCTATAAAAATAAGTTTCAAAGATGCTTTTGTTGGATCAATTTCTACAAGTATTATGATTTCCATTACAAGTTTTGGATATTCATTTTTCTTAAATAATATGAGCAATATGTCAGTAATTTATGGAGCTTTGGCAGGAATAATTGCCCTTTTAGTTTGGTTGCTTTTATTTTCTTTAACCATAATTTTAGGAGCAGAAATAATTGCATCATATATGAAAACAAAAAAATGCCTATAGGAATTAATAATGGAAAGATACGCAATAATTGATAAAAAATACAAAAGAGAAATAGTCCTTCTAAAAGCAAGACCTTGCAAGTGGGGAAAATGTAGGTTTTGTGATTATATAGAAGATAATGAAATTGATGAAGAAAAAATTGATGAAATTAATAAAAAAGTTTTAGAAAGAGTTACAGGAAAATTTGGAGTTCTTGAAGTTATAGATTCAGCATCATTTTTTGAACTAACAGAAAATACCAAAAAAATGATTAAAGAAATAGCCGATGAAAAAAACATCCACACCCTATTTTTTGAATGCCACTGGATTTATAGGAAAAAAGTCAATGAAATAAAAAAATATTTTAAAAATCAAAAAATAATTATTAAAACTGGAGTAGAAACTTTTGACAATGATTTTCGTGAAAATTATCTAAAAAAAGGAGCAAGTTTTAAAACTTACAAGGATGTTTTAAAATATTTTGATTCACCTTGCCTTATGGTTGGAATAAAGGGACAAACAAAAGAAATGATTGATAAAGATATGAATATAATTTTAAATAATTTCTCCCATGCAACCGTAAATGTTTTTAATGAAAATTCAACAGATGTAAAAAGAGATGATGAGCTTGTAAAATGGTTTTTGGAAAAATATCACCATACATTAAAAGAAAATCCAAAAATTGACTACCTATATAATATTACAGATTTTGGAGTTGGCTGATGAAAAATGAGCTTAGAAGATATTTTATAAATAATAGAAAAAAAATTTCCCCATCCGATAAAAAAATGTGGGATGATAAGATAAAAAATAAACTTTTATCTAGTAATTATTATAAAAATGCTAAATCAATTTTTATTTATTATTCAATGGATGATGAGATTGACACGAAAGAAATAATAAAAAAAGCATTTTTAGATAAAAAGGAAGTTTATATACCAAAAATTACAGGAAAACTTACAATGATTCCTGTTTTACTTAAATCATTTGATGATCTTGTTGATGGTAAATATAAAATAAAAACTTCAAGACTAGAAAAAACAAAGGAAAAAATAGACCTTACCATAGTTCCAGGACTTTCCTTTGATGAGAATAAATATAGGCTTGGTTATGGTGGAGGTTTTTATGATTATTATATAAAAAATCACAAGTCCTTTTACATCGGTTTATTTTACCAAATAAATAAATCTTACAAATTAAATTTTGATGATTTTGACCAAAAATTAGATTTAATAATTACAGATAAAAAAATATATTAAAAAATCCTAGCAAAAGCTAGGATCAGGCTGTTTACAAGATATACAAATCCTCATGCTAAGAATATCATACGTAAAAAATTGATTTGATTTCAAATTTAAAAATTCGTCAAAAATCGCACTGTTTGAGCGTTAGCGAGTTTGCGATTTTAGAATTTTAAAATTTAGAAATCAGCAATTTTTGGAGTCAGATATTCGTGCTTGAGGGTTTGTCTAC
>NZ_HE978620.1:122555-148473 GCF_000307225.1 Anaerococcus vaginalis
GCTCTGATCCTAACAATTAAGCTAGGATTTTTTAATATGTTTCTATTTATTTTTTGGAAGAAGTTTTTCCATTCTGCCCATATACATTTGTAATGGTTTTGGAATTTTAACTGATCCGTCTTCTTGTAATAAATTTTCTAAAAATGCTATTAACATTCTTGGAGGAGCTACTACTGTGTTATTTAATGTGTGAGCAAAATAATTTCCCTTTTCTCCTCTTAATCTTATTTTAAGTCTTCTTGCTTGAGCATCGCCAAGATTTGAACATGAACCAACTTCAAAATATTTTCCTTGTCTTGGGCTCCATGCTTCAACGTCACAAGATTTTACTTTTAAATCTGCCAAATCTCCTGAACAACATTCGAGTGTTCTTACAGGAATTTCTAAAGATCTGAAAAATTCTACTGTATTTTGCCATAATTCGTCATAAAATTTCTTTGAATCTTCTGGTTTACAAATTATAACCATTTCTTGTTTTTCAAATTGGTGGATTCTATAAACTCCACGCTCTTCAATTCCGTGAGCTCCAACTTCTTTTCTAAAACATGGTGAATATGATGTTAATCTTAGTGGCATTTCTTCTTCATCTGTGATTGAATTTATAAATTTACCAATCATTGAATGCTCACTTGTTCCGATTAAATATAAATCTTCTCCTTCGATTTTATACATCATATCTTCCATTTCAGCAAAACTCATTACACCTGTAACAACGTCAGATCTTATCATAAATGGAGGAATGTGATATTCATATCCCTTGTCAATCATAAAATCTCTTGCATAAGAAAGAATTGCTGAATGAAGTCTTGCTATATCTCCTTTTAGATAATAAAAACCTGCACCTGATGTATCCCTTGCAGAATCTAAATCAATTCCGTTAAAACTTTCCATAATATCAACGTGGTAAGGAATTTCATAATCTGGAGTTACATTTTCTCCAAATCTTTCAATTTCTACATTTTCTGTATCATCTTTTCCTATTGGAACTGAATCGTCAATCATTTGTGGAATAACTTGCATTTTTTCTTTTAGTTGGTCTTGGAATTTTCTTGTATCTTCTTCAATTTGAACAAGTCTATCGTTAATATCTCCAACTTCTTTTTTGGCTTCTTCAGCTTCTTCTTTTTTTCCTTGACCCATAAGAGCACCAATTTGTTTTGAAGTTTTATTTCTTTTTGCTCTTAAATTATCTCCCTCAGTTTTTACATCTCTTAATTTTTCATCAAGTTCAATAACTTCATCAACTAAAACTAATTTTTCATCTTGAAATTTTTTCTTAATATTTTCCTTTACTAAATCTGGATTTTCCCTAACAAATTTTATGTCTAACATATTTCCTCCTAAATTTTTTTACAAAAAAAATCCCATCCCAAAAGGGACGAGATTATCGCGGTACCACCCAATTTAATGAAATAAATTCATTCACTTTAAATTATAAGCTCAAAGACGGATTCATTAACTTTCACCAAAGATTTTCACCAACCATCTTCTCTCTAAAGGTTATTTTTAATTACTACTTCTCATCACAGCTCTATTCAATTATTTATAATATACTTTCATTTTATTTTTTTCAAATATCTGTAAATTTTTCAATTGCAATTTTTGGAAGTCCAATATCACATACTACAGTTTTATCCCTAAAATAAGTATCTTCATAAAGACCTTTTTTTAAAATTTGCATACAAACAATTAAATCACTATCAACATAAGATCCATAATTATTTTCTCCATTTGCATCAAAACCTGATGGTAAATCAATTGAAATAGTATAAATATTTTTTTCATTTATCAAATCAATTATATTTGCATAAATTCCAGAAACCGGTCTATTTAATCCTGTGCCAAAAATTCCATCAATAATTGTATTTACCCTATCAAGATTTTCTCTCAAAAATTTCATATCTTCAATTGTTTCAACTGGATAAATATTTTCTGTAAGATTTTTGCAAGCATTAAAATTTTTTATAAAATCCTCACTCGCCTTGTCCTTATTTCCTATAATATAAATATGGCAATTTTTTCCAAGGGCAAGCAAATTTCTTGCAAGGGCAAGTCCATCTGCCCCATTATTACCACAAGAAACAATAATAGCAAAAGAGTGTCTTACATCAAGATTAATATTTTCCATCACAGAAAGTGCTGCTCTTTCAACTAAACAAAGTGATGGGATTTTGAGTTCTTCAATTGCAAATTTATCAATTTTTTGCATTGTTTCACGATCTACTAAAAGCATATTTAACTCCTAAAATAAAAGTCTTAAATCTTCTCCAAAAATTTCCATTACATGGCTTGAACCTATTATTCTTGAAAAAATCCTATCTCCATAAAATTCTATAAGCTCATCTTCAGAATAATTTGATGAAAAAATCATAGGTTTTTTGTTGATAATCCTGTCATTTACAATTTCAAATAGGTTTGATTCGTTAGAATTTCTATCATTTTCACTTCCCAAATCATCAATAATCAAAAGATCAGAATCAAAAATCAAATCATATTTTTCCTTTAACTCTTCTTTTCTTTCAGAAAAAGCATACAAATAATCATTCATAAAAGAAAATAATTTTGTAGCTGTAAGATAAAGAACTGAATAATTTTTATCCAAAATTTCTTTTGCTATTGAATTTATTAAGAAAGTTTTTCCCCTACCAACATCTCCAAATATATAAAGATTCCTATAAGATTTTGGAAAATTATATGCATAATTTTTGGCATCATTTACAATTCTTTTTATATTTTCATAAGGGCTAATCGGATAGTCTTTATAGAGATTTTTTGAATATAGATTTGCATTAAAAGTCCTAAAATTTTCTCTTTGAACAAGCCTACTTATATTTGATTGGGAATATTTTTTTTCTACTATAAGTTTTTTCCTGCAAGAGCAAGTTTTTGTATTTACAAAACCAGTATCTTTGCAAATCTCACAATGATAGTGAATTTTCAAATAATCTTTTGGATAAGAATTTTCACTTAAAATTTCTTCCTTTTCCCTATCAAGCTCTTTTAATTTTTCCTTAAATTCATCTACATTTATTCCCTCTTGAGCCTTTATTGCTGCTTGTTGACCAAAAGATGCAATTGTCCTATCAATTACCTTAATCCTTGGAAATTTTTCATAGATTTCTTTTTTCTTTTTTCTTGCTCTTTTAAATTTTCTATTCTTCTTTTTTCAATTATTCTTGAAATATTATCATTGGGACTCATTTTATATCCCCTCCTTCAAGAATTTTTCTAAATCTTTCTTCTCTCGCCTTTTGGGCAAAAGATTTTTCATTAGAATTTCTATTTTTCGATCTGTAAACTTTTTTGGCACTCTTATATTTTCTTGGGGATTTTTCTCTAAGAAGCTTTGCTCTTTCTTCTTTAATTTTTAAATCATTTAAAGAAAAAACGCTTTGATCTCTCCAAGTTTTTAAAAATCCCATAACATATTTTACATCAACATTATTTACTTCTTTCGCCTGCCTAAAAGCTTCTGTTACAAGCTCTGGATCTTGCTTATATTCATCCAAAGTTTCTTGGATTCTTCTAATATCTTGTGGTGTAAGCACTCTTTGAATAATTCTTTCCACTTGGTCAAACATAACAGATTTTCTTTTGGAAATATCCAGCATATTTTCAGCATCATTTTCATTAGAATTTCCAAAGTAAGCCTGTCTTAGAGAAATTATTTCAAGATAAAAACTCCCATCGCCCCTATCTTTTTTTCTAAATACTCCCATATTTATCCAATATGAAATTATTTCATTCATCTTCTCATCATCAAAGACAAGTTGTTTTTTTATTTTTTCTAAATCAACTTCTCCGCTAGATTTCAAATCCTTATATATAAGCAAAAAAACTTTTAGGCTATCTCCGTCTGCCATGGGTACATAAGTACTTAAAAACATATTTTCAAAAGAAGTTTCCCCCATATCCAGACTCATATTTTGAATTTTAAATTCCAAATTATTACCTTCCATCTTTTCTTATTTTCATTTTTGTAATTAGACTATATATCTTGCCATTTCTTATAAAAAAATATTGGTCATCTGGAAAAATATCTTGATTTTCAAAAATCTCCAAGCTGTTTCCTGTTTTTTAAAACCTAATTTTTCATATAAGGAAATCGCCCTTTTGTTAAAATTATTTACATCAAGATTTAGCTCACAAAATTTTAGATCATAAAAATAATAATCAAGTAAAATTTTCATAGCCTTATAGCCAAAGCCCCTTGATGTATATTTGGGATCAAAAACGATCCCCAACTCACTTTTTCTTAAAAATGGATTATAATTTTTTAGACCAATAAAGGCAATAAATTCATCATCGTCAATTTTTCTGACTGCAAAATATCTTTTTCTATAAATATTTACGTTCATAAACCAAACTTCACAATCAATTTGAGAAAAATCGCCATAATTATAGCCTTTTAATCTTTCATCATCATTCATTGACCATTTTCTTAAATCGTAAGCATCATCCAAGTCTAATTTTTTTAAATATATGTCTTCATCTTTTCCTATAATTTTCATTTTATTCGTTTTCGTGTTTCAGATCTTTAAAGCTCGTACATTGCTTGTGGAAAAATAATTCCATAAGCCCTGTCGGCCCATTTCTATGCTTTGCTAAAATTAATTTTGCGACATTTGGATTATCATCTTCATCATAATAATCTTCTCTATATAAAAGCATAACAACATCAGCATCTTGTTCAATTGCTCCAGATTCACGAAGATCTGATAAAATAGGCTTGTGATCAGATCTTTTGTCAGCCTCACGAGATAATTGGGCAAGGGATAAAACTGGACAATTTATTTCTTTTGACAAGGATTTTAGTCCTCTTGAAATTTGTGCAATTTCTTGTTGCCTATTATCAAATCTTCCCTCACCTGTCATAAGTTGCAAATAATCTATTACAATTAAATCAAGTCCTTCTTCTGCCTTTAATCTTTTGCATTTACTCCTAAGCTCTGACAAAGTAATACCAGCAGTTTCATCTACATAAATTTCTTTTTCTTTTATTTTTGTAATCGCATTTATAATTTCAATCCACTCGTCGGCTTCCAAATTTCCTGTAATTATTTTTTCAAGATCAATCATTGAAACCATAGAAATCAGTCTTTGATTTAATTGGTAGGTTGACATCTCTAGTGAAAAAAATGCAACCGATTTTCCAGCATTTGCCGCATTCCACGCCATTGTAAGTCCAAGGGCAGTTTTTCCCATTGCAGGCCTTGCTGCAAGCAAAATCAATTGAGAATTTTGAAGCCCCGATAATTTATTGTCAACGCTTGAAATTCCTGTTGTTACTCCTGTAATTTTTCCATCATTTAAACTTAAAAGCTCCAATTGTTTGATTGTTTCATCCATAGTTTCAGAAACTCTAACCAAACCTTTTTCCAAATTTTTTTGACTTATTTCAAAAATTTTTGTTTCTGCCATCTCAATTACTTCTTTGGCATCTTTTTTTTGCTCGTAAGATTTTCCAACTATATCATCACAAGCTCCAATCAAAGCCCTAAGCAGTGCTTTTTCTTTGACATTTTCACAGTATTGGTCGATGTTTGGAGTATAAAATGAGGAGAGTGTTATCTCAACAATAAACTTCTCTCCTCCAACTTCTTCCAAGATGTTTTCTGATTTTAATTTTGATATAAGACTTACTTCATCTATTTTTATATCTTTTTGATACATATCAACTAAAGTCTTATAAATTCTTTGGCATCTTGAATCATAAAACTCATAAGGCCTTACTAATTGTATGGCCTGATCTATGGTTTCACTTCTTTTTATCACACAACCAATTATCGCCATTTCTGAATTAATGTCACTAGGCATTTGCCTAATAGACTCTTCCATTATTCAGCCTCTACCTTCACTTTTAATTTTGCAGAAATTTGTTGGTAAAGTTTTATTACAACTTCATAATCTCCTAGCGAATCAATATCTGCCTTGTCAATTTTTTTCTTATCAACTTCAATATTTTTTTCATCAAGAGCTTTTTTAATGTCCATATTTGTAATTGAACCAAATAATTTTCCATTTTCTCCAGCTTTTACCTTGATTGTAACTTCTGTATTTTCGATTTTTTCTTTATTTTCATTGGCCTCTTTTATGTTTTTATCTTCTTGTTTTTGAAGTTCTTTTAAATGTTCATCAAGTTTTGCTAAATTTTCTTTGTTTGCTTCAACTCCAAGATTGTTTGGTAAAATATAATTTCTAAAATAGCCTTGTTTTACATTTACAACTTCACCTTTTTTACCAATTTTTTTAACATCTTCAGTCAATATTATCTTCATAGTCTTCCATTTCCTCCTCTAAATATTCTTTAATTGCTTTTTTAAGCATTACTTCTGCTTCTTCTATGCTCATATCAAGTTGGGTTGCAGCTGAGGTTAAATGTCCTCCTCCTCCAATTCTTTCTAAAATTAATTGAACTGAAATATCTCCTAAACTTCTTCCTGATATGTGGATTTTATCGTTTGATCTTGTCAAAACAAAACTTGCCTTAACACCTTTTATATTTAATAAATCATCAGCAGCTTGGCTTGCTATTAAAGTTGATCCGTTCATTTCTCTATTAAAATGTCCAATTGCAATAAATTTATTTACTATTGTAGAATCAGCTATAACTTCTGATTTGTATTTTACTATCTCAAAATCATCTTTGAACATTCTTTTTATTATTATTGAATCTGCTCCCCATCTTTTTAAAATAGATGCAGCTTCAAAAGTTCTTACTCCAGTTTGGTAAACAAAATTTTTGGTATCAACTGTTAAGCCTGCAAGAAGGGCCTCTGCAACTGGTACTCTTGCCTTAAATGATTCATCAAAATAATTTAAAATTTCTGTTACAAGCTCACTTGCACTTGAAGCATATGGTTCTATATAAGAAATTGTAGCATTTCTTATATAATCATTTCCTCTTCTATGATGGTCAATTATTACAATTTGATCTGTTTTATCCAAAAGCTCTGGTGCTTCTGTAGAATTTTTTCTGTGATTATCTGTTACAATTACCAAAGATGCTTGATCCATTAATTCCAAGGCTCTTTTTTCTGTGACTATATCTTCTTTAAAACCTTCTAAATCTTCAACTGTCCTGTTGTATATATTTTCTATTGGCTTATTTACACCATTTAATACAAGGTAACATTCTTTTCCTATACTTTTAATTCCTTCATAAATTCCAAGAGACGAACCAAAAGAATCCATATCTGGATTATTATGTCCCATTACAAATACTTTTGATGATGTTTCTACCATTCTTTTTAGTGCTTGAGAAATAACACGACTTCTTACTTTAGAAATTTTTTCTGTAGCCTTTGTTTTTCCTCCAAAATATTCGTAATTATCTCCATTTTTTATTACTGCTTGATCGCCTCCACGAGATAAGGCAATGTCAATTGAAATTCTTGAGCTTTCATATATATCATAAGGTTTTGCTCCTGATAAACCTACACCAATTGATAGGGTTGGTTGAATTGCATTTCCTTTTTTTATCTCTCTTACTAGATCCAAAATTTTAAATTTACTTTCATAAATTTTTAGATAATCTTCATAATGAATCATAACCATATATCTATCATTTTCATATTTTCTGACCATGGCCTTGTAATTATCGAAATAATTCATAATTAGCCTATCAATTTCTCCAGTAACTGATGACCTATCACTTGCTCTAGTTGATTGTCTTAGATCATCATAATTGTCAATGTACATTGTAAATACTACAAGCCTTCTGTCTTTAAATATCTTTTTTATATTTTCATCTGCAGTATTATCAATTCCATAAACAAAGGTGAGCTCATCATCAAATTTTTCTCTTTTTATTGTTGAATAATAAAACTCATAAACTTTATCATATATATTTACAGTAATTGGCTCAGTTGATTCTTTTGAAAAATCAACTTCATTAAAATCAGTTATAAAATTTTTTACACTCTTGCCTATCAAATTTTTTGCTTCAAATAATTCCTTAAAATTAGAATTGTGCCATTTTATTGTTTTTCCATCTTCCAAGATAACTATAGGAAAGGGCATTTGAAATACTACATTTTTAGTTATTTCATCAAATGAATAGTCCATTTCATCTATATATGCTTGAAAAAAATCTTCATTTTGCCTGTCTATTTTTTTTATGTAAAAATACAATAAAGCAACAAATATAAGTCCTATTGTTGCAAATATTTTTTCATAAAAAAACAAGATTATCGAAATAATTATAGGCAAAATTAGTATAAAAACATAATTTTCTTTTGTAAAATACTTCAACTTTTCTTTCATCCTATCCTCACTTTTTTTCTAAAATTAACAAATACATCTATAAAGCCAATTATGGCAATAATTTCTGATGTATAGGTAAATAATAAAAATATTAAGATCCAATTTATTATCTTTGATATCCCACTTCTTTTTGACGATACCAAATAAACTAGAATCAAAATTCCATTTATACCAAAAATAAATTTCAAGCTCATAATTGAATTTAATATTATAAATTCATTTGATAAGGAGAAAAACTTGCTGAGCAATATGGAAATAGCTAAAAATCCAAAAATCACTATCAAGTCTTTAAGCTCTATTCTTAGCCCCTTAATATTTTTTAAATCTCTCATACTTTCATCTTTATAATTTAAGTAATTTCTTACCAATTTTAGTGAAATCATACTATAAACTAGGGAAAATAAAATTATGACAGACGGCATAGTTTTTAAACTTTTTCTTATAATTTCTTTATCAAATTTAAAATTGTTCTCTTCAAATATCTTGTATAAATGATTTACTAAATCATTTAGTTTTATACCTGACCTAGTGTAAAGATACCCAATTATCGCTAAAGATAAAACCGAAAATATTATGCTTAATATTTTTATTGCATCCTTATCCGTTTTGTTTATTTTTATCAAATAAAAAATCCCTATTCCCAAAACAATCATAGGAAACATCATAAAATAAGTTAAAGTCCTATTAATAAATATTAAAAGTAGTCCACTTGTGAATAAGAAAATCCCCTTATTTTTATCATCCAATTCCCATAATTTTATAGCCGTAAAAATCGGAATAAACAATTCAAAAATTAAGTAATAAGTGGATAAAAAAACTAATCCCAAATTTATTAGTCCATAGCCAATTGCTTTTATGCTATTATTTTTTTTAAAATCAACCATAAAAATCCTTTCTATTTTTTTAGGATGTTTATTAAATAGATTATACATTTTTTACTATAAAAAAGCTAACCAAAAAAATCCAGCAAATAAAAATGATTTTTCAATTTTTTTTATTATGGTATATTAAAATTAAGATTAAAGGAAATGATATTATGGAAAATAATAAAAAAATTAAATTAAGTATTCTCTCCGACACTCATATTTTGGCAAGAGAACTTATGGCTGATAATAAAGAATTTAATATGGCTATTAAATATGATAGGAAATTTTTAGTTGAAGGCGAAGGACTTTTAAAAGAGGCACTAGATCTTTCTAGCTTAAATGATAGTGAATATATAATAATTCCAGGAGATTTGACCAAGGATGGAGAAAAAAAATCTCATCTTGAAGTAAAAGAAATTTTAAAAGAGTGGACTTTAAAAAAAGATTCTAGAAGAATTTTTTTAATTCCAGGAAATCATGATATCAACAATAAACAAGCTTTTGACTACAAAAATTTAAAAAATACAGATTTTATTGAGCCAAAAGAATTTTTTGAAATTTATGATTTTCTATACAAGGACAAGGTCTTAGAATTTTATAAAGATAGCGAAATTTTTAAATCCTATCTTGATTTTATAAATAAAAAATATAGCAGAGATTTTAAATATTCTTACTATGGACAAGGATATGGATCCTATGTCTCAAGAATAAATACAAATTTAAAAGAAAAAATTCCCTATCCTTAATTTTTCTCGATACATCAATTTATTCTGCCGATTATGAACAAAACCATAAAGACGGAAAAAATAATATCGTTGGAGCAGCCGATAAAAATTTAATAAAATGGGCAATTGAAAAAATTGATGAAGCAAAAAAAAGAGCCGATATGGTTTTTGTAATTTCCCACCATGCCTTTATCCCAAATTTTAGGGATCAAAGACTAGTTTTGGGACCTTTTATTATAAAAAATTGGAATCAAAAATATATAGACAAAGATCCACGAATCAACAACAAACTTCCAATAGAGGTCTTAGCAGATGCAGGAGTGAAATTTTTATTTACTGGACACTTGCACGAAAATGGAACAGCAAAATATAAGTCAATTTTAGGGAATGAAATTTTTAATATCCAAACCGGTTCAACCGTTACCTATCCTCTCCCAATAAGACACCTTAATGTTGTTGATGACCTAAAAGAATTTAAAGGATTTTCAGTTGATATGAAAACACAACTAATTAAATCCTTTAGCTTTACAAACTTATCAGGAGAAAAAATCAAAATTGAAAATTCAATAACCTATGCCCTAGAAAATCAATTAACTTTAAAAGATGTCCTCTTTAATTATGTTCATTCAATGGCGAAAAATCCACTTATTTCTCAAATGGATGTCAAAAAATCTATAATCGAACTATTAAACACAAATTTAAAAATGAACCTTAAAGAGCATGGCTATATAAATGAAATCCTTAAATTTTATAAAGATAAATTCCCAGTCAAAGTCGAAAAATTGGGTCTTATAAATATGCTAGAAGCTAACGGAGAAATTTTTATAAAAATCGACTCCTACAGATCCCACGCTTTTATTGAAGCAAAAAATTTAGAAAAGTGCCTTGAAATTTTGATAAATCAATTTGAAGAAAAAATTATGACAACCGATAATATTATCTATTATTACGATAAAATTATGAAAAAAGGAATTTCAATGAAAATTTCTAAAGATGGGCATAGCCTATACGATTTTTCAAATTATATTTATCAATATAAGGCCCTTGACGAAAAAACAACCCCATCATATATAGTAGAATTTATGGCAAAATTAAATAATCCACAATATTCAATAGCTGACGAAGTTATAGACTATTGCAAAGATGAAATCAATGAAATATTTGAATTTTTGACAAAGAACATAAAATTTGAAATAAATGGATCAAAAGATGAATTTTTTGATCAATTAGTTTCAATAAAAGGATTATTTTTTAGAAATTTTTTAAAATATATAAAAAGAAAGGCAAATAATTTATTTGACCTTTTAACTTTTATATCAAAATTTATTATCAAAAAAAGAAAAGTTCAAGGAGTAGATTTAGCAAAATTCATTGTAAATCACCATACAACTACAAATATAAAACAAAATATAGGCAAAAAAATGTTCGGAAGAGCAAATCTAAGATCATATATCATAGATTTGATAAAAGCAATAAACAATGACGTAGTAAAAACTTATGAAAACGAAGATCTAAACGAAAGAGATCACTATTTTTCCTATATTGAATACGACGATGAATAAAAAGGACTCTTGCAAAACTATTATCATAATTTTGCAAGAGTCCCTTATTTTTTTAATTAAAAATCAGATAAATCTGCTTTTCTTTTTTCAAGGAAGGCTGTCATACCTTCTTTTTTGTCGTGAGTTTCAAAAGTTGATGCAAAAGTATTTGCTTCCAATTGGATAGCAGTATGAAGGTCAGATTCAACTCCAAGATTAATGACTTGTTTTGCAAGTGTTATAGCATAAGATGCCTTTGAAATAATTTTTTCTGCCATCTTTGTACAATAATCCATCAATTCTTCTTTTTCAACAACATGATTTACAAGACCAATTCTATAAGCCTCATCAGCTTTAATCAAGTCAGTAGTAAAAATTAATTCCTTGGCAATTCCCTTTCCAACAAGTCTAGGAAGTCTTTGAGTTCCACCAAATCCTGGAATTATTCCAAGACCAACTTCTGGTTGACCAAATAAAGCATTTTTAGAAGCAACTCTAATATCACAAGCCATAGAAATTTCACAACCACCACCAAGAGCAAATCCATTTACAGCCGCAATAGAAACTTGTGGCATTTCTTCAAGCATATTGAAAGTTTCATAAGCAAGCATACTCATAGCTCTTCCTTCTTGAGGTGTAGCATTTACCATTTCAGAAATATCAGCACCAGCTACAAAAGATTTTTCTCCGCCACCAGTAAGAATTAAAACTTTTACATCTTTTCTATCTCTTATATCTGAAAAAACTTCATTTAATTCTTTTAAAGTTTCTGAATTTAAAGCATTTAAAGCCTTTGGTCTATCAATAGTTACATAAGCAATTTCATTTTTTACATCTACTTTTACGTTGTTCATATTTTCTCCTTTAAGATTATTTAAAAAACGATTTCTATATTTTTTATCTTATAACATTGATTAATTTTTGTCAAGCAAATATAGTAAATAGAATTGAAATCCATTTGAAGTTTTAAAAAATAACTTTACAAATAAAAAATCCCCATTTTGGAGATTTAGGACTATTGACAGAGTATACAAATCCTCATGATAAGAATATCATACGGAAAAAAATTGATTTGATTTCAAATTTAAAAATTCGTTAAAAATCGCACTGTTTGAGCGTTAGCGAGTTTGCGATTTTAGAATTTTTAAATTTAGAAATCAACAATTTTTGTAGTCAGATATTCGTACTTGAGGGTTTGTCTACGCTCTGAATCTACATTTGGGAATTTTTAAATGTTTAGGTATCCTTTTGAAAGTGATGGGTCTTGTGTGAAATTAAAGTGCATTTTTAAAAGGGTTTTTTTGTCGCTTTCGTCTAAGATTATTGTTGAGTGAGCGTCTAATCCTTTTAATTTATTTAAGTTTTCTAGTGCCAAATGACTTACTGGGTTTGTTGTTGCTGATATTGAAAGGGCAATCAAAACGTCATTTACTGATAGGGATTCGTCTTTTTCTTTTAATATATCTTCTTTTAATTTTATAACTGGCTCTAGGATATGTGGAGATATTAGTGGTATTTCGTCATTTATTCCAGAAATTTCTTTTAGGGCATTTAGGATGCATGCTGCTGGTGCAGACATTAATTTTGATTTTTTTCCTGTTACTATTTTTCCTTCACAAAGCTCTATTGCAAAAATTTCTGCTTTTTTTTCTTTTGTTTTTCTCTAGCTTTTTGTGCAACTTTTCTGTCGCTTGCTTCAAGATTTAGACTACTCATCAATATTTCTATTTTTTCTACTGCTTTGTAGTCTGATTTTGCAAGTTTAAAATCGACTAGGGAGTTGTAATATCTTCTTATTATTTCTTTTTCGCAAGCTTTTATAGTTTTTTCTTCGTCGTCTATGCAAAAGCCCACCATATTTACTCCCATATCTGTTGGTGATTTGTAAGGGCAAAATCCTGAAATTTTTTCAAACATTTGTTTTAAAATTGGAAATGCTTCAACATCTCTATTGTAATTTATGGTTGTTTCTCCATAGGCTTCGAGATGATATGGGTCAATCATATTTACATCGTTTAGGTCAGCTGTTGCTGCCTCGTAGGCTATATTTACTGGATGTTTTAAGGGAAGATTCCATACTGGAAATGTTTCAAATTTTGCATATCCTGCGTTCACTCCTCTTTCGTTTTCAAGATACATTTGTGAAAGACAGGTTGCAAGTTTTCCACTTCCTGGACCTGGTGCTGTGATTACTACTAAATCTCTTGTTGTTTCGATATAGTCATTTTTTCCAAATCCGTCTTTGCTTATAATGTGAGGGATATTATTTGGATAGCCACTTATATTATAGGTTTTATAATTTTTTATATTTAAACTGTCAAGATATTTTCCGTATTTTATTGCTGCTGGTTGGTTATCAAATTGGGTTATTACGACTGAATTTACAAAAAATCCTAAATCTTCAAAGGCATTTTTAAGTCTTATTACTTCACTGTCATAGCCTATATCAAGGTCTGATCTGATTTTGTTTGATTCTATGTCGTTTGCATTTATTACTATTACTATTTCTGTTATATCTTTTAGTTTTTTTAACATTTGTAATTTAGAATCTGGCAAAAATCCTGGCAAAACTCTTGATGCGTGTGCATCGTCAAATAATTTTCCTCCAAATTCTAAGTATAGTTTATCAAATTTTTTGATTCTCTCTTCTATTCTTTCTGATTGAATTTTTATATATTTATCATTATTAAAAGCATTTTTTACCATTTTTTCCTCCTAACATAGCTTATATTATATACTAGATTAAAAAATTTTTGAATATTTTTTTCAAAAAAAAGATGCGAAATTTCGCACCTTATTTTTGTCTTTTTTTCTATTGTTTTTAATCTTCTGTTTGATATTTATCCCAATTGTCTGTTTTGAATGTATTTCCATCTTGGTCAATCCAATAGGCTGCTGCCTTATATTTTTCTGCTAATTTTTTTCCTTCTTTTAAGTCTTTTATAAATAGTGCTGTTGATAGGGCATCTGCTTGGGCTATGTCATCTGTTATTACAGAAACTGATTTGAATTTTGTTGATGGATAATTTGTTTTTGGATCTATAATATGGTGGTATCTTTTGCCATTTAATTCAAAATATCTTTCGTAATCTCCACTTGTTACAACTGAGGTGTTATCTACGGCAACTACGCAAGCATAAGGGTGTATTTCTGATAGTGATGGATCTTTGATTGCAATTTTGAAAAGTCCGGATTTTCTTGTCGGATTTTTTCCAATTATTGCTACATCTCCTCCGACTGATAAAATTCCTGTTTTTAGTCCTTTTTCTATTAATTCTCTTTTTATAAGCTCGGTTGCATATCCTTTTCCAATTCCGCCAATATCGATTTGCACGTCTTTGTCATTTATATATACTGTCTTATTTTTTTCGTCAACTTCTATTGCGTCAATATTTTTGTGTTTTGCTGCTTCTTCTAGTTCTTGTTCTGAAGGAAGTTTTACGCTTTTTTTGTCTTTTTCGTAGGCTTCTCTTAAATCTAGCCAAATTTTTAGAACTCTACCATAGGCAATATCTATATCACCATCGGTTTCCTTATACCATTTTTTTCCTTCTTTTATTATGTCTATTATTTTTTGATCAACTTTTACTTTTTCTTTACCAGCATTTTCGTTTATGGTTGTAAAGTTATTTACATTTTCAAATTTGTCATAATTGTTGAAAAGTTTGTGGTATTCTGCCATTCTTTTATCTACTAAATCTTTATACTTATTAAATTCTTCTTCATTTTTGCAATAAGCTGTAAAGGTTGTAATGGTATCAAAGTAATCATAGATTGTTACATCATATTTTTTTTCTTTATTTTTGTTTGATTCATTTGTTTCTGATGAATTTTCTTGACTTATTTCACTATTAATATTACTTTTTGCTTCTGGTTTTACTTTTTCAATTTTTTTATTACAAGATGAAAGTGCTAAACACAAGCCTAACACTAAAAAACTCATTTTTATTTTTTTATTTTTCATTAATCCCTACCATATATATTTATAATTTCCATATCTTTATTTATTTTTATATCTTCCTCGTTTGCCCAGTTTAGAAGGATAGCTCCTGCAACTTTTTCTCTAAATTCTTGAAGTTTGTATTCAAGTCCTAGTTCATAAATTAGATCTAAAAATTGTTCGTCGGCTGAATATTCGTTATAATTTTCAAATAGTCTATCCCTATCTTGTCCGTCCAAATAGTCCATAAAAACTTCTCTGGCAAGTTTTTTATTTACAGCCTCTTTTCCTGGCATACAAACAAATTCATCCATATTATTTTCAATATCTATATAGGACTCTTCGATATCGTCATTGTCATTTATATCATCATTTATCCTAACTAAATCCAAGGTATCAAGGTTTAGCCAAATATTTTTCAAATATGAATTATCCCAAATCGTCCATTTTTCTACCAACCAAGAAAGATTGATAGCTTCCTTATTTCTACTCATTTTTTATTATTTCAAAAACTACAGCTTCATATTCCCAAAGCTCTAGCTCAAGATTTTCCCCCTTACTAATTTTTATATTTTCTCTTTTATATTTATCTCCGCCATATTTTTCGCCGAGATTATTTATTTTTTCAACAAAAATTAATTCTTCATCATAAAAATAGGATAAGATTTTTTATATGTATTTGTCATATTTAATACTACCAAAAATCTCTTATCGTCTGCAAGTCTTTCATAGGCAAAAACAGAATTTACATTATCATCAACAACTTTCCACATAAATCCTCTATCATCAAAGTCGTATTTGTAAAAGCTAGGATTTTCTTTGTAGAGATAATTTAGGTCTTTTACAAAATTTTTGAAGGCTGAATGGATTGGAAATTTCAAAATATCCCAATTTAATGATTCATTTTCATTCCACTCATCAAATGTTGCAAATTCATTGCCCATAAAATTTAATTTTTTTCCTGTATGGGTCATCTGATATAGATTTAATAATTTTAATTGTTTGAACCTATCTTCATAAAAACCATTCATTTTGTTAATCATTGGTTTTTTTAAATGAACTACCTCATCATGGCTTAGGGGTAGGATAAAATTTTCCCTATAAAAATAAAACATAGAAAAATTGATTTTTCCTTGGTACATATGCCTATTTATTGAATCTATTTCAAAATATTTGCAAGTATCATTCATCCAACCAAGATCCCACTTATAGTCAAAACCAAGGCTGTCCATAGAATTTTTACAAGTTACAAATTCATAATCTGAAGAATCTTCTGCAATTTTCATAAAACTTGGATAATCATTTTCAAGCTCTTTATTTAATTCTTTTAAAAAACTTATGTTATGTGGATTTACTCCCCTATTTTTATTTCCATCATAATAAATCATATTGGAAACTGCATCTATTCTTATGCCGTCAAAATGGCATTTTTCTATCCAAAAATTTATGGCAGATTTCATAAAACTTCTCACATGGCCTTTGGAATAATCAAAATTTAAACTTCCCCATTCTGAATATTGCAAGTCTTTGTAATCTGATTCATAAAGGCTAGTTCCATCAAAATATTTTAAGGCATAATAATCTTCTGCAAAGTGAACTACTACAAAATCTAAAATTACTCCTATATCATTTTTATGGCAAAGCTCTACAAATTTTTGCAAGTCTTTTATTGAACCATATCTTGATGATGAGGCAAAAAATCCTGAAACTTGATAACCCCATGATGGATAATATGGATGTTCTGTAATTGGCATAAGTTCAATATGAGTATAGCCCATATCCTTTACATAGGAAATTAATCTATCAACAATATCCAAAAAATTTGGCATTGAATTATATCTTAACCAACTTCCTACATGAATTTCATATATATTTACAGGCTTATTAAAATTTTTTTCTCTTTTTTTAGTCCACTCTTGATCTGAAAAATCATAAGAAGTATCTATAATTTTTGTGGCAAATTCTGGTGATTCATCAAAATAATTTCCATAAGGATCATATTTTTCAAATTTATAGCCATTATTTTCAATCACATACTTATAATAATCTCCCTCTTTTGCCTCAATAAATTTATAAAAATATCCATATTTTTGATTTTTAAACATAGGGATTTCTTGCCAATTTGAAAAATCTCCCTTTATATAAACCATATCAGCCCTTGGAGCATATAGCCTAAAAATGTATCCATCATCTTTTTTTATTGCTCCAAAAATTTTATGACCTTCTTTGGAATTTCCATTTAAGTAGGATTCAATTTTCTCGTAATCTACATCAAATAATTTCACTTGCATTTTATTCCTCAATTAAATCTTTTTATGCTTTATCATATATCAATTTTTTTAAAAATCCCAACATTCTTACTAAGTTAAATATTTAAACTAAGTATTAGTTTACCCTATTTACAATTTCTCCATCAAGAAATTTATATAAATTATCAAATACAATTTCGCACCTTATATTCATAGCCTCTTGTGTGAAAAATCCTATATGATTTGTGAAAACTGCATTTTTTGCATTTCTTAGGGGATAATTTTTATCAATTGGTGGTTCCATATCAAAAACATCAATACCAGCCCTTAATTTATCTTCATTTAATAATTTTGCCAAATAATCATTGTCAACAATTGGACCTCTTGCACAATTTATTAATATTGCCTTATCTTTCATAAGATTAAGTTCATTTTTTCCAATAAATCCAATAGTTTCTTTGTTTTGAGGAAGGTGAATTGTAACAATATCAGAATTTTTCAAAAGTTCATCAAGGTCTACATATTTTGCCCCAAGATCTTTAACTTTTTGATTTTCACTTCTATTAAAGGCAAGAATGTTTGCACCAAAAGCCTTGAACAATTCAATGACCCTAGTTCCAATTTTTCCAGTTCCAATAACTCCAACAGTTTTTCCCCTTATAATTTGACCCAAAAGATTAAAAGATTCATCTTCATACATATTTTTTTTATTTTGGTCAAATTTTCTCATCACTGAAATTGTAAGTCCAATAACAAGCTCGGCTACGGAATCATCAGAATATCCGCTGGCATTTTCTACAATAATTCCCTTTTCATTGCAAGCTTCAATGTCAACATGATTAAAACCAGTAAATGCAACATCAATCAATTTTAAATTTGTCTTTTTTATAACTTTTTTTGAAAATTTATTATTTGTAATAATAGCAACGTCGCTGTCTTTTAATCTTTGAATTATTTTTTCATCAGAGGATGCGCTTTCTTTGAAATATTCAAATGTATGACCTAATTTTTCTATTTTTTTCTTATGATTTTCTATTATTTTATCATCAACAATTAAAGGATCGATTAAAGAAATTTTCATTTTTACCTCCAATTTTATTTTTTTTATAATTTTTTGTCTTGATATAATTATACACTTATGTTAAATTTAATTAAAGAAAGGATTTATTATGGCAGTTGGATTATCATTTAAAAATGGAAAATGCCTTGAGGCTATAAAATATTATTGTGATATGTTTGGCCTTGAAGTACCAAAAAAAATAATTAAATATTCCGATTTTGAACAATATAATTTCCCAAAAGACATAAGGGATAGGATATATAATTCAAAATTAGAAATTTATGGAAATAATGTATATTTATTTGACACAACCGATGATAAAAATTGGGTTAGTGGAAATAATGGAAGAGTAGTAATAGAAACTAATAGCGAAAATTTATATAAGGCTTATGCAAAATTAAAAAAAGAATCAAAAGTTTTGATGCAACCTCAAAGAATTAATAAGAAATTATTTACAACCTTGATAGATAAGTACAAGGTTTGTTGGCAAATTATCGCCACAATTTAATTATTTTATGCTTACATAAAAAGAGATTCTCGTCTTTTATTGACAAGAATCTCTTTTTCTTTTTTCCCTTAACTTTTTAAAAAAACTTTGCAAAATTTCTAGGCTTTCTTCTCTCATTATCCCAAATTCTGCATCTAAATAATGAAGCTGGCTCCTATCTCCTGTAATATTTGTATTTGAACCACAAGCTCCTCTTTTTACATCGGCAAGTGCTATTACTAATCTTTTTATTCTGGAATTAATTATTGCCCCTGCACACATTGAACATGGCTCCATTGTTACATACATTGTGCAATCTTCTAACCTAAAATCTCCAATGTATTTGCTAGCCCTATCTATGGCAAGAATTTCTGCGTGTTTTAGGGCTGATTTTCCCTTGTATGTATAATTGTGGCTTCTGGCAATTATTTTTTCATCTTTTACTATAACGCATCCTATGGGAACTTCGTCTTCTAGTCTTGCAAGTTTTGCTTCATTTATTGCCTCTCTCATATAAAAATAATCGTCCATAATTTTCCTTTCAAATTTTTATTTTATATCAAAAAAAGACTATTGCACATTTTTATAATTTTGCAATAGCCTTGAAATTTGGCGTCCTGAAGAGGATTCGAACCTCCGACACCCGCCTTAGGAGGGCGGTGCTCTATCCAGCTGAGCTACCAGGACCTACTCACACATTATAGCAGAAAAGATAGAAAAAGTAAAACTTTTTCTCAGACTTTTGACAAAGTATACAAATCCTCATGCTAAGAATATCATATGGAAAAAATTGATTTGATTTCAAATTTAAAAATTCGTTAAAAAATCGCACTGTATGAGCGTTAGCGAGTTTGCGATTTTAGAATTTTGAAATTTAGAAATCAACAATTTTTGTAATCAGATATTCGTGCTTGAGGGGTTGTCTACGCTCTGAGAAAAAGTAAAACTTTTTCTATCTTGCTATTATACATTCAAGCAAAAAATTGCAAGCATCTGTTATTGATCTTTTTATTTTTGTAAAATTTGATGCTTTTTCTTGATCTTTTTTGCTTATTAAATTCACTTCATAGGATTTATCCTTATATTTTATATAAGCCTTGCCTAATATATCTCCCTTTTTTATTGGTGCTTTGATATCTTTTTTAATTTCAGTTTTTATGCTTGGCAATTGCTTATCTTTTAATATAAAACCTACACTTTTTTCTGGATATAATTCTACATATCCTCCTTTTACTGAATTTACTTTTATGGAATCACTCGGAAGATTTGTATCTGTGAGTTTTTTATAATTAAAATATCTTGAGATATAATAGATTAAATCTATCATAGCATCATCTCTTGCATCTTTTGAGTCTGCTCCCATAACTATTCCTATTGCCCTATAATTATCTTTAGGATTAAATTTTTCCATATTAATTGTTGTTGTAAGGCAATGTCCGGCTTCTTCAGTTGTTCCTGTTTTTAGTCCATCTACACCCTTTATATCCTCTTTTAGTGGGATTGTTGATTTTTTATGGATATTTTTTTGGTTATCATCTATTCCATCTAATTTAGTATATTCTAAAATATCTGGATATTTTCCAAGAATTATCCTGCTTAGCTCAAATAAATCTTTGGCTGACGATGAATTTTGTTTATCTTCTTTTGTATTTATACCTGATGCATTGTAATATTTTTGACTTTTTAAATTTAATTCTTTTGCCTTTTTGTTCATTTCTTTGGCAAAATTATCTTCACTTCCAGAAATTGTACTTGCCAAAAGATTTGCACAATCATTTCCACTAACAACCATAAGACCTGTAATCAATTCTTTTATTGTATAAACTTCTCCTTCTTTTATTCCCAAAGAAGAATATTCAGGTCCTGTTAAATCTTGTGCAGCTTTTGTACCCTTAACTTTTGTATCATATGAAATTTTTCCACTATCAATAGCCTCTCTTGTAAGCAAAAATGTCATTAATTTACTCATAGAAGCTATAGGATAAGACTTATCTGCATTTTTTTGATAAAAAATATCCCCACTTTCTTGATTTCCTATCAAATAAGCCTTTACATTTTTGTCTGCTCCCACAATATTATCTCCCTCTTTTGCAAGGCTATCATCAGCAAAAGCACTTATTGGGGAAAAAACAAATAAAATCGCCAAGACAAATATCAAGAATTTATTATTTTTTTTCATTTATCCTCCTAAACTTGCAAAGATTCCATTTTTTTGAAATTTTTCCTCAAAAGCTTTAATGTATAAACATCATCCTTTTTTGGATAAGTAAATTCAAACTTTTCAGCCAATTTCATACCAATTTTTCTAAACAATTGACAAGCAGAAAAAATCGCCCCATAAGTATCCATAATATCCTTAGACATAAAAGTCAAAAGCAATTCATCTTTTATATCAGCCTCCAAAGTATGGACAAAATTTTTACCACTTTCTCCTGCGTCCATACCCTGATTGAATTTATCAACAACATACCAATTTAACAATCTAAAAAGCTCATCTCTCATAGCTTGCATTTTAAAACCTGCACATATCATATCCCTAGACATCAAATTAAAAGAAACATCAAGAGCTAGAGAAAAAAAGTTTTTTGCACACTCGTCAAACTCAAATTCCCTCGGAAGTTTATAAAGAAACTTTTTTTCCTCAATTTCTTCCTTTAAATTTATCTCATCACAAATAAATTCAACATTTCCCAAGCACAACTTTATAAATTCACTTGCCCTATCTTCAACAATTATATTGATGGAAATTTTAGTAGAATCATTAGTATAAAGTTCAAATTTAGTAAATTGTTGATTTTTCTTATCAAATTCAAAAGAATCTTTTCTTTTATTAATAATTGCATAATCATCAAAAACTTTTTCCAAATCTTCCTTGATTTTTGAAATAATAATATCAGCAAAAACTACATAAATATTTGCAAAATATTCACTATTATTATCTTCCTTTACAAAAAAAATCGCCTTGACTTTTTCATTAGATTTAGAATAATCCTTAAATTTTTCTATAATATAACTTTTCATAACCACATCTTTCTCTTATAAAAATATTAGACTTATACACTAATTTTACCACAAATAGCAAATCTTTATAAGAAATTAATCATCATAATTTTTCAAAAAATCCTTTAACAATTTTGCAGTCATCCCCCAAATTACAGGTTTAGTATCATAAAAATAAAAAGTATGATACCTTTGCCAAAAATTATAATTTTTACCATTAGGAATTTTTTCAAAAGGAAAATCATCAGGCAAGTCCATTATCAACTTTGCCCTATATTTTTTTGGAGGATTATTCCTCAAATAATCAATAGAAACAGTAAAAATAGAATCAACCTCCATATTATAAGAAATATTTTCAAAATCCTTATTAATTCTCCCATAATAAGCCTTGATAAGCCTATTTGAAGAAGACAAAATCATAGAAGAATAGCCCAACAAAGAAATATCCTTCTCATCCAAATTAAGCTCTTCCCTACACTCCCTAAGGGCCGCCATCTCAAAACTTTCCCCATCATTAACTCCACCACCAGCAAAACAAACTTCCCCAGCCTGAGAAACAATTTTACTCCTAAGCTCAAATAAAATATGATCCTTACCACAAATTTCAATTATTGGAATAAAAACAGCATATTTAGACAATTTTTTATAAAACTCATCATCAATTTGTAAATTTTTCATAACTCTACTCCTTATAATCACTATACTATATTTAAAATTTTTTCTATAATACAAAAGCTTTAAAAGACTAGTATAATGAAAAAGAATAAAAGAAAGGAGAATTTATGTGGGAAGAATTTAAAAAATTTATATCAAAAGGAAACGTAATAGATATGGCAATAGGTCTTGTAATGGGCTCCGCCTTCACAGCAATAGTAAATGCAGTTGTAGACGGAATATTAATGCCAATAATTTCAGGACTTACAGCAGGAGTTGATTACGAGGACTTGGCAATAAATTTCTTTGGAGCAAAATTACAAATAGGAAATGTTATTAACGCAATTATCACATTTTTAATTATTTCTTCATTCTTATTTATAATAGTAAAAGCAATAAACAAAACAAAAAAAGAAGAAGTAGTAGAAAAAACAACAAAAATTTGCCCTCATTGCCAAAGTGAAATCAACATAAAAGCAACAAGATGCCCAAATTGCACAACAAAGCTTGAAGGATTTTCAGAAGAAACAAAATAGATTTATAACTTATAAAAACTAAAGCTATTGGAAAATAAATTTTATTATTACTATAAAAATTTATTTGCCGATAGCTTTTTAATTTATCATTTAAAAAACAAGACCTAGCAAAATTAATAAAAATATTTTTTAGAAACATTTTTTTGATAAATTTGATTTAAAATATGTTTAAACTAGATTTCTCTCGGGTATAATTTTGAAATAAATATTTTAAGGTGATAAAATGAACAAATATAAAATTTTTATTTCTTTTTACTTATTTCTTTAGTTATAATAAGCTTTAAGCTTCAAAAAAAAGACGCTAAAGAAATCTCAAATCATAACAAAGAAAGGACTCATACAGAAATGAATAATATTAAAAATAAAAATGAAATATACTTAGCAGGAGGTTGTTTTTGGGGAGTTGAAGGCTACTTCAAAAAAATCTCTGGAATTATAGACACATCCGTTGGATATGCCAATGGAAAAACAAAAGATACAAATTACGAGAAAATAAAAAACACAGATCACAGCGAAACCGTAAAAATAATCTATAATCAAGATAAAATTTCACTACAAGATATCTTAGAACATTATTTCAGAATAATTGATCCAACATCCATAAACCAACAAGGAAATGACAAAGGCAGGCAATATAGGACCGGAATATACTACACAGATCAAAATGATAAAATAATAATAGATGAAATTATAAAACAAAAACAAGAAATCTACAACAAAAAAATCGCAGTAGAAGTTCAAGCCCTAAAAAATTTCATCCTTGCAGAAGACTATCACCAAGATTATTTAGACAAAAACCCAACAGGATATTGCCATATAAACATTGCACTAGCAAATAAACCCTTAGATTCAAAAACTAAAAAAATCCCAAAAAAGAAAAAGATTTAAAAGAAAAACTCACAGAAGAACAATACAATATTACCCAAAAAAACAAAACAGAAAGAGCCTTTACATCTAAATACAATGATTTCAACGAAAAAGGCATATATGTTGACATAGTAAGTGGCGAAGCCTTATTTTCATCAAAAGATAAATATGATGCAGGATGCGGTTGGCCATCTTTCACAAAACCAATAGATAAAAATATAAATTATAAATCAGACAAGTCCCATAATATGAATAGAGTTGAAGTAAGAAGCAAAAAAGGAGACTCTCACCTCGGCCACATATTTAACGACGGACCAAAAGAAAAAGGCGGAGCAAGATATTGCATAAACGGTGCCTCACTAAGATTTATTCCCCTAAATAAAATGAAAGAAGAAGGATACGAAGCTTATATAGATAAAGTAAAATAATAAATATTTTAGCATACAAAAGATCTTGCAAAATAAATAATAATTTTGCAAGATCCTTTTTTATAAAGGATAGAGTCCGTATAATTTTGTAAAAATAAAAATGAAATTTAAAAGCCCAACCAATTAAAATTCTTTTAAAAGAATAAAACAAAATTTTTATAAAAATAAACATAAAAGAAATAAAAAGTAGATAGCACACCCCTAACCACAATTTGACAAATATAAAAGCATTAATAAATTTCAGTAGCCAAAGAAAAAGATTTGAAAGAGTTATAAAAAATACAATCTAAGAAAAATAAAACCCAACTCACTAAGACACACACAAGTTTATACTTTAAAATTAGGTATTACAATAAAAAAGTCCAACAAATATTAGAATACAGCTTATCAAAAACAAAAATTACTATTTATATAAACGAAAAAAAGCCAAGAAAAAAACAAATGAAAATTCGAAAAATTTATGCTAATGTAATAAAAAACTCAACAAAATAAAAAAAGACAGCTTATAAATATTGCAAATAAACTATCTTTAAAAGTCTGGCGCGGCATTGAGGATTCGAACCCCAGGCCTACTGGTCCGTAGCCAGTCGCTCTATCCAACTGAGCTAATACCGCTCAAAATTTATAAAATATTTGGCGCGCCTGAGAGGAGTCGAACCTCTGACACACGGATTAGAAGTCCGTTGCTCTATCCAGCTGAGCTACAGGCGCAAGTTTAAATAAAATAATAAAATAAGATATTGGCGCGCCTGAGAGGAGTCGAACCTCTGACACACGGATTAGAAGTCCGTTGCTCTATCCAGCTGAGCTACAGGCGCAAGTTTGAAATATAATATCTATTCTTATAGTAATAATTAATATCTTTTACTATGAAATAATTATACCATAAAATTTTAAAAAATAAAAATATATTAAAATGGAGCGGGTGAAGGGAATCGGACCCTCGCAACCAGCTTGGAAGGCTGGGGCTCTACCACTGAGCTACACCCGCAAAATATTTGGAGCGGAAGACGGGATTCGAACCCGCGACCCTCGCCTTGGCAAGGCGATACTCTACCACTGAGCCACTTCCGCATAAAAAATTAATAAAACAAATAAAAATATGAAAATAATTTCCATTATAGTTACTAGCAAAAATTAATATTAAAATATTCAATTTTATTCACAATAAAATTGGAGCTGATGATAGGACTTGAACCTACAACCTATTGATTACAAATCAATTGCTCTACCAATTGAGCTACATCAGCACATTGGATCTCTGTCGAAATCCAAGTCCTTTATAAGCCGGACAAGCATC
>NZ_HE978621.1:0-651 GCF_000307225.1 Anaerococcus vaginalis
CTGAGTTACTCGATCAGCTCCGCCTGCTCGACCTCGGCGCATTGCATCGGCAACGCCGTGGAGTGCATCCAGCTCGGTAAGGCCGACCGTATGTTCGCAGGCGGCGGCGAGGAACTCGAATGGACTCTGTCGGTCTTGTTCGACGCCATGGGCGCCATGTCGGGGAAGTACAACGACACGCCGCAGCGGGCGAGCCGCGCTTACGACAAGGACCGTGACGGTTTCGTCATTGCCGGCGGCGGCGGCATTCTCGTGCTGGAAGAACTCGAAGTCGCCAAGGCGGGCGGCGCCAAGATCTATGCCGAGGTGGTCGGCTACGGCGCCACGTCGGACGGTGCCGACATGGTCGCGCCCTCGGGTGAGGGTGCCCTGCGCTGCATGCGTCTGGCGCTCGAAGGCTTCGGCGATGGGGCCCGGCGCAACATGCCGGTCAACTACATCAACACGCACGGCACCTCGACGCCGGTCGGCGACATCACCGAGCTCGACGCGATCCGCAAGGTGTTCGGCGACAAGCTTCCCACTGTCAGCTCGACCAAGTCGCTGACCGGGCACAGCCAGGGCGCCACCGGCGCGCACGAGGCGATCTACTCGTTGCTGATGATGAAGGAAGACTTCATCGCCGCTTCGGCCAACATCGAGAACCTCGAC
>NZ_HE978621.1:2818-3801 GCF_000307225.1 Anaerococcus vaginalis
CCTTGATCAGGCCCATGGCGATGCCGGCCACCGGACGCTCCATCGGAACGCCGGCGTCCATCAGCGACAGCGAGCCGCCGCACACCGAGGCCATCGACGAAGAGCCGTTGCTCTCGGTGATCTCCGACACGATGCGGATCGTGTACGGGAACTTGTCCTTGCCGGGCAGCATCGGACGGATCGCGCGCCAGGCGAGCTTGCCGTGGCCGATCTCGCGGCGGCCGGGCGACCCCATGCGGCGCACTTCACCGACCGAGTACGGCGGGAAGTTGTAGTGCAGCATGAAGTTTTCGCGGTACTCGCCTTCGAGCGCGTCGATGATCTGCTCGTCCTGCCCGGTCGCCGAGCGTAGTCCACGACCAGCGCCTGCGTCTCGCCGCGGGTGAACAGCGACGAACCGTGAGCGCGCGGCAGCACGCCGACTTCCGCCACGATCGGACGGACGGTCTTGGTGTCGCGGCCGTCGATGCGCTTGCCGGTATCGAGGATGGCGGTACGCACGACGTCGGCCTCGAGGTTGCCGAACTGCTCGCCGAAGGCGGCGAGCGCCTCGTCGTTGCCTTCGAACAGCTTCTTGGCCTCGGTCTTCACGGCGCTGATCTTGGCCTGACGAGCCTGCTTCTGGGTCTCGGCGAAAGCCTCGACCAGCTTGCCGCGCATCTCGGCCTTGAGCTTGTCGGCCACGGTCTTGGACGCTTCCGACGGATCGGTGAGCGGCAGCGGCTCCTTGGCGCAATGCTCGGCGAGCTGGATGATCGCGTCGATCACCGGCTGGAACGAGCGATGGGCCTCCATGACGGCGCCCAGCATGACCTCTTCGGAAAGCTCCTTGGCTTCCGACTCGACCATCAGCACGCCTTCCTTGGTGCCGGCGACGACGAGGTCGAGCGAGCTCGCCTCGGTCTGCTCCAGGGTCGGGTTCACGACGAACTTGCCGTCGAGATAGCCGACCCGCGCCGCGCCGATCAGGCCCATGAAGGGCA
>NZ_HE978621.1:5916-7063 GCF_000307225.1 Anaerococcus vaginalis
GGCCGACGGTGCCCAGGGCGACGGCGAGGTCGCGTCCGAGGGACCGGATATAGGTGCCCTTACCGCAGCCCACCACAAAATCTGCATGGTCCCTGTCTGGGCGGCCGAGGAACTCCAGGCGTTCGATCAGGACGCGACGCGGCTTGAGCTCGACCGCCTCGCCGGCCCGGGCCAGATCATAGGCCCGCCGCCCGTCGACCTTGAGCGCCGAGAAGACCGGCGGCATCTGCTCGATCTCACCCAGAAAGGCCGGAATCACCGCAGCGATCGCGCTATCCTTGGGTCGGGCCTCGCTCGTGGCCGTGACCTCGCCTTCGCGGTCTTCGGTCGAGCGCGCTTCGCCGAAGCGGAGCGTAAAGCGGTACTCCTTGCGGCCATCCATCACGAACGGCACGGTCTTCGTCGCCTCGCCCAGCGCGATGGGCAGCACGCCACTGGCCAGCGGATCGAGCGTGCCGCCGTGCCCTGCCTTCTGCGCACCGAACAGCCGGCGCACCCGACCGACTGCCGGCGTCGAGCCCAGGCCCTCCGGCTTGTCGAGGATCACCCAACCGTCGATCTTCTCGCCCTTCCTCGTTCGTGACATGACACAGCCTCTACACAGACACTTGGTTGCGCGCCATTAGTTGCTTCAGGCAGGCTGCAGACATGACATCCGAACCACAATCCGACGCGCTGCGACGCCCGGCCCTCTTTGTACTGTTTTTTCTCTCGGGCGCCGCGGCGCTGATCTACCAGACAGCCTGGCATCGGTTGCTCGGTCTTTTCGCGGGCGCCGACACAATTGCGGCCGCGCTGATCGTCGGCGCCTTCCTGCTCGGTCTCGGGATCGGCAGCCTTGTCGCCGGCTTCTACGCAGACCGCCTGTCGCGACGCGCCTCTCTGGTGGCCTTCGCGATCTGCGAAGTCGGCATCGCGGCATTCGCGCTGATAAGCCCCTGGCTCTACTACGATGTCATCTATCGCGAGCTGCTGCCGCTTTCGTCCTCGCGCGCGGTCATCTTCGCCATCGTCTTCGCCAGCCTGCTGTGGCCAACGTTCCTGATGGGCTGCTCGCTGCCCTTCCTGTCCAAGGCCGTGGTCAGCCAGATCTCGGGCTCGGCGAAGCTGATCGGCTGGCTCTACGGATTGAACACGCTGGGCGCCG
>NZ_HE978622.1 GCF_000307225.1 Anaerococcus vaginalis
CCACTTCCAGAACCACCTACAATTGCTGTAGTCTTACCTTTTGGAATATCTAAATTTAAACGGTTAAATAAGTTCTGTTCGTCATATGAGAAGTCAACGTCCTTTAGATTTATATCTCCTTTTTCAAAGCTTGTTCTTGTGCCTTCTGAAATTGTTGGTAAATTCCTAAGTTTAGCAATTGAATCCAAGTTTTGTATAGCTATTCCTCTAACGTTTTGCATACTTCCAGCCATTTCAAAACCAGAAAAAACAATAAAACTTGACACTACAAGCATTACAGCTTTATAGTGATCAATTTCTCCTATACAAAATCTATAAATAGCTGAAAATATAATAAGACAAATCCCTAATTTAAATATAATTAGAAATATCAAAGCAGCAGGTGCTACAGTTTTTTCAACATTTATAAAGCCTCTTCTATTTTTATAAATCTCTCTGTCCAATTCTTTAGTCATTTCACCACTTTTTCCAAACGACTTAATGACGCTAATACCTTTAACATACTCTAAAGTAGATGCGTTTAGATTTATTTTTAACGCTTGTAATTTTTTAGTCAACTCATCTGATTTCTTTTGAAAGATAACATTGCATAACATTCCTAAGAATAAAGTTCCTAAAATTATAGAACCTGTAACTATATCAAACGGAATCATAAATATCGCCATTATTATAGTTTGAATTACTCCCACAAATAAAGTTTCTATTATATTAACTCCTACGGTTTCAAGTTCACCTATAACTGTGGTTAATCCGCCTGAAATGTTTCCAAGGCGATTACTGCTAAAATATCCCATATTCACTTTTTTTAGCTGATCACCTATATATAGCCTATTTTCTGCTCCCATATTGTAAGTTGCGATGTATTTATTTCTATCAGCCATATAACTAGATAATATTTTCCCTACTACACTCAGTAGAGCTATTGCAAATACGACATAGATGTCTTCTTGTGTAATATTTCTTCCTTCAAATATATTTTGAAATATTTTAAGTAAAAGCAACATTGTAGCTCCAAGGGATATTCCTTCAAATATACTTTTTAATACTTCAAAGAAAAACATCTTGCTAATTTTGGAAGATTCTTTTCCAGCGACCCAATATAACTTGTGAATTAATTCTTTCATTTACTCACCCCTATCGTTTGATAAACTTATGTGTGATTTCCACATTTTTGCATATGTTTCACTTTTTCCAAGAAGTTCTTTATGAGTTCCTTCTGCTTCAATTTCCCCATTGTTTAATACTATGATCTTATCGGCTCCTATTATTGTAGAAAGCCTATGAGCAATCATAATAACCGTTTTATTTTCAACTAATGCATCTATAGATTTTTGAATTTCAGCTTCATTATCTGGATCAGAATATGCTGTAGCTTCGTCTAATAAAACTATTGGGCTATCTTTAAGCAAAGCTCTTGCTATTGTAAGTCTTTGTCTCTCTCCTCCAGACAAGTTGCTCCCAGATTCTCCAATTATGGTTTCATATCCATTAGGAAGACTCATAATAAAGTCATGACAAGAAGCTTTTTTACAAGCGTCTTTTATCTCTTCAATACTAGCATTTTGATTTGCCATTCTCATATTATCTATAATACTTTTTCTAAATAGATAATTTTCTTGTGATACATAGGTTACAAGTTCCATGTTCTTTTCAAGAGAAACATCTTTAAGATTTACATTTCCTACGGATATTTTTCCTTTATTAATATTCCAATATCCCGCAATTAGCTTAGCAATAGTGGATTTTCCACCGCCAGAATAACCAACAATAGCTGTAAGTTTATTTTCTTTTGCACTAAAGGATAAGTTATCAAAAACTTTTTTCTTATCATTATAGGCAAAACATACATTTTCAAAATTAATATCGTATGATCTTATTTTTTCCTCTCCATTACCTCGTTCTAACTCTGGTAACTCCATAACATTTTTTATTTCATCTATTACAACTCTTACATTCGCCATAGTATCCATATGACTCATAGCTTTAATCAAAGGTTTGTAGCAGGCATAAGATAATAAAACACACATTATTAGATTGCCTACTTCAATACTTCCATTCATATACAAGTATAAAGAAGTTGGTAAAACAAATAATAAAGTTGATGGTAAAACTTCCATTGCTGCTGTCATATAGAAACAAACACTTAAATACCAATTTAGCATACTGTCTCTATTACTATTTACAGCATCTACAAATTTTCCATATGATGATGCAGATTTATTGAATGCCTTTATAACTTGAATACCTCTAATATATTCAACAGCTGTTGTATTCATGTTTTTTGCGGCTTCTTGATAATTTCGTGATTTTTCTTCATATCCACCCATCATTAGAATTGAAAATAACACCCCTAGTGGTAATGTAATAAGATTTGCAATTCCAATCCTCCAATCCATTATAAAAATAATAACTACTAAAGCGATTGGAATGATAAGATTAGCTATTACTTCAGGAATAACATGAGCTATCGGTTGCTCAATTTTATTCAAAGTTTCTACCATAAACTGAGTCCATTCTCCACTAGATCGTTTTTCAATTTCTCCCATTGATAATCTATTAATTTTTCTTACAAGTTTCTTTCTTTCATCCTCTATTATGCGAAATGCTAAGTTGTGAGAAATTAAAGTTGAAATCTCATGAAAAATAACACTTCCTATTAACCCAACTAAAATAAGCAAAATTGGTCTTATATAGAATTCTAATTCTGTATTATTAATTGCTATATTTTGAGTAATCTTAGCTAAAGCAAAATATGGTACAACACTACAAAAAACACCAATTACTGCAATAATAACTGATGATAAAATTTGTCCTATATGCTTTTTTAAAACTTCCATTACGCACCTCCTAAATTATTTAGCCTCCATAGCTCTTAACAGCTGTCCTATATTATCAATATAAAAATCTTCTGTTATTATCCCATTCTCTAGTTTTACAAGTCTATCACACGTCTTTGCTATAAATTCAATATCATGAGAAATTATCAAAAATTTTGTTCCTTTTTTTTGTTCCTCTTTGATTAATCTCCCCACCTTATCCATACTCCTGAAATCAAGCCCTGATGTCGGCTCATCCAATATAATAAAAGGTGTTTCTCTCAACATAGCTACGCATAGAACCAATCTCTGTTTTTGACCACCTGATAAAGTTGCTGGATGCTTATCTCTTATATCAAATAATCCAACTTTTTTTAAAAGTTCCTCTGCTTTCGTGATATAATCTTCTCTATTTTTTAACCCAGTTAATAATTCATCCATCAAATCTTCCCCAAATAATTGAGAGTCTAAATCTTGAGGAATATACCACACTTTGCTTAACCTCATCTTTTTATTAGCTTTGAGTCCATTTATCTTTATTTCTCCATCAGTCTGATTTTGAATCCCAGAATAAATTTTACCGAGTGTACTTTTACCTGTTCCATTTATTCCTACTAAAGCAATAGTCTCATTGCTATCAAATTTAAGTGACACATCTTTTAGTACGAAATTATTTTTATATTTTTTACTAATATTTTTCACCTCAAAATCAAAAGAATTGTCACTACTAATTTCTTTTTCTTTAACTTTGTGGTCATCTACAACAATATCATTAAGATTTATTGAGCGTAAGCCCAATGCATTTAAGTCTTTTGAACTAATTTTTTCAAATTCTTCTGCTTTATAACTATTTATTAAAGATCCATTTTGTATCAATAAATACCTATCAGCTATTCCTTTTAAATAAAATAACCTATGCTCAACAATTACTATAGTTTTTCCTTCATTTTTTAAGTCCATTACAAGTTTTGAAAATTTATATATTGATTGTAAATCAAGATTTGCAGATGGTTCATCAAATACATAAATAGATGGTTCAATGGCTCTTGCTGAACAAATTGCTACTTTTTGCCTAATTCCATAGGATAAATTGTATATCCTATTATTTAGCAATTTATCAATATTCATTCTCTCAGTTGATTCATTTACTCTTCTTATTATTTCATCACGCTTATATCCCAAATTTTCCGGTCCAAATGCAATTTCTCCATTAACTTCATTGGCAAAAAATTGGCTTCTAGGATCTTGAAATACATTACCGACTAACTTTGCTATCTCCCATGATTTTAAATTTCTGATAGATTTGCCATCAATAAATACTTCTCCATCTAAATTTCCTTCGTAAAAATTTGGAATTAATCCATTTATAGCCCTTGTCAAAGTAGACTTGCCACACCCCGACTCCCCTATAATTACACAACATTCACCATCTTTAATGTCTAAATTTATATCTTTCAACTGTTCATCTTTATTGCTATTATATGAAAAAGATAATTTCCTAATTTCCAGTTTATTATTCAATGATGCACCTCTCATATAAGACATAATATAAATAAAACAAAGCTTGCAGTTATTATAATTATGTCTAATTTACACAACTTGTTACTATAATATGAATCCCTTTTTATTGGGTTTTCAATTCCTCTAACAATCGCTGCTGCTGATAATTCATCTCCTACTTTTATAGAACGAAAAATTAAAGGAACTATAGCATATTCAAGAGTCCTCAAAGGATTTGATAAAATATGAAAAAAGTTACCTGTAAATCCCCTTACTTTCATAGCTTCTTTTATTGTTCTAAATTCCCCAGCAATTGTTGGTACAAATCGAATAATTACCGTTAATATAAGTACAAAATTTCGTGGCAACATTAATATGTGAAATATTGAAATTAATTTTCCTGATGGTATCTTAAAAGTTAAAAATCCTGCCATGATTGGAACTATGAATTTATACAACATTCCCAAAAGCATTGGTGAAATTATAACTACACCACTAGGTATCATTTTTAATAACCAAAAAGTAGTAAAACTATATATCATAAAATAAATTATGCTCTGTTTGATAAAACCAAAATATGCTAAAAGCATACAAAGCCATCCTACAAACAGAGCATGCATATAGTAACTTTTTGTAAATATTGACACCATACAGGAAATAATAGTTAAAAAAAGACAAGTTATTCCACTTATTTTTTCTATTTTCATTTCCCATATATCTCCATTTACTCTAAAATACCCGCCTTTTTAAAGTGCTTTTTAAGAATTTTTTGTGCAAACAAAACACCTAAAGCAGATAATATAACGGTTATTGTTACACCTAATAATAGTAGTTTTGGTGAAGATACCAAATTATATTGCAATGTTAATGTCTTATCTGCAAACCCACTCTCTAAAGCTTGCTTTTGATAAGATTCCCAAGCTATCCAACATGGAACTCCTATTCCCATGAACATACCAGCACCATAAACACTCCAGCCAATCATATTTCTTATTGGATTTATATAAGTATCTTTGCCTATCATTACTATTTCACACAAAATAGCAAGTCCAATAAAATATGGAAGCATAAACACATAACCCATAGCTGCTGTGATAAGACCATAAATTAATATCCATATAAATAATAGCCCGTGTTTATTAAGTCTGTTAGCTGCTACTAAGTAGAAAATAGCTCCTATAAACATTTCAATTCCAGCAGTACCATAAATATATACAACTGGAACAGCAACCATACTCATTCCAATAACAATAGAAATTGCATAAAATAAAGCAATCATAATAGCTACTGTTACTACATCTTTTGTAGTCATTTTTTTATTGTTCATAAAACACCTCCGTTAATTAATAAAATGTACATAGAATGTGTATAGAGAATATTTACAAAAAAATATCCATCTCAACTTTATTATAAAGTAAGATGGATATTTTTTTTATAACCTGACAGCTCTTTATTTGCTCTAAAAAGGTCAGATGGATTTTTTTCTATATTCTTGAGGAGTTTGCCCAAAATGTTTTTTGAATGACTCAGAAAATTTACTAGGATTCAAATATCCTGACAAATCAGAAATCTCTCCTATCGACATTAAGGGTTTATGAATTAATAATTTAGCAGCGGCTTCTAAACAATTTTCCCTAATAAAATTACCTATTGAGCTTCCAGTTATGTATATAAAACATCTCTTCAAACTGGATTCTGAAATAGCATATTTTTTTGATAAATCAGAAATAGAATATCTTTCAAAAGGATTATTTAAAATCGTCTTATATGATTCTACAGTTGCTTTATATACTGGTTCTGAAAAAGACGTTAACTTAAATGTATCTGAACTTTCAACTAAATTTAAAAATAATAACAACTCTATTGTTTTTATAATTGAATAAGAAAGTCTTATTCTAGAATCTACTCTATAAAGTTCACTAATAACATGGTCTATCTCATGACGTGAATGAATAATTAAAGCTGCACCATTTTTACATAAACGGTCTTTTATTTCTAACAAATCAATTTTTGCGTACGGAAAGTATTTATCAATAGATTTTTGTGCCTTTTCAATATCAATAAATATTGAAAGTCCCACATATTTTTTTGTTGGTATGCATGAATCTTCAAAAGGAACTTTACCTATTTCGATTACACTTAAATCGCCTTTACCTATCAGAGCGCGTTCATTATTTTCAAGTTTAAACTCATAACATCCCTCTAAACAATGATCTATTTCTAAAACCCCGCTTTTAGGATTTATTTTTT
>NZ_HE978623.1:0-691 GCF_000307225.1 Anaerococcus vaginalis
GAGACGTTTCCCGTTGACGCCATTCAACATAGCAAACTTGCGCTTCACGCTGGCGTCTATCGGCACTTTGTGAAGGAGTTCCGCCAAGGATCTCCCTTCGCCGCCACCATCACAACGAATGTCGATGCTCCGGCCGGCTCGGGATTAGGTTCATCCTCTGCTCTGGTCGTCGCACTCGTAGATGTTATGCGTGCCTATTTGGATGAGCCCCTTGGCCCCTAGACGTCGCGCATTTGGCTTTTGCATTGAACGCATCGACCTCGGCTTTGCTGGTGGAAAACAGATCAGTATGCCGCGGCATTTGGTGGTGTGAACTTCATCGAGTTCCTCGGCGGGAGATCGAGTGATCGTAAATCCGCTGCGGATGTCGGATACGATCCTTAACGAGATCGAGACCTCGATCGTTGTATGCTTTTCAGGCCAATCTAGAGAATCGGCAATCATCATCGACAATCAGACCGCTGGGATGAAGTCGGGAACCACAAGAACGATCGATGCACTTCACCAGTTGAAGGCGGACGCTGTGGAAATGAAACGTGCGCTGTTGCAGGGGAATGTCGAAGACATGGCCACTATCCTCAATCATTCCTGGATTTCCAAGAAAGCCACCGCTAATGCAGTGACGAACTCGCAGCTCGATGCACTTTACGAGATTGGCCTCAAGGCGGGCGCACTCGGCGGTAAGGTCTCC
>NZ_HE978623.1:2283-3813 GCF_000307225.1 Anaerococcus vaginalis
ACCGTCGAGTTTCCGATTGGCGCAAGCCAGCTAGCGGCATGATCTTGGACCTTTGCAAGTCATGGAACGTAAGCACATCGGGGAGCCATTTGGTCGGCGATAAGCTTTCTGACATTGAAGCAGGAAGCGGAGCTGGACTAACACCCCATCTATTTAGAGGGGGAAATCTGTTGGAGTTTGTTAGGCGACAGCGGATTATCTGAGTTGTGGTGTCACGCGTCATAGATAGGTGAGCTTGGGCTATGAGCAAGGCACAGACGAGGCGAGTTACTGGAAGGTTGGCGCATACAGAGCCGCACGATTCATGCGCTCATGGTGCGGGACCTGATGATGCGCTATGGGCGCGAGAACATCGGTTTCGCCTGGGTCATCCTTGAGCCAATGATCCTGACTTGCGGCGTCATGGTCATCTGGTCCGCAATGGGTGCTCACAAGGAGGGCATTAAGGTCGTCGAACTGGTCTTGACTGGCTATATGCCTCTCACCCTTTGGCGGCACTTGACCAACAATTTCGTCAATATTTATAGGTCGAGTACCGGTCTGATGTTTCATAGGCAGGTCAGCCTACTTGATCTTCTGATCGCAAGACAATCCCTGGAGATCATTGGGACGACGACGGCACTCCTAGTCATTTACACGACGATCTTGACCTTCGGCTTGATCCACGAGGTTGAGCGCCTGGACATGATCTTTCTCGGCTGGTTCATGATGGCGTGGATCGCCTCTGCCTGCGGCATGTTAATCGCAGCGATTACTGAGCGGTATGAGGTCGCCGAACGCTTTATCCAACCGATCCAATACCTCAACATCCCAATCTCGGGAGCATTCTTCTTTGTCGGCTGGCTTCCCACTTGGGGCCAGAAGATCATCACCTACCATCCACTCGTCCATTGCTGGGAAGTCTTCAGGAAAGGCTACTTCGGTGATGAGATGGTCTACCACTACGACATCCCGTACTTCGTCTCTGTAGCCTTCATACTCACGTTTCTAGGCGTCCGAGCGACCGCACGCGTCCGCAAGCATATTCGCCTTAACTGACGCTACTCGCCGTCAGCCGGGAACGAGTCTAGGTAGCGCCCCGAGAGGCATTCTCAGGGACCGAAAGTTCATATGCTGGTAGAGTCCAGTGCGAATTGCCCGTCAGTTGAATCCGAGCGGGCATTTCCGCCTGCCACGTCATGCCTACAAAAACCCAACCAATCGGAGGAACTCATGGACGGAATACGGGTCGAATCAAGAGCGACCATACAAAACGAGCCCGACTTGCGAGAGCTCGTAAAAAATCTTCGTTAAGCTTCCTGTGGGTCGAATTGATGTCGAGATTCAGCATTTCAGCATTCAGGAAATGCGCCGCCATCTGGACAACGAGATTGAGATTTCACTCATTTTTGAGAGGCGTCAGGAGGCACCCTGAGGAGTTCTCCATCGGCGTTGCCGCGCCCGAAGGATGAAGCCATGCGAGTTGTGGCGCGGCTTTGCGGAGCGGAGGTAGGATGGTTGTGGCGCCGGGAAACGAGGTTGGCGTTCGCT
>NZ_HE978623.1:4915-5840 GCF_000307225.1 Anaerococcus vaginalis
AGAAGGTGCTGGAAGATGCCAACATCAAGCTCGGCAGCGTGCTGTCGGAGGTGCTGGGGGTGTCCGGCAGGGCCATGATCGAGGGCGAGAGCGACGCTCGCAGGCTGGCCGATCTCGCCCACGACAGCCCTCGGCGCAAGCACGACGAGCTGGTCGAAGCGCTGCACGGCCACGTCAGGCCCCACCACCGCACCTTGCTCACGATGCATCTCAATCTGATTGTCACTCTCGAGCACACCGTCGGGGAACTAGATGCCGTCGTGGGAAAATGCTTGGAGCCGATCCACCAGCGCGCCCCGACCATGCCAGGGGTCGGTGAGGCTTCGGCAGAGGTCACCGTGGCGGAGATCGGCATCGACATGGCGCGCTTCCCCACCCTTGGCCATCTCATCTCGTGGTACGGCCTGTGCCCACTAAGCGACGAGAGCGCCGGCAAGCCGATCCACCCCCTGCGCAAAGGCGCCAACTGGCTCAAGACCACTCTGGTCACCGCCGCCTGGGCGGCCGTCCGCACCAAAGCCAGCTATCTGCGCGCCCTGTTCCTGCGTCTCAAGGCGCGCCGCGGCGCCAAGAAGGCCATCATGGCCGTCGCCGCCTCCATGCTCACCGCCGACTACTTCATGCTCCGCGACGGCGTTCCCTATCGTGACTTCGGCCCCTCTCACTTCGATCACCAGCACACTGACAAGATCGTCCAGCGCCTCCTCCGCAGGCAGCACGACCTCGGATACTGCCTTCCACACCAACTCAAACCCGCGTGACGACCTTAACCCCCTTCGAGCTTCGTAGTTGCGCATCGACCACAGCGCCGGCGCGATCCACATCGCCGAGCTAGACCTGCCGCGGCCGGCAACAGCACCTCAGCCAGTGTAAATTCCCGGCCCCACAGGACGACCAGCATGTGCCTGCGACGGCGGCTATAAGC
>NZ_HE978624.1:0-3170 GCF_000307225.1 Anaerococcus vaginalis
CAGGTGTATCCCTTCTGCTATCGTCACCAGATATTTTATATATTTTTTTAACCTTTTAATCAATAGCTATAAATATTTCCAGTCAAGATTTAAAGTTTAGTATCCATTAGCTTAATACATTACTGCACTTACACCTTGGACCTATCAAAGGTATTTTCTTTACCTACTCTAAGAAATCTTATCTTGAGGGTTGCTTCGTACTTAGATGCTTTCAGTACTTATCAATTCCGCACTTAGCTACCGAGCCATGCTAGTGGCCTAACAACTCGTACACCATTGGTGCGTCCATCCCGGTCCTCTCGTACTAAGGACAGCTCCTCTCAAATTTCTTACGCCCACGCTGGATAGGGACCGAACTGTCTCACGACGTTCTGAACCCAGCTCGCGTGCCTCTTTAATGGGCGAACAGCCCAACCCTTGGGACCTACTCCAGCCCCAGGATGAGACGAGCCGACATCGAGGTGCCAAACCTCCCCGTCGATGTGGACTCTTGGGGGAGATAAGCCTGTTATCCCCGGGGTAGCTTTTATCCGTTGAGCGATGGCCCTTCCATACGGTACCACCGGATCACTAAGTCCGTCTTTCGACTCTGCTTGAGTTGTAGCTCTCGCAGTTAAGCTCGCTTTTGCCTTTATACTCTTCGAATGGTTTCCGTCCATTCTGAGCGAACCTTTGAACGCCTCCGTTACTTTTTAGGAGGCGACCGCCCCAGTCAAACTGCCCAACTGACAATGTCCCATGCCCTGATTCAAGGGCTATGGTTAGAACTTTGATATTAAAAGGTTGGTATCCCACCAGTGACTCCACCTAGATTGGCATCCAAGTTTCTTTGTCTCCCAACTATCCTGTACATTTAATCTCAAAATCCAATATCAGCCTACAGTAAAGCTCCACGGGGTCTTTCCGTCCTAGCGTGGGTAAGTCGCATCTTCACGACTACTACAATTTCACCGGATCCTTTGTTGAGACAGTGCCCAAATCGTTACACCTTTCGTGCGGGTCGGAACTTACCCGACAAGGAATTTCGCTACCTTAGGACCGTTATAGTTACGGCCGCCGTTTACTGGGGCTTAAGTTCTAGCCTTCGATTGCTCTAAGCCTTCCCCTTAACCTTCCAGCACCGGGCAGGTGTCAGCTCCTATACTTCATCTTGCGATTTTGCAGAAACTTGTGTTTTTGGTAAACAGTCGCTTGGGCCTGGTTTCTGTGGCCTGATTGCTCAGGCTCCCCTTCTCCCGAAGTTACGGGGACATTTTGCCGAGTTCCTTAACAAAGGTTCTTCCGCGCGTCTTGGTATTCTCTACCTCCCTACCTGTGTCGGTTTTGGTACGGGCGCTTTGGTCTGGATAGTGACTTTTCTTGGCAACATGGAGTCATCAACTTCTCTACTTATGTTTTCGATACCTATCGGCTTTTAGAATTTCTGAAAGGCGGATTTGCCTACCTTTCTTCCTACGGCTTTAGACCATCATCCATCGGATGGCTTTGATTATCCTTTTGCGTCATCACATCTCTCTTAACGACTTCAAGCGGTACAGGAATATAAACCTGTTATCCATCGCCTACGCCTTTCGGCCTTGGCTTAGGTCCCGACTTTCCCTGAGGGGACGAGCCTTGCTCAGGAGTCCTTAGGGTTTCGACGGGGATGATTCTCACATCCCTTCTCGCTACTCATGCCAGCATTCTCTCTTGTATTAAATCCACTTTTGCTTTCGCCTTGGCTTCGTCTTTAATACAATGCTCCTCTACCACTAATAGAGGTATTAAGTTTAGCTATGAGTCCTAGTTTTTAACTCTAACCAGTGTTTGTTAGTTCATAATTTCTTATGTTACTCACTTTGACTTTAGACTTTTGTGTTTTTTTGAATATCTTATCTTTAATATCCTATCTTTTTTGTCTGCGTCTGAAATTTGTATTTTCTTAATCTCTTCTGTTTTTGTTTTTGTTAAATATTTCCTAGTCTCATTTGTAAACTTAATCCCTCTATTAATCCGAAGCTTCGGTATTGAATTTGAGCCCCGTTCATTTTCGGCGCAAACCCACTTGACCAGTGAGCTATTACGCATTCTTTAAATGCATGGCTGCTTCTAAGCCAACGTCCTGGTTGTCTTAGTAGATTCACATCCTTTTCCACTTAATTCAAATTTTGGGACCTTAGCTGTCGGTCTGGGCTGTTTCCCTTTCGACTTAGAAGCTTATCCCCCTAAGTCTGACTCCCTGACTTGATTTTTTGGCATTCGGAGTTTGATAGGTTTTGGTACGGTAATCCGCCCTAGACCATTCAGTGCTCTACCTCCTAAAATCTTAGGTCAGAGGCTAGCCCTAAAGCTATTTCGAGGAGAACCAGCTATCTCCGGGTTCGTTTGGTTTTTCGCCCCTATCCACAGTTCATCCGATGCGTTTTAAACCGCACCCGGTTCGAGCCTCCATTGAATTTTACTTCAACTTCACTCTGACCATGGATAGATCACCCGGTTTCGGGTCTATTCTAACTTACTTTTGCCCTATTAAGACTCGCTTTCGCTACGGCTTCTGATCTTAAATCATTAACCTCGCAATTTAGAATAACTCGCTGGCCCATTCTACAAAAGGTACGACATCACGTTCGCTCACGCTCTGTCTGCTTGTAGGCACTAGGTTTCAGGTTCTATTTCACTCCCCTTTCGGGGTTCTTTTCACCTTTCCCTCACGGTACTTGTTCACTATCGGTCACATGTTAGTATTTAGCCTTAGGGGATGGGCCCCCTATCTTCACACCGGGTTCCTCGTGCCCGGTGATACTTTCCCTCTCGTTTATTAATGTTTTCGTCTACAAGACTTTCACTTTCTTTGGTTTATCTTTTCAGATAATTTGACTAACATTATTAAATCGCTTATGAGTTAGGCTCTTTTCCTTTCGCTCGCCGCTACTTAGAAAATCGATGTTTCTTTCTTTTCCTCCTGCTACTTAGATGTTTCAGTTCGCAGGGTCTTGCTTTACTAAGCTATGTATTCACTTAGTAATGATTGTGTCTTCCACAACCGGGTTGCCCCATTCGGAGACCTAGGGGTCAATGCTTTTTGTGAGCTTTCCCTAGCTTTCGTTCACTTACGTCCTTCTTAGCCTTCATGTGCCAAGGCATCCACCTTGTGCCCTTTCTTTCTTGACTGGAAATATTTATAGCTATTT
>NZ_HE978624.1:3670-5274 GCF_000307225.1 Anaerococcus vaginalis
TTTCTTTTGATTAAAAGTCAGCGTACCGACTTTTTTCTCTTAGAAAGGAGGTGATCCAGCCGCACCTTCCGATACGGCTACCTTGTTACGACTTCACCCCAGTTACTGACCCTACCTTCGACTGCTGCGTCCTAAAAGGTTCGCTCACAGGCTTCGGGTATTGCCAACTCCCATGGTGTGACGGGCGGTGTGTACAAGACCCGGGAACGCATTCACCGCGACATTCTGATTCGCGATTACTAGCAACTCCAACTTCATGTACTCGAGTTGCAGAGTACAATCCGAACTGGGACAGGTTTTTTGAGTTTCGCTTCAGATCGCTCTTTCGCTGCCCTCTGTACCTGCCATTGTAGCACGTGTGTAGCCCAAGTCATAAAGGGCATGATGATTTGACGTCGTCCCCACCTTCCTCCGGTTTATCACCGGCAGTATCGCTAGAGTCCCCAACTTAATGATGGTAACTAACGATAGGGGTTGCGCTCGTTATGGGACTTAACCCAACATCTCACGACACGAGCTGACGACAACCATGCACCACCTGTAATACAGTAGACCGAAGTCTTAAGAAACTATCTCTAATTCCCTCCGTATTATGTCAAGACTTGGTAAGGTTCTTCGCGTTGCGTCGAATTAAACCACATGCTCCGCTGCTTGTGCGGGTCCCCGTCAATTCCTTTGAGTTTCACACTTGCGTGCGTACTCCCCAGGCGGAGTGTTTAATGCGTTAGCTGCGGCTCCCAGATTATTCCAAGAACCTAACACTCATCGTTTACAGCGTGGACTACCAGGGTATCTAATCCTGTTTGCTACCCACGCTTTCGTACCTCAGCGTCAGATGATGACCAGAAAGTCGCCTTCGCCACCGGTATTCTTCCTAATATCTGCGCATTTCACCGCTACACTAGGAATTCCACTTTCCCTTCCATCTCTCAAGCCTAGCAGTTTTAAAAGCTTTATATAGTTGAGCTATATTATTTCACTTCTAACTTACTGGGCCGCCTACGTACCCTTTACGCCCAATGATTCCGGACAACGCTCGGTCCATACGTATTACCGCGGCTGCTGGCACGTATTTAGCCGGACCTTATTCTTATGGTACTGTCATTTTCATCCCATAAAAAAGATTTTTACAACCCGAAGGCCTTCTAAATCACGCGGCGTCGCTGCATCAGGGTTTCCCCCATTGTGCAAAATTCCCCACTGCTGCCTCCCGTAGGAGTTTGGGCCGTGTCTCAGTCCCAATGTGGCCGTACACTCTCTCAAGCCGGCTACTGATCGTTGCCTTGGTGGGCCTTTATCTCACCAACTAGCTAATCAGACGCAAGTCCATCTTACACCGATAAATCTTTGGTCATTCTATCATGCGATAAATTGACTTTATAGGGTATTATTCTTCGTTTCCAAAGGCTATCCCCTTGTGTAAGGCAGGTTACTCACGTGTTACTCACCCGTTCGCCACTAATCCGCTTAAGTTCATTCCGAAGAAATCATCTAAGTTTCATCGTTCGACTTGCATGTGTTATGCACGCCGCCAGCGTTTATCCTGAGCCAGGATCAAACTCTCAATTTTAGTTTGATCTTGACTTTTGTCATTTTTCGTTTGG
>NZ_HE978625.1:0-903 GCF_000307225.1 Anaerococcus vaginalis
TCATCGCTGCCAGCCCCCTGATGAGACGCCTGCCAAGGCCGTCGCGACCATAGCGGCTGCCGTTGCGCCGGCACCCGGTCAGGGCGCCTGATCCCGATCCGCCGAGGTGGCGAACTTCGTTCTAGCGCTTGCGCGGCCTCGACGGTTTCGGCTCCGGAAACGTCTGCCAGGTCACGCCTCCTCAGGCGGGGATCTCGAGACCCCCTTACGACGGCGCGAAGGGTCTCTGCCTCGTCAGATGTCAGGGGGTCGGCATATTCCAGTGCCCCCGCAATGGAGCATGAGCAGTTACTCAGCCAACTTCTGCGTCATACGATGCCGCCATTCGCGAGGAGCCATCCCAAAGGCTGCCTTGAAGACGCGGCTGAAGTTGGTCATATCCGAGAAACCCCATCCATAGGCAATCTCGCTGATTGTCCGATGTCTCTGCAGGGGATCACTCAAAGCCGCCTGACAACGCGCCAAGCGCAGAGAACGAACAAGTCGCGTAATCGATGTCTCCCGATGTGCCAAGATGGAATTCGCGTATCTGATGCTGACGCCTGCGCTCTCCGCCACAGCGGCCGGGTCAAGGCCAGGATTCGAAAGGCTCGCTTCGATCGCCTGGCACACCTTCTTTAGAACCACGAGTTTCGAGCAGGATAAACGCACTGGGCCGCCTGCAAGGCTGCCTAGCGACGTGGCAACAAGGTCGAGCGTTTGATCCCGTACTTGCGCTTGAGCCGCAGCGGTCATTCGTTCTGCATGATCCGGTAAAAGTGCGACAAAACCCGACGTCAGGCCACAGTCACCGTGAGCCGGACTGAGAATACGAGCCAGCAATTGGGTCGTCTTGCCCACTCTTGCCTCCAAATCGCGGCGATGGAGCTTGAGGACAAGCAATCGGGCGCCCATGGAGAACCG
>NZ_HE978625.1:1628-2646 GCF_000307225.1 Anaerococcus vaginalis
TGAGCTGCTCTATCGCCAGGGTCCCCGCCATTTGACGGCAGAGGTAGACATCATCAACCCGCCAGGGCAACATGTCGTTGCGTTCGATGCACTGTGAGGGCCGAAGTCTCAAATTGCACAAGCCCGATGTCCGCCAAGCTTCCGGCTTCGAGGTGCGCGTGAAACGGTTGTTGCCCATGAGGCTTTGAATGGTGGTTTACCAGGGTCTTGCAAGCAACGTCGTGCCAATAGGCAAATCGCTCGCGCGGATGAACGTCATGGGTGGAAAACAGCCGTTCCAACTTCCAGTCTCCCGCCGTGCGACGCGTCGAGTGCCTAATTGGCCGAGACTCTGTGCCGATACAGCCAATTAAGCAACCATGACTCACGCTATGAGATCCGATGCCACCCAATCCACACTGAACATGCAATGACCTTACGCAGCGCTCTAACCGCACTCTTGCTCTTCCTTCCTTGCGCAAAAGCCGCCGGGTTAGATTTGCGGTCGGCAGATGTGTACGCTGCCGAACATCCATCGGTGCAGGCGGTCGCCTACATGGGCCTGCTCCTGGAGCAGCGGACTTCTGGCCGAATAAAAATCGCGTCACTCGGTTCGAATTCCATATCATCCGAGATCTTCGCGATCGGCGCTGTGCAAAATGGGACACTCGATCTGGCAAGGGTCAATCTCGCATCCCTGAGCAGCATTGTGCCGGCAGCCCATGTTCCCGCGTTGCCATACATCTTTCGATCGACGGATCATCTGCGGCGGGTCATCGACGGTCCAATCGGAACAGAACTCTTGGCCGCGCTCGAACGTCACGGGCTGGTCGGTCTCTGCCTGTATGACAACGGCGCGCGCTCCTTCTACGGCTCGAAGCCTGTTCGAACGGTCCATGACCTGGCTGGTGTGAAGGTCCGCACCCCTCTGTCAGGACCTTGGTCCTCGATATTTCAGACAATGGGGATGCGCGCGATACCTATGCCCTACGAGCAAGTCCACGTCGGCCTTCGCAAGGGCTTAGTCGAACTGTCGGAA
>NZ_HE978625.1:3654-4368 GCF_000307225.1 Anaerococcus vaginalis
GCTTCAACTTGGTTGGCGAAGAGTTGGCGACGCCGCCCCAACGTTCGTCATTCTGAAGGATCAGAGACGACCTAGGTATTGCGCTCCGGGCCGAGAAGGGAGATGTCCGCCTACGTACCGAAGAAGGCATTGATCTCTGCGGCTACGTCGTGAGGTCTGGTCATCGCTGGAATGTGGCCAGAACCTTCGAATACGACCAGCTTGCTGTCAGGGATCAGAGAGTTGATGTAGCGCCACGTCTCCATATTGCAGGCGAAGTCCCTCTCGCCATGCAACAGCAATGTGGGGAGTCGCCAGCGAGGCAGTTCGCTTTCCCAGTCGACGGGCTGGTCCCACTGCATCGACATGATCCTTTCGGCGGCTTCGGGGGTGGCGCGCGACAGGATGTTTACCCCCCAGCGCCTGACATGCTCGACATCCGCTTCGGGCGTGCTCCGATCGATGAACCACTTGAGCCGATCGCGATGAGTCTCTCCTGGCCATTTGGACGGCGGGACTCGAGGAGTGGGCGTTGCTCCCGGCACCTGCACCTCGCCCGTGCCGTTCATCAGGATCAATCCTTCGAACCGCTCGGGATGGCGAAGCACCGCTCGCATGACCGTCATGACACCGCGCGAGAAGCCGGCGAGCACACACTTCTGGATCGAGAGTGCATCCATCACCGCGAACACATCGTCGACCAGCGCTTCGTGCGTGATTGATTCCACAGGAACT
>NZ_HE978626.1:0-666 GCF_000307225.1 Anaerococcus vaginalis
GATGAGATCATCGCCAAGGGAACGGCACTTGCGGCGGAGGCGCTGGAGGCGGCCGAAGCCGATATTCGGCTCGAGGGAGAACGCTTCGTCGTCTCCGGTACCGACCGTGCCATCGGCCTGTTCGAGGTGGCGGCACTGGGGCGCGAGAAGGGCAAACCGCTCGACACCTTTCACGCTTGGACGCGCGAGCACATGACCTTTCCCAACGGCGCCCATGTCGTGGAAGTTGAAATCGACCGCGACACCGGCTGCGTCGATCTCGTGCGCTACACCGCCGTCGACGACTATGGCGTGCTGGTCAATCCCATGGTGGCGACCGGCCAGGCGCATGGCGCCATGGCACAGGGCATCGGCCAGGCTCTGCTGGAACAGGCGGTCTACGACCCCGCATCCGGCCAGATGGTGACGGGCTCGTTCATGGACTATGCCCTGCCCCGTGCCGACGACCTGCCGTCCTTCGACCTCGGCTTCAACGGAATACCGTGCACCACCAACCCGTTGGGCGTGAAAGGCTGTGGCGAAGCCGGCGCCATCGCGGCCTTTCCGGCCATCGCCAACGCCATCCTCGATGCGCTCGCGCCGCTCGGCGTGCGCAACTTCGAGGGGCCAGCAACCCCTGCCCGGATCTGGCAAACAATCGAGGCTGTCAAATGAGACGAGAAGCCC
>NZ_HE978626.1:2672-3534 GCF_000307225.1 Anaerococcus vaginalis
CAACGTCGAGAACGCCGAGGGCAACCTCACGGTTGCCCAGACGAACCTCGACTATACGACGGTCCTTGCGCCGTTCGACGGCATCGTCAGCAAGCACTTGATCTCGGTCGGCGAACTGGTCGGCGCTTCGACCGCCACCAAGCTCGCCACGATCGTCCAGCTCGACCCGATATACGTCACGTTCAACATGAGCGAGCAGGACGTGCTGCAGATCCGCCAGAACCTGAAAGAGCGTCGCATCGACGTCGAGGAGCTGAGCAAGGTCCCGGTCGAGATCGGCCTGATGAACGAGGAGGGCTTCCCCCACAAGGGATTCCTCAACTACGTCTCGCCGGAGCTCGACGCGACGACCGGCACGATCCTGGTCCGCGCCCTGTTCAGCAATCCGAATCGCACTCTGATTCCCGGCTTCTTCGTGCGCGTGAAGATGCCGAAAGGCCTGGCTCCCGCGGCCTCGCTGCTGGTGCCCAACGGGTCATCGCCGAGGATCAGGCCGGCAAGTATCTCCTGACGGTTAACAAGGACAATGTCGTCACCCAGACCCGGGTCACTACCGGGCAGCTGCTCCCCAACGGCCTGCGCGTCATCTCGACAGGCCTGAAGCCCGACGATCAGGTCGTCCTCAACCTGAACGGTGCCGCAATCCCCGGCGCCAAGATCGTGCCCAAACTGACGACCATCCCCGTTACGACCGACGGCGCCCCCGCCGCCCCGAAGTGACCGGCCGGGAAACGCAACCATGATCTCCGCGTTCTTCATCAACCGGCCGGTTCTGGCCAACGTTCTCGCCATCGTCATCGTGCTGATCGGCGGCGTGGCGCTGGCGACCCTGCCGGTCGCTCAGTATCCCAACGTCGTGCCC
>NZ_HE978627.1:0-1098 GCF_000307225.1 Anaerococcus vaginalis
GTACCAGGAGGGCGCCAAGAAGGCAGGTGTGCTGACGGCCACGCTGACCTGCCCGCCTTCCGACGCAATTGCAGGTGTCACGGCGAAGGCGGAAGTTACCTACAGCGCCACGAGCTACGAGGGGCTGGGGCAGATCGAGGCCAAGGACAAGTCCGGCACGACGGTCAAGGGCAGCTCCGTGTTGAGCGGCAAGCGAATCGGCGACTGCCCGTAACGTTCACAAACGCCAGAGCGTTCATACGGTATCGCTCTGCAGAGTTTGTGAAATTCAGACAGGTCTTCATACTCCCGCCAACTGAATGGTGCCGTGACTTCGTTAACGCGGCCTGCGTGAGGAGGAGACTGTATGAAGATAAGGGCAGGGAGTTTCGCCCTGGCCGCTGCGGCGGCCGCATTGATTCTTGCTCCAGGTCCTGGCTGGAGCCAGAAGACGGGTGGCGTGCTGAAGATCCAGCACATGGATACGCCGCCCAGCGCGTCGATCCACGAAGAAGCGACCGTGTCTGTCGCCGTGCCGTTCATGGCACTCTACAACAATCTCGTCGTGTTCGACCAGAATGTCGCCAAGAACAGCTTCGAGTCGATCGTGCCGGATCTTGCGACGAGCTGGTCATGGAGCGGCGACGGCAAGCAACTCGCCCTCAAACTGCGCGAAGGCGTGAAGTGGCATGACGGCAAGCCGTTCACGTCGAAGGACGTGGTTTGCACCTTCGACCTGCTGCTTGGCGAGGATAAGCTGCGTCGCAATCCGCGTTCGGCCTGGTGGGGCAACGTCGAGAAGGCGACAGCCGGCGGCGACTTCGACGTCACCCTGCACCTGAAGCAGCCGCAGCCGTCGCTGCTGGCGCTGCTCGCCTCGGGTTACTCGCCGATCTACCCTTGCCACGTTCCTGCTGCCGACATGCGCCGCAAGCCTGTCGGCACCGGGCCCTTCAAGCTGGCCGAGTTCAGGATGAACGAAGGCATCAAGCTCGTGAAGAATCCCGACTACTGGAAGAAGGGACCGGCCCTATCTCGACGGCATCGAGTACTCGATCATTCCGGACGCTCGACGCGTATGCTCTCCTTCATCGCCGGCAAGTTCGACATGACTTTCCC
>NZ_HE978627.1:2889-3388 GCF_000307225.1 Anaerococcus vaginalis
GGAAGCGGAGGAAGCGCATGCGGTTTTTCAGAACGGCGGCTCTTGTCGCCGGACTTTCTGTCGTCTCACTCGGTGCGAGCTCGGCGTTCGCGCAGCCGAAATACGGTCCCGGAACTTCGGCGACCGAAATCAAGGTTGGACAGACCATCGCCTATTCCGGCCCGGCATCGGCCTACGGCCAGCTCGGCAAGGTTGAGGAAGCCTACTTCAAGTGGCTGAACGCCAAAGGCGGCATCAATGGCCGCAAGATTACCTTCATCACGCTCGACGACGGCTGTTCGCCGCCTAAGGCGGTCGAGAACGTGCGCCGTCTGGTCGAGAGCGATCAGGTGGCCTTGGTGTTCAATGTGCTGGGCACGCCACTCAACATGGCGATCCGCCCCTACATGAACCAGAAGAAGGTGCCGCAGCTTTTCATCGCCGCCGGGGCCACGGCCTTCAACGATCCGGCGAAGTTCCCCTGGACGATGGGCTGGCAGCCCAACCTCCAGGCCGAGAC
>NZ_HE978628.1:0-1231 GCF_000307225.1 Anaerococcus vaginalis
TCGCCTTTCCAGCCTGGACGGCTGCATCCATCGCAGCATCCAGCTCGCCCGCCTTCACAGCAGTGATGACGGTCGCGATCACTTCGGGAATGGCCGACACCGCCGGGACAGACACGGCCTTACGCCCCTTGCCGAGATCGAGCACGCGTGCCCCATAACGGATGGTGAGGCTCACACCCTGACCGTCGGCAAAGTACCAAGGCCTGATCAGCTTGTCGCGAGTGATGCGGGTCTTGTTGCCGGCATCGTCGCGGGTCCAGACGTTCTTGGTGACGGAGTACTTCGTGCCCTTGGCCTCATGCTCGGCCAGCTTGGACTGCTCTTCGAGCTTCTGGATCAGGTTGTCACGCCGCTTCTCCAGCGGGCTCTTACTGGTGGGCCGCTTCAGCTGCGTGAGGTTGAGTTTCGCCATGATGCTCATAGCACGTCTCCTCGTGTGTTTGTGCTGAGCGCAAACTGTGGTCATGCAGGTGCTATTCCTACCGAAATCAGGCCGGTGATTGACGGGTCCCTGCCAAAAGTTCGGTTGCTCTCGGGCGTATGAGGCATACGCTGCTAGCGCGGCCGGATGGGTCTTGATCCGACACAGAAGATCGCTCGATCACAGCGCATAGAGTGATCTTGTAACAAGACAGCTGCTAGGTGCTCAAAACGACGTCTACGGCAAAATCCGGAGTGGGCCGCTACTGCTGCTGCGCGCAGGGCACGGATCAGCGCTGTAGGGGGCTTTATTCGTGCTGCATCCGCCAAAAGCAGCAACTGCGCGCACAAGCATGCTGCTATAAGAAGAGGGTCCGCGCACCAAGCTGCACATCCTTGGTGTCGATCGAAATACGTACCCGATCGCCTGCGTTGGGGCACGCACCACTTCAACGCAGGGCGGCACTCCCTCTTTCTACGCAGTTGTTGCGTTCTGCAGCCGGTAGCAGGAACAGCGGAAATATCCCCTTGAGATCATTAGCGGATATTTGCCGTTTCCAGTGGTTCATTCCCCAATTGTCGAAGTGCCTTAATGGCTCCGTACAGTCTCTTGCAGGACGAGTTCGCTTCGGTACCTCAGTGATGAACAGGGGTAGATCTCTCCTTCTGAGGAATGCCGATTAGAACCTCGTGACGGACTAGTCGAGAAATGCGAGCAAGCGAGCATGAGCGACTATTCCGTCACCGGATGAGCGCAGCGCAGCCGCTTCATCTAGAAGGGACCTGACGGAACATGTGCCAGTGATCTGCT
>NZ_HE978628.1:2889-3391 GCF_000307225.1 Anaerococcus vaginalis
AAAGGCAGCCGAGCTGAGGTTCTTGCTAGTGCAGCAGCCATGGTTCGAGAGGGAGGGGCTGGATGTCACAATGGCCAGTGCATGCTTCACCGATCGCCTGCTCTATAAACTATGGATCAAGGACGGCAACGAGTTCGTACTCGATGATGCAGTGATGTCAACTCTCCAAATGCACTCGCACAACGGGACTGGCATCGAGCTCCACTGTATGAACATCAGGCATTGGAGCACCTGGGTAAAGAATGGCGGACGATCCAGCAACGCATCGGATACGCCACAGCGGGAGCTGGAGAGGCTGATCAGGGCGCAGTTTGGTGATGACCACTTCATCTTTTGCGCAAACAGCGGCTGGAAGGGCACACTTGGCCGGCACGCAAAGCAGATCAGCGTCGTCCAGCACGGGAAGAACGAGCACAGCCACTACAGCAATGTAGCGTTCATGCCGAGTTTGCTGCCCGTCCCGCGAAGTGGCGGTTCCTGAACTGGCTAGGCTTCACGGACG
>NZ_HE978629.1:0-1214 GCF_000307225.1 Anaerococcus vaginalis
CGCGTTTACGAGAAAATCTCGTTTAGCGCTGCCATCAACAACCCGATCATCCGTAGCATCAATCACTGCTGGCTGTTTTACAGGGTGAGCCTTATGCGAATTAATGGCGTTGTCAAAAAAACAGAAGAAAATTGAGCGGCAACAGAGCGCTTTCGAGTATTTCTGAGCAAAGTTCGATCGCCTTTCGCTCAAATGTCATAACGTCAATGGGACCAGAATCAGTCTCATACAGCCTTTGCCCCCGAGGCTTAGAGAACTGTTTAACGAACCTGACGATAGATTCCCCTAAACGGCCAGCATCTCCGGTTGGAACGAGGTCACTCAACCCACCGGCGATATAGCGCAAATTACCTGCGTCATAAGATATTACATAGCAGCCACGGCTCAGAGCTTCAGCAATAGGCAAACAAAATCCTTCATGATAGGATGGCAATATCAAACAGTGAGCTTCATTAAATCGACAAAGAAGGTCCCTTTCGCTAAGCTCGCCCTCGACTGATACTAGCGCGTCCAAATCGTTGCGCCTGATGAAGCTTAGAACTTCATTGGCATACTCTCGATCCGAATAGCGCTGGGTACCTACGAGCTTCAAAGCAAAGTTCGCATTGCCAGAATCTCTTGCGTAAGCGACTGCCTGCAAAAGATCCATAATACCCTTCTGCTTGACGAAGCGGCCCACATACAAGAGGTGTGCTGGCCCCGTTTGTGGCCTACAATTTGAAGAGCCTTCGCCGATGATGATTGGTGGATAAAGTATGCCTATCTGATCAATGGGATAGCCCAAATCAGTGAGGTCGTTCCTGGTAAATTCGCTGTTGCACCATACAAAGTCAGAGCAGAATAAATTCGATCTTTGCCTCTCAGACATAACGGTTACGGAGTGTCGACTGGTATTAGGAAATAACGCCGAGGGAGTGATGTTGTGAAAGTATGTGACTTTCTTCTGCCAAGGCTTGGCCGCCAAAATCAAATCGAAGATTGTGTTGTGAATACCGAAGTCAAATAATAAAATATCAGACTCTTGGTAATGGTGGCTCCTGAGCACATCAGCAGGGCTATTTACCACCACAATACGCGGGTCATCGTAGTCGGTAGCTGTCACGAAAATGCGTATATCAACGGCATTTCTATATGCCAGTGATAGCGTCACAATTCGTTCCCAGAGATTGAGCGACACGCCATCGCGCCGATAGAGAATGCCGTTCAAGAAGGAA
>NZ_HE978629.1:2285-3366 GCF_000307225.1 Anaerococcus vaginalis
CAAACACCTAAACTGTCATCAGAACAGCATGTCTGGATCATACGTAGATCAACCAGCACAAAAGTACGTTGAAATCGAAATGACATTTGCCACCTAGGAAACTCCCAAAGCTAGCCCAAGGCTACTGACGACAGAACGACAACCCTCGCCAGCAACATAGAGGCCCACATAGGGACACTCGCTGGGCGATCGGCGGATCACCTAATTTGAGAGCCGTGCTCACGAACTCCAACGAAGATCAGCCAGGCGATCAACATCAAAAGAAGATTCGCGACAAATACCGTTAGCACGCTACGCAACCGCTTCGGTTGGGTAGAATAGTCAGCCAGATTGGGTTCAACAACTCTCTCCAGATACAGCAGCTGTTTCGCGGCTTCCGCCTTCGCCCGTACGAGATCTGCCTCATTGGTACTCAACATCTTGTTGGCAAATTCGCGCTCAAGTACGAAGTGCTCGTAGGCGGCGATCCGCTCGGCTAAGCCGTCTGAACTGCGCGCGACACGCGTTCGCTCCGACGTGATCTGCTCGTCAAGAGCGATTGCCTTGCGCTCGAGAATCGGAACCTGCGGCCCGGTTGACGAGTTCATCTTTGCTTCGGCGATCTGCGCACGCGTCGTGGCGAGCTCCGCCGAGAGCTTGGCAATGAGCTCAGCCAGCGCCACAGCGTTGCGCGCCGGATCAATAAGAAGCTCCTTGTTTCTGAACGCTGTCAAAGCGGCCTGAGCGGCGATAACCCGGCTCTGGGCTTCGATCACCTCGGCTTCGGCTCGCCCCACAGCATCGCGCAGAAGCCGCTCATTGAGGCGATTGACTAATCCTTCGCCTAGCTGCAGGAGTGTATCGGCGATCTCCTTGGCATTTTCCGCCGAGAAAGCCCGCGCCTTCAAGGTCGATATCCCTGTCTTGTCAGTATGAACCACGGACACCATGGTCTGGAAATATTTGTAAAATCGCTCTTCGCGCGGACCATAGAGAAACGACGGATAGCCGGCGATAATGTCGAGCGCGTCCGTCTTGAACATTCCCCGCAAAGGCAGATGTTGCTGCAACTCGCGCACTGCATCGCGCGACGTCATGAAAT
>NZ_HE978630.1:0-641 GCF_000307225.1 Anaerococcus vaginalis
GGATCGTCGGCACGTTCATGGATACGCGTTCCTGGCGACCGGACACGATCACCGAGGCGTTCGATGACAGTCCGCAGATGAACCTCTCGACGGTGGCGCTGCACGGCGTCACCGTGCGCAGCCAGGCCCGCGAGGTTGTGTGGAACCTCTTACGCGCCAATCGCTATCGCCGCCGCATCATTGGCTTCAGCACCGAGGCAGAAGGCTTGATGGTGCTGTATGGCGACGGCATCGCGGTCAGCCACGACATGCCGAAGTGGGGACAGTCCGCCGAGGTGCTCGCATGGGACGCCGCGTCGCGTACCATGACCTTGTCGGAGCCAATGACCTTCATGCCCGGCGGCAGTCACTATCTGGCAGTCCGCAACTTCAGGGGCGAGCTCACTGGCCCGTTTACGGCGACCAAGGCCAATGACGACGGCGATCGCATTGTTGTCGGCCCCGGCACCCTGCCGTCGATCTATACGGGCGCCCGCAAGGAGCGAACGATTGTCCAGTTCGGTCTGGGCACAGCCTATGCCAAGCGCCTGAAGGTGATTGGCGTGACGCCGCGCAACGACCTCAGCGCTCAGATACTGGCGATCCCCGACGATCCGCGCATGTACGATCCGATCCCCGAGGAGGTCGAGAACCCGCCCCCC
>NZ_HE978630.1:2233-3238 GCF_000307225.1 Anaerococcus vaginalis
AAATCAGTCGCAGATACGGTTGCTTCGGGTCGGTTGGCTTCCCCAACTCGTCCGCCTGATCGGCGATCCAATGAAGCGTCTTCTGCGTTTCGGGAACGCCAGCCGCCACCGCTTCCGCCATGCCGCGAAGGTGCACCGTCAACTCAGCGCGATCTATCAGCCCTCGATGCGCGAGATAATCGATGACGGTAGCGATGGCCAAATTGGCGCCTGCGCAACTGCCGGACAGCGCGCGGAGATTTGCTTCGATGCGATCCATAGAGTCCCCTCTTCTGATGGCTGTCATGGTCGCAGAGGCGCGCGGCCTTTGGGACTTGGCGAATGCAAGGATAGTGGGATGACCTGTGCTGTCGCTGCAGTCACACAAGCTCTGGTGAGGCACTCCGTTTCCGGTGGCAGATGCAGCGACTGGTATTGGCGCATGGGAGCGCTATGACTCCCGTCGAGACAGGCCAGCGTGGGAAGCTTGGAGCTGCTCAAGTTGGCGAAGCGCAAAATCGTGGACACGTCGGCGAAGAAACGTCGCTGCCTGCCCTACGTGGTGGATCTGCATCGCACCGAGCCATTCTGCTCGGCCGACTGGCGGCAGCTCAACGAACAGTGCCGGCGCATCACGAACGGGCAGGAGTTTTGGGTAGGCCAGGTCCTGCGCGATGGGCAGTGGCGGTACGTCGCTCACATGGCGGCTGCTCATCAAGCCGACGCATTGAAAGACTGGCTTTGGCGGGAGCGCTTCAGCGCGCGCCGCATCCCGAAGTTTGGACCGACGAAGGAGGAAGCCGAAGCCTTCGAGCGCGAGATCATCGCGTGGGGCATTCGGACAGGTGCGCTACGTCGCGTGGTGCAGGCTTTCCGGCATGCCTATCGCGAGGGGCAGTCGCTGCACAAGTGCCGCACGCTCTCGCAGCAGGCGATGCGGCCGTATTTGCCGCCCAACATGGAGTATTTCGACGGCTCCCGCGTCATGGTGAGCTGGGCAGAGCGCGAACACTATCACTGGTTCAA
>NZ_HE978631.1:0-755 GCF_000307225.1 Anaerococcus vaginalis
CTGCAGCGGCTTTGCGTGGCGCGGGCTGACGGGTGAGGCCGTCTGTGCGGCTTCGCTTCGGAGCGTGGGCGGGCTATCGTCCAGCCTCGGAGGCCATCGATGCGGGCGTTCAATCGTTTTCTGTGCGCGGTTGCGCTCGTGCTGTTCGCCCTTCCTGCGATGGCGCAGAACAAGGTGCCGCCCGACCGGGCGCTCGAAGCGCTGGTGAAGGCGACGCTGCTCACCTTCAACGATGCCAACGTCAGCGGCAATTACGACATCTTTCACGCCAAGGCCGCCAAGCCGTTCCGCGATCAGTTCACGCCGGAACAACTCAAGGCGACGTTCAACGAGTTCAACAAGAAGAGCATCGACTTCGACATCATCGCCGCCATGACTCCGATCTATGCGCCCAAGGCGGCGGTGGATGGTGACGGCAAGCTGATCGTGAAAGGCTATTTCCCGACGGAGCCGTCACGCCTCACTTTCGAGCTGGAGTTCATTCCGTCGGACGCCCAATGGAAGATGATCCGCATCTACGTGAAGACTGAACCGAAAACCGAAAAGAACTGAAACGACCAACAACAGCAGGCCCGTGACATCATGATTCCCAACGCAATGCCGCCGTTCGATTTCGGCCTGGGCGAGACCGCCGACGCGCTGCGCGAGCAGGTCCAGCGCTTCGCGGCCGCCGAAGTGGCACCGATCGCCGCCGAGATTGACAAGACCGATCGCTTCCCGCGCGAGCTGTGGCCCAAGATGGGTGAACTCGGCCT
>NZ_HE978631.1:2505-3106 GCF_000307225.1 Anaerococcus vaginalis
GAAGCCGCAGATCTACCTGCCGGTCGGCTCAGCGTCGATTCCCGGTGTGCTGAAGCCGGCCGGCGCCGATGCCGCGACCGGGATCATCACCGCAGCGAACAGCAAGAGTGCGGGCGATCCGACCTGGGAAAACGACCCCGGCATGAAGGAGTATTTCGACTGGGCTCAGAAATGGGCGCCCGAACTCAATCCGCACGACTCCTTCGTCGCCGCCGGCTACTCCAATGGTTACATTCTGGCGCATCTCCTGCGCCAGGCGGGCAACGTGTTGACGCGCGAGAACTTCATGCGTCAGGCCACGAGCCTCAAGGGTTTCACGACGCCGCTCACTTTTACCCGGTATTGTGATCGAAACCGGGCCCGACGATTATCTGCCCTATCAGTCGCTGCGCCTGCAGCGCTTCGATGGCACAAGCTACAAGCTGATCGGCGATGTGATCCGGGAGTAACGCCATGAACGCGGGTGCGATGGCTGGTGTTAACGGCAGGCGATCGCTTCAGGGCCTGGAGCGAGATCCAGGTCAATGCGGCGCGGGCGGCGAGCGGACTCGCCGCGCTGGGCGTCGGCGAGGACAGCAGCGTTGCGCTGATGCTGCGCAAC
>NZ_HE978632.1:0-750 GCF_000307225.1 Anaerococcus vaginalis
CCTGGTTCGTCGCGGCATACTGTTCCGATTGGGCGAGGCCCTGAGCATGCGGCACGCATGCGAGGCCTCCCTGCACCGTTACCACTCCCTCACCACGTTCGCCGCGAACGACGGCTCTCTCATACACGAACGACTTCGTTTGTGCGAAAGCTTCGGCCATCTTCGGGTCTACTTCAGGAACCCTTTCGATCTGCTGCATTGGCGCGCAGGCGCCCATCAGCATTAGCGATGCCGCAACGACCAGAATTTTCATTGGATCTCCCCCCACTTGGTTGAAGATCACCCCTTTCAAGCAACTACGTCAAGCCCTTGTGCGAAATCACGAGGGTTTGCCCCGGAGAACCCATCACCCGTAAATTGCCTCCCTATCAAATGGCAGCGCATACCCCTTTGGAGGAAACGAGATCATGAGTACGTCCGACATCGCCTACACACCGATTCTGCCGGAAGGCTGGCCACGGCCGCGCGGCTTCTCGCATGCTGTCGTGGCGACCGGGACGAAAAGCGTCCGCATCGCGGGACAGATCGGCAAGGAGCCGGGACAGGCGAACATCCCGCAAGGAACGGATGCCGGCGCACAGTGGCGGCTGGCGCTTGGCAATATCGTCAGCGTGCTGAAGGCCGCAGGCGGCGAACCATCGCATCTCGTCGCGTTACGTGCCTATGTCACGGATATTGCGGAATTCAATGCCGCCGGCAGGGCCATCGGCGAGGCCTGGGGCGCAACGCTCGGCAAGCATTTCCCGCAAT
>NZ_HE978632.1:2325-3015 GCF_000307225.1 Anaerococcus vaginalis
GTGCGCCCCCACGCTCCGGCGCACCAGCGCCTTTTCGTCACGTCGGCCGGAGAGCGAGAGCTAGCGGCCCTCGCGCCAACCTGTCCTGGTTGCGCGCCGGCGATTAAAACGCAAAATACTAATGTGGGGCGTAAAAGCCTTGGTGTAGGGCGAGGCAAGTCGCCTTTTCCAGGGTGTTCGAGGGTTTGAGGTTGCCGCGCAGACCGCGCGGTACCAAATAGGGATCAGCCGGCCGGGTGACAGCGTTACCTTTCCGAGCAGGAGGAAAGACTATGAACACAGTGTCGGAACGGGTCAGCCGCGTTATGGCGGCGAAATTCCAAATCGACGCCGACAAGATTACCGAAACCGCACGGATGGACGAGCTGGGTGTCACCAGCATCGACGTCGTCGAGACGATCATGTCGCTGGAAGATGAGTTTGACGTCGAAATTCCCGATGCGGCCGCGGAGAAGTTCGAGACCGTCGGCGATGTCGTCGCTTTTCTCGCGACTCACGATCGAGGCGGCAAGCCTAGCGGCTTGCAAGAATAACGGCTCTGACGGCGTCGTCGGGGCCTTCGATCTCGCCTTGGCGCAACACGACGTTCGATTGCACTTCAGGCGACGACCGCCACGCGTAGGCAATTGTCGCTTCGGGATGTCCATGGAGATCGAATACGTGGACGGTCCGCTCCTCGACGATCTCACC
>NZ_HE978633.1:0-708 GCF_000307225.1 Anaerococcus vaginalis
ACGACTTCGCCTTCTTCATGCTCTGGATGACCTTGCCCGGCAGCGAGCCGATGTAGGTCCGGCGATGGCCACGAATCTCGGCCTCGTCGCGCACGCCGCCCAGCGACATGCGAACGAAGTTGCGGCCCGTCGCCTTGGCGATCGACTTGCCCAGCGAAGTCTTGCCGACGCCCGGCGGTCCGACGAGGCACAGGATCGGCCCCTTCATCTTGTCGACGCGCTGCTGCACCGCGAGGTACTCGAGGATGCGCTCCTTCACCTTCTCGAGGCCGTGATGATCGGCGTTGAGAATGTCCTCGGCGTACTTCAGATCCTTGATGATCTTGGTCGGCTTGCGCCATGGAATCGACAGTAGCCAGTCGAGGTAGTTGCGCACCACCGTCGCCTCGGCCGACATCGGGCTCATGGTCCGGAGCTTCTTCAGCTCGGCATTGGCCTTCTCGCGCGCTTCCTTGCTGAGCCGCGTCTTCTTGATGCGCTTCTCCAATTCGGAAACCTCGTCGCGACCGTCTTCGGTCTCGCCCAGCTCCTTCTGGATCGCCTTCATCTGCTCGTTGAGATAGTACTCGCGCTGCGTCTTCTCCATCTGACGCTTCACGCGGTTACGGATCTTCTTCTCGACCTGCAGGACGCCGATCTCGCCTTCCATCAGGCCGAGAATGCGCTCCAGCCGCTTGGACACGGAGTCGAGTTCGAGGAGCTGCTGCT
>NZ_HE978633.1:2424-2965 GCF_000307225.1 Anaerococcus vaginalis
GCCTTCATTGCGCTCGCCATGCACATACAGTGGCTGCGCCCGTCCTTCAATGACTTCCCGGTTGATTACCACTTCTTCGACCCCGTCGAGCGACGGCAGGTCGTACATGGTGTCGAGAAGTACCGTTTCCATGATCGAGCGCAGGCCACGCGCACCCGTCTTGCGCATGATCGCCTTCTGGGCGACCGCACGCAGGGCGTCATCGGAGAATTTGAGCTTCACATTCTCCATGTCGAACAGGCGCTGGTACTGCTTGATCAGCGCGTTCTTCGGCCGGGTCAGGATCTCGATCAGCGCGCTCTCGTCCAGATCCTCGAGGGTGGCGACGACCGGCAGACGGCCGACGAACTCGGGGATCAGGCCGTACTTCAACAGATCCTCGGGCTCGAGATCGCGCAGCACTTCACCGGTACGGCGATCCTCAGGCCCCCTCACCTCGGCCCCGAAACCAATCGACGTGCCCTGGCGACGCATGGAGATGATCTTGTCGATACCGGAGAAGGCACCACCACAGATGAACAGGATGTTGGTAGTGTCGACC
>NZ_CAGU01000065.1 GCF_000307225.1 Anaerococcus vaginalis
GCCGAGCCGCATGCGGATGCGCGCGCCCTCGCCCGCCTCTTCGGCGATCTGGAAGGCCATCGGATCCCACATCACGCCGAACAGTGCCGGACCGATCTCGCGGGCTACCAGCTCCTTCAGCACGAAGGTCGAATCGCCGGGGGCGCCGGAGCCGGGATTATCGGCGCGGTCGGCCAGCACCAGCGGGCCCTGATTATGCGAAGCGGCGCGGTCCATCGCCTCGGCGATGGTGAGGTACTTGGTGGCATAGCGCTCGCGGTTGGCCCACAGCTCTTCGCCGAGCTGCTTGGCAAGTTTCTCGGCCTTGGCCTTGTCGCCATCGGCCACGACCAGCGTGCGGGTGCCGACATCCTCGACATCGGCGAAGGAAAAGCCGTGGCTCAGCGACACCGAGAGGATGCCGTCCTTGCCTTCGAGCGACTTCATGCGGACGACAAATTCGCTGATCGGCGGTACGGACGTGCGGTACTGCGCGATCATGCGGCAGTCGTAACGTGCCATGACCGGCTTACCTTGCCTTCGATCGTGTCGGCGATGATGGCGAACAGCTCCGCCGCGCGCTCCATCGTGTCGGTGTGCGGATATTCCTTGTAGCCGACCAGCACGTCGGCGCTGTCGAGCATCAAGGCACTCAAATGGCAGTGCAGGTCGAACTCCGCGCCGATGGCGACCTTGGGGCCGACGATGGCGCGGACCTTCGAGAGCAGGTCGCCTTCACAATCGTCGTTAGCCGTCGGCCACCATGGCGCCGTGCACGTTGATCAGCACGGCATCGAGCGGCAGGGCGGCCTTGATGTTGGCCAGCATCTCGTCGCGGAATTCCTCGTAGACCTTGCGAACGGTGGTGCCCGACGGGGCGGCAAAGGTCGCCAGCCCCTCGATCACCGTCCAGCCACGCTTCTCGGTCTCCTTGCGCCAGACATGCATTGGCGCCGTGAAGTTGGTCGGCTCGTGCCTGGTGGCGTCGCCGTGCCAGATTCCGTGCTCCTCATAGCCGCGGCGGCCCGTCGGAAAGGGGACGAACTGATTGGTCTCGGTGCCGAGGGCACCGATGAACACACGCTTGCTCAAAACTCACTCCTTGCAGCGATGGCAGCCCGCGACATGGTCGTCGACCATGCCCGAAGCTTGCATGAAGGCATAACAAATGGTGGAGCCGACGAACTTGAAGCCGGCCTTCGCCAGCTTCTTGGAAAGCGCGTCGCTCTCGGCCGTCTTGGCCGGCACGCCCTTCAGCGTCTTCGGCCGGTTCTTGCGCGGCTTGCCGTCGACCACGCTCCACAGGAATTTCGAGAACGACCCCTCGCGTTCTACGATCTCGATGTAGGCGCGGGCGTTGCTTACACTGGCGTCGATCTTGCCGCGGTGACGGATGATGCCAGGATCGGCCAGCAGCTTGGCGAGCTTGGCCGGCGTATAGCGGGCGATCTTCTGCGGATCGAACCCGTCATAGACCTTGCGATAATGCTCGCGCTTGCGCAGCACGGTGATCCAGGAGAGGCCGGCCTGGCAGCCTTCGAGCGTAAGCAGCTCGAACAACGCGCGATCGTCGCGCAGCGGCCGTCCCCATTCGGTGTCGTGATACTTCTCGTAGAGCGGATCGGCCGAGGCCCAGCCGCATCGCGGCTTGCCGTCGGTGCCAACTACCGTGTCGTGCTTCC